>JAZLHL010000023.1:0-26630 GCA_045616765.1 Acutalibacteraceae bacterium
AGCTCATCCCACCGCGTTTTATTGAATGTGCCCCACCCCTCTGTGATTACGGCATCCCACGGAAAGCGGTTTTCCTCCATAGCATCCGCCATGGCGATAACGCCCTCTTTTGTGGAAAATTCAGGGTGATACCTGCAAACAACAGTACCGAAGCACCAATCCGCAGGCATCGGGGCAAAGCCTGTAATGCGGCTGTATGCGGTTAATATTTCTTCGGGTGTTTCATTGAGAAATACATACATATCAAGCGGCGCGTGAAGCTGCATGATTTTTATTTCATCGTTTCTCCGTTTCCCCATATCGAAAACGGAATGTTCATATCTGTTTATAAACACACCGTTACACTCGGAGCTTATGAAAAACGGAATGGGTAAATAACTGTTGCCGCGTGTACGGCACCATTTATCTATGGCATAAATATGGAATTTTTTGCCGCGCCGCTGAACGGAGTCGAAATGCTCACCAGTACCGTAAAGCTTTTCGGATTTTGTGAGCGAAAGCGTAAAAACCGTTCCGTCATCCTTTTGTTCAATGCTCGTGAGGCTGCGTTTGAGAACACCGTCGGCACCGTAAAATTCTACGGCATCGGCGGTGATTTTCACAAAAGATTTATCCGCAGAGGTAATCGTATGCTCATCCGCGGAATCCGCAATATCTATGCGGTGCGGCGTTTCGTTCAACGGCTCTTTCAAGTCTGCGGCAAGCGTTTGTGCCGCGCCGCAATCCTCAAAACCGTCACCGTAAAATGACTGCAAGCGCCATACAAGCTCCTGCGGCTGCGAGATTTTAAGCTTTATGCCGTTAAAAACGAACACCTCGCTGTTGGCTGTCATTTATGAGCCTCCCTTGCAGCGCGCATCTCGCAGAGCTCGGCATAAATCTTATCCCTGCGCTCGCCTCTGTAATTGTCGAGGAAGAAGCATACGCCCGGCAGGAAGTTACCTAAAAATCCGCAAATCGAAGCGGCGGCGTAAATACCGCGAAGCGTCTTGTTGCTCTGAACGGGTTTAACGCCTGTTGAAAGGTCGTTTGTTTTATAGCCGATAAGGTGGAAAATCGAGTTGTAAAGGTTGGTTTTGATAAGCGCCTGTACCTTACCCATAATGTTCTGGGCAGCACTGATAAGTCCGTCGCTTCTGACTGCGGAGCCGTATTTCTTTTCGGAATACCACTCCATATAGTCGGTCGAATCAGCGGTGATGATTTTTCTTGAAGCGCCCTGAGCTGCGTTCGGAATTCCGCCGAAGCCTATGCACAGGCAGATGGGGTATCTGAATTTACGCATAAATTTGAGGTCGAATCTGAAATTGAAAACCGACATAATACCGTAAAAGAATGCCGTGTAAAAATAGCCGCCGGAGAGAATCGTTCTTGCCGAGAATTTCTTGCCGAGGAACGGAACCGCAAGCAGCCCGACATAAGAAAGCGAGCCGCTTATTGCATCAATTACCGCTTTCATCTTCAGATCGCCGAAGGTATCTTCATAAAGGTAGGGAAGAAGTTTATAGGTCATCTGCCTTATGCAGTCAAAGAGGTTTGCAAGCTGCAGCACCATAAACGGTCTGTTGTGAATTATCGCCTTTATCATATTTTTGTCCCAGTGGATTTTTTCATCCTTCTTTTCGGGCTGTGCGGAAAGAATCGGGGCGCGTTCCGCAATAGTCATATACGGTGCATACATCGCAAGCACGCCGATTATGCAGAAGCCGAGCGCAAGGAAGAAATACAGCGACTGCTGCTTGTGCGAATCGTCGGTCATACCCACGATTATGGGTATGATTCCGCCGGGAGCCATGGAGCCGAGGGTCGAAGCGATAGACTCAAAGGTGAAGAACTTTTTTCTGTCCGCGGGGTTTGAAACCATTTTGAATGCAAGTGCATTCAGCGCTATGTCGTAAAAGGTATCAACTATTGAGAAAACGGTGCTTAAAAACAGAGTCCATATAAAGTTATAAACGGCATTGTCAGACGGCACCACAAAAAGAAGCATTGACGAAATCGCGAACGGAATCGGCATAATCATAAGAGCTTTTCTTATGTTGCTTTTTTTGCCGGGACGGGTAGGCATATCGTAAAGAGCGCCCGCAACTGGAGGAATGAAGAAGCCGAGAATCGTGCTTATGTTGCCCTTTATGGTGTTCATATTGTTTGTAAGGCCCATAAAGTTGCGGTCAAATTTATCGGCAAAGGTTTCGTAACTGTCCTGCCCCATGGCGTTGCCGAATATGCCGCCCGCAAAGCCGAGCTGCTCGCGGTTGGAAACCGATTCATTATCGAGATATGTGCTTTTAAGCTTTAAAAGCTGTGTCTTAATACCCATATAAATCTCTCCTTTATGCTGATAATATCATAGCATTTACGATTGTAGTTTACAATACGGAATTTCATTAAAATTCCATAGCAAGCTTTATATCGTTAAGCAGCATCGCATCTGCGCCGCAGGCAGTGAATTTTTCAATGGAGCTGCGTGAGCCGTTCATACAAAAAAGCGGATGTTTTATACTGCCGTCACGCGCCATTATCCATATTTCGCGGTCTTGGGGCAGAGTTTTACGCACCTCCTGCACGGGGAGTGCATCGGTCCAATGCTCCCAGAGCCTTATATTGCCTGCACCCGCCTCGGCAAACTGTGAGGGAACGCCATCCCTCGGCATAAAAGCAAGGATATTTTCCTTTGCAAAGTATGCGGAAGCGAGCTTTGCTTCCTCTATGGCGTGTATGCCCGCAATCGCGCGAAACGGCACATCCGAGATAAGACGGTAAAAGTCCTTTTCAAGCGCATCGAATGAAATGTCGAAAAGCACGGCGGATTTGCGGTTGAAGCCCGAAACAAGCTCATCGAATGTGGTGAGCGTTTTGCCGGATTCGGCAAGTATTTTCTTCATTTCGGCGTATGTAATATCAATAACTCTTGATTCGTTGCCCGTAAGGCGTGTAAGCTCTCTGTCGTGGTAAATCACAAGCACACCGTCGGCGGTATAGCGCAAATCACACTCCACGGCAAATGCGCCGTAGTCAGCGGCTTTGTTAAGGGCTGCAAGAGTATCCTCCTGCAATTCAAGGCAGGCGCCTCTGTGAGCAATAAATTTCATATACATTCCGCCTTTATCATTTCGCCGTACGGCGATTTTTTTCACTTTGTGCATATACCGCGTAATACACCGCGGCACACACAATATGTGTAACACAACCTGCGGCAATGAGCCACACAGACGGCACTTTGCCGATAAGCCTGCCGAAAACCGCGGTCGCGGCAGTTGTGCCTACGGTTGAAAGCGCAAGCCGCCATGTATGGAAAACGCTCATAATTTCGGTGGGCGCGTTGCGGTAGACGAGGTCGGGAACCGCACAGCTTACCACATAGTAACCTATATACGCCGCCGTATAGCAGATGAAAAATGGAATTTTGCCGCCTTTAAGGCAGGGCACAAGCGTGCAGAAAAGAACCGCGCCCGCCACCACAAGCCGCGAGGCTTTAAGCCGCGGCGCAAGGTAGGCATACATTAAACAGCTCACAAGCGTTGCCGCATAGGTGCATACGGTAACGGCAGCGCCGTCGGTTTCGCCAATAACATCTGCATTTACTGCAAAAACGGTCATCATAGGCACCACAGCCATACCGATACCGCGCAGAAGATTCGGAATGATAAGTATTCTGAACTGACGGTTTTTCATAAGTGCTTTTACGCCCGCTCCGCTTTTCGCGCCTGATTCGCGCTTTGCGGCAGATGGGATTTTTTTAAGCGTTTTGTTTATAGCCGCGGCGGCGCAAAGGCACACAGCCGCGCCGATATATGCCGCACAGGTAGCTTTTATAAACGGCAGCTTTTTATAACCGAGTGTTAAAAGCGCGCCGGCACAAATGCCCGAAACGCCCCCGGCTATACCGCTTACCGATACATACAGTGAGTATGAGTCAAGCTCCATGACCTCGCAGGGCAGCTTGTAGTCGAATATTGTGCGCACGGCAGTTACCGCGGTAACGAGGCTGCCGAGTGCCATAATGCAGATAAATAGCGCATTTTCGCTGCTCTCTGCCTTGAATACGGGTGCATAAAATGCCGTAAGCAGACCTGCCGCAAGGCATAATGCCGAATATGCCGTAACGGTTTTTTCGGTGCGCGCGGCTATACCCGAAAACAAAAGCGATACCGCGAGATTTACAAGCGGCACGAATGCAAGATAAAAGCTGACCTTGCTTTCTGCCATACCCGTGAAAAGCAGATGCCCCGACAGCACCGACACCGAGGTAAGCGAAGCCGCCGCCGCAAGCAGCGCATCACGCACCCAGAGAATTGTGAAGTTGCGGTTTTTCACGGATATCACCGCCCTATTCAATTTTCACCCCATAGCACGCAAGCATGGGCATACCGTATATATCGCGTATGAAGAATGCGGGTACTTCTCTTTCCCAGTATGCGTGGAAAACTGCATTTTTGCCTATATCGCGTTCGGCGGTAACGAGTGCACCGTCGTCGCAAACGGAGATTTTCGTGCATTTCTGCAAGCCGTTTTCATCTTCAATATTTATACCCGTGGCAATATCGTCCATAGTGCGCAGCATATACTGCCCGTCAAACTCAAGGTGAACGGTGCGCTTGTCAACACGGGTTATGCGGGTTATGCTCGGTGCGAATGTACCCGTCAAGCCGTAATGCCCTTTAAGCAGTACGCTTGCAAGGCGTTCGCCCACGGTTATGCAGGCGCCGCTTGCATTGTGGATGCCGTCGCTTGTGTGCATATCTATCGTCGGAACGATATAAACGCCCTCGATGCTGCGCGCCGCAAGGCGTTGAGCCTCCCTGACCTTGCCCCAGAGCCTGTCGCGCTCGCCGTCCTTTGAGGCGTGGCGGTTAAGCTGGCAGGTGGCTATGGGGAAATAACCGAATTTTTCACGCCAGAGCGTTACCGTCTGCGTGAATTTTTCGAGGTACGAATCGGCTTCATCCTCCTCGACCGTCTCGTTGCAGCCCTGGTACCACACCATGCCCGCAAATTTGCCGACTTCTTCGAGCTTTTTCACAAGCTCGCGGTACAGGTCGGGGTTTTCCTCTGCGGGATTCCACTGCTCAAGCGATGAGCCGCCGCGCGCTGCGGCAACAAGTCCCACGGGAACACCGAGCCTGCGGTGCATCATTCTGCCGAATGCAAGTCCGGGCGATGTTCCGGAGGAATCGTCATTGTTGCAATAAACGGCATTTGGCGCAGAGTTGAGCGGATGCGCCGCTATCCCCCATCTGCCGAGATTATCGAAAAGGTGAACACCCAATTCGGGCGGGTCGTATGCGGGGTCTCTGCCGTAGCCGGACATATTGCTCTGCCCCGCCATAACGAAAACATCACCGACGCCTACATGGTGAACGCAGGCTATAAGCGAGCACCAGTCGTAGCGGTTGTTGCACGGCGAAGCAACACCGGGGCATACGCGTGCTTCAAAGCGGTAAAGACCGCCCTGCGGAACGGTGAGTTCAACAGTCCAGCCACCGTCAGTAAGCGTGCAGACCTGCCACGGCACAACAGTCATATTGTCATCCTCGCGCATAACGCGGGCAACAACGGCATATTCGCCGCTGCCGCAGAATCCACCTGCGAAGGTAACTCTGCCGAAGCCGTCGGCTTCGCGCTGGATTATCATATAATCACAAACATTTTTCATATCGGTTATCTTTTATCTATCTGCTTGTAGCCGCTCCACTTCTGACCCCACTTGTTTGCCCAGCTTTCACAGTACAGCTTGTAATAGGATATATTCTTTTCCTTTCTCAATTTGCGGAAATACGGCAGATTGCACCACACCGCCGAGGGAATGCCGATTACAAACCAATACAGACCGCCGAGCAGCAGGCACTGGATGGTGTGTCCGTACTCGTGAATTTTGGTGTCGTGCTCCCAGACATCCGCGCCGCCCTCGCGCATAAATATGAACAGACCGAGCGAAAGACCGCCGAAATTCCCCGGGATATATGTAATGAACGCGTTGCAGAAACGCTCGTGGCGATGCCCCTTGAACATAACAAGAAACACGATGAAGCCTATAAGATTTACGGGCAGGCCCCAGGTAAACTGCCAGAGATAGAAGAAAAATCTGTCCGCGCCCTTTGTGGCGATTTTGCGGGTGTGCTTTTCCGGCACATTTCTTTTAACATTCTTTTTTTGTTTTGCCATTTTCAAGACCTCTTTTATAATGCAGCGCTTATTTCGGCGTTGACTTTATCTCTTAAAGCGAGCAGCCACTCCTGCTCGTGCGGATATTCCTTGAAGCTGAGCGGCACATCAAGACCGTTTTCTATTAAGCTGAGCACAAATTTACGCCCTTTAAGGCTTTCAAGCAAGCTTAATGCACGCATATCCTGCAAGCCCTCTGCAAAAACCTCATATCTAAGTGAATTGAGAGGTGCGCCGTCATCGCCGGGGTATACGAAAAACGCATCACCCGAGGGGAACGCGCCGCCCGCATCGGTTACGGTGAACGGATCGATTTCGTAACGCGAATACTGCGAATACCAGAAATTGTGCCCCCACTGTAAAAAACCCTGCGCCTCGTATTTATAAAGCATAAGACCGAGCACTCTGTTGCGCATTGACGGCTGCGCGAAAAATCTGTTGGGAACAAATTCGCGCAGATGACCGCAGCAATGGTAAGTCCAGAAATTTTTGACCTCGCTCTTAAATAAATCGGCGTGCTCTATGCCGCAGACGGGCGTTTCGACAAGTCCCTCGCGGTAAAACTCGATATCCGAAAGCGCATCGAAGGTGTGAAAGCCCTTGAAAAGCGCGTGAACGGTATCGGCTGATTTTTTGTAGTCGGGCTTGTGCTCCTTACTCGGCTCATCCGAAACATGCAGCCAGCAGCGGTCCTTAATACCGAGCTTTTTGACTTCTTTTATAAACGCGGCGGCAAACGCGGTAAGAAAATCAGTATATGCCTTGCCGTGAGATTTTGTTTCCCACCCGAAAATGCGCTTTTTTTTGCCGTTGACCTCAGCAATGATTTTAGGCGCGGCAAGCGAACCCCATTGGGTGTAGAAATGCGAAATTTCAAATGCCTTTATGCCGCATTCAAGGCACAGAGCAATATATTTTTCAAAATTTTCAAATCCGAATGTGTAGCCGTCTTTCGTCTTTTTAACATCCACAAGCTGCACCGTGGGGCGTTCCTTGCCGATTTCGGTATCAAGCGGCGGCGTGAATACGGGCGTAAGTATCATTGTCTGCCCGTGATCGACGGCGTTTTTAATATAATTTTTTACTATGCGCCAATACTCATCACCGAAAGGCTCCACGCCGTAGCGGGTGCAGAGGCAGTCATTGTGAAACCAGTTTGTGAACAACAGCTCCTGCTCGGGCAGAAAAGCATCAATAATATCGAGTGTAAACACTTTTTCGATTTTTTCGCCGCCTGCGCAAAGCTCAACGGTGATTTTCTTTTTGCCCGCCTTTACGGTGCCGTCGGGTATGTATTCGATCCAGAGCGAGGTCCATTCGCCTTTTTTGAGCTTAACGGCATCGCCGCACGGGCGCAGTAAATCCGGAAATTCGGTGCGGTCAATATCGAAGTGGAACGAGTCGCGGCTTTCATAAGCAGAAAGACCCGAGGGGATATTCTCCACAACAAAAAGCTTTACGCCTTTAAGTGCGGTCTTTATGGAAACCGCGAGCTTTTCCTCCGCCTTTTTTTCGGGCAGAACGGCTACCTGAAATGAATAACGCTCATTTTTAAGTACGCGCGCCGCAGTAAATTCGCGGTAATTCGGCTCGGTATCCTTAAATACTTTGGTGAGTGATGAAAGCAACAGAGTTTTCATGATTATTCAGCATCCTTTTTATCGATTCCTTTTTTGCGAAGTATTATAAGCGGTATGAACACAAGCACGCCCACAATACCTGCCGCAAGGAACATTTCACCGCAAGGCTCATAATTTACGATACCCGTTTCATCAACATAGGTGCCCGAAGCGGCAAGTCTGCACGCGAGGTCGCCTATTGTGGGGCCTATTACCATAGGCAGCAGCACGAAGAATATCATTCTTATGCCCTGGAAAAGACCGACCTTGTCATCGGGAGTGTAGTCACGCACGGTGGCATTGAGCATAATACCCATAAGCCCGTAGCCCGCAAGCAGCGGCAGCGCCGCAAGCACGAATGAGCCGAGTGTGTGCATAAACGAAGCGAGCACAAGACCTACCACGAAAAGCACCGCGGCAACGAAAATCATAACATTTTTGCCGATTTTATCTATGAGCTTACCCATAGCGATAATTCCCGCAACCAGACCGATAACGGCTACAACGGCAATACCGATAACGGTGGGAGAGAGATAACCGAGTAAATCTTCTATTTTAAGACCGAGACCGTGGTCGAGGTATATGAGAAGATAGGGGAAGAACACCTGCACAGCTATTGAATAAATCCCGACCGCAACAAGTGCTATGTAGAGCTTGCTGTTTGCTTTGATCACAGACGGCTTGAAGCCGTAAATCAGGTCAGCCCAGTAGTTTGAATCCTGCTTCTTTTCGCCGTTTCTTGAATCCTTGAGCGAAAACAGACCGATTATACCGCACAGAATAACGAAGCCGCCGATTGCAAAGAAAAAGTTTGCATAGCCGCCGATCGCTTCGATCATACCGCCGAGCACCACAACTATAACAGTTGCCACTATGGGTAAAATCGCAAGCACACTTTCAGCGGTCGCACGGTTTTTGGTGGTGGTGATATCCGTGACCCACGCGTTGAACGCCGAATCATTCGAGGTGGAGCCGACAAATGTCATAACACAGTCCATAACAACAATGGTGAGTGCGGTGGCGGTAACCACCTTTGCAGCTTCGGTTATGCCGAAAATGCCGGCAATATTCTCTTTGGTAATGAAACCGAAAGCCGCCGTAACAACGCCCCAAATCAGGTAACCTGCCGAGATGAACAGCTTGCGCTTATTCATTTTATCGGAAAGGTTGCCCATAATGAATGTGGTAACAACAGCCGTGACCGCGCTTAATGCAACCATAAGGCGAATAGCCGTCATAGACGGCAGCGTGCCGGTTGCGGCGCCGCCCTCGTAAACCGTATTATACATAAATGTATTAAAATACATATTCTCAAGGTTCCACGCCACCTGCCCTGTAAAGCCGAACAGGCAGAGGTTAAACCAGATCCTGCCGCTGAGCTTGTTTTCGGCAAGTGGTTTACCGGATCTACTCATAACATCACCTCATAATATTGATGAAAACATTATGAACCAATTGCAATAAAATGTCAATAAATATAACTTGTGAATAAAATACCTTATACATCCAATAATTTTTTGTATGAAAAATAAAGGTTTTTTAAGTTTACAAAACAATTCCGATATGTTATACTTTTCTATATGTTTTTGAAAGGGGGGCGTTTTTTGGAACATTCATTCGTTCATTTCGCGGCAGACAAGGCTCTTACCGTTGTGCTGAATAAAGTCGACAAAGACCCTGTAAAAAGCCTGTCGTTCATTCTCGATGTCGCCGAAAAGCATTTTAAAATGTTTCCTGCGAAAAATTTTGACAGAATGAGAAACGGCGTGAACGACCCCGAAAATGTTTATATGCGGCTTGCAAATTCCATATTAAAAGATGTTGACCGCAAGCTTGTAAAATCGCTCTTACTTTCACTCGGTGTGCACGCAGGCTACTACGGCACCAAAACCGTTCGCGCCAAGCGCGACCAATACAACTGCAACATTCCGTGGATAATCCTTTTTGACCCCACAAGTGCCTGCAACCTTAAATGCAAAGGCTGCTGGGCGGCGGAGTACGGTCATGAGCTGCAGCTTTCGCTTGATGATATGCGCAGCATTGTAAGGCAGGGGCGCGAACTCGGCACGCATTTTTATATGCTCACGGGCGGCGAGCCGCTTATTCGTAAAAACGATATTGTTACACTCGCTTCCGAAAACCCCGAATGTACATTCCTTGTATATACAAACGCCACGCTTATTGATGAAAAGCTCTGTGCGGATATAAGACGCTGCGGCAACATAGTGCCCGCCCTTTCCATTGAGGGCAGCGAGGAAAGCAACGACTACCGCCGCGGTGAAGGCGCTTACGGCAGAACGATCAAGGCTATGGAGCTTTTAAAACGCGAAAGAATACTTTACGGTCTGTCGGTCTGCTACACCTCAAAGAATGTTGAAACCGTCACGAGCGATGAGTTTATTGATAAAATGGTGGGGTTAGGTGCAAAGTTTGCATTTTACTTTAACTTTATGCCCATAGGCCATAATGCGGCAAAGGAGCTTATCCCCACACCCACGCAGCGCCAATATATGTACTACTGGCTCAAAAAGATGCGTAACAGCCACACCGGCAAGCCGATTTTCGTATTCGACTTTCAGGATGACGGCGAATATGTAGGCGGCTGCATAGCAGGCGGCAGAAATTACTTCCACATAAACTCAAACGGCGATATCGAGCCGTGCGTATTCGTTCATTACAGTGACTCAAATATAAAGACCGACACTCTGCTCGATGCACTCAGAAAACCGCTGTTTATGGCGTACCGCAAGGGTCAGCCGTTTAACGACAACCACCTTATGCCCTGCCCGATGCTTGAAAACCCCGATATCCTGCGCAATATGGTAAAGCAGACGGGCGCAAAGAGCACCGACCTCGTTTCACGCGAATCGGTGGACGAGCTCTGTGCGAAATGCTACGATTTCAGCAAGGCGTGGAAGCCCGTTGCCGAGGAGCTTTGGCAGAACAACCCCCACCCGAAGACACACACGCAGTATTACAGAGATCATAAATAACCCAATATTATTAAAAAGTACACCGCCGAAAGAGGAAAATGTTTTCCTTTTTCGGCGGTTTTTTCTCCGCTGCAAAATACAGTAAAATTATTAAATTTTAATAAAATTTATTGTATTGACTTAATTATTCTATTCACTTATACTGATTTTGTGAAACATGAGAGGGGGAATACTTATCAAACCGGATTTTTCAAAGGTCAAAAACGGATTAGGTCAGGTCAAGGCTCATTGGAAGCAGCCGCCCGAGGGTAAATTCGTTTCTTACAGAGAATACCTCGATATTACCGTAGGCATAGGCGCGAACTATTCTTCATCAATGATTATCTCCAAGTTCATATCGTTCGCGGCGGGCTGCTACCTTATGATGTACCACTACAAGCTGCCCTACCTTTCTTTTGCCATTATCAATGTTATCAATATGCCGCTGAGCTACCTTTTCAGTATGATAGGCTGGGTTATCAACGACAACCTCGGCTTTCTTCCGAAGAAGACCGAAAGAAAATTCTACGGAATGTATTTCGGTATGATTATAGTCGGTCTGTTCCTTATTCTTTTCGATTTTTCGCCGTATCTGCACGCAACGAATACGCTTGTGCGCTACCTCAACTCGCTTGACGGCATCAGCGCAGCTTCAGCCGTAAAAATACTCGGCACATATATTCTCTGCCAAGGCTACGGCGGCTCGCGCAATATTTTCTGGCGCAAAAAGCTCATACCGAAATTCGGCAGATACAAATATGCTCTTTACTGCGATTTTCTGCCTAAAACCGTTATGGTCTTCGTTATAGGCTGGCTGCCGCTCTACAACACCATAGGCGATGTTACCACACGCGTTTGGGCGGCAAATTTGCTTTTCGGCATTTATAATGTTTACTCATTCAACAATCAGCTCGAAACCTGCGCGCAGAATATAAGCCCCGACCCCAAGGAAAGAATCTGGGTAAGAACATTCCCCATAAAGCTTTCGCACTTTGCGTGGAATATCGTGGATATACTTATACCCGTATTCATAGGCTTCTGCAAGGATGAATGGGCGGATATTGCCGTGTTCAAATATGTTATTCCGTTTACATTCCTTGCATTCGCTTCATTAACGCTTGTGCTTGCGCGCCGCGTTAAAGAAAGAATACCCCAGCCGCCGCTTAACAGAAAGGTCAATATCAGCTTCTGGGACGGTATGACCGGCGTAATGTATAATAAATACAGGTGGATAAATACCATAGTCAGCCTGCTCGACTCGCTCGGCAACGGTATGCTTGCATTCACCACCATACTTTACCTTTACACATTCCGAATGAGCGGACTTATTTACAGCCTTATAGTAACACTCGTTTCGTTCTGCGGCACACCGCCCGATTTCTTTACGCCGTATTTCCGCAAGCATTTCTCATATAAGCAGATAATGATATTCTACCAGCTCGTGAGGGCGATAACCAATATTATTATAGTGCTGTGCTATATATTCTTAGGCGATAACCTTATGCTCTGCGGTACTTTGAGTATAATCGCACTTATGTTTGAACAGGTCTGCTCCACTGTACCGAAATCCATAAACAGCGATATGCAGGTGCAGATAGGCGATTACCAGATGTACCTTTCCGGCGAAAGGCTTGAAAGCTTTTCGGGTGTGTTCAGCTGGTTTACGGGTCCCATTACAAACTTTGTGGGGCTTATAATCCCCCTGCTGCTTTTGAAATTCGGCTTTAACAGCAACTGGGATGTGCTGTTCATTGACGAGTCGAGAATAAAAATAATAGTTGTTCCCATAATCATTGATATTGTGGGTTATTTGCTTATGACTATCCCCTACTTATTCTGGGATTATGACGACAAAAAGCAGCGCAAGGTAATTCAGGTGCTTAAACGGCGCGAGGAGGTTACTGCAGCTGCCGAAAAAGCCGCTGCCGAAAGTGAGGAGGTGGCTGTAAATGAGTAAGAAACCCAAACGCGACCTTATGCTTGAAGCCGAGCTTGCCGATGAGGTGCTCGATATACCCGAAGACGAAATATGGACTTACCGTATCGAAGGCTTGCAGGCACCGAAGATTGTCGACAAAAGCGTCAAGCCGCGGGTAAAGGTGCTTATAATAGTATTCCTTATTTTCGCCATAAGTCTTTCCATATTTTTCAGCATACGCGCAGTAAGCAACGATGAATTCAAGTATGCCGAAATTGACAGCGGATATGAATTTATTAAGTATTCAAATCCCGGTCAGGTCACAGAGGTAAGCGTTGATTTTGTTGACGGTGACATCTCAAAGCCTTACACCGAAATTCACGAATACGCGTTCAACTGCGATGAAAAGATCGTTACAATAAACATCGGTAAGGATGTTGAAAAAATAGACGGCAAAAGCTTTTACAGCTGCAAAAATCTTGAAAACATCTTTGTGGATGACGATAACCCCTGTTACTGCGATGTAAACGGCGTGCTGTATGATAAGGCACTTACCACGGTCATCTGCTACCCGAGTGCACACGATATTTACCTTATGCGCGAAGCCGGTTACGGCTTTACCCTGCCCGAGGACGGCAGCATTACAAACGACGATTTTCACAATGCCGTTTCACTTATTGCCGACACGCTCGCAAAGGGCGAAGATGTTGACGCACTCAAAGAAGACACGGCTATTCGGAAATTTGTGACGCTTACCGCCGTTGAGGACTTTGCGAAATTTGCAGAGGATTATAAAAACGCCGCCGGTATTTATGTGCTTCCCTCATCCGTGACCGAAATAGGCAAGCTTGCATTTGCATACTCTCCCATAACGGAAATTTATATTCCCGTTGGCGTGAAAAGCATCGGTACTCTCGGATTTTTCAAAGCCGAAAAGCTTAAGGAGATTTATTCCTATACCTCCGAAAAGCCCGTGACCGATACCGTACTCGCAAAAGCCGGTAAGCTTAATGCGGTTCGCTCTCTGCCCGACGGGCTTGAATTTATCGGCTCCGATGCCTTTACATACGACAGAGGCATTGCATATATGTATGTGCCTGCCTCGGTAAAGGAGATAGGGCACCACGCTTTCTTCAATATGGCGTTCAAATCCGGCGACTATATTGAGGGCACGGCACAGATAGATGTTGAGCTTGATGAAAAAGAGTTCAAAGAAAATACCAAAACCGGTGAATCTTGGCTGCCGAAAATCGAAAACGGCGCATTCAAGAAAAATGTGGATGTGGTTTACTCGGCAGTAAGAGAAAAACAATAATATTATAAACATACCGAAGCCGTTGAACAATTACCGCGATACAGATTCATTCAAAGTCTATATTTCCGATATGGGATTGCTTTGTGCTAAAAAGAGCTGCTTGCCGATGATATTCTGTATATGGTGCCCGAACTCAATGATTTTAAAGGCGGTATGACCGAAAACTATGTAAATATGCAGTTAACCGCAAACGGATATACCGCATATTATTGGGAATCGGAGCGCAGTGCGGAAATTGATTTCATCATTCTGCGTGGCGGCGATATTATACCCATTGAGGTAAAATCAGCCGATAACACCAAGGCAAAAAGTCTGAATACTTATATGACTGCCTATAAACCCGCTTAGGCAATAAAAATTTCAGCAAAGAATTTCGGCTTTGAGAACGGCATTAAAACCGTTCCGCTTTACGCCGCATTTTGCATATAAAAATCGGGTCTGCCACATTCGCGCAGACCCGATTTTTATACTATTGTAAGTATATCGCCGAACCCGGTAATATCAAAGACCTCCATAATATCGGAGTTCACATTGCAAATCGTCATTGCGCCTTTGGCGTTCATTGTTTTTTGAGCGGTAAGCAACACGCGAAGCCCTGCCGAAGAAATATACTCAAGCTTTTCAAAGTCAAGATTGAGTTCTGTAATACCGTCATAATGATTTTTAAGTTCGGTCTCAAGCTGCGGAGCAGTGGAGGTGTCCAACCTGCCGGCAACAAGAACTTTCAACGCGGTACCGTTCTTTTCAGTGATTATTTCCATAATAGCACATCTCCTTTAAACATTTTCAAAAATCCTGTTTACAAGATAAACATATTCTTTATAAACCGCATAGCCTTTTAAATCTGCGAGGTATTCGGCAACGGTACGGTAGTACCACGCCTGGATTTTCGGGTCCTTCTGATGGAAGCCCTGCCACAGGTCATTGCCTTTTTCAAGGTAAAGCCTGTAAAACGAACGCATATTTGAAAGTTTGTCGCCCATCCAGAGCATTTTGACCGCAATATCTTCAGTAATTCTAAGCACCTCAAGCGACTCGGTTTTGCGTACCTGCCAGGTTTCCGTCGGCGGACGCTCAACGCGCTTATCTTCTGTTTCGGAAAGCACCAATTCGGTCACCCGCTCACCGAAACGCTCACGAAGCTCGTCTGCGGTAACACCGGCATCCTCTATAACATCATGCAGCAGAGCCGCGGCAAGCAGTTCGCGGTCACCGCTCATTGTTGAAACTATGACCGCCGCCTCTAAGGGATGCACTATATACGGCGCATTATTTTCGCGCCTTGTTTGCCCGCTGTGCTTTTCTGTGGCGAAAAGCAGCGCTTCATCAAAAGTATCCATTATTATCTCCGAATCAGTTTTGATACAATATAACATATATTTTTCAAATTTTCAACATCTCACGAAAAAAAACTGATTGCAAAAATGCTTGACGGTATTTAATAATAGTTATATAATAATTTCGGATTGTTTTACAATTAACAATATTATCGGAGGGAAATTCATGGATCAGAAATTACAGCCCTTGTTCACACCGTGGAAAATCGGCAACTGCGAAATCAAAAACCGCATAGTGCTCACAAGTATGGGCGGCACCGACCTTTTCGGTTGGATGGAAGTAAACCATTTTGACAAGGATGGCGCGAAGTTCATTCTTGATGTTGCCAAAAACAACTGCGGTCTTGTTTTACCCGGCTGCCAGCCCGTTTACAACCCCATGCTCGGTCAGTGGCTCGACAAAAACAACAAAATGTATAAGGACCTTGCCAAATGGATGCCCGAATTCCATAAGACCGGCGCAAAACTCTTTGTTCAGCTCACCGCGGGCTTCGGCAGATCGTTCACCGTCAGCAGCATGATGGAAATGCTCTACAACACTCCCGTTGTGAATGTTCTCAGTAAACCCATTATGAATCTTGACAAAATCACGGCTTCCGCCTCACCTGCACAGAACCGCTGGTCCGACAAGCTCCCCTCACGCGAAATGACCAAAAAGGAAATTGACCGCTTTGTTGAAGCCTTTGCCGTAAGCGCAAGAAAACTCAAAGAAGCCGGCGTTGACGGCGTTGAGGTTCACGCCGTTCACGAAGGCTATCTGCTTGACCAGTTCACGCTTAAATATGTTAACAAGCGCACCGATGAATACGGCGGCTCATTTGAAAACCGCTACCGCTTTGCCGTTGACATTGTCAAGGCAATCAAAAAAGAATGCGGTCAGGATTTCCCCGTTTCGCTCCGTTACAGTGTTCTTTCCAAAACAAAGGGCTGCCGTCAGGGCGCTCTTCCGGGCGAAGATTATGTTGAAGTCGGCAGAGATATGGAAGAAAGCGAAAAGGCTATCAAATACCTTTCCGATGCCGGCTACGATATGTTCAACTGCGACAACGGCACCTACGATGCGTGGTACTGGGCACATCCCCCCGTTTATATGCCCGAAAACTGCAACCTCGCCGATGTTGAGCATATAAAGAATTTCACAGACAAGCCCGTTGTCTGCGCAGGCAGACTTGACCCGAGAGTTGCCGCCGACTCCATAGCCGCAGGCAAGCTCGACGGCGCAGGCTTCGCCCGCCCGTTCCTTGCGGATACCGAGTGGGTAACAAAGCTTATGAATGATAATGAAGAGGATATTCGTCCCTGCATTCTCTGCCACAACGGCTGCTTCAATATGTGCCACTACAAAGGCGTTCCCAACGACCAGGATCTCGGCGACAGCACACACCTTGCCCGCTGCGCCGTAAATGCCGAAATGATGCAGTGGAAAAAGCATAAAATCGTTAAGACCACCTCGCCCAAGACCGTTCACATCATCGGCGGCGGCATAGGCGGTATGGAAGCCGCAAGAGTTCTCAAACTGCGCGGCCACAACCCCGTTATCCACGAAAAGAGCGATGTTCTCGGCGGCACATTCATCCCCGCCAGCGCAGAAAGCTACAAGGGCAAGCTTCGCGACCTGCTTAAATGGTACCGTCGCCAGATGGAGCTGCTCGGCATTGAAATACACTTTAATGATGAAGTCAAGGATATTGCCGCATTCGGCGATGCTCCCGTGATCGTTGCAACCGGCTCCAAGGCTGTAAATCTCACCGGCAAGCTTCCCGGCTTTGAAAAGACCGTAGAGGGCTGCGAATTCCTTAACGGCACCAAGACCGTGGGTGAAACGGTTGCCATCATCGGCGGCGGACTCACCGGCTGCGAAATCGCTTACGAAATCGCTCTGCAGGGCAAAAAGCCTCTCATTGTTGAAATGAAGGATGACCTTGTAGCGCAGAAGGGCGTTTGCCTTGCAAACTCCTCGTACCTCAGAGAGTGGTTCGCTCTCAACAAAGTTCCGGTTTACCTTGAAACCGCACTTAAAGAGGTCAAGGACGGCGCAATCGTCTGCGCAGGCAAGGACGGCAAGAACTTTGAGATTCCCTGCGATTCCGTTATAAGCTGCATGGGCTACAAGCCCAATCCGCTCGTAAAAGACGGCGGCAAGAATGTTTACCTCGTTGGTGACTGCCTTGCAATAGGAAATCTGCGCTCGGTTATATGGCGCGCCTACGACGTCGCCATGGCAATATAACATTGGAGTGTAAGAAATGGAAGAAAAACTCAGCAAAAAAGATAATATAATTCAGGCAGTTAAGTTCGCATTGTTCTCGGCTTCGGCAGGTCTTATTCAAATCGGCTCATTCACCGCTTTGACCGAGCTGCCGCCAAAGCTTTTCGGCACCGAGCTCCCCTATTGGGCGTGCTACCTGCCCTCACTTATTCTTTCGGTACTGTGGAATTTCACCTTTAACCGCAAGTTTACATTTAAGTCCGCAAACAATGTTCCCGTTGCCATGCTCAAGGTCGCGGCGTATTATGCTGTATTCACTCCGCTTTCAACATACCTCGGCAGCCTTGCGGCAAATGCGGGTGTAAACGAATACATAGTTGAAATAGTCACTATGGGCGCGAATTTCGTAACCGAATTTCTGTTTGACCGCTTCGTGGTTTTCCGTGATTCCATGAACACAAATGACCTCGCCAAAAAGGATAAGGAAAAGAAAGACAAACAATAACCCTGTTATTTTAAAAACGGCAGTAACGATTTTTCGTCACTGCCGTTTCACTATTTATATTCAGCGCTGCGTGCGGCTTTATGCAAGCGTTGCCGCCATAAGTGCCTTTATGGTGTGCATTCTGTTTTCGGCTTCGTCAAAGACTATTGATGCCGCACTTTCAAACACCTCATCGGTCACTTCCATACAATCTATTCCGAATTTGTCGTAAATCTGCTTGCCGACCGTGGTTTTCAAATCGTGGAATGCGGGCAGGCAGTGCATAAAGCGGCACTGTTCGCCTGCGTTTTTCATAAGCTCCGCCGTTACTCTGTACGGGGTAAGGTCTTTAATGCGCTCCGCCCAGACTTCATCGGGCTCACCCATACTGACCCACACATCCGTGTAAATTACATCGGCGTTTTTCGTTGCGGCGAGTGCATCCTCGCAAAATTCAAGCGTTGCACCGGTTCCGGCGGCAATTTCCTCACATTTTGCTATGAGCTTTGCATCGGGAAAATACTTTTTCGGAGCGCAGGCTACGAAGTGCATACCCATTTTTGCGCAGCCGACCATAAGTGAATTACCCATATTGTAACGCGCATCGCCCATATAGACGAATTTTTTACCTTTAAGTGAGCCGAAATGCTCGCGCACCGTAAGGAAATCGGCAAGTATCTGTGTGGGGTGCGATTCATTTGTAAGACCGTTCCACACGGGCACGCCCGCATACTTCGCAAGCTCCTGTACTATTTCCTGACCGAAGCCGCGGTACTCGATGCCGTCAAACATTCTGCCGAGCACGCGCGCAGTATCGGGAATGCTTTCCTTTTTACCTATCTGTGAGCCGCTCGGGTCAAGGTAAACCGGGTGCATACCGAGGTCAGCCGCCGCCACCTCAAATGAGCAGCGTGTTCTTGTGCTTGTTTTTTCAAAGATAAGGGCGATATTTTTGCCCTCGCAAAGACGGTGCGGTATGCCCTGCTTTTTCTTCGCCTTCAGTTCCGCCGCAAAATCAAGTAAAAACTCGATTTCCTCGGGCGTAAGCTCAAGAATACTCAATACACTTCTGTTTTTAAGACTTTCGCAAATCATTTTAAAAACCCCTTAACATACTCGATCTGCTTCAGTACAGACTCCACGGATGTACCGCCCGCACTGATGCGTTTTTTAACGCAGTTTTCAAGGTTGACGGCTTCATACACATCGTCACCGAACAAATCGCTGTGCTTTTTATATTCCTCAATAGTCAGAGTTTCAAGCACCTTGCCGCACGCTATACACTCTGCCACTATTCCGCCCGAAATTTTATAAGCGCTTCTGAACGGCATACCCTTACCTACAAGGTAATCCGCAAGGTCGGTAGCGTTTATAAAGCCCTTCTGGGCGGCTTTTTTCATATTATCCGTGCAAACGCCCATAGTGGAAATCATACCGCAGAACACATCAAGGCACATTTTCACCGTATCGCAGGCGTCAAAAACGCACTCCTTATCCTCCTGCATATCTTTATTGTATGCAAGCGGCAGACCTTTAAGGACAGTAAGCAGAGTAACGAGGTCGCCGTAAACCCTGCCCGTTTTGCCGCGCACAAGCTCCGCCATATCGGGATTCTTTTTCTGCGGCATTATGGAGGAACCGGTGGTAAATGCATCGGAAAGCTCAATAAACTTGAACTCCCAGCTCGACCAGAGCACTATTTCCTCCGAAAATCTTGAAAGATGCGCCATAAGAAGCGAGGCGGCACTCATAAACTCAACGCAGAAATCCCTGTCGGAAACACCGTCCATTGAGTTAAGACAAATTCCGTCAAAGCCGAGATTTTCGGCTTCAAAGTAACGGTCTGTATCGTAGGTGGTGCCTGCGAGCGCACAACTGCCTATGGGGCTTATATTCAGCCTTTTGCGGCAATCCGCAAGTCGGTCGCAGTCGCGCAGAAGCATCATGGCATACGCCATAAGGTGATGCCCGAAGGTAACGGGCTGTGCGCGCTGCAAATGGGTGTAGCCGGGCATAATGGTGTCGGCATACTGTTCAGCCTTTTCGGTAACGGCGGCAAGCAGATTTTTGGTTTTTTCGGTAATGCAGTCGATTTCGTCGCGCAGGTAAAGGCGCAGGTCAAGTGCGACCTGGTCATTTCTGCTGCGCGCGGTATGCAGCTTTTTGCCGACCTCTCCGACGCGCTCGGTGAGCACCTGCTCAACAAACATATGAATATCTTCACACGTTCCGTCAATAGCGAGCGCGCCGCATTTAAGATCCTCGAGAATGCTTTCAAGGCCGCACGCCAGAATATCACGGTCATTTTCCGTGATTATTCCCTTATGAGCAAGCATGGCGGCATGAATAATACTGCCCTTTATATCCTGCTCATACATTCTCGAATCAAAAGCGATGGATGAGTTGAAGGCATCGGCGATTTCGCTTGTATTGCCATCGGTTCTGCCTGCCCACATTTTTGCCATTTTTACACCCCGTAATTATTTTTCGTTTTTGGCGTCGACCATAGCCTGAACCTTAATGGGAAGACCGAACAGGTTGATGAAGCCTGCGCTGTCCTTCTGGTCGTAGTCGCTTTCGCCGAATGTTGCGATTTCTTCGCTGTAAAGTGAGTAGTCGCTCCATACGCCCGCTTTGATGATGTTGCCCTTGTAGAGTTTTAGCTTAACGGAACCGGTGACCTTTTCCTGAGTTTTGTCAACGAATGCGGAAAGAGCCTCACGCAGCGGAGTGAACCACTGACCGTTGTAAACCACCTCGGCAAAGGTGATGGAAAGCTTCTGTTTCTCGTGAAGCGTGTACTTGTCAAGGCATACGCTTTCAAGGTATTCGTGAGCCTTGTAAAGAATCGTTCCGCCGGGGGTCTCGTAAACGCCGCGGCATTTCATACCGACAAGTCTGTTTTCGACGATATCTATAATGCCGATGCCGTTTGCGCCGCCGAGCTCATTGAGCTTTAAGATGATGTTCTTTGCGGTCATCTTTTCGCCGTTGAGAGCAACGGGAGCGCCCTGAACGAAATCAAGAGTGATGTAGGTGGGCTCATCGGGAGCATCAATGGGTGAAACGCCCATTTCAAGGAAGCCCTTTTTCTCGTAAAGCGGCTCGTTGCCGGTATCTTCAAGGTCAAGACCCTCGTGTGAAAGGTGCCAGAGGTTTTTGTCCTTGGAATAGTTGGTTTCTCTGTTAATTTTAAGCGGAATATCGTGTGCTTCGGCATAGTCGATTTCTTCTTCACGCGATTTTATATCCCACTCACGCCAGGGAGCGATGATGGGCATATTGGGTGCAAAGTGCTTTATGCCGAGCTCGAAACGGACCTGGTCGTTGCCCTTGCCGGTGCAGCCGTGGCATATAGCATCTGCGCCCTCTTTAATGGCGATTTCAACAAGACCTTTTGCAATGCAGGGACGCGCGGTGCTTGTGCCGAGAAGATACTCCTCGTAAACTGCGCCCGCCTTCATGGTGGGGATAATGTAATCATCGACATATTCTTCGGTAAGGTCAAGCACATAGAGCTTTGATGCGCCCGTCTTTATTGCCTTTTCTTCAAGTCCTTCAAGCTCATCGGCCTGGCCGACATTGCCGGAAACCGCGATAACCTCACAGTTATTGTAATTTTCTTTAAGCCACGGGATGATAATGGATGTATCAAGACCGCCCGAATATGCGAGTACTACTTTTTTGATATCTGCTTTGTTCATAATAAATATGCTCCTTTAAAAAATTATGGCTTGATTATATGCCGGTTGTTGAATAATGTCAAGCATTTTATGCAATTTTATTCACAAAATTATGTATTTTATGCAAAATACTTTTTATTTTTTGCATTTTCAGCTGCAATTTGTGCATATATTCAACAAAAATGCATAAAAGCATACGACAGATGTAATATAATTTGTATGCAAATAAAAAATCAGAATTGAATTATGCAGCCGATCGGTTACATTTCAATTCTGATCCTTCAATTCACTTATTTGTTTACCAAAGCCAGTGCTTTATCGGGATTGCACGATGTGATGTTATCCACGCCCATTTTTATGAGCTTTTCGATTACGGCTTCATCATTTGCAGTCCACGCGGAAACCTCAAGCCCCGCTTCATGAACGGCATCGGTCACCTTTTTTGTAAGTGTAAGATAGTTGCAGTTAAGTCCTATGGCGCCGCAGTCCTTGACTTTTTTGACAAGCGAGGTTATGTAAGCCTTAAATTCCCCGATAACGGGCGGAATAATGACATTGAGGTAATAAACCGCGGTGGGGAACTGCTCGTTGAGCGGGGCAACAAAATCCTCGGTTATACCGGTAAAAAAGCAGCGCTCGCGCATACCGTATTTGTTAATAAGCGCCTCAACCGCATCAAAATGGGTGGTTTCCTTGGCATCTATATTTACCCTTATATCCTTATCCGCAAGGTAAGCGAAAACCTCATCAACACTTACGCAGTCGTCCGTTGCGGGCAGGTTGTGGGTAAGTACGGGCTTGCCCGCCGCAGTAAAGCGCAGGTCAAATTCAAGTATATCGGCGCCGACCTCGACCGCTTTTTCAATGCTTGCCATTGAATTGTCCTCGGTGCCGCAGCTGCCTGTGTGTGCGGTAACGGTAGGTTTTTTATTCATAAGCACAGCTCCTTACGCTTTATATTTTTCATTAAGTCCGCAGCAGTTGAATTCGGTGCATCTGCCGCCGCGGTATGAGCACATGGGCTCAAGCGCGCCCTCAAATTCGGGGCAAAGCGCTTCGACCTGATTTTTGATTTCGGTCATAACGGCTCTTGTAAAGGGGTCTGCCTGCGAGCAAAGTCTGCGGCGCGCCATAAACATAAGCTCCTGCGCGTTTATGTACATCATGTGCGAAACGGGCGAATTCTGCGGAGCGGCGGTTCTGTCATAATTATCCTGCCTGTCGTTGCGCTGGCTCTGCACAAAATGCGTAACACCTATAAAGTGACGGCAGAAATGCACCGAAACATAGTAGGGCAGCTCCATTTTAATGCAGAAATTGAGCGTTCTTATGGGACTGTGCTCGGAGAGCAGCAGTTTCTTTTTCCATTCATCCGTGGGGAGCTTTGTGCTTGTTTTGCCGATTGTGTTGAGAGTGCAAAGCTTGCAGAGCATCCAGTCCTCATCTGTGGGATATTTGATAATTTCAACTTTAAAATCTTTGTTTTCTGCCATTTTTATCACCTTTTCACTTTAATTTTCGGGAACATAATCGGGGATTGTATAACCGCACATAAATCGCGGCTTGTCAACCACTTCATCAACGGTTTTGTACTCGTAGGGGTAACGCTTGCTGTTGTAGCGGTTGTAAACGCGGTAGCCGTCGCCGGTGTACTCCACACAGACGGTGTGAATACCGTCAAAAGGATGGTGCGCGTTCCAGAATGAAATAACGCCTACCCTGTCTTTTTTGAGCGTTTCAAAGAACTTATCGCGCGAAAGCGTTTTGGTGCAGGGTATATTGCGCGGCTTGAAGTAATGGTCAAGCACATAGACATTTGAGCCGAATATGCCCCACAGCGCCCACGCCTTCGGGTACATTTCAAGGCATATCTCGGGAAGATTTGCATCCTTGTAGCCTTTTAATAAAAGCATATTGTAGAGTGCTATCATCTCGCAGCCGTTGTAGCTCATGGGGAAAAGCCCGTAGCGCATGGTGCTCACTCTGCCCCTGCCCTGCCCGTTGACTATTTTGCCCTCAAGGTCTATTTGCTTATTGTGAAAATAATTTTTGCGTTCAAGCATAATTTCACCCTCTTTCCTTTTAATATATCACATACTTCAACAAGGTGCAAGACGAATATGCACGCTTGACATATTTTCTTTTATAATGTAAAATACATTTTCGTAATAATAGGCGTATATGCCCTATCTTGAAATGAGAGTGATTTTTATGCATTGGTCAGAAGAAATAGCCGACAGAATCATCAAAAGGAATCCCGACAAGGCGGAGTATGTCTGCGCCGCAGGCATCAGCCCCTCGGGCTCCATACACATAGGCAATTTCCGCGATATAGCCACAAGCTATTTCGTGGTACGCGCTCTGCGCAAAAAGGGCAAAAAGGCAAAGCTGCTTTTCTCGTGGGATGAATTTGACCGTATGAGAAAGGTGCCCGTAAATGTTGCCGCCGTTGATGACGATATGGAAAAATTCATCGGCTGCCCCTATGTTGATGTACGCAATCCTTTTAAGGATTCGGATGCGAAAACCTATGCCGAATACTTTGAGAAAGAGTTTATGGACTCAATCGTTAAATTCGGTATTGATATGGACTACCGCTACCAGGCGGATATGTACCGCAGCGGCAAGTACACCGAGTATATTCTCGAAGCACTCAAAAAGCGCGGCGAGATTTTCGACATTCTTGACAGCCACCGCACGCAGGCGGCAGCCGAGGGTGAACGCGACAATTACTACCCCGTAAGCATCTACTGCCCGGAATGCGGCAGAGATACCACCAAAATCGTTTCGCTCAACGGCGACTGCACCGCTGCCGAGTATGAATGTGCCTGCGGTCACAAGGGTACATTTGATTTCACCAAGGACACCAACTGCAAGCTTGCGTGGAAAATCGACTGGCCCATGCGCTGGATGTATGAGGGCGTTGACTTTGAGCCCGGCGGAAAGGACCACGCCTCACCCCACGGCAGCTATGACACCAGTAAGGATATTGCAAGAAAAATCTTCAATTACGAGCCTCCCATTTTCCAGGGCTACGAATTTATAGGCATCAAGGGCACAACGGGCAAAATGTCCGGTTCATCTGGACTTAACCTTACGCCCGACACGCTTCTTAAAATCTATGAGCCGGAGGTAATTCTGTGGCTCTATTCAAAGACCGAGCCGCTTAAAGCGTTTGATTTCTGCTTCGACGACGGCATTCTCAGGCAGTATTTTGAGTTCGACAAAATGTATAATGCCATAAAAGACGGCACCGCCACCGGCGCTATGCAGGATATTATGTACAACACCTCCGTCGGCGACAGAGTGCTTGACACCGTTCCCATGAGCCTGCTCGTTCAGCTCGGCAGCGTGGTGGATTTCAATGTTCCCATGCTTGAAACCGTATTTGAAAAAATCGGTACTCCGTATAAATACGAGCAGTTTAAGGACAGGCTCGACAGAGCAAAATACTGGCTTGAAAACTGCGCTCCCGAGCAGGTGAACAAGCTGCGCACGCTTCGCAACTGGGATGTTTACGAGGAGCTTACAGAAAATCAGAAAGCGGAAGTCAAGGCTCTGTTTGAGTATCTTTCAAAAGGCGGCTACACGCTTGACGAGCTTAACCAGAAGCTTTACGCCATACCGAAAGAGGTTGACGGCGGCGAGCTTGACGAAAAGGCTCTCAAGGCTTTGCAGGGCACATTCTTCAAGAATGTTTACAGACTGCTTATCGACAAGGAAAAGGGTCCCCGCCTTTATCTGTTCCTGTATGCGATAGACCCGCAGAAGTATGTAGGTCTGCTTGATTTCTCATACCCCAAGACCGAGGATGAAGCAAAAGCTCCCGTAGCGGAAGAAGCGGTCGAAAATGAGGACAAGCACATTTACGGCGAAGCCGATGCTTTCGTCCCGTTCAAGCAAAACACCGTTACCATCGACGATTTTGCAAAGCTTGATTTAAGAGTATGCGAGATCCTCAAGGCTCAGGAAATAAGAAAATCGCACAGCTGCCTGAAGCTCACACTCAATGACGGCAGCGGCGAAAACCGCACCATTGTTTCCTCTATAAAGAGCGAATACACCTGCGAGCAGCTTGTCGGCAAAAAAATCATTGTTATTGCCAACCTTGAGCCTGCGCGTTTTTCGGGCGTGCAGAGCGACGGTATGCTGCTTGCCGCTACAAACGGCGCCTGCGGCTGCCAGGTAGTTTTTGTTGCCGATTGCGTACCCGCGGGAACACAGCTGAAATGATTTTAAAAGAGCTTAATAAAAATGAGTACGCCTCCGTCCGCAAAAGGATGGAGGCGGCTTTTCCTTACGAGGAACGGCGCGATGAGTGTGATGAGCTGCGCTGCTTCGATTTTTCCGAATTTCACCTTGTTTTGCTGATTGAAAACGGCGTACAAGTCGGCTTTTCGGCGTTTTGGGAATATGCGGATTTTATTTTTTTAGAGCACCTTGCGGTCGATAAAAACTGCCGTTCAAACGGTATCGGCACAAAGTTCCTTGCAGAGCTTAAAAAGCGCGGCAAGTCTATAATTCTCGAAGCCGAGCCGCCGCATACCGATTTAAGCAAACACCGCATAGAATTCTATCGCAGAAACGGTTTTTTTGTGAACGCCTATGAGTATATGCAGCCCTCATACCACGGCGGCGCGGGTGTGCCGCTGTGTATATTGAGCTGCCCCGAAGCGCTCACACAAGCGGAGTTTGAAAACTTTTTGAAGGAAACAAGACTAACGGCATACCATAATGAATAATGCATAATTGAGGGGCGCGAAGCGCCGGATTATAATATGCAGCATAAAAAAACAACGCGGTTTCTCGGAAACTGCGTTGTTTGCCTTTTGCCCGAAATCGCTGATTTGCGGGCAAACGCGGCGCATACTATGCGCCCCCTACAGGTTGCTCCGAATTTTGGCGGCGCAAATGTGAATAATCGGCGT
>JAZLHL010000024.1:0-4775 GCA_045616765.1 Acutalibacteraceae bacterium
GTTTTGCCCGATTGACGCGGACCCGTTACAAGAATTGCCGAATAAGATTTTGATAACGACATCACTTTATTTTCAAGATGACGGTTGATATACTCCATTTCACTGCCTCCAAGTATGCAAATGAATATAATGACTATGATATTATTATAGCCCGAAAAAGTGAAAAGTCAACAAAACTTCGGCAGATTTACGAATTTATCACAAATCTGCCGAAAAAACTATATAAAACATATTTTTGTAATAAACACTTGAATGTGAAATTCCGGAGTGGCATAATATTGATAATTTACCGGAATATCAATTATAATTCCAATGTATATACGGTAAGGTTATAAGTGACTTTTATCAGTTTAGGATGTGATATCGGTGCTTTCGTATAAAGAACTTCTTGCTGAAAATGAAAAGTTAAAGAAAGAAAACGCATACCTGAAAAGCGAGTTGAAGAAATACATAAAATCTCCGCAAGATGCTGCACCATTGCCTGCCGATTTATCCGAAATCACCGTTAATAAATCAAGCAGTTCACAGCAAAAGTTTGCTTTGAAAATGAGATTCCCGCATATATTGAGCGTTCACGCTCCGGAAACGGAGCACATATATGGATTTTCTTTTCAACACCGATATCGGCAAAAACGGCACGCGGTTTTGCAAGCGGAATACTTACATCGGCTATGGAAAGGTGCAGTAAAATCAGTTTTAAATCTTATGACAGAATGTTTCCGAATCAGGATACTATGCCGAAAGGCGGATTCGGTAACTTGATTGCTATGCCGCTTCAAGGTCAGGCACGCAAAAACGGAAATAGCGTTTTTGTTGATGAGGATTTTATGCCCTATGAAGACCAATGGGCATATCTGTCAACTGCGAAAAAGGTTGATGAGAACATTGTTCAGGCAATTATCACTAAATTGTGCAGAAAAAACGAACTCGGTTCTTTGATGTCGGAATCGGAAGAAAAGCCTTGGAAATCGGAAGCGAAAACAGTATCAGCATTTGATTTTCCGCGAACGCTTACTGTTACGGTTTCAAATATGATATTTATTCCGGCTGATGAATTGAACAGCCGTGTAATTAATTCAATTAAACGGCTTGCTGCTTTTAAAAATCCGGATTTTTACCGTACGCAGGCAATGCGGATGCCTGTTTTTAACAAGCCGAGAATAATCAGCCTTGCCGAAAATTTTGATAAATATATTGCCATTCCCCGTGGCTGCAAGAATGCACTTATTGAGTTGCTTGATAAAAATAATGTCGATTGTGACTTTTGGGATGAAACAAATTGCGGTAAATTAATTGATGTTTCGTTTAACGGTGAACTCAGAGAAGAACAAAAGCCTGCCGCTGAAGCCCTTTTGCAAGATGACATAGGTGTTTTATCTGCAACCACCGCATTTGGTAAAACTGTCGTTGCTTCTTATATAATTTCACAAAGAAAAACAAATACACTGATTCTTGTGCATACACAAAGTTTGATGAATCAGTGGAAAGAATCTCTTGAAAGATTTCTTGATTTCCATATAGATGCACCGGAGGAAAAGGGAAAAGGCAGAAAAGCAAAATGGTCGCCTGTAGGTATACTCGGTGCAGGAAAGAATACATTGCACGGGTATGTGGATGTTGCCGTTATGCAATCTCTGTTTGACGGAGATGAGGTTAAAGAGTTAGTTCGAAATTACGGTATGATAATCGTGGATGAATGTCACCATGTTTCGGCAGTAAATTTTGAAGCGATTTTGAAATATGCAAATGCAAAATATATCTATGGCCTAACCGCTACACCTACTCGGCAAGACGGCCATCATCCCGTTATTTTTATGCAGTGCGGAGAAATAAAGTATAAAGTAGATGCAAAATCACAGGCTGAAAAGAGGGATTTTGAACACTGTCTGGTTCCGAAATTCACCTCATTTCGCAAAAGCTACGAAAACGGAACGATGATTTCCAAGATATACAGCGACCTTGCGGAAAGTGATTTGAGAAACGCCAAAATAGCCGATGATGTCATAAATACCGTGAGCATCGGCAGAACTCCCATTGTTTTAACAGAAAGAAAGGAACACGCCGTAAAACTCAAATCTCTGATAGAGGGAAAATGTAAAAATGTTATTGTTCTTACCGGTGCTGCAAGTCAAAAGGAAAAACGGCTCACTATGGAACGCCTGAACGCTATTCCCGATAACGAACCGCTTGTTGTTATTGCGACAGGGAAATATGTGGGTGAAGGATTTGATTACCCGAGGCTTGATACTCTTTTTCTCGCCTTGCCGATAGCGTGGAAAGGCAAGGTTGCTCAGTATGCCGGCAGACTGCATCGGAACTACCCCGGCAAAAACGAAGTTCGGATTTATGATTATGTCGATATACATATTCCCGTGCTTGAACGGATGTATCAGAAACGACTTAAGGGATATGCTTCCATAGGGTATAAAATAAAAATAGAAAATGATTTGTTTAATAAGCCGAGCATAATTTATGACGGAAAAAGTTTTGTACCCGTTTTTTCAAGTGATATTAAATCGGCTCAAAAAGAAGTTGTTATTGTAAGCCCGTTTGTGCGTATGAGCAGGCTCCTAAATCTGGAATTGCTTCTTACCGAAACGATAAACAGAGAAATAAAAGTTACCGTTATTACAAGGCCGCCGGAAGATTTTACCGGGGATAATAAAGTTGTGGCAGAAGAATGTGTTGAAATGCTGAAAAGTCTTGGTGTTGAAATTAAGACAAAGAGCAATATTCATCAAAAATTCACCATTATTGATACTAAAACAGTATGGTACGGCAGCGTGAATTTTTTGAGTTACGGTAATGCCGAAGAAAGCCTTATGCGATTCGACAGTTACGATATAGCAGGTGAATTGCTTGATACGGTTTGTCCCTGAGTAAAATATTCTCAAATGATATAAACAAGTAATAAATAAAGTAGCAAATAAAGTGGTAAATAAAAATTCTTTGTGGTATAAGAAATGTATCTGCTTTTATGTGCAATTTTAACCTGCTTGTACTTGCTTTTTCGTGCGAATATGAGGTCTTGAAACTTGCTTTTTCGTGATTTGTGTGTTATAATCACCTTAATTAAAGGGTATAATGTAAACAAAGGGTGTGATTTTTTGCTAAAAAGAAAGATTTATGATGAGCTTGTTGAGTGGAAGCGTAACGGCAACGGTGCGACCGCTATGATGATTGACGGTGCAAGGCGTGTCGGCAAAAGTTTTATAGCAGAATCATTTGCAAAAGCGGAATATCGGAGTTACATTTTAATTGATTTCGGAAATACTTCGCAGGATGTTCTTGATTTGTTTGTTAACGACAGTGGAGATCTTGACCTTTTCTTTGCCAAACTTTCGGCATTTTACTCAACCGTTCTGTATAAACGCGAATCACTCATTATTTTTGATGAGGTTCAGCAATATCCGAGGGCACGGCAGCTCATCAAATACCTTGTTGCCGACGGTAGATATGATTATCTCGAAACAGGTTCTCTGATACGCTTGAAAAAGAATGTGCAGGATATTATCATTCCTTCGGAAGAAGAACATATCGAAATGTTCCCTTTGGATTTCGAGGAGTTCCTTTGGGCAATGGGTGATGAGGCAACATACCCGTTAATAAAGCATTGCTTTGAAACAAAAAAGCCGTTGGGGGATGCTTTACACCGCAAAGTGATGAACGATTTTCGTCAGTATCTTCTTGTCGGCGGTATGCCGCAGTCTGTTCTTGCTTACAGAGACGGCAAGAATTTTGAAGCATCCGATACTGCCAAACGCAGAATTTTGAAGCTTTACCGCGAGGATGTTGCAAAATTCGCAAGCGGTTACGAAGATAAAGTGTTTGCCGTGTTTGACAATATTCCCGGGCAACTTTCGAAAAAAGAAAAGAAATATACGCTGTCATCTCTCGGCAAGGATGCCCGTTACAGAACATTTGAGGATTCTTTCATTTGGCTTAACGAAGCGATGATTGTCAATACATGCTTTAATTCAACCGATCCGCATGCGGGACTTGCTTTGAGTGCTGATAATACCACGCAAAAATGTTACATGGCAGATACCGGATTGCTTGTTACGCAAACTTTCACGGACGGCAAATTCACAGATAATGAACTGTATAAAGCAATTCTTTTTGATAAGATGAATATCAACGAGGGTATGCTTATGGAAAACATTGCCGCACAAATGCTGCGTAAGAAAAGAGAACGGCTGTATTTCTATTCCCGTTGTGATAATCTGAATCGTGAAAATCATATGGAAATTGATTTTCTTATTACCGAAGGAAAAAAAGTCTCACCGGTAGAGGTTAAGTCGGGCGATTACCGCTCGCATTCTTCTCTTGATAAATTCCGCAGACATTTTTCATCCGTCATAGGGAACTCATATATTCTTTATACCAAAGATGTGATGATAAAAGACGGAATCGTTCATCTGCCGATATATATGGCGGAGCTGCTTTAGAATTTATCCTTGTAACCCCCCTCTCTGCGACTTTTTTACAAAAACCGCCTTGTATTCCTGCCCGATTGTGAAATGGATATCCAGTACGAGCACTAAAATTCACAAGAAATAACCGAAATTCCGACGGCCACGAGCAGGAAATTACATATAATATTGTTGCATTGTGAATTGAATTAGCAGAAATTTCAAGCCGTAAACCTCATACGGCGGCGCATAATAATTGTGCCGGCGTAAGAAATAAGCGCGCTGCGCCGTGAGTACACCGTGCAAATGGTTCCCTGATACATTTGTATAACTCTGCGGCACCGCGCGCGATGAAAACGAGGT
>JAZLHL010000025.1:0-53501 GCA_045616765.1 Acutalibacteraceae bacterium
GAAAACGCTCGATTTACAACAAAATAATGCAAAACAAAATACACCCTGCGAAAGCAAGGTGTGCTTTGTTTTAATGATTGAGCGTAACACATACGGCAAAACCGCCGTTATAAAAGCAGGTGTTCGCCCAACTATCAAGTGGTGGAGACGGAGAGGAGGGGCTGTCGCATTTAGCGCAGAACGAAAAACAGAATAATAAAAGACAATGGCTTTACGGTGAATTAAGCGTTTAATAAACCGTAAAGCCGTTATATTTTTATCGATTTTTGATTTTATATGTTTTTCTAAGCGTTTTTTCGCCCACTCGGAGTATCCATATACGCCGTCGGGGCGAAGAAAACGCTTTCTGCATCTAAATGCGACAGCCCCTTATATTGGTATTCTTTATTTTTCTTCCGTTTTCAGTTTTTTCATAAGCCTTCGCATAGCGATCACCGTTGCCGGTATCAGCAATATATCCGCCGCAGTCCACGCCGCCGGGTTTACGAAGCACGCGGCATCGTAACCGAAGCGTGTAACGAAGCCGAAGCCGCCTATGCTTCTCGCCGCAAGCTCGAATATGCCTGCCGACATGGCGGTAATGCTGTAACCGAGCCCCTGCAGACTGTTGCGCAGCACGAATATAAGCGAAAGTATGGGGTAAAACCAGCTGCACACATCAAGGAACTGCTGCGCAAGACCGAGCACCGTCGTTTCCTCGCCGCTGACAAAGAGCATTGAAATGTACTTACCGAAATACCTTGTAATGAATACGGCGGCGACCGCGTAAATCATAGAAAGCAGTATCGCCTGCCAAATGCCTTTTTTTATTCGTTCGGGCTTTCTCGCGCCGAGATTCTGACCGCAGTAGGTCGCCATGGTAATACCTATGGTTTCCGACGGCAGCACGATTATGAGCTGCGTTTTGTTGCCTATGGTCATACCCGCAATAATATCGGAGCCGAGAGCGTTTACACAGCTCTGCAGAATAACGGAGCCTATCGCTGTAATTGAAAACTGCAGTGCCATGGGCAGACCGTTTTTAAGCAGAAAGCTTATGCACGAAAAATCCACGCCCCTCGTTTCCCCGGTGGGTGTAAGTACGGGAAAATGCTTTTTTACAAGTACAAAGCACAAAACGCCCGAAACCGCCTGCGCCGCAACCGTTGCGACTGCTGCGCCCATTACGCCCATTTTGAAAACTATTACGAACAGTAAATCGAGCCCTATATTCAGGAACGATGAAAAAATAAGGAAATACAGCGGTGTTCTACTGTCGCCGAGTGCTCTCACAAGACCTGCAAGCAGATTGTAAAGCACGGTTGCGGAAATCCCGGCAAATATCACGACTATATAACTGTACGCTTCTTTATATATATCATCGGGAATATTCAGTATTTTTAAAAGAATATTCGTACACGAAACGGCGGCGACCGTCAGCACCACAGCCAGCGAAACCGATGTGTATATGATATTGGCAACATACTTTTTCAGCCGTTGCTCATCGTGTGCGCCAAACGCCTGTGCAACAGGAATCGCAAGCCCCGAGCACAAGCCGATTATTGAGCCGATTACAAGAAAGTTTAGTGAGCCTACCGCTCCGACCGCCGAAAGCGCCGTTGTACCCACGAAGCGCCCGACTATCACCATATCTGCCATATTGTAAAACTGTTGGAACAAGTTGCCGAGCATAAGCGGCAGGCAGAATTTCACTATGTTTTTCATCGGACTTCCGACAGTCATATCCTTAGTCATTTATCAAAACCTCTTTGGGGAAAACCTGAGTTATACGTTTTCGGATTCGTTTATCATTTTATACGCCATATCCGGCACATCGGACATAATGCAGTCCGCGCCGATACTGCTCAGGCGCGCAACCTCCTCGGCTTCGTTTATTGTCCAATACTGCACGGCAATATTGTGACGGTGAGCGTAGTTTATTATTCTTTCGGTACCCAGACGAATTACCTTATACTGATTTGCGGGAATCTGCAAAGCATCAAACTTATAGAAATCGTCACCGAGGTCGATATTGAGAGTAGCCGCAAAGTAGAAAAGCACTACCTCTTTTATGCCCGAAGAACGCAGCATATCAGGGTGATTTTTGTCAACATATTCGGTAACATCACCGTTAAAGGTGCCGAATACGGTCTTTTCCACAAGGTTTCTTTCCTTTAGAATTCTGTAAAGCTCGTCGGCAGCTTTAAAGCCGTTTTCGCCGGCATCCTTTATTTCGATAATATATCTGAAATCACCGTTGGATTGCAGGTAATCGAGCACATCCTCAAGCAGCAGCGGATGCAGATCCTCGGGAATATCATCGCCGCGCAAGCCTCTGTACGGGTAATTGCCGTTCTCATCACAGAAATTTTCTCCGAAATTGAGCTGCATAAGCTCATCGTAGGTCTTGTCGGCAGGAACTACGCCCTCTGCACCGAAAGCCTCGGCGGAGTTTGTGGTTCTGTCAAGCGTGCCGTCGTGCAGCAGAATAAGTTTGCCGTCTTTTGTAATATGCAGGTCAAATTCAAAAACATCAACATTGAAATTTTCGCTTTCGATGCAGTTTTTGAATGCCATAAGCGTGTTTTCGGGAGCGATGCCGCCGCCCGAGCGGTGCGCCGAAACAAGAGCCTTGTCGGCAGTTATGTACGGATTTGTGATATTTGCAACATCTGCCTTTTCACCCGGAAAAAATGTGCAAATCAAACCCGAAGCACCGATGATAACCACCGGGATAAGCACGATTACAAGAACTGCAATAATTATTCTTTTTATAATCTTTAATGCTCTGCGTTTACTTCGTCTGCTCATAAACTGACACCTCTGTAAAAATTTTACATCTTAAATTTACCACACCGCTCAGTGTTTGTCAAACGAACTTATTGTATTTTAATAAAAGTAATGATATATTAAGAAACAAAGGGGGAATATTATGGAAAAACACCTTAATTTCAAAGAAATCGCCGCCTATTCGCTCGGACTTTTCGGCTTTCAGGCAATAGTCGGTCTGCTCAACTCCTACCAGGCGGAATTCTACTACACTCAAATGGGTGCCGACCTTGCGGTAGTGGGTATTCTCATACTCGCAGTCAAGGTCGTTTCGGCAATCTTCGACCCCGTGGTAGGCAATATGATCGAGCGCAAGAACAGCCCCAAGGGCAAGCTCAAACCTTTCATTGCCTATTCTGTCATCCCGCTTGCAATAACTACGGTAATTATCTTTATAAAAGTGCCGTTCACGGGCATAGGGCTTTACGCTTACATATTCATAACATTCCTGCTGTGGAGCATGGCAATGACTCTCGGCGATGTACCCTCGCAGGGCATAGCCTCGGTGCTTACTCCCAACCCCGAGGAAAGAACGAATGTCATTTCAATCGCCAACACCTTTAAGCAGGTCGGCTTTTCCGCCTGCGCGGTAATAGTGCCGGTGGTGTGCATACTCGTTCCCGGCGGCTCAAAGGTTTTCGGTATTGAAAAGGGACAAAAGGATGCGCCGATGATAGCAAACGAATATTTCTTCACCGCGCTGTTCGTCGCAATAGCCGGCTGCGCTCTGTTTGCGCTCATCTATTTCATCAACAAAGAGCGTGTCCCCTACACCGCAGAAAAAATGAGCTTTAAGGAAATGGGCGGCGCCTTAAAGGCAAATAAACCTTTGATGATGGTCATTATCTCCTATTTTCTCGGTGCAGGCAGGCAGATGTCCATGGCAATTCAGGTGCAGGCTTCAAACGCGCTTTTAGGCAGCCAGAACTATGTTATTGTTTTAGGCATAACAATGGCTATCGGCTCAATGGCAAGCATGGCTATTACGCCCGTGCTCATCAAAAAGCTTGACGAAAAGAAAGTATTTATAGGTATGTCGCTTTACGGCTTCATTATTTCATTGGCGGCGTTCCTCGTTTACACACTCATCACCCCCAATATGATAGTGATGTTCATATTCTTCTTCCTTATCGGTCTGCAGTTCGGAGCGGTTACGCTTATGCCCATGATAATGGTTGCGGACTGCGTTGATTACTACGAATATAAAACCGGCAAAAGAATGGAGGGTCCCGCATTCTCCATACTCACCCTCACAATTAAGGTCTGCCTTGCAATCGGCGCGGCGCTTGGTCTTATATTCATTCAGTTCTCCGGCTACGATGCGGCTGTTACAGCCACCACATCAACAAAGAATATTGTGTATTTCGCCTACACCGCAATGCCCGGCATATTCAGCCTGCTCGCCATATTCCCCATGCTTAAATATGACATAGTGGGTAAAAAGAAGCAGGAAATCACCGAAGAACTCAAAAAGCGCCGCGAAAGATAAGAGTATTCCGCTAAACTCAACAACGCTGCCAACCGAACTTAAGATATACGAAAAAACAAATTGTATAAAAGTCGGTTGACAACAATAAAGATATGCTATAATAAAAACAGAAGGATGACCGATAGACGGTTACGCCCTCACAACTTAGACAGAAATAATCCGCCTGTGTTTGGTCGCCGGGCGGTTATTTCTTTTTATGCTCACGGTCTGTGAAAAGACCCACAATACTTATTATCACAATTACGAACGCAAAGAGGTCGGAATTTTGAAATGTCCAAAATTCCGACCTCTTAATTCTTAATTAATTATCATTTTCTCGGTCCGGTAAAGCCGTTTTCCTGCTGGAATTTATCTATCTTGTCAATAACACCGAGAATGACCTCAAAGCCCTTGCCGACTGTTTCGGGAGTGAAGCGGTCGGGAGTGTCACGGAAGGTATGGTAGTAATATGTAAGCACGGGATTCTGTGCGGCAAAGGTAACGCTCTTAACGCCTGCCTTTGTCATAGGTGTACTGTCGCAGCCGCCTACGGGGTTGTGGATGCAGCCGTTTGTTTTGCTTACTATGCCGAGCTCGTTAAAGGTATCCTTAAACATCTGCTCAAGGTCCTTATCGAATCTTGTAAACTGCCAGTCATCCTTTATAACGACCTCGAAGTAATCCTCATCGGCAACGGAGTCGATATTGATATTCCACATATTATTAAGAATATCCTCGCCCTTGTGCTGACGGGTGAAAGCTATTGAACCGCGAAGACCCGCTTCCTCGGAGCCGCAGTTAAAGTCGATTATACGGCATCTCTTGGGCATAAGCTCTGGGTGTTCTTTAAAATACTTAATAGTCGCATAGCTGAGTGCGCAGCCGGTGGCATTATCCATAGCACCCTTGGAGGCGTTCTTTTCATCGGGGTCAGCCCACATAATTACGAAGCAGCAGCCGATAGCGCAAATAATGGGCACTACTATCATAATTGCATCAAGCACATTGTAAAAAGTGGCGATTTTCGGAAGCTCGTAGCCGTACTGTGCGTACTGCTGTGCGCTTATGCACATCATAGCCCAGCTCTGACCGAGAAGCGCCGCGCCGTAGCAAATTGCCTGGAAAATTGAATAAAATGCCATTACAAAGAAGCAGATTGCGCCGAAGCCGACCTTACCGAATGTTGCAATCGTGCCGAGTACAGGATTATTTCTGAATTTATATGCGTGCTCGGAATGTTTCCAGTTCCAGCTTGTGTCGGTATGCCCGGAAAGCACTATTGTGTAATCGTATTCGCCGTCCTCGGGAAGAAGCTCGCCGTAGGTATTCTGCGAAATTTTCTGCTTAAAGAACATATCAAAGCAGGTGTGGTAAAGGAAAACGCTTACAATAAGCCACACAGTTACGGCTAAACCAACAGCTGCCATGGGAAAATACAGATAGGGGTTTGTACGCGCGAAGTAGCTTGCAATGCAAAGAATGATTCCTGCCCAGCCTGCGTAAGGAATACCGCCTATTGAAGCTCGCGGGGAAACCGCAAACGGCTCCTCCTTGGGCTTTATGCCGATATCCGAAAGCTTTGAGCCCATATAGCGTGCAAACTTTCTTTCATTTTCGCTGCCGGGGAGCCTTGAACCGATAACGTTTGCTGCATGCTCAACAATACCGTAGGCTTCGTCGACATAGCTTTTTAATTCTTCTCTCATTCCACAATACCTCCTATTTAATATAGAGTATTACAATACATTATTTTGCAACAATGTTTATAATCTTACCGGGAACATAAATCTCCTTAACTATCTGCTTACCCTCAAGCAGCGAAGCGATGGCAGCCTTGCCTGCCGCAATAGCGGTGGCGGCATCTGCATCCTTGGCAATTACGACCGTACCGCGAAGCTTGCCGCAGACCTGAACGGGCACCTCAATGGATGCTTCAACTGTCTTTGCCTCATCATAAGTTACCCATTTGCCGTTTGCGAGCATACCTTCTCCGCCGAGCGCCTCCCACATTTCCTCGGTAACGTGCGGTGCAAAGGGATTGAGCATTGTAACAAATGCTTTAAGCTCGCCCTTTGTAATGCTGCCTTTGTCGTAAATCTCGTTAAGCAATGACATAAGTGCGGCGATGGCGGTATTGAATTTCATATTTTCAATATCTTCATCGACCTTTTTGACTGTCTTATGGAAAGCGGTTTCAAGCTCTTTTGAGTATTCCTCACCGTCAACCGCAATATCAAGCAGGTTGTAAACTCTGTCAATAAATCTCTTGCAGCCCTTAACGCTTGAATCGTTCCACGGTGCGGCCGCCGCGTAATCGCCCATAAAGAGCACGTAAGTACGCAGAACATCGGCACCGAACTCGTTTACAACATCAAGCGGGTCAACAACGTTACCCTTGGATTTACTCATCTTCTCGCCGTCGGAGCCGAGAATAAGTCCCTGAATGGTACGCTTTGCATACGGCTCTTTGAACGGAACGGCACCAATATCGTAAAGGAAACGGTGCCAGAAACGCGAATAAATCATGTGGCGGGTAACGTGCTCCATACCGCCGTTGTACCAGTCGACCTGACCCCAGTATTTAAGCTTTTCGGGGTCTGCAAGTGCATTGTCGTTATTCGGGTCAATGTAGCGCAGGAAATACCACGAGGAGCCTGCCCACTGCGGCATTGTATCTGTTTCGCGCTTTGCATCCGCGCCGCACTTGGGGCATTTGCAGTTTACATACTCTGCGATTTTTGCAAGCGGGCTTTCGCCGTCCGAGCCGGGCTGGAAATCCTCGACCTTAGGCAATCTGAGCGGAAGCTCATCGTAAGGCACGGCAACCATACCGCAATGCGGGCAATGTACTATCGGGATGGGCTCGCCCCAATATCTCTGGCGGTTGAACGCCCAATCCTTCATTTTATACTGAATACCCTTTTCGCCCACGCCTTTTTCTTCAAGGAATTCAAGCATTTTCGCTATGGAATCCTTTTTATTGGTGTAGCCGTTGAGGAAGCCGGAGTTTATCATTTCGCCGTCGCCGGTGTAGGCGCACTCATTCATATCGCCGCCCTTGATGACCTCGATAATATCAATGCCGAATTCCTTTGCAAAATCATAGTCGCGCTGGTCGTGTGCGGGCACTGCCATAATGGCACCGGTGCCGTAGCCCATCATAACATAATCGGCAATGTAAATCGGAATTTCCTTGCCGTTTACGGGGTTTATGCCGCAGAAGCCTTCAAGCCTAACGCCGGTTTTATCCTTAACAAGCTGAGTTCTCTCGAACTCGGTCTTTTTTGCGCATTCTGCTCTATATGCCTTAACGGCATCAAAGTTTGTGACTTTATCTTTATATTTATCAATAAGCGGATGCTCGGGCGCCATTACCATAAAGGTAACGCCGAAAAGAGTATCGGGACGGGTGGTATATATTCTGAGCATTTCATCGGTGTCTTTCACCTTAAAGTTCACGAAAGCACCCGTTGATTTACCTATCCAGTTGACCTGCTGCGCCTTAACATTTGCGGGGTAATCTACTGTTTCAAGACCTTCAAGCAGCTTGTCGGCATATTCGGTTATACGAAGGTACCATACCTCCTTTGATTTCTGCACAACATCGCTGTGGCAGACATCGCACTTGCCGCCCTGCGAATCCTCATTGGAAAGCACGACCTTGCAGCTCGGGCAATAATTCACAAGCGTTTTATCACGGAAAACAAGACCGTTTTCAAACATTTTAAGGAATATCCACTGAGTCCACTTATAGTATTCCTCATCGGTAGTGTTGACCTCTCTCTCCCAGTCGAACGAGAAGCCCACGCGCTTTAACTGCGCGGTGAAGTGCGCAACATTGTCAAGTGTTACCTTGCGCGGATGCGTTTTGGTTTTGATTGCATAGTTTTCGGTATTAAGACCGAAAGCATCCCAGCCGATAGGGAAAAGCACATTGTAGCCCTGCATACGGCGTTTTCTTGAAATGACCTCAATGCTTGAATATGCTTTGATGTGGCCCACATGCATACCTGCACCCGACGGATACGGAAATTCCACAAGACCGTAGAATTTCGGCTTGGTGCTGTTATCTTCGGCGCGGAATGCCTTTGCATCCTCCCAACGCTGCTGCCATTTCGGCTCAACTGCGGTAAAATCGTATTTCATATCTATCTGCCTTTCTTTAATTATCGGTAAGTAATTCGGAGATGTCTATTTGCGCGGCATCCTCCCACAAGCGTTCAAGGTTGTAATACTCTCTCGCTTCTTCAAGGAATATGTGGGCCACAACGCCCTCATATTCAAGAAGTATCCACCCGGTTGCTCTGCCTTCTATATGGTCGGCTTTAATACCCGCAAGGTCAAGCTGATACTCGACCTCGTCCGCAAGTGCGTGAACATGAGTATTTGAATTTGCGCTTGCTATAACAAAATAATCGGCAACTATCGTAAGCTCATCGATTTTAATGACCTTTATATCGTAAGCCTTTTTGTCGTCAAGTGCTTTAACTATTTTTTTAACTGTATCAAAGCTCATTTTTCATTCTCCTTTTTTAACAGTACGACTTCGTTGAATGCGGATATCGTGTCGGGGTGAACGGCTTTGCAGTTTTCAACAAGGTCGCATATCGTGAATGCCAATCCCTCAATAATGGCTGCTTCAAGCGATTCTTTCGCCCTCTCGCGCATACTTTCCACGCCGTTGTAATCGCGCTCATCACTTATAAAATCGGCAATAAACACCACTTTTTCAAGCAGCGACATACCCGCTCTGCCGGTAGTGTGGTAGCGTATGGCATTAAGCATATCCGCATCCTGCCAGTTAAGCTCCTTTTCGGCATAGAGCCTGCCGCACATAGCGTGGTAAAGCTTGCCTGCCGAAATCTCGACCGCTGAAAGCTCCAAGCCGTTTTCAAGCATATATGAAAGCTGCCTGCCGTAAGCTTCATCCTTACATATATCGTGCACAAGCCCCACTGTGTAAGCTTTTTCGGGGTCTGCGCCGTATCTGAGCGCAAGCTCGCGGGCGCTTTTTGCAACATTGAGCGAATGAGCAAAGCGTTTTTCCGTAAGGCGCGACCTCAAAAGCTCAACATATTCGTCATTGGGGTACAAAGAATACAATCCTTTCTTGTAACAGTATAAAAAAACAAAGTCCCCGCATCAAAGCGCAGGGACGAATATATCGTGGTACCACCCATTTTCGGGAGCAACGCTCCCCTCTTGAGCCTTAACGCGGCAAACGCTCTGCCTTACTTTATTGGGGCAAAGGACTCGGGAATGAGTTATACGCCTGAAATCAATAGTGCCTCGCACCGAACGGCACCTCTCTGAAAAGTGAAAATCAAGCCTTGGTTTCCTTCACAGTCTTTATCCTATGTGATTATATATAATATTATTTCAAAAGTCAAGCCGCTTAATACATAAGCAGTGTCTGCATTTCAAGATTACCTCTGATTGATGTGAACTTCACCTTAATGCGCGTAACCTCTACTGGAGCGATTTTGTGAATACGCTTGTAGCCCACAACGCCGCCCTTGCCGACTTTTTTGAATTTGCCGTTGCCTTCATCAACATAGAACTCATATTCCTCAACATGCTGACCGTTCACGATATGCTCCGCCATCATAATGCGGTCAAACATATCCTTTTCGGAAAGTGTGATGATAAGCTCCGGCTCCTTGTCGTCAGCGGCGGGGCGCCATGTTTTGTTTTCATCGCGGTCAAAAAGATTTTCTGCGCTGTATTCGGGCGAAAGTGTGCTGCTCGCCTCGATTTTGCCGATTTGCGAAACTATGTAGGAATACCGCACCTTTAAATCATAGCCGAATGCTTTGAGTATCTGATAATCCATCTCGGCGAACTTGCCGTTTTTCATCGGCGGCACGCCGAGCATTAGTCCGCAGTTTGCGCCGACCGAGCTGAGATATAACTTTTCTATTCTGTCCTTAGTCTTGACGGTATATTCATCGTCCTTGTGGTAAAACCATCTGTCGTGCATAGAGACGCAGACCTCGCAGGGATACCAGATGAACTTTTCATCCTTCTTTATAGCCTTGCGCGAGCCGATATCAAGCTCGAATTTTTCTGTCTTGCGGCGCAGCTTGTGTGATTTTTCCTCGCCGCCGTTTATAGCATTGTAGATGCTGTACCTTTCAGGCACAACGCTCCATTCGTTCTCTCTTATTACACCGAACTCATTGCCGTACCAGCGAATATCTGGGCCCACGAATGCAATGACCGCATTCGGCTGACATTCTCTTACAACATCGTAATAGCCCTGCCAGTCATATTCCTGCACTTTGCCGTTTTTGCCGGATTCGGCGGTACCGTCAAAGCGCACATAGAACATTTCGCCGTATTTTGTAAGCACCTCGCGCAGAAGCTTTTTGAAGAAGATATTATAATCCTCACCGGTGCCGTAATACTTTGAGTGGCGGTCAAGCGGTGAAATGGCAATGCCGAATTTCAAGCCTTGTTTGCGGCATTCCTCCGCCAGCATTTTTACTATATCGCGCTCCTCGGTATTCCAATCGGTTGCGGCATCAACGGTGTATTTCGTATGCTCGGAGCTCCAAAGGCAGAAGCCGTCATGATGCTTGACATTAAGCACCATTCCCTTGAATCCCGCATCTTTGAAGAATGTTACCCATTCCTCGGCGCTGAATTCATCGGGGGCGAAGTTTAAGGGGCTTACCTTACCGTCGGTCCATTCACGGTTGAGCGCCGTTGCAAGTCCGAAATTTATAAGTCCGTAAAATTCCGTTTTTTGCCAGTTTAACTGTCTTTCGGAGGGCTTTACCTCCGCTGCAATCTCATAGGGCTTCATTGTTAAGTCCTTTCAATCAATCGTTATTTGTAGCTACTATATTTACGCCGAGACCGAGAATGTTTTCAATAACAACATCCCCGATTTTAACGGGCGCTTTAACTGTTGCACCGTTTATGACCTTCATACAGTCAAACATTTTCTCCTTGGGAACGGGAGCGTTCGACTTTACCGGAACAACGGGGTGTATGCCGCCCTCGACCTTTACGGTGGAGGTAAGGCTTCTTACGGGGTGTGTAACCTCACTGCGCGCATACTCGTCGCCGCGTTTGCAGGTGTTGCCGGTTACGCTTACCACCTCGCCGTTTTCAAGCTCGACCTCAATGGAGCAGCCTAAGGGGCAGGATACACAAACAAGATTTCTTTTCATTTCAGTACCCTCCTTATTCTTCAATGCGGACAACGATTTCGCTGTCTTTATTCATTGCCGCAAGCTGTTCTTCGGTGATGATGACATTTTCCATTTCGCCGGGGGCGAGCTTCGGTTTTTTCTTGGATGAAAGTATTTTGCCGTCGCATTCAACAACGACTTTGGCGCCTCTGTAAACCTGACCTACGCGGAAATAGAGCTTGACCTTTTCGCCGCCCTCAATATTAACGCGCTGGGGAACGATGTAGCGTACGCCGTTTATACCCTTGGTATTTATGAATGTGCCGCCGTTCTTCTTGCCGAATATATAATCTGCGGCACCCTTGCCGGCGATCTGACTTTCCTCGGTAACATAGTCAACAAGGTCATGCACCTGCAAAACATTGCCGCAGGCGAAAATGCCCTTGTGCAGAGTTTCGCGGTATTCGTCAACAACCGGGCCGTTGGTAACTCTGTCAAGCTCAACGCCGACATCCTTTGAAAGCTCATTTTCGGGAATAAGTCCGCAGGAAAGAAGAAGCGTGTCACATTCGATGTATTCTTCCGTACCCGGAATGGGCTGAAGCTTTTCGTCAACATTTGCTATTGTAACACCTTCAAGTCTTTCCTTACCGTGTGTTTTAACAACGGTCCACGAAAGGCGAAGCGGAATACCGAAATCTTCAAGGCACTGCACTATGTTACGGGTAAGACCGCCCGAATAAGGCATAAGCTCGCAAACGGCTTTGACCTCGGCACCTTCAAGAGTCATACGGCGCGCCATAATAAGACCGATATCGCCCGAGCCGAGAATAACCACCTTTTTGCCGGGCATATAGCCGTCAATATTAACATACTTCTGTGCGGTACCGGCGGTCATAATGCCTGCGGGTCTTGTGCCTGCTATTGAGAGAGCACCTCTCGGCCTTTCGCGGCAGCCCATGGCAAGCACAACGGCGATTGCCTGAATCTGCATAAGACCTGTTTTGTTATTTACCGCGGTAACAACATTGGAATCGGAAATGTTAAGCACCATTGTATCGGTCATAACATCAATATCGGTCTTTTCGACCTCGGCAATAAATCTGCCGGCATATTCAGGGCCTGAAAGCTCCTCACCGAAATAGTGAAGACCGAAGCCCGTGTGTATGCACTGTTCAAGGATACCGCCGAGCGTTTCCGCTCTTTCGAGAATGACGATTTTTTCAACGCCCTCCTCTTTAGCTTTGAGTGCGGCTGCCATACCGGCGGGACCGCCGCCGACTACTACAAGATCATAATTCAACACTTTGCCGCACCTCCTTATTTCGTTCTGTCAAACATAATATTCGACTCGCCGCCGAATTTTGTTATTTCGTTCATTGAAACGCCGAGCTCGCGGGCAAGTATCTCAACGACCTTGCTGCCGCAGAAGCCGCCCTGGCAGCGACCCATACCGGCTCTTGTCCTGCGCTTTACACCGTCAACATCGCGTGCGCCGGCGGGAGCGTGAATGGCGTCGAGAATTTCGCCCTCGGTAATGGTTTCGCAGCGGCAGATGATTCTGCCGTAAGCCTTGTTCTTTGCAACGAGCTTTTCCCTCTCCTCTGTTGAAAGGTGGCGGAAGCGTACGGGCTCGGGACGAACGGGATCAAAGTCCGCTTTCTTCTTAAAACCGTCCGCAAGCTCATTTATTATACCGTCCACCATTTCGGCAATGGCGGGAGCAGATGAAAGGCCGGGCGACTCAATTCCCGCAACATTTATGAACTTCGCGTTCTTTGCGGAGGAGCCGATAATGAAATCATCGGTAACGGGGTGAGCACGGTTGCCGCTGAAGGAGGTAATGGCGTTTCTGAGTGAAACGGCGGGAACGCTCTTGACAGCCGCAGTAAAGATGGATGAAAGTCCGTCTGCGGTGGTGGCAACATCGTCGCCGTTGTCAATATCGGTGGCGGAGGGACCTACAATAAGGTTGCCGTCAACCGTGGGTGAAACAAGCACGCCCTTGCCCATTTTTGACGGGCACTGGAAAATCGTGCGCGAAACGAGAGTGCCCTGTGATTTATCAAGCAGGTAATAATCGCCGTGGCGGGCAATTATTTTAATTGAATCGTCGCCTATCATTTCGGCGACCTCGCCGGAATGAACGCCGGCGGCATTTATAACATACTCGGCTTTGATTTCACCGAGAGTGGTGTCGAGTGTAAATTCGCCGTTTTCAAATTTAATGCCCTTGACTTCGCAGTTGCGCAAGAATTCGGCGCCGTTTACCACGGCATTTTCAACGCCTGCAATGGTAAGCTCGTAGGGGCAAACTATTGAGGATGTGGGGGCAACGAGCGCACCTACTGCGGTATCACCGATATTAGGTTCCATTTCCACAAGTTCATCGCGACGCACTACTTTAAGCTCCGGCACGCCGTTTGTTTCGCCGCGCTTGCGCAGCTCCTCAAGGTGCGGCATTTCATCTTCCGAGAATGCAACAACAAGAGCTCCGTTGTTTTTAAGCGGAACGTGAAGCTCCGCGCAGGTTTTCTTCATAAGCTCTACGCCTCTGACATTGAGCTTTGCTTTAAGTGTGCCGGGCATGGCATCAAAGCCCGCATGAACAATGGCACTGTTGGCTTTTGTGGAGCCCATGGCGCAGTCATTTGCTCTTTCAAGCAGGGCAACTTTTATGTCGTACTTTGAAAGCTCACGGGTAATGAGTGAACCCGCAACGCCCGCGCCGATAACGGCAACATCGTACTTCATTTTTGAAAACATCTCCTTGAATCCGCAAGTGCGGTAATCGGTAAAATATTAAACCGATTAATTATACCATACTATATATGCAAAAATCAAGTAAATAAAGCAAGTTTTCGCCCATAAGAAAAGTCGCTCCGCGCGAGCGCGAAGCGATTTTTTATAATACTGTTGTACGCGAGTTTCACGAGTAAAGCAAGCAGGAAGTGTGAAGCTTCCCTTTATTGATTTAAGCGCAGATTTGCGCTTAATGCGCCGCTTTACGAGTGCGACGCGTACTGTTGTACGCGAGTTTCGCGAATAAAGCAAGCAGGAAGTGTGAAGCTGCGCTTAAATCCACCATGCCTCTTTCAGGTCTTCGGTTATTAAACATTTCTTCAAAATGTCAACAGCCTTGCGCAGACCTTCGTTCTGGCTCATAAGGGAATCCTCGTGCTCAATCGAAATAGCGTAATCGTAGCCGACCATACGCAGATTGGAAATAACATCCTTCCAGAAAAGCTCATCATGGCCGTAGCCTACGGAACGGAAAATCCAAGAACGGTTGATTTCATCGGCATAGGATTTTGTGTCGAGCACGCCGTTTACTGCGGTGTTCATTTCGTCTATCTTGGTATCCTTGGCATGGAAATGGAAAATGGCATTTTCCTTGCCGAGAGCGCGGATGACCGCAACGGCATCCATACCCTGCCAGACAAGGTGCGAAAGGTCAAGGTTTGCGCCTATTTCGGGGCCGACCGCCTTGCGCAGTTTAAGCAGGCTTTCGGTGTTATACACGCAGAAGCCGGGGTGAAGCTCAAGAGCGATTTTGTCAACGCCGTGCGCGGTGCTGAATTTGACGAACTCTTTCCAGTACGGAATAAGCACTTCATTCCACTGCCAGTCGAGAATTTCGCCGAAATCGTTGGGCCACGGGCAGGTTACCCAGTTGGGGTATTTTGCGGTTTCGCAGTCGCCGGGGCAGCCGGAGAATGTATTTATCTGGTGAATGCCGAGCTTTTCGGCAAGCAGAACGGCTTTGTGCATATCCTCGTCGAATTTGGCGGCGATCTCCTTATTGGGATGAACGGGGTTACCGTGGCAGGAAAGTGCGCTTATTTCAACATCGTATTTTTTGAGCAGAGCCTTGAAATCCTCAAGAGCCTTATCGTCATTGAGAAGCACATCGGGGTTGGCGTGGGCGTTGCCGGGGAAGCCGCCGCAGCCGATTTCGACCATCTCGATACCGAGCGATTTGAAATATTTAAGTGCTTCTTCAAGAGGGATATTTGCGAGTAAATTCGTAAGTACGCCGAGTTTCATAATCTATACTCCTATCAGAAATTGGCTTTAAGCCATTTGTAGCTTCTTGAAATATCGTCAAGCCCGCAGGGAACGGGATCGTCATTTTCAAGTACGACCCAGTCAAGACCGATTGCCTTAACGCCGTCAACTACCTTCCCGAGATCGTTTTCGCCCTCGCCGAGAGCCATGGGCGTTCTGTCCTTACCGTCTTTAATGTGGATGAGAACTATCTCGTCCTTTTTGGCGGGCAGATATTCAGCATTGTTGATGCCTGCGCAGAAGCTCCAGTATGTATCTATTTCGAGCTTGCAGCGTTCGCCTATAATATCCATGGCGGTCTTGCCGTCTTTAAGCGGGGCAAATTCTTCGGTATGGTTGTGGTAGTAGGTATCCATACCGAGCTTTCTCGCCTCAACGCCTGCCGCACCGAGCACCTCGCCGGTGTTGAGCGCTTCCTCATAGGTACCGTGCGGAGCGCCGCCAACACCTATGTATTTGCAGCCGAGAGTTTTGGTGTATTCAAGTGTTTTTGCAAGATTTTCGGGAACATAGTCATTAAGTCCCATGTGAGTGCCCACGACCTCAAGACCGAGTTCATCGCAGCGGGCTTTGAGTGTTTCGGCGGAAAGACCGAAATAGCCTGCAAATTCAACGCCGTCAAAGCCTATTTCTTTGACCTTGCCGAGAATTTCAAGCATATCATCGCCGTTTTTGATATGGTCGCGAACGGAATAAAGCTGAACTGCAAATTTCATCGTGATTCTCCTTATCAGTCGTCGAAATAAACGGGCTTGCCTGTCTTTGCGGACTCGTAAATAGCCTCAAGTATTCTTGTTACGCAAAGTGCCTGACGGGGAAGAACATCGGTGGGCTCGCCTGTTCTGATGTAGCGATACCATTTCTGTGCTTCGATATCGGCGGGAGAGCCGTTCTTAACGCCCTCAAAGAATGCCGCGCCGCCCGCTTTAAGGTTGGGAGTTTCTATGCACTGACGCTGATTTTTGATGTAGTTTATGCGAACGCCGTCAAGAATATCGGCACCGCCCTTGTCGCCGCAGATCATATAGCAGGCTTCCTTGGGAGTGGCGAGGTTGAGAGCCCAGCTTGATTCAAGGTTGATAACTGCGCCGTTTTTCATTTTGATGAAGCCGAATGCGGAATCCTCGACCGTGTACTTTTCGGGATCCCAGGGGCCCCAGTCGTTGCCCTGTTCTTCTTTTTCGGCAAGCTTGCGGAAGGTCTGACCCACTACCATAGCGGGCTCGTAGTTGTTCATTACCCACAGAGTCATATCGAGAGCGTGTGTGCCTATATCGATAAGCGGACCGCCGCCCTGCTCGTATTCGTTGAGGAAAACGCCCCAGGTGGGAACTGCCCTGCGGCGGATGGCAAGAGCCTTTGCATAGTAAATATCACCGAATTCGCCGTCTTCGGCGCACTTCTTAACATAGAGATTTTCGGCGGTCTGGCGGTTCTGGTAGCCTATGGTGAGCTTCATGCCGGTTCTTTCGGCAGCTTCGCACATTGCAAGGGCTTCCTTATATGTTTTTGCCATGGGCTTTTCGCAGATAACGTTTTTGCCTGCTTCAAGTGCGGCAATGGTAATAAAGCTATGCGAACGGTTGGGTGTGCAAACATGGATGGATTCGATTTCGGGCTCGTTTGCAAGAAGCTCTTCATAGCTTTCGTAAACTCTTGCATCGGGTGTGCCGTATTCCTTGGCAGCTTTTTCCGCGCGTTCTCTTATAATATCGCAGAATGCCACCATTTCAACACCCGCAACCTTGCTGACAGCAGGCATGTGCTTGCCGTTGGCGATACCGCCGCAGCCGATTATACCGGTTTTAATAATTCTTTCCATAAATAATCCTCCGTTTCACGCCGCGCACATCTGCGGACACCGCATTTGCACGAAGCAAATATTCTGACAATTCAATTATATTAGATTTATGTTTTATTGTTTAGAACAGTCCGCCTACTGCGTCAACAATAACCTGCGGAAGAAGCTTTGTAACATAGGTTATAATAAGTCTGCATATCTCAACGACTGTGTTTAATATAGAGCCGTCAAGAGTTTTGATGATAGAGGTGTTGAGATTTCTTTCATCGGTATGGTTTTCGGCATTCTCTTTGATTATCGCGTAAGAGTCGATTTCGCTTACCTCTTTGGTTTCGTCATTAACTGCATAAGCCTTGTAAACGAGCTTGTTGCCGTCAATTGAAACATCTGCGAAGCAGCCGCCGAGATCCTTTGTGGAAAGGCTTACATCAGCACAGTCGTTGATTGGATCAAGCGGATATTCATTAACATCGTATCTCTTTGTGCCTGCGGTCGAGGGCAGAACATAAACGGCACCGTCGGGCTCTTTTGCGAATGTGGTTTCAACGCCGTTGAATACCTCTGTTACATATTCAACATCTTCTACCACCGCATCAGCCTTGACCTGCTTTGTTCTCATATACATATGGTCGTGACCGGAGAATACCATATCAACATCGGTAGCGTCAACTATCTCGATTATGGTGTTTCTCATAGCGAGAGTGTCGGGCTTGTCGATATTCTTGCCTGCCGAATATGCGGCGCGGTGCAGAAGCAGGAATTTCCAATGAGCTTCGCTGTGGTTGAGGTCATTGATTATCCAGTTTCTCTGCATTTCGGTCATGGGGTACATATCGTTTGAATTGAGCACACAGAAATGAGCGTTGCCGTAATCAAATGAATAGTAAACGCCGTTTACATCAAGTGAGCCTTCGGCTTTGTCAAGTGTAAAGGTGTTTGCAAACCAGCCGGGATTGAGCTTGTTGGTGGGGTTGCCCTCGTGGTTGCCCGCAACGGGAACAAGGGTAAGAGCCGTGTTGGTTTCAAGGAATTTTTCACCGTACCAGTTCCATTCCTCGTTTGTGCAATCGTTTACGAAGTCACCGAGATTCACATAGAACTCTGCATTCTTGTCGGTAGCGCGTGCCGCTTCCATAACGGCTGCTGCCTTTTCAAAGTTTTCCTCGCTGCTTGCCTGAACATCGGCGATTGCAAGGAATGAGAATTTACCGTTGCCGTCATCGGTAACGAATTTGCCCTCTGCGCTCCAGATGCTGTTTTCTTCGCTGCCTACTCTGTAATAATAGGTGGTGCCTGCTTCAAGACCGGTGGCAACTACCTTGTGTGAATAATAGCCCTGGAACTCTTTGCTTTCGCCTTCAAACACCATAGCTTTGTCGAAGTCCTTGCCGTAGGTCGCCTTAACGATTTCAACGACCGTATCGCAATCTTCTTCGGTGAACCAGCAGAAGCCTCTCTGTGTCTGAGGATCGCCGTACATAGTGCAGGTGATTCTCAGGGGTGCGCAGCTGTTTGCTCCTGCCGAAACGCTGATACCTATGCAGCTCATAAGCATTATGAGTGCAAGAACGACTGACAATGATTTTTTTGCCGTATTTTTCATAACTGCCTCCGTTTATTAATAATAAATTTTCAGTGTCTTTATCTCAAACGGTCTGAAGCTGAGCTCCGCGCCGTTAAGAGCAATTTCCGCCTTGCTTTCTTCAAGCATATTAGTGATTTCGCATTTCTTTGCGCCGTCAAAGAATTCAACGGGGCAATTTGTATATGCGCCCTCCGCCTCATAAATACGAGCGATAAATGCACGCTCGGCATCCTCGCAGGGTTTTATGCACTCAACGATTATGTTGCTTTCAAGCGGCTTTACAAGTGAAGCGAGTTTGAACTCGCCGCTGCTCTGCACGCAGGGAACATTAAGCTCGTAAGCGGGTCTTATGACCGTATCCGCCGAGAAGCCGCCCGTGTGCGGCAGGAACGAGTAAACACATCTGTGCTTGCCGTGGTCGCCGGTAAAGTCGGGCCTTACACCGCCCTTATGCAGCGAAAGCCTTATGCTGCCGCCGTCAACACTTACGGCATATTTGCAGTCATTGAGCACCGCCGCGCCGAAGCGGGTTTCGGAAATATCGGTGTATTTATGGTTGAGTGTTTCGAATTTTGCCTTTTCAATGGAATTGTTGCGTGTGGTGGGGCGCTTTGCATAACCGAACTGGATTTCGCTTCTTGCAAAATCCTGCTTTATGCCGGTATCGAACGCCGCTTTAAGCAGACGGTGGTCGTCGTTCCAATCCATAACGGTGTCAAATCTGACCTCTGCGATATCGGCAAACAGGAACATATCCTGCAAAATCTTTGACTTTTCGCTTATTTCGTACTCGCTGCGAATAACGAGTGCGCACGCGCCGTCGGAAATGACCTCACGCGAAACGAGCTTTGAAACATCCTTGAATTTCGTTTCAATGTCGGCATCAATATCCCAGTTATCCCACGCGGACGGCAGATCCTCCGCCATAAGGAATGTATTGAACGGGTAGCCCTCGCCGCGAAGCTCGCGTTTTGCGCGTTTGTCATAGAATGATGAGATCCTGCCTGAGCGGTCGAATTTGATTTTCGCGAACGGTGTTTCAGCCGCCGATGCGGATGACTTAATCGCCTTGACTGCCTTCGGCTCGCCCTTAATAACATCGAATGTTACCGATGAAAATGCGGGAACGGTAATGCCGCTTATGAGCAGGCAGCTTTCGCCGTCAAGGTCTGTGTAGCGCTGCTGACGGCAGTCGGCATCAAGCATGAATCCGTCTTTGATTTTGAGCACCACGGGGTCGCTGCGGTCAAATGAAAGAGTATTGGTAAGAGTGATTTTTTTGCCGCTTTCGCTTGCGGTAAAGCCCTCGGCAAGCTCCTTGCACTTTGCGAGAATTGCAAAGGTCTGCTCCTTTGATTCCTTGTGTGCTCTCGGTATACATGTGCCCGGCAGAATATCGTGGAACTGGTTTTGCAGAAGCGATCTGTAAAGCGGTGCGATTTCTTTACTGTCAGCCGCTTTCTTCGCTTTAATCGCATTATCTACCGTGAGAATTTCAACATCTCTTAAAGCAAGCTCGCACTTTCTGTTGTTGCGCTTTATCTGATGCTGGTTTGTGAGTGTACCTCTGTGAAGCTCAAGGTAAAGCTCACCCTTATACACATTGGGGTTGACCGCGGTTTTTTCGAGGTCCTTCATAAAGTCGCCCACGGTGGTATGCTCGCATTTCGGGCAGCCTGCAAGGTCTTTTACTCTGCGTGCCTCCTCTATCATTTCAAACTGCGGACCGCCGCCGCCGTCACCGTAGCCGTAAGCAAGCAGGCGCTTCGGGGAAACGGTCTTTTCAAGGAGTCCGTCCTGCTTTTCGTCAACGAACTTGATCACCGTTTCGGGATCGGGATGCATGTGAGTTTTGTTGAAGTGGCTGAATACGCGTGTGCCGTCAAGCCCCTCCCACCAGAATGTCTGGAACGGGAACTTATTGGTATCGTTCCAATCTATTTTAGTGGTAAGGAAATAATCAACGCCGCAGCCCTTCATAATCTGCGGAATCGCCGCGCTGTAACCGAATGTATCGGGCAGCCAGAAGCAATTTGATGTGTAATTGAAATATTTACGGGTAAAGCGCTGACCCCAGAGGAACTGCCTTACCATAGACTCACCCGAGGTGATGTTGCAGTCACACTCGACCCACACGCCGCCATTGGGCTCGTATCTGCCCTCGGCAACGGCTTTCTGTATTCTTTTGAAAAGCTCGGGGTAATTTTCAAGGATGAATGCGGAATGTAATGCGGAGCTCTGCACGAATTTGTATTCATCGTACTGCTCCATAAGGTTAAGCTGGTTTGAATAGGTGCGCGCGCACTTTTTCATAGTTTCGCCCACGTGCCACAGCCACGCCGTATCCATATGCGAGTGACCTATAACGCCCGCAGAGCAGACGGAATCGCCGTTTTTCTTTGCAAGCTCGGCTTTCAGGAACGGATGCGCCTTTTTAAGAGCCGCAAAGAACTCCTTTTCGGAAACATCGTCTTTCGCATAGTAAACGGTGTTGTGAACATTATAGAGAGCATTTACTGTTTCGGCACGGCGCACACTGTCCTCGGGCAGCATTTTAAGCAGGCTGTTGAGCGTGTGCAGGTCGAAATAGAAATCCGAAACCTCTTTATTCTTCACGCAGATGTCAAAGCCGTGGTATGTAAAGTCGTAATCAAGAAGCGGCAGATCCTCAAGCGGAGCGCAGCCCTTATATGAGTGACCTGCGTAATATTCAACGCAAAGGCTGATTTTCTGACCGGCTTTTGCCTTCTTCACGAACATATCGCAATAGTGGTTGCCGTGACCGGTGAACACTATTTTGGTTGCGAATGTGCCGAACGGAACGCCGTCTACCCAGAGCATAGCCTCATAGCCGCCTATATGCGGTCTAATGAAAAGCATCTTGCCGTCAAGCTCGGCAGGAACGGTGTAATCCGCCTTGAACCAGCAGTAGTGGCTTTCGCCGCCCCACTTAAAGCCGTCGCTGATTTTTTTGAAATTCTTTTCTGCAGGGATTTTGAAAAGCGATTCCGCCGTTTCAAAAGCCTTAACGCCGCTGAGCTCGCCCACTTTTGTAAAGATGAGCGGTTCAAGTGTGCTTTCAAATCTTTCGACCTTTGAAAGCATACGGTTTATCTGTGTTTGAGTAAGCATACCCTACCTCCCGGGAGAATGCACACTTGTGCATTATTATACATAGTGAGTATACTCCTTAATAAAGTTATTTTCAAGAAAAATAACAATAAAAATCCTTCAAATTTTATTTTTATAACATTTGCTTATTTGTATTGCAAAAAATTAGTCATAATGTTAGAATTTAAAGGTATTATATTTTTTATGAACGAAAGTTGTGTATTTATGACGAAAAAGCAGCGAGCCGAAGCGGCTGTTGAACTTTTAAAAACCGAATATCCCGATGCAAAATGTGCGCTTAATGCCGCAACGCCCTTTCAGCTTATAGTTGCAACGCGCCTTTCCGCACAGTGCACCGATGCGCGCGTAAACCTCGTAACGCCCGCACTGTTCGAAAAATACCCCACCGAAAACGAGCTTGCCGAAGCAACGCAGGCAGATGTTGAGGCGCTTATACACTCCTGCGGATTTTTCCGCGGCAAAGCGAGCGACCTTATAGGTATGGCGAAAGCCGTGCGCGATACTTACGGCGGCGTACTGCCCGATACGGTAGAGGAACTCACAAAGCTCCCGGGCGTAGGCAGAAAGACTGCAAACCTTATATGCGGCGATGTTTACAAGAAGCCTGCCGTTGTTGCCGACACGCACCTTATACGAATCACTAATCTGCTTGGACTTGTTGACACGAAGGACCCGAAAAAGGTCGAGCTTGAACTCAAAAAATTACTGCCCTCCGAAGAGAGCAGCGATTTCTGTCACCGAGTAGTACTGCACGGCAGGGCTGTATGCATTGCGCGCAGACCGCAGTGCGAAAAATGCTGTATGAACTTTATTTGCCAATCATATAAAGGAGGCAAGGAAAAATGAGATTAAAAATATTATCTTTGGTACTTGCCGCGGTGCTTCTTTTATCACTTTGCTCGTGTACCTTCGGCGGCGAAGCACTTGAAATTACAGTGGGCGTGCTTTCTGCACCCGATTGCTTTGACCCGTTATTTGCAGACGGCGACTCCGAATATATTATAGCTGCCAACTGCTTTGAAGGGCTTATGCGATTTGAAGCCGACGGCACATTGGAGCCTGCAGGCTGCGTGGCATATTCGGTAAATGCCGACGGGCTTTCGTACACATTCAAGCTCAATCCCAACGCACGCTACAATGTTACGGCGGATGTTAAGTCGGTGCTTGCCGCGCATAAAATCGAAAAATTTGATGAAAGCATTACAGCCGAGGACTATATAACCGCATTTAAACGCGCCATTATAACAAACCCCGACCTGTTTAAAAACATAAGTGGCGCAGACAGTATCATTGCCGGCAAGGATAAGGGCTTCGGCGTGACCGCCGACGGCGATACACTCACCGTAAAACTCACCAAAGCCGACCCGGACTTCCTTTATAAATTAGCCGCGCTGCCTCTTGTCCCCTGCCGCGCGGAATTCATTGATGCACTCGGTGATGATTACGCCGCCACACCTTCCGCCGTACTCACAAACGGCGCATACCGCATAAGCGATGTTACCGAAACCGGCACCGTAAAGCTCACCGCGAGTCCTGCTTACAACGGAAAGCTGAAAGTGATGAATAAATCCGTCATGCTGTATTTCACCGGCAGTAAAAAACTGATGACAGATCGTTTTAACAACGGCTCTTATGCCGCAATCACCGCTTCGGGTTTCAATACCGTTACCGGCGCACAAAGCGATTATTCACACACCGAAAATGTTTGGGGGCTTTGCTTCAACCTTTCAAAAGCAACTGTTAAGAACACAAATCTTCGACTTGCGTTTGTCACCGCGACAAATCTCACCTCATTCAAGGTGCCCTCACTCGCCTCGGGAGGTGCGGTAAGAGTGCTGCCGAGCGATTTCGTTATTCACGACAATAATTACGGTGTTACGAGCGAACTGTATGACGGCTCCGCAGTTGATATTGAAAAAGCAAAATCACTTTTGAAAACTGCATTGACCGAGCTGAAAACCGATTCGGCAACATTAAACATTGTTGTTCCCGATACAATCCTTGATTCCGTAAAAAAAGAGCTTGAAACAAACACCGCGCAGCTCGGCGACGGCATAAAGCTTGAATTAAGCGGCTTTAAAGCAAATGAAGCGACAGCGGTTGCCGAAGCGGGCGAATATGATATTGCCATACTTCCGCTTGCACCCGAGCGCCTTACAGTTTGCGCGATGCTTGAAAGTATTAAGTGCGCGCCCTGCTATTGTCAGGATGAGAACTTTGAAAAGCTCACGGCAGATTTCATTGCACAAAATGACGGCGATGACGCAATAACCGCCGCACAGACTGCGGAAAAATATCTTGTTGAAAAAGCAATATTCCTCCCCCTTTTCCGCACAACATCAAGATTATATATCACACCGCAGGTCACTAAAATATACAGTGCCGCAAACGGCAGATATATCTACTTTGATGCTGCCTGCAACGCAGGTGAACAGTTATGAAAAACAAGAAGTATTATATCGCTTCGCTCGTTCTGACCGTTGCGGTTATGAGTACAATCTTTTTCCTTTCTGCGCAAAACGCCGAAGAGTCAACCCATACAAGTGCTTGGGTACTCAGATTAGTACAGTTCTTCATACCGAAAGCTACCGAAGAAATTGTGCGCACTGCGGCACATTTTTCTGAGTTCGCGCTGCTCTCATTTTTAACGGCAAATGTGTTTTATGCGCGTTTCGGCAAAACGAAGCAACCTTTGCCGATTATATGCGCGTGGGGCTATGCCTGGACGGATGAAATCCACCAGATTTTCGTGCCGGACAGAGCATTCCAGCTTTTTGATTTGGGCGTGGATTTGGGCGGCATAGTGCTCGGCGCACTCGTGTACCTTGCTGTGTTCAAGGTTATATCGGCGCTAAAGCGCAGAAAGGTTGAGTAAGTTTTCGGTTTTTAAAAAAACAGCGCGGTTTTCACCGCGCCGCTTTTTTTATGTATTATATTATTATGACTTTTACTTTAATGCAATTACAGCAAGCACGGTGTTTTGTGAATCGCTTACCGTCAGCTCGCATATTTCGGTGTATTCAAGAATATCGGCAGGCAGTGCGGTGAACTTTATTTCGCCCTCACCCGTTTTTTCATTGTAGCTTTCCGAGAATGAAAGATTACCGCAATCGACCTCCGTACCGTCATCATATTTTGCACGAAGTGCAAGATAATCAACCTCGCCTTTATTTTCGCCCATAGTGAATCGCCTGCCGCTGTAATCTGCGTTTATTGTAATATCGATCGGCGTTACTCTTACGGAATTAAGCTTTACAGCGGAATTGTTTTTAGCCATCGCTGCATTCACATCATATTTTATATGCGCATTGTTACAGTGAAAATCCGCTTCGGCACTCCAATTACCGTCTGCTACCACTTCACGCTCAACGCCCGTAAGGTTTTTACCCGCAGCATCAAATGTCTTTTTGAGCATCCCGATTTTTGTTGCGCTCATTTCTGCTTTCATACCGAGCAGCGGAGCTGTGCCGTTCCAAATAATTATTCCGTCAAGCGTATGCTCGTCGCGGTATTTCAAACCGCCCGAATATCCGCCCGCACCTACCCCAAACGGTTTGATTTCCACATTCATATTATCATAGTATTCTATGCTTTCATCGTTTGAAAATGTATAGCTTTCGGGCGAATGGATTTCATACATAATATATGAAGTGAAGGCATTTGCAAGCATTCCTTTATAAACGAATTGAAATTCGCCGCTGCCGTCAAAGGTGAATTCATCGCCGTAAAACAGTTCATCGACCTTTTCCTGTTTACCGCCGAGCACCGACACAAGAAATTCAGGCGCAGCAATTCCCGCAAACGATACGACCGAAAGTGAAGCGGCAAGTATGACCGCAAGCATTGTTTTTGCCGCGACTTTCGCCGTTCTTGCGGTGTGGTGCGCCTTGATTGTACGCCCGTTCATATTCCCGATAAGTTCGCTGTCGGGAGTGATTCCGTTAAACAGTTCTTTATATTCCGCTTTCATATTTATGCCTCTCTTTCTAAAATTTCTTTGAGCATTTTTCTCGCTCTGCTCAAAAGCATCCGTGCATTACTGTCACTTGTTTTCAGTATTTTTGCAATATCGCGCGTCTGCAATTCCTCGTAATAAAAAAGGTGAAGCACCGCCCTGTATTTTTTCGGCAGCTTTTTCAATGCCGTCTGCAGATAAATACGGTCAACGGCTTGCTCGTCAAATTCGCTTTCCCAACCGTCATAATCGGCGGTTTCGGTAAGCTCTGCGGTCTTGGTCCTCCAAAATGATTTGAACTGAGTTTTGGTAAGATTGAGAGTAACGCGAATAAACCACGCCTTCTCATGCTCGCGCGATTCAAAAACGGGCGTCTTTTTCAAATAACGGTAAAAAACCTCCTGAAAAACATCATCGGCATCGTGAGGATTTTTGGTTTGGGAATATGCAAGCCGGTAAACCGTATCGGCATTGCGCTCCGACACTTCTTTTAATATGTCTTCAGCCTTTTTCACGCTCTCAATTCACCCCCTTTCGCATACAATACTCTTGAAAACAGTAAAATGCAACATTTTTTCGGATTTTCGGTTTCCGGAAAATAATAAACGCGGCTTTATGCAAGCCGCGTTGTTTTTATGAAATAACCGAAAACTCAAAATACGCTTAAAGTCTGTCCTTCATATCCCCTGACCACTGAGCATACTGTTCCATGTACTCGCCGTAATACTTATACTTGGAAGCCTGCTTTTTTTCGAGGTAATCGTACAAATCGCAAGTAAATTTGCTCTTGTTAATGCTGCGCTGATTTCTGTTATCAACAAGTATCTCTGAAATGCCCGCTTCTTCAAGGGTGTTTCTTAATGATTTAAGCACCTTTCTGAAAAGCGACTGCACGGTATCGTCGTACTCCCTGCCGTTCCACAGAACGGAAATAGCCTGCTCGGTGCTGACAACGCCGCCGTTTCTGTCCACAAGCAGCGCAAGCAGCTCTTTGGATTTTGCGCTTGTGAATGCAACGGATTTCCCGTCAACAAATACATCAAAATAACCGAAAGTTTTAATGAAAATATGATTTTCCGCTTCGGCATCCTTTACGAGCAGAGCCTTATCGTATGCTTTTTTGATTGCCGCCGCATCATAAGGCTTCATTACATAATCGACTGCATCCACCTTAAATGCTTCAAGTGCGTATTCGCCGTAACCCGTGGCAAAAATAATACGCACATTTCTGTTGAGCGCTTTTATTCTGCGTGCAAGGTCAATACCCTTGATTACGGGCATTTCAACATCGAGGAACGCAATATCCACTTTATTTACCGCAGCATAGCTGAGCGCATCAAGCGGATTGTTAATTTTAATTATTTCATCGGTGATGCCCGCTTCGCGGCAGGTGTCCTCAAAATCCTCGAGGGCAAGTATCTCATCATCAACTGCTAAAATTTTCATTATTTATTTCCTCCTCTGCTTTGGGGATTGTAACAGTAATACTTGTGCCTGTACCGCGTTCACTTTTCACATCGACCGAAGCTCCGCACATCTCTTTTAAGCGCACCTTGATGTTTTTAATACCGACATGGCTTTTGCCGTCATTTGCAACTTCATTGACATCAAAGCCCACGCCGTCATCAACTACGGAAATGACAAATACTGCCCGCTCCTCGCGTGTTGAGATTTTGACAGTTCCGCCCTCGGGCTTCTGGTTAACGCCGTGCTTTATGGCATTTTCAACTATCGGCTGCAATGTCAGCGGCGGTATTTTAAAATTACTTGCCGAAATATCGTACTCGATTTTAAGTCTGTCGCCGAAACGCAGCTGCTCAATATCGGCATAATTTTTAACATGGTCGAGTTCTTTTTCAAAGTCAATCGGGGTTCTCTGCGTAAGTGAATCCATATTGGCACGCAGGTAACTTGAAAATTTAACTATTGCGGCTTCGGCGTTCTTGGGGTCCTTTTTAGTAAGATACTTAATGGTATTGAGCGCATTATACAGAAAATGCGGCTGAATCTGACTGAGCATAAGAGTCATATTGACCTCTGCAAGTTCTTTTGTAAGCTCGGTCGCCCTTTTCTGTGCATTGAACGCCTCAACAGTTTCGACCGCGTGCACCACCGTTGCGCAGCATATAAATGCCGTACACGCAAGCGGCATAACAAGATTTATGCGCTGTGAAACATAGCCGTTTATATTGAAATTGTCAAGCACAATCGCACCTGCGGTAATGCAGTAGCTTACAAGATACAGCACTGAAAAACGGTGTTTTCGTACAACCGCACCGCATATCCGCCATATCATATATATATCGAACACATAAGTAACGGATTGCAGCATCATATATGTGGTTGCAACATAGATCTGATCGTACACAAAGTACGGGAAGAATGCACACACAAGGAAAAGTCCTGCAATAATTGCAGCAAAACGCTGGTCAAGGTTCAGTTCAAGCACATTCACTATGTGCATCATCATCGCAAGCTTTACTATATAAGTCAGCACGAAATTGACCGAGGCGAGCACTTCAAAATTCAAATTGAAAAACAAACCGTGCGAAACGGTGTATCCATCCTCGGAAATAAGCAGTTTAAAAACAAATATCGCGCACAGAGCACAGAGCCAAAAGCGCTTATAAGAATCCTTTGTCATTATGCTGAGCATAAGAGTAAGCAGCGCAAAGAATAACGCCACGCCTATAAACAGATAGCGCGCAGCTATCGAGGTCATTTCAAGGCTCTGATATCTTTCGTAGGTGGAAAGCATCGGCAGCGATGTAAGTCCGCTTGAAAACTCGCAATCGACCTCCACCACTATTTCAAGCGGTTTGCCGTCATTCCTCAGCGTAACGGGTGCCGTACAAATCTGAAAATCAGCACCGCTGTTAGGGGTTGCATATTTAAAACTGCGGTTTGAATAAACACACTGTTTGTTGATATAAACCCTGCACGCGCCCGGAAAGTTCGGTACACTCACAAGCACAGGCTCATCCGACCCGACGCCCGAAAGCAACGCACGGTAACTTGCCATACCGCCGTTTGAAAGTTTAACGCCGTTGAGCTTATAGTCAGTCCACGATGACGGCACCTGAATATATAAATCCGGATTTGCGGGCATATTGTTTTCGGATACAATAAATCTGCCCAGATAAAATTCCCATTCACCCGAAAGTGAAATGATTTTCGTTTTATTCATTTTCAGGTTTGAAGCATCGCCCCGTCCGGATGAAATAATCATTTTATTGAGCATCTGCGGCTCAATACGCGAAAGGTAGGGCAGCACAAGCGCACTGCTCACCGTAATAAGCACAGCAATAAACCATATAAGTACACGCTTAAAGCCCTTTGACACTTTCTCACCACCTGAAAACAGATAATTCATTATACAAAAAACCGCAAATCAAGTCAACATTTTTACGAAAAAATCAGAATCTTTCATAAACTGAATTTGTTGCGTGCGGTCTTTCACCACGCAAACTCTGTCTTTCACCACAAACCCATTGTAATTAAATTATAATAATATTAATATTCTTATAATTGCTTCTCGCAAAATGAAACGATACTATCCGTTAGTCTTGCAAATTCAGTCAAAAAAAGATTCTGATTGTGTTTGAAGAGCATAAAAAAACCCAAAAACGAAGGAGATCAAGTATGAAAACAAAGATCATTTCAGCAGTAACGGCAATCACCTGCATACTGGCATTATTGGCAGGCTGCGGCAAACCGGTCGTCGACAAAAACCAAAACACTGTCAACGGCACTTTTTCGGATTATCTGATTGCCGAAAAAATCGGTTATATAAAAACGACCGATTTTCTCGAATCATCAGGCGGAATCATATACAAAAGCAACGGTAAATACGGCATAGTATCATTGAACGGTCTGTATGATACAGGTGCCGTTTATGAAGAGGCTTCAACCAGCGGCAGTTATTTCCAGGTATGGTCAAAAGCCCCGTCTTCTTTGGATGATATCAACGGTTTGAACTCTGCAAAACTTATTGACGGAAAAGGCAATACGATCGTTCCGGAAGGATATGCGGCATTTTACACGGAAAGCGATAGATATATTAAGGTCGTTACCGTTGCCGGAAAAACAGATGATGAAGAAAAATGCCTTGTCAGCATCTCGGAAAACTATTTCAGCATCGCGGGTGCTTCCTTCTCGGAAGGTTGGCAGAGTTATACGGGAACATGGTATGTTTATGATACCGTAAACAAGCGCACGGTACCGAATCTTTCCGGTACGAGTGACACACTGCTCATAATACGCGGTAATTACATCAGTTATAAAAATTCCGACGGAGAATATATTATCGTAGATGAAAACGGCAATACCGCAGTATCAAGTAAATCCGTGTTTGATGACGGCTCCTACGCGACAGAAAGCGATGTCGGCAAGGTTTATTCTGTCGATGGTAAGCTTCTGTTCGAGTATGATCTCGAGGGATTTGTTCCCACGGAGTTCAAAAACGGTTATTATACTGCCCGTAAATATGCAGACGATGGCACAAAATATGCGGTTATGGATAACACAGGCAAGTTAATATCCGCCGAATTTGATGATTCCATCAATTTATACGGCGATATTTTCGAGTCCGATGATAAAATTTACAATCTCAAGGGCGAAAGCATTATTGACGGTACATATACTTCGATTTATCCTGACAAAGTTTTCGGCCAGTATTATATGCTTGTTAACGAAGGCTATTATACCATTATCGACAAAAACGGTGCAGTCTACTTCAACGGACCGTATGATGATGAACACACCGTTGACCGCAGCACATTCTTAGCTTCTGCAAAAATTGACGGAGAGGACTATTTCTACTCATACAAAGATAAAGATTACACCATAAAAGGATATTATTTTGATCCGTGGATAGTTAAAAGCAAAAACGGTTCTTTGTACGATTTAATTGATACCATGACCGGTAAAAAGCTTATTGAGGGTTACAAAAATTATACCGGAGTGGCAAAAAATGATGGCGCCTACTATGTGTATGCCATAAGTGATGACACTACGGATGTATATTTGATTGAATCAAGCGCATTAATGGCAGATGTCACCAGTAAAAAAGAGGATTTGTTTGATGAGCTTACCAAAGCATTTGAAAAAGAAGGCATAACCGCGACCGTAAACAGAGAAACCGGCGAAATCGCGCTGGATTCCTCGGTATTATTCGGTGGGGACTCGGCAGAACTCACTTCGGACGGCAAGGCTTTCCTCAACAAATTCATTAAAGCTTACTCCACCGTTATAGGTATGGACAAATTCGCTGCATTTATATCTCAAACTCTGATTGAAGGGCACACCGCCCCCGTTGACGGCGACAGCTACGAGGATGATTTGCAGCTTTCAAAGGACCGTGCCGAAAATGTTAAGAATTATTGCTTATCTTCCGAAACAGGTGTAAATGTATCATCCTTAAATGATAAACTTGAATCGGTTGGTTATTCCAACAGCAAACCCGTTTATAATTCTGACGGAAGCGTAAATATGGAGGCCTCCAGGCGTGTATCCTTCAGATTCATAGTAGATATTGAATAATATATTTTTTCTTGTTACAAAGATGTCTTTAAATTAAAATTTATAATCGGTCTGTCGCATTCAAATGCAGAAAGCACTGAATGCGACAGATTGATTTTTTCCCTAACAAATATAGTTTTTTTAACCGAAACACGATATTGCATATGAGATTTCAATATGCTACAATTACTGTACTGGGGTGATTTTATGCTGAATTTAGCCAATATTACCGTAATTGCAAAAACCGATACAGAATTGAAAGCGGCGGCAATTCTTGCCGATGAAATCAGCGCACGATGCGGCGCTGTGCCTGCCGTTTCGGATGAAGCGGCGGGGAAATATATCGCGATTTGCATTGAAGATGAAAGCGACAGCGAAGAATTCACGCTGAAATGCGCCGAAGACGGCGTGACCGTAAAAGCTCACCGTTTAAGAGGACTTATTTACGGCATATTTTACATTCTGCGCAAATGCGATTATAACGGATATTTCGCACTTACCGAGGATATAAGCGGCACATACTCGCCCGACATTAAAACACGCGGCGTAAATCTGTGCTACGATATTTCAAATAATACCTGCGATGCGTGGGACCGCGCACAGTACCGCCGCTATATGCTCGATATGATGGCATTCGGCATAAACACGGTTGAAGATGCTTTCAGCTTCAGGCACGAAATGAACGGTCTTATGAAAATGACCTTGAGCGAGGCACTGCACACGATGTCCGAGCTTTGTGCCGAGCTTGATTTGAATTTTACGGTTTACTATCCGCTTGATAAAAAATTCACCGATGAAGAAACCGTGCAGGCTATTGTAAATCAGCTCGGCGGACTGCCGAAGCTCGATAATTTATTCCTGCCGGGCGGCGACCCGGGCAATTTGCAGGCGGAGGATTTTGTGCGCCGCTGCAAAGCAATTAAAAAGGCTTTGGCGGCTATTTACCCGAATTTAAGACTGATACCCACCGCGCAGGCGCCGCACGAATACCCCGACTGGGGCGAGCGTTTCAAAAAGGCTATGGCTGACTCCCCCGAAGAAGTCGATGCGGTCATTTACGGTCCAAACCACGCAATGCCGCTTGATGAGCTGCGCCGCAGTATCGATATAAAATGTCCGATTGAGCAGTACGCCGATATCACCCACAATGTGCGCTGCGAAACGCCCGTGCATTTTACCCGTGATGACTGGCACTACGCTTGGGCAAGCACACTTTCGCGCGAGTCGGTAAATCCGCGTCCGCGTGAATACAGGCTGCTGCACCACCTGACGCGGCAATATTTGGACGGCAACACACCGTATTCCGAGGGTGTGAACGACGATGTGAACAAATGCGTTTTCGCATCGCTTGACTTTGATTTTAACTGCTCGGTACGCGAGGTACTTAAAGATTACGCGCGTCTGTTCATACCCGAAGCCGCACCCGAAAAAATCTGCGATATCATATTCGGTCTTGAGCAGAACTGGGAGGCGGCGCCCGAGGAAAGTTTTTCGGTCGAAGCGGTCTTTAATGCCGCAGACGGTCTTTTGAAAGCCGTGCCGAAACTTAAAAAGAACTGGCGTTTTATGCTCGTATATTTCCGCGCTCTGTGCGACAAAATCGTGCGCGACAGACGGCTCTTTGAGCTTGAACTTATTAAAAAAGCCGATTTTTTGATACGCCGCGGCGATATGAATGAAGCGCAGAGCGTGCTTGGAACCGAGTTTCGCGAAGATTACAAGGCGAACAGAAAGCTGCTTTTCGGTGTTGCGAAAATTCTGTTCGATTTAATCGGTATTCAGCTTGATGTTGAGCATTTCGGCGGCAAAAATCCGGAGCGCGGCTGCACGCTCGATACTGTTGATATGCCCGTTACCGACAGACAGTATCTTCTAAATAGAATACGCGAAAATTCCGACAGAGAGTATATGCTCGGTGTGCTTGACCGCACCAAAGTAAATAAAAACGAATATTATTTTTCATTTGCGGAGCACGGCTTTGAGGTCTGCGGCAGGCAGCACGGCGAATACTACTATAATTTCAGGGGCGACCAGAACAAGGATGCCTCAAGGCCCATGGCGGCACTCAACGGCTACGACCATTTTGAATTCCGGACAAATATCGCGGGGCTTACGGGCGGCGACTATATTCTGCGTATAAATTACGCCGATACCGACGATAACGAGGGCACCCACCTTAAAATCACCGCAAACGGCAACACAGTTTACGAGGGCGAGCGTTTCGGCGGAGTGCGCGATACTGAGTATGAAAATAAATATCTTTCCGCCGCGTACCGCAGCGTTTGCTACGAAATCCCCGCCGAGTTTATAGAAAACGGCTGCGTTGAATTCAAAATGACCGAACCTCTTGACGGCTTCATAATGTATGAATACATATTAACGGTCAAATAATTTATAGACAAATCATTTTTACTGTGGTAATATCAACTTAAATCATTGCTTACGGAGATATTTATGAAAGACGATATAGCTGATCAAAATAACGGTTTCGACAGAATACTTTCAATTATCAACGATGCCCGTTCAAATGCGTTAAAAGCCGTTAATACCGAACTGATTAAAATGTATTGGTGCGTTGGCGAATATATTTCCGAGCTTTGCGAACGGTCATCATTCGGAGATAAAGTTATTGATGAAGTGGCGGCATATATTGCCGAAACCTCGCCGGATATCAAGGGTTTTAACCGTCGCGGACTTTATCGAATGAAGCAGTTTTTTGAGACTTATAAAGATGATGAATTTGTGTCACCGCTGGTGACACAAATAAGTTGGACAAATCATCTTTTGATTCTGTCGGGCTGCAAAACTGCGGATGAACGGCATTTTTATATGGAGCTTTGTATAAACGAGCGTTACTCCAAGCGTGAATTGGAGCGGCAGATTGACAGCGCATATTATGAACGGTATAAGCTATCTGCAGGAAAGCAACCGCCGGAATTGGTTGATTCAAATGTGCGAAGCACTATTCTTGACACTTATGTTTTGGAATTTCTCGATTTGCCCGGTGAATACTCCGAAAAGAATTTAAGAAAAGCGATTATGAAAAATTTAAAACAGTTTATTCTTGAATTCGGGAAGGACTTTTCATTTATCGGTGAAGAATACAGAGTACAGGTCGGCGGTCAGGATTTTTACATTGATTTGCTTTTCTATAACAGAGCACTTTCGTGTCTTGTGCCGATAGAATTAAAAATCGGAAAATTCAAACCGGAGCATATAGGACAGCTGAATTTTTATCTCGAAGCATTAGACAGAGATGTAAAAAAGCCAAACGAAAACCCCAGTGTAGGGCTTATCCTTTGTGCCGGAAAAGACGATGCCGTTGTTGAATACGCCCTCAGCCGCAGCTTATCACCCGCACTTGTTTCCGATTACACACTTTGTCTGCCGGATAAAGTGCTTTTGCAAAACAAACTGCGCGAGCTTACCGATATCGCTCTTGAAAATAAAGAATAAATATATTAAAGTCATTGCACAGGGTCAACACTATATATTTCGGAGGTAATTATGAAAAAGATTTTATCTGTATTTCTCGTATGCGTTCTCTCCCTGACTTTGCTTGTTCCCGCGGTTGTCGCGTTTGACGGCAAATGCGACTGCGGCTTTTCGCCGATTATTTATGTAGGTCCGCTCGGCTGCACGCCGATAGTGCGCGATGCCGGCACTTCTTCGGAGCAGCAGCTCTGGAAAATCGACAGCGGCTTTCTTATTTCAAACATAGGCAAGCAGCTCCCCTCTTTGAGCTATGCTTTACTTACCGATAACACCCAGCTGCTCGGCGATGCACTCGTTGCATTCGTGAATGACACATTCGGAGACCTCGCGCTTGACAATGACGGCGTATCGAAAGAAAATGTTACTACGCCCTACCTCAATGTGCCGGAGGGCAGCCGCCACGGCATAGACAGTGATTATTATTTTGATTACGATTTCCGTCTTGACCCGTTCACCCACGCCGAAAGACTGCACGAATTTATAGAGCAGGTCAAGGAGCTTACCGGGCACGATACCGTCAAGCTGAAATGCTCAAGCATGGGCGGCGTTGTGCTTGCGGCATACCTTGAGCTTTACGGTCACGAGGGCATTGATGTTATAATCTGCCGCTGCTGCCCGCTTTGGGGCACGGCTGTTGCAGGCGAGCTTTTCACCGGCAAGCTTGAACTCAACGCCGATTCTCTGCGCCGCTACGGCGAGGATGCCATTCCGTTTATGGAAACCGGCTTTGCCGACGATTTTGTTGAGGGCACGCTGTACTCGCTGCTTGAAACGCTTAAATATGTCGGTCTTATAGACGGCATCATCGCACTCGGCGATGACCTTATTGCCGATATAGGCGACAGAATTTTTGATGAAGCACTCATTCCGATTTTCGGTACATTCCTCGGTATATGGGCATTTGTGCCTGCCGAATACTACGAGGATGCACTTGAATTTATGAAAGTACCCACCGACGGCGACCTATACAGACAGATTTGTGCTTACCGCGTTGCGCAGGCAAACGTTGCCGACAATCTTACCGCCGCGCGCAATGACGGCGTTAAGGTGTGCATCACCTGCGGCTACAATGTGCAGCGCACTCCCCTTGTTTCGCTCTGGAAATCGACCTCCGACGGTACGGTAGACACAAAGTACGCTTCACTCGGCGCGACCTGCGGCGACACAAAAGAAATGCTCCCGATAGATTACATCAACTCGCTTGAAGATACATCTTACCTTTCACCTGACAGAATGATAGATGCCTCCACCTGCGAATTAAGGGATTGCACATGGTTCTTCCGCGACTGGCTGCACTGCAACGGCAACCCCGCCATTGATGAATTTTACAACCTTGTAATGACGACAGACGGTGAAGTGAGCATTACGGCATTCCCCGAATATCCGCAATTTATGAAAATTGACGATAATGCCAACACCCTCACCCCCGTAACTGCGAACGAAAGTACCTCAAACACGCTGAAAAACGCGCCCTCGTACCTGAATTTCATCCGTTTCATATTTGAACTGTTTGAAAAACTGTGGAAGCTGTTGATGGCGTAAAACAAGTAAAAAAGCGATGTGAAACCTCGGTTTCGCATCGCTTTTTTAATGAATGAATTATGAATCAAAACTCTTTGTTCGCTGTAATAAATGTATATCTTTCCTGAATACTGGGGCCGGCGTGGGCTCTGCCTATGCCGCCGTGGTCGGATGTAACAATTATGAGCCAGTCCTCACTCTCAAATGTTTCGCGTGCTTCGATTGCGTTTATGATTTCCTCGCCTGCGGCATCCGCCGTTTTGAATGCGGATTTATAGCGCAGGTTATTGCCGTAGAAACCCGTCTGGTGACCGGCGTGGTCGCAGTATTCAAGAATACCGAATATAAAATCGGAGCAGTCGGCGGATTTAACATCGGCGAGCATATTCGCCCTTGTGCCCTTGTCATTGTCGGCGCACTCAAAAGTAACATCAAGCTTTTTGCCGGCAATGTATTCTTTTTCGGCACGGTAGGTGGAATTATCGTTTACGAAATGACCTTTCCACGAAACATAGAATGCGGAGCTGTTGATGGTCTTATCCTCAACAAGAGTGGTGAGCAGGGTAAGGTGGTCGTTTGACTTAACAATGCCGTTGGCTGTTATGCCGTGAACATCGGCAAGGCAGCCCGTAAGCATACTGCACCAACCGGGCGCGGTGCTTGTATCCTGCGTGTTTTTCTGCGGGCAGGGCACGCCGCCGCAGTATGAAATAACCATTTTACCGCCGCCGTTAAGCAGTTTATTTATTGCGCCGTCGGATTTGGAGTCGATATCTGTAAGTACATCGTCGCGGCAGCCGTCATAGCCTATTACTATTGCCTTTTTAACAGTCTTGCCCTCGGGCAGTTCGGAATTGAAGTGGTCGGAAATTATATTATAGATTTCCGTCTGCGGCACTGCATTTTCAATGGTGTTTTCAAAATGCTCGTTTGCATAGACTTTTTCTATGTAATTTTTCTGCGTTTCTCCCGGCGGATTCCACAGCAAATATATTGCCGCACCTATGGCAATAAGGAAAAAGAACGGTATCGAAAGCTTCAGCGAAAAGTGATAGTTTTTTGTAACGGGACCGACATTTACGGTTTTGTTTTTCTTCATAAATATACCTCCTTGAATCAATCAATATATTCCACTGTTTCATCCTTGGGGCGGTAAGTAGTGTGCATAACCGAGGGCTTTGCCGCTTCACTCGCATAACCTACGGGTAAAAGGTTGCAGACCCTTATATTTTCCGGCAAGCCGAGCACCTCTTTAACTTCCTTTTCAACAAACCAGCCTACCCAGCAGGTACCTAAGCCCAGTTCCGCCGCTTCAAAAACAAGGTGCGAGCACACTATGGCGGCATCCGTCTGACCGAAATTGTGCCCCTCGTAAATGCGGCTTTCGCTTGCGCGCGTTTCATCGTAGCAAACCACGAATATTACGGGTGCGCCGAATGTGCACGGCGTGACCTCGGCAAGCTTTTTGCGCACTTCTTCATTCCTTACCACATACAGCTTTTGCGGCTGATAATTTCTTGCGGTAGGTGCAAAGCTCGCCGCTTCGAGCATCTTTTCAATTTTTTCGGCTTCAACAGGTTTATCGCTGAAAGCTCTGCACGAAAAGCGCGATTTTGCAAGTTCAAAAAAAGAGTCCATAATAATCCCTCCGTTTACATTATATTAGCACAAACCGCTTATAATTTTCAACAGTTTATAAAAATTCAGATTTTAATGCATAATATGCACGAAATTGTATATTTTCGCAAAACCGTACAAAAGAGCATATTTAAAATCTACTATATTATACATATCATTCATTGACTTTCGCACTGCAATGGTGTATATTTATACACAATACTGAAGAAGTATATCTTTTTTTATTCTCTCGGAGGTGCGACAATGAATACCACTATGATCATCACATTATGCCTTATTGTCTGTTTCTTCTCGCTTATGATAGGCATAGGCATCAAGTCACGCAAACACGCAACTGATGTTAACGGCTTTGTGCTCGGCTCACGCTCGGTAGGTCCGTGGCTCAGTGCATTTGCATTCGGCACATCGTATTTCAGCGCGGTTATATTTGTAGGCTATGCGGGGCAGTTCGGGTGGAACTTCGGTCTTGCTTCCACCTGGATAGGTCTGGGCAATGCATTTATAGGCTCGCTGCTTGCGTGGAGTATACTCGGCAGGCGCACAAGGATAATGACACAGCACATTTCAAGTAAGACCATGCCCGACTTTTTCGGTGCACGCTTTAAATCCAACGGGCTCAAAATCGCGGCATCGGTTATTACATTTGTTTTCCTTATCCCCTACACCGCTTCGCTCTACAACGGTCTTTCAAGGCTGTTTTCCATGGCGTTCAACGGCGTGGATTACTCGGTATGCGTTATAGTTATGGCGGTGCTTACGGGTATTTATGTACTCATAGGCGGCTATATGGCTGCGGCTATAAACGATTTCATTCAGGGTCTTATAATGCTTATAGGCATTGTAGCCGTAATTCTTGCCGTACTTAACGACAACGGCGGCCTTACCGCCGCAACCGCCGCACTTGCCACCGGCGAAAACGGCGGCTGGGAATATGCCTCATTTTTCGGACCGAACCCCGTATTTTTACTGTTCGTTGTTCTGCTTACATCTTTGGGCACATGGGGTCTGCCGCAGATGGTCGGCAAATTCTATGCCATTAAAAATGAAGACTCCATAAAAAAAGGCACGGTAATTTCCACATTATTTGCAATCATCGTTGCGGGCGGCTGCTACTTTTTGGGCGGCTTCGGCAGGCTCTACAATGTGGATGTTGCCGCCGAGGGCTTTGATGCGGTAATCCCCGAAATGCTCTCCACCCTTTCGCCCGTAATAATCGGCCTTGTAATAGTGCTTGTGCTTTCGGCATCCATGAGCACACTTTCATCGCTTGTTCTCACAAGCGGTTCAACTATCACGCTTGATTTTATTGCATCTTTCAAGAAAAAAGAACTCAATGAAAAAAGCAAAATGCTGATTATGAGAATGTTCATAGTGATTTTCATAGCGATTTCGGCGGTTATTGCCATAAAGCAGGCAACAAACAAGAGCCTGTTCATAGCACAGATGATGGGCGTTTCGTGGGGCGCACTCGCAGGTGCGTTCCTTGCTCCGTTCCTTTACGGTCTGTATTGGAAAAAGACTACTAAAGCCGCCGTTGTTACCTCGTTCATATTCGGCGTAGGGCTTGAAACCGTGCAGCTTTTCGTTTCGCTCGGCGCGATTTCATTTGCAGGCTCGCCCATACTTTCATTCGTATTTACAAACTCGCTGTATTCGGGCGTATTCGCAATGGTCGGCGGACTTGTTATAGTACCCGTTGTAAGTCTTATTACACAGAAGACAAAGCCCGCGGGCGTTGATGAAATATTCGTTTGCTATGACGGAAAGACCACCGTTGAAATCACAGACAGCCTCGGTAAATAAATTTATAAAACCAATGTAATTTTTTCGTTCACCAAAAGGTGTTATGGGTGACAAACAAAAACGGAGGATAGATTCATGAAATACTCTGACTTTACCGCACACTACAGCGGTATGGACAAAAGCGGAACACGCGCTGAATTTATAGAGCGCTTAGGGACATATAACAGACGAGTTGACTTCAATTTAACAAGTGAAGATGTCAATGAAAAACTTAACAAAAACGAATCCCCATTCAATATAAATGAAATTTCCGCAGAGCAGGCTGCGGAGCGCAAGGCTCTGACTATGGAGCTGCGCCAAAAAATGTTCAACAGGTTTGCCGACCGTCATTTTTCCAATATGCCCAAAGACCGCAAGCAATACCGCTATGTTCACGATTTCATGCTTAAAACAGGCGACCCGAATGAGGTTGGCGAATACAACAATGACTATTACAATAAGCTCGCCGCAAACGATGAAAAACGCGACAGGAAGTTTGTAATCAACGAGCATTACAAGCTGCTCAAAGGTCTTGAAGATTCCAAACCCGAAGAGCTGCTCGGCAAAGACCTCACCGACCGTGAGCTTGTGGATAATTTTGAGAAAATACACCGCGCAAACGGTATAACGATGCAGTTCGAAAATATGCGTAAGCATTTTCCCGAATTGAGTACTCTGCCCGAGGGTGCCGATGAGGAAACGGTACAGCAGTTCAACGAAATCCAAAGAATAATGGATAAGTATTACATTCTGGGACACGGTTTCGAGGGCCTTAATGACAAATTGGGCTGCATAGAAGACAGTGCTTACGCCATAATAGATATGAATGACCCGGTTTCGCACAAAATTGCTTCGGATGTATTTAACGGTGAATACAGCGTCGAAAACGATGAATGCAAAACTTATTTCAGCGATTTAGCCGGTGCAGACCATGAATTTTTTGTGGGTGAATTTACTGCATGCGAAAAAATCTTTAAGGACTCCGGAGTTAAAACGGAAGACCTTGTATATAACCTTTATGACAGAGACGGCAACATAATCGGAAGCAACAAGAAATTCGATATTGCAAAAGCCAGAGAAGATATATCACAACACCCCAGATACAGCGTAACGGTGTTCGACAAAAACGACCCCGAAAACAGTCTTACGGTTTACGGCGATGCGAAACCGAGGATCATGAATTCGCTCACTGCCGATGAAGCAAGTCTTAAAAAGACAGCAGATGACCTGAAGCCCGGATTCTTTAAATCTCTGATTCACAACTACATCAGCAAAAGCTTCTTTAAAGACGATTTTGACAAATACGAAAAGGCAAAATCCGCGTATGATGCAAAAACAATGAAGGCAAGGGTGGATGCAAAAAAGAATCCGCCCGCAGAGCAGAAAACGGAGCAGAAAGAGGAGCAGAAAAAAGACAGCTCACTTGAAGCAAAAGCCGCCAAGGAGCGCATAAAAGAAGCGCAGCTTGCGAAAATCGGCAAAAATCTGCAGAATATGCCGCTCAAAACTCAAAAGGATTTTGAGTTTCACAACAAGATAAACGACATTGCGCGTACTGACGGGCTTGACAAAACACGCGAACTGCTTGCAAAGTGCAAACCGCAGGATTATGACACATTATACGGTATGTTTGCAGACGGCAAAAACCTTGATGTTGAACTGCCGAAGCTCGCAGGCGAAAAACCGGTAGTCACAGCCCCCGTTGTAACCGAAAAAACCGAAGTGAAGGTTGCAGACAAGAGTGACAAGGTTGTAGAAGGCAATACTCAGCCGCAGATTCTTCAAAGTAAATAAAAAATACAGATGTGTCGTTCTTCGACCGACGGCGTACAGAGGTACTCCGAGGGAGAAAACGGCGCATCTGCGCTTATGAAACCGCTGAAAATAAATTGCCGAAAAAAAGATGCAGATGTGACGTTCTTCGACCGACGGCGTACAGAGGTACTCCGAGGGAGAAAACGGCGCATCTGCGCTTTTTTTCGGCAATTTAAGTCATTTTTTCTTGTTTGACTTTCTTATCAATGACATGACGGGAGGCAAGCTCCTTGTGAATATCCTCAAGTGAAATGCCCGCTTCGATCATCAGCACCATTACATGATAGGCAAGGTCTGCGATTTCGTAGACGGTTTCTTTTTTATCCTCTGCCTTAGCGGCTATAATCACCTCGGTGCTCTCCTCGCCCACCTTTTTGAGTATTTTATCAAGTCCTTTTTCAAAGAGGTATGTGGTGTAGGAGCCTTCCTTTTTCTCGGTCTTTCTGCCGCGAATAAGCTCAAACAAACCTTCGTATGAAAACTCCTTGCGCTCATCACTTTCAAAAACGGGGTTTTCAAAGCAGGATACGGTACCGAGGTGGCAGGCAGGGCCATCGGGCTCCACAAGCACCACAAGGGCATCCTTATCGCAATCGGCGGTTATGGAAACTATGTGCTGGAAGTTGCCGCTTGTTTCGCCTTTGAGCCAAAGCTCCTGCCTTGAACGGCTGAAAAAGCAGGTAAGCTCCTTTTCCATAGAGATTGCAAGGCTTTCCTTGTTCATATACGCGAGTGTAAGCACGCGCTTTGAAACGGCATCCACAACTATTGCGGGTATAAGCCCTTTCTCGTCAAATTTCAGTTCGTTTATATCTACCATAATAATCCTCCTCATATTCTTGCAGGTATGCCGTTGAGTTTCATCTCGTTTTTCAAATCGCTGATTTTAACCTCGCCGAAATGGAAAATAGAAGCCGCAAGACCTGCATCGACCTTTGGCAGGGTCTTGAAAAGCGTTATAAAATCGTTTATGCCGCCCGCGCCGCCCGAAGCTATAACGGGTACGGAAACAGCATTGCACACCGCATCGAGCATTTCAAGGTCAAAGCCTTTTTTCACACCGTCGGTATCTATGGAATTCACCACGATTTCGCCTGCACCGTTACCCACACCGCGCTTTATCCATTCAATAGCTTCAAGTCCGGTGTTCTCTCTGCCGCCCTTGGCGAATACTCTGAACACGCCGTCCACACGCTTAATATCCACCGAAAGCACCACGCACTGATCACCGTAAAGCTTTGCCGCCTCGCCTATAAGTGCGGGGTTTTTTATTGCGCCGGAATTTACGCTGACCTTATCGGCACCGCATTTAAGTACGCGGTCAAAATCGGCAACGGTATTTATGCCGCCGCCCACGGTAAGCGGAATGAACACGTTGCGCGCCGTTTCACAGAGAATATCGGTAAACAGCTTTCTGCCGTCGGAGGAAGCGGTAATATCGTAAAACACAAGCTCATCGGCACCGTTTTTACTGTAATATTCCGCGAGCGCCACAGGAGAGGAAATCTCGCGCAAGCCCTCAAAATTAACGCCCTTTACGACCTGCCCGTCGCGCACATCGAGGCAGGGAATAATTCTTTTTGTTATCATTTTGCCACCTCAATTGCTTCATTAAGCGAAAGCGCACCGACATAGTACGCTTTGCCGATGATCGCGCCGTATAACTCCATAGCTCTGAGCGCCTTAACATCCTCAATAGTCGAAACGCCGCCCGACGCGGTAATCTGCATATCGAAGCGCTCGCTCAACTCCTTGTAAAGCGCGCGGTTGGTGCCTGTCATGGCGCCGTCTTTGGAAATATCGGTGCAAATAAGTGTTTTAACGCCTATTTTGCGCATCTTTTCGCAGAAATCAAAGGCATCTATACCGGAGCTTTCCGTCCAGCCCTTTATGGCAACAAAGCCGTCTTTAATATCTATGCCGACGGCGATTTTTTCGCCGTAAGCGGCTACCGCCTTTTCGACGAAGCCCGGCTCGGTAACTGCGGCAGTACCGAGAATAACACGGTCTATGCCTGCAAGAATATACTTTTCAATTACCTCAAGGCTTCTTATGCCGCCGCCTATTTCGCAGAAAAGTCCGCTTTCGCTTTTAATTCTGCAAACGGTGTCAAAATTCGGGGTATCGCCGTTTTTGGCACCCTCAAGGTCAACAAGGTGTATATGTGTTGCGCCCTGCTTTTTAAAATCGAGTGCTACGCTGACGGGGTCGGTACTGTAAACGGTCTTTTGAGCGTAATCGCCCTTAAAAAGCCTGACCGCTTCACCCTCATATAAATCTATTGCAGGAAAAATCAGCATAAGGCACCTGCTTTCATTTCGCAGAACGCGCGCAGAATGTTAAGACCGGTTTCGCCGCTTTTTTCGGGGTGAAACTGACAGCCGAAAACATTGTTTTTTGCAACGGCGGCGGTAATATCCACGCCGTATTCGGAAACGGCTATTGTACTGCTTTCACACTCAACGCCGTAAAATGAATGAACAAAATAAACGCACTCGCCCTCGTTCACATACTTAAAAAGCGGATGCTTTTCGCCCTTGAATTCAAGGGCATTCCACCCCATATGCGGAATTTTGAGGTCGGTAACATAATCGGCAATCGGCTTTATTACGCCGTCAATAAGCCCGAGCCCCTTGTACTCGCCGTACTCAAAGCTTTTTCGGAACATAAGCTGCATACCGAGGCATATACCCATAACGGGCACGCCTTTATCTATTTGTTTTTTCAAAACCGGCACAAGTCCCGATTTATTAAGCTTGTCGGCGGCATCGCAAAATGCTCCCACGCCCGGCAGAATAATTCTGTCGGCAGAGCAAAGCACGCTTTCATCTGCGGTAATCACTGCATCCTCGCCTATTTTTTTAAGCGACGACACAAGCGAAAACAGATTACCCACGCCGTAATCTATAATTGCGGTCATTATAAAACTCCCTTTGTTGACGGTATTTCGTTTTTAAATTCCTCATCAATGCTCACGGCTTCGCGCAGGCTTCTTGCTGCGGATTTGAATGCACCCTCAATAATATGGTGCGAGTTTTTGCCTGCTATATATCTTAAATGCAGCGAGCATTCAGCCTGCCTTATGAAGCCGTAAAAGAATTCCTCAACAAGCTCGGTGTCGAAATCGCCGACCTTTTCTGTGAGGATTTTCAAATCACAGCCGAGAAATGCTCTGCCCGAAAAATCAACTGCCGTAAGCAGCAGCGATTCATCCATAGGCAGAAAAGCATCGCCGTAGCGGTGTATTCCGCGTTTGTCACCGAGTGCCTGCTTAAACGCCGCGCCGAGCGCAATGCCGATATCTTCAACGGTGTGGTGGTAGTCAACATGGGTATCACCTTTGCAGGTTACATTCAAATCGAATCTGCCGTGCGAAGCGAACAGCGTGAGCATATGGTCAAGAAAGCCGCAGCCGGTATTAACCGTGCTTTTACCGCTGCCGTCAAGATTTAATTTAAGGTGAATATCGGTTTCGGCGGTTTTCCTTTTTATTTCTGCAGTTCTCATTTCTTTTCCTCCAAAACCTCTGCGAGCACCGAAACAAACTGCCGCATCTGCTCAAGGCTGCCGACTGTTATGCGGTTATAATCCTTTAAAAGCGGAGTTTCAAAGTGGCGAATAAGCACGCCGTTTTCTTTAAGCGAGAGGTAGATATCCATACCGCTTACATTCGGATGCTTTGCGAAAATAAAATTACTGCTTGACCCGGTCATTGTAAAGCCGAGTTTTTTGAGTTCAGCGGCGGCAAATTCGCGCGCTTCGATTATCTTTTTGCAATTGTTCTCAAAATACTCGGTATCGCTTATTGCGCCGATGCCCGCCGCCATTGTCATTCTGTTGATATTGTAGGGATTTGTTGAATACTTAACAGTATTCAAATCGGCAATAAGCTCACTGCACGCCGCGCCGAAGCCGAGCCTTGCACCCGCAAGCGAACGCGACTTTGAAAAAGTCTGACAAACAAGCAGATTATTGTATTTATGAATTAAATCAATGCAGCTTTCGGCTCCGAAATCAACATACGCTTCATCCACTACAACCACATTATCGGGGTTTGATGAAACTATTTTTTCGATTTCCGCCTTTGAGAGCGCTATGCCCGTGGGGGCGTTGGGGTTTGCTATAAATACGGTTTTATTTATACCGATATAGTCATTTACATTGACCGTAAAATCGTCATTAAGCGGTATTTCGGTGTACGGAATATGGTTTATATTCGCAAACACGGGGTAAAAGCCGTATGTGATATTCGGAAAAACCGCCGGATGACTTTCGTCGCAGAACGCCATAAACGCAAAATTCAGTATTTCATCCGAGCCGTTCGTGAAAAGAATTTCATTTTCGGCTAAACCGAGCTTTTCGGCTGCGATTTTCACAAGAGCCTTGCATTCCGGGTCGGAATACAACTGCAAATCGCCTGCCGCCTGCCTTGCGAGCCTTTGTGCAAACGGCGACGGCGGAAACGGCGATTCGTTTGTATTGAGTTTAAGGTATTTTCTTTCCTGCGGCTGCTCACCGGGTGTATAGGGAGTCAAAGAAGCGTATTTTTCACTGAAAAACCTGCTCATTTGTCATCCTCCGTTCTGATAACGGCGCTTTTCGCGTGCGCGGTTAGCCCCTCTTTTTCGGCAAAAAAGGCAACATCGTTCGCCACGCGTTTGAGCGCATTGCGCGTGTAGTATGTATACTGTGTTTTCTTTATGAAATCATCGACGGAAAGCGGGCTTGAAAATCTTGCGGTGCCGCTTGTGGGCAGCGTGTGATTGGGACCCGCAAAATAATCACCGAGCGCCTCGGGGCAGTTCCTGCCCATAAAGACCGAACCCGCATGACGGATAGCATCAAGATAATCAAAAGGATTATCCACACACAGTTCGAGATGCTCGGGTGCGATTTCGTTGGCTATATCTATTGCATCAAAAAGTGAATCTGCAACAATTATCTTACCGTTATTATCTATGGATGCACGCGCAATTTCGGCGCGTTCAAGCTTGGGTATCTGTATTTCAAGCTCTGCCTGAACAGCCTGTGCGAGCAGTTCACTGTCGGTAACAAGCACCGCAGATGCCATTTTATCGTGCTCCGCCTGCGAAAGCAGATCAGCCGCTGCGTGTGCCGGATTGCTCTTGCCGTCGGCAACTATAAGTATTTCACTCGGACCGGCAATCATATCAATGGAAACCCTGCCGAACACCTGCTTTTTCGCCTCCGCCACAAAAGCGTTGCCGGGACCTACGATTTTGTCGACCTTAGGCACGGTTTCAGTACCGTAAGCGAGGGCTGCAATTGCCTGCGCACCGCCGACCTTAAAGATTTTATCTACGCCTGCAACACTTGCAGCGGCGAGAATGACCGGATTCACCTTGCCCTGCGCATTGGGCGGCGTTACGATAACTACCTCTTTAACACCTGCGATTTTAGCGGGTATGGAATCCATTAAAACCGTTGACGGATACGCCGCTGTGCCGCCCGGAACATAAAGCCCCGCTCGGTCAACGGGTATTATCTTCTGCCCGATGACGATGCCGTCTTCATCGTTTATGATAAAGCTGTTGCGCTTCTGCTTTTCGTGGAATTTGCGGATATTGGCAGCCGCTTTTTTGAGTATTGCGAGAAATTCCGGCTCAACTGAAGCCACCGCTTCTTCGATTTCAGCTTCACTTACAAGTAATGATGAAAGCTCTGCTTTATCGAACTTTTTGCAGTATTCAAAAAGCGCTTTATCGCCGTTCTGCTTAACATTTTCTATAATTTCGGCAACCACCGCTTCAACATTCACGGTCGGCTCAGTGCGTGCAAATATTTCACTGTTTGCCACTTCGCCGCATTTAAGAATCTTAATCATTTTATTTCCTCCGTAACTGCAGAAAGCTGCTCCGCAATTTTTTCTATCTGTGCGCATTTAAATCTGAAAGAGGATTTATTGGAAATAAGCCTTGCGCTTATGGGCATTATTTTTTCCCGAACCTCAAGATTGTTCTCTTTAAGAGTTGTACCCGTTTCCACAATATCCACAATTACATCGGCTATGCCGAGAATGGGTGCTATTTCTATGGAGCCGTTAAGGTGGATAATATCAATATCTCTGCCGATAGAACGGTAGTATTTTTTAGCAATATTTGAAAATGTGGTAGCGACGGTAAGCTTATTCTTTTTGTCGAAGTCAAGACCTTTTGGTGCCGCAACTGCCATATAGCAGTTGCCTGTTTTAAGGTCGAGCATCTCAAACACATCCGGCTCCTGCTCCTCGATAATATCCTTACCGACTACGCCGATATCCGCCGCACCGTGTTCAACATATACCGCAACATCCGAGGGCTTTACCCAGAAAAAGCGAATCTTCTTTTCGGCATTTTCAAAAACGAGCTTGCGGTTGTTTTCAAGAATTGATGAGCAATCAAAGCCGGCCTTTGCAAACATACCGTAAACGCGCTCACCGAGTCTGCCCTTAGGCAGTGCCACATTCACAAAGCCGTCATCGCCATCCCCGTTTGCTTCGCCGCACTCGATATCCTCAATAGCATCAACATACACCGCGAAGCCTACTGCAGAGGACTTTCTGCCGAGCTTCTTCATAAGCCTGTCGTACTGACCGCCGGAAAGAACGGCATTGGGAACGCCCTTGATAAAGCCTTTGAAAACTATGCCGTTATAGTAATTTATATCGTCTGTAACGGAAAAATCGATTTTTACATTATCGCTGAAAGCGTTATTTTCAAGTTTTCCGATAATTTCAAAAAATTCAGAAAAATTGCCATTCGGAAACAACTCGGTAAGCACCGCTTTGACTTCCGTTATGCCGCCGTGAAGCGAAACGAGCTTAATTAACACCGCGATTTTTTCGGAACTTACGCCGTTTTCAAGGCATATGGCATTTATTGCGTGCAGATTTTTTTCGCTGATGCTTTTATAAAGCTCGGCTTTTGCAGCCGCAGGCATTTCCAAAAGCGAAACCGCATATTCAAGCACGGTAAGATTTGAAAGTGCAAGCACGAAATTATTTGTGACTACCGCAAGGCTTTTGCAGGCAAGGTCTATTACCTCTGCAACACTGTCGCCGCTGACATCACCGAAACACTCAACACCGCACTGCATAAGCTCTCGGAATGAGTCGCTGCTTTTTGAAACGCGGTAAACATTTTCGTTATAATGAACCTTTTGTGTTTTTTCGGGTGTGTCGGTGCTGTTTTTAATGATGGAAAGCGTTACATCGGGCTTTAAAGCCATAAGCTTGCCGTTTGTATCGGTAAATGTAATAACATTATCCGAAACCAGAAAATCCTTGTTGCGCGAATAAAAATCGTATTCCTCAAATTTACCCATTCTGTAAAGGGTATAGCCGCACGAGGAATAGAGACTGCGCAGGGCGAATACGGTTTTTTCGCCGTTTTGCAGAACACTGTCGTCAATTATCATTTTTGCCCTCTCCCAAACTCTGTATTGCTTTTTTGTAACCGCCGCTGCCGTAATTAAGGCTGCGGTTGACCCTGCTTATCGTGGCGGTGCTTATGCCGATATTTTCAGATATTTTCTGATAGGAGCACCCCTCATTCAAAAGCACGGCGGTTTCAAAGCGCTGCGCCATATCGAGTATTTCTCTTACCGTGCAAAGATCCTCGAAAAAATCGTAGCATTCGTCAACGGTTTCGAGTTTCAGCATAACTTTAAATAAATTATCTATTGCTTTGTTGCGGTAATTCTGCATAATCACGCCTCACTTTAATTGTTTTAATACTCTACCATATTACCGCACTAAAGTGATAAAGTCAACAAAATATTTGTACTTGAAAATATTTTCGGAAAAATAGCAAATATACGCACAAATAACCGCCGCATTATTGTGTAATACGGCGGTTTGTATCAATATAAGCACGGAACGGGCACATCGAATTTCATACGCTTTTCTTCTTAATTCCGTAAAAGTGTATGACATTCATATCCTCCTCACAGTCGTTGCCGTGAGCGCCGAAATTGCCTATGACCTTGTGGCAGCCGTGGTCGGGGCAGAAACCGTAAAATACATTGTGGTGTTTCCACGAGCTTTCGATTTTATCCGTAAGAGTTTTATAGAAAGCGATGTTTTTTTCAAGCTCGGCAAGCGACTCCTCGCCCTCGGGCGCGTGCTTGTGCATGGTGGAATCATAATTGCCGTTATAAATCGTTATAAAATCATATTCGTCGCTTTCAATAAGTTCAAGTGCCTTGGCATTGACCTCATCAACAGTATCGTAAATAAAATAATCCATTTCGCGTTCAAGGAAGATTTTGGAGATACTGTCACCCTCGGTGGAAACTATGACGGGCTTTTTGCCGTTCCTTATAAGGTAATCAAAGAGCGTTGGTACGGTAAGCACGGGCTTTTCGTATTTTTTTATGCCGTGAATTTCGGGCATAAGACCCGAATACATCGAAGCAAAGCACACGGGCGTTACGCTCGGCATTACGGAAAGCATAGGTAATGCAAGGTCGGAACGGATTGCCGCATCGGTAAATTTTTCGGTGTATTTCCCGTATATCCACAATGCGACGGCATCGGGGTTATAGATAACCGCGCGGTCGATGCGATTTTCGCCGATTTTGCGTTTTTTGAGCGCATCTATAACGGGATTTTTCGGCGCGAGCGTATCGGGCGTGTAAAGCCCCATAACATCGAGCACGGTAGCGCAAAGTGTTGAAATGCAAAGTGAACTGTTAAGGTCTGCCATTTATATCACCCTTAAAATGCAAAGTATTTTTCGTTGAATTTCTTCATTCTGCCGCTTATGGCTTTGAGTATTTCCGCAGCATCCTCACGCTCTTCGGCGGTGCCGGTAACATACTGCTTCATAAGCCTGCCCTCTTCAAAGCAAAGCTCGTCGTGGCGCGGGAAGTAGTTTTTAATAAGGAAGCAGCCGTATCTGACGAGGCGGTTGTCGCCCACAATACGAAATTCCTCGCTTATGGTATCGACCGCAACAGAGTAGTAATCCTTAATTGCTTTAATAAGCGCGGTGCGCTCGTTTTCAGCCGAAAAGACTATCGTGGAGCAGATGTAGGCGTTGCGGTTAAGCGGATATGAGGAATGGCTGTCGGTGCTGCCGACTATGGGGAAATTGTTTCCCTTTGCTTTTTCCTCGTAATATCTCACGGTCTGGAAGCCGTTGTGCTCAAAGTAATTTTCGCCGCCGAGCACCTCAAAGGCATCAAACGGCTTTGTTGCCATAAGGTAATCGGTAAATGCTTCGGGAATGTGGTAAACATTCTTGCGCCATGTAGGATGCGCGAAAATACCGAGACCGTTCGCATCCCTGATACTGTCGAAAATCCATTTGCAGACTGCGGCTGGAACGGCGTCAACATTTTCGGGCACTTCGATTTCATCGGCAAGTGCCTGCATTTTATCCTCATATTCTTCCATTGTCATAACATCGGGAACATTTTCCGTTCTTGTGGCGCGAACCGAAAGGTCTTTGCCGACCTCCTCGACCGCGGTGGATTCAACAAGTGAATTTATGCTGTATTCGCCGCCGAAGTTGACTATGTGAACATCGTTCGTTTTGCCGTGAACGCGGGGCATATGTACCTCCTCGCCCTGAACGATATTAAGCCCGATAGGCACATCCTTATATGCCTTTATGGCGTTAAGCGAGGGGTAATATCTCTGATGGTCGCTCACGACCATAAAATCGTAGCCGTGGCGGCGGTAGTTGGCGCATACGACCTCAGGGTCCTGCTTGCCGTCGGAATTATTTGTGTGCATATGCAGGTCGCCTATAAAGGGGTACCTGCCCGCAAGGTCGGAAGCAACACAGTAAACAGGGAACTGATTTATGCGCTTGCCGTCGGCATCAAGAAATCTTATAAGATATTCCTGCTCGCCGTTGAAGGTGTGCTTAAAGGTGAAATTGCCCTCGGCATCGGATTTTACCTTTTCATACTGAAAATCGGCAGTTGCGGGGAAATCGCGCGGGTCGCCCATTTCCATAGCGCAGAATACAACATCGTATTCCTTGTTCGGCTCGAACTGCGGCTCCCTGCCGAGCCTTCTTATATGTATTTCGGTTTCCTGCCCGTTCTTGAAAACAAGCGGGAAAACATCGTAATCGTAAAGATTTTCTGTACATTTGAAAGCCATAATAGTACCTCCGTCAAAGAAGAATTTGAACGACCTCGGGAAAATCGAGGTAATTGTCAATAGTTAAATAATTGAAATCGGAAGCGTAAACCGCTTCATCATTGCCGCCCGTGCCGTAGTCATCGCCCACATAAACGGCTTCGCAGTGCTCTATACCGTAACGCTCGCAGTATTTTGAAAGCGCGTAGTATTTATCGAACGGCGCGGGTGCCATATCGAAGCTCGATGAGCCGCCCACAAACACCGTGTATTCGGGGAAAAGCGCCTTTACTTCATCATAAATCGCGCGGCGTTTTTCGCGCGTGGGGTCAAACGCGAGCTTGTCGGGCTGCAAAGCCTTGGTGCCGAGCAGCGGAATTGTTACGCAGCCGGAATCGTGAAATTCGGTATTGTCGCCGCGAAACTCGGTAAAGCCGTATTTATTACGAAGACTCGTGACACGCTCATCGACGCTTTTGCGGTCAATGGGGCATTTTTCATCATAGACGGTAACAAGCCTGCCGCTTTGTAAATCATATTCGCAGTACTGCATACCGTAGTTGCCTATAATATCTATGGGGTACTCGCCCATTTGTGCGAAAATGCGCTCGCAGCTGCCTGCACCCACCATAACGAGCCTGTATTTTTTATTAAGTACATCAAGCACCGCGCGGTGCTCCGGCGAAAGCGGCGTTTTGTGCTGCGTGAGCGTTCCGTCAAGGTCAAAGGCGACGAGCTTTATCCTGTTTATATCCATTATCTTGCAATATCAACGGACTTGCCGGTTGAAGCCGAAAGGTAAACCGCATCGAGTATTCTCATAAGCTCAACGCCGTCATCGGCGGTGGCAATGCACTTTGCCTTGCCCTCAACGGCATCAACAAAGTTCTTTATCTCGCGCTTGAAATCGCGACCGAAGTCAAAATCGGTCTCGCCTTTTATTGCAATATCGGCAAGTCTGCCGTTGCACTCGGTGTGCAGTTCAAACGGTGTGAGCGAAAGTCCTGCTTTATCACCGAAAAATTCAAGGTCGCCGGAGCCGTTTTTAATGTTGAGGTTGAAGCTCGCTTCAACATAAAGCACTGCGCCGTTGTCAAATCTTATCATAGCGGTGGCAAGGTCCTCAACGGTGAAAATCGGCTTTTCGACTACTGTTTCGGACTCCCATTCGGTGTTGCCGATATGGTCGCGCGCGCCGATTTTATCGAACGTTGCGCCGAATACGGTAACGGGCTTAGGATTGCCCATAACATACCTCGAAAGGTCGATAACATGAACACCGAGATCTATAAGCGGACCGCCGCCGGAGCGCGATTTGTCACCGAACCAACCGCCCGGGAAGCCGCTGCGGCGCAGGTACGAAGCCTTGGCGTAGTAAATATCACCGAGGTAGCCTTTGTTTATAAAATCTATTGCCGATGCGGCATCGCTGCCGTGGCGGCGAACAAAGCCTATCATAAGCAGCTTGCCGTTCTTTTCCGCTGCCGCTTTCATTTCACGGCCCTCGGCGGCACTCATTGCCATGGGCTTTTCACAGATTACATTACAGCCGGCATTGAGAGCGGCAATCGTGCACTCTGCATGAGCACTGTTCCAGGTGCAGACACTGACAAGATCAAGGTCATTGTCCTTCAACATATCATAGCAGTTATCATAAAATTTGGGAATATCGTATTCCTTT
>JAZLHL010000026.1:0-23741 GCA_045616765.1 Acutalibacteraceae bacterium
TGCCGCGCCCTACAAAATGATTGGATTATAACTTTTGTCCTTCGCGTGCATTCTCGCGCATACGCGCTTCAAATACCGCGGCGGGCAAACCGGTAGGCACAGTGTGCCTCCCCTACGATTTGCCTTTTATTCGGGCATCCAGGTCGAGTAAAGATTTATAAGTTCAATTATATAATCGAACGTGAACAAACCTTTTTCAACCGGGATTTTGAGATATGCGCCGTTGAAAGCCACGAACTGTTCGTATGTTACATAGTCGCTGAATACTTCGTAATCATACAGTCCGTATTTCTCAACATCGGCATTGAACTGCTCAACATCATAATGCAGCTTGCCGTCCATTTCTATCCAGTTATAGAAATCCTCGGGCGGAGCGACCGTGAGAAGACCCTCGGCAAATGCATTTGAAGTGCCGGCTGAGGTTATGGAGTACGCACCGGTAACCTCGGTGGTAACATAAGCATCCGTCATTGTCACAATATCGTAAGAGCCGTTCGCGCCGTATTTTACAAATCTGTGACCGATATAGTCGGTGCAGTTTTCGACGGTGATATATACGAACTTATTGAGGTCGTAATCAAATACGCCGTGCTCACCTATTGTGCGCAGCACCGTACCGTCAGAATAAACGGTATTTACAACCGTATATTCATCGTCGCCGTGGTAAACAAGTATTGAAATCTCTTCTTCGACATAGGCGCCGGTGAAGAAATCCCACGCAAGAATCTTGTCACCGAAGGTGATATCCTCGATAGCCTTCTGCGAGCCGTCGGCAAGAGTTATAAGTGTTCCGGTTGCGAAGCAGCTGCTGCTTGCAGAAAGAGTGATGTCATTTGCAGGCATTTTAATGTAATATGTACCTTCCGCCGTAGCTGTAGTTGCATTTTTGCACTCTGCATCGCTGTAATATGTTGCACCCGTAACCGTAAATGTCCTGTTGTTGGTGTTACCGTAATGCACCGCAACCTGAAGCACCGCACCGTATACGGCTGTACTGCTCTGTGTAAAGCTGCTGTCACCCACAGTAACGGTCAACGTAGCGCCGTCGGTTGAAATATTAACATTATAAGTATTAATACTCCACTGTGCAAACAAATCGGTATTTTCGGTAAACTTAACCTCATCACCTGCGCCGCCGATCCTTGTGCCGCCGGAAGCCGCGGTAAACCAGCCGTTGAAGGTGTAGCCCTCGCGTGCGGGTGCCGCAGGAAGCACAAAATCCTCGCCGTCCTTGGCTATCATCTGTGCAATGCTGCCGGGACCGCCGTTTACATCGAATTTCACCGTAAATTCTGCGGGCGGAGTTTCGGACCAGATAGCGTAAAGGGTAGCATCCTTATCGGGCATAACGAACTTTGAGGTATAGCGTTCGCCGTTTCCGTCCTCGGATTCGCACCAGCCCATAAAGTAGTAGCCGGAATATTCGGGTTTAGTAAGTGTAACGGTATCGCCGTTAAAGTATTTTGCAGTTGTTACGGAATATGTGCCGCCGCAGGCATTGAATGTAAGTATGCGAGCCGGTATCCAATGTGCATAGAATGTTACATCGACTGCGCTCATCTTATATGTTGCGCCTGCATCGCCCACCTTGGTGCCGCCGGTTTCGGCAGTGTACCAACCGACGAATCTGTAATCCTCGCGTGTCGGAGCAGGTAATGTGATGCTTGTGCCGGAGGCAACTGCCGCAAAGCCGGTGGCGCAGTAACCGCCGCACGCTTCAAACAGAGCAACATATTTCTGCGTACCGGGAGTTCCCTTGAAGTTGCTTTCGGAAACCTCGGTGCCGGTTGTGGATGTGGTCATATTCCAGGTAACGGAAAGCGTATGTTCCTTATTGTACTCATCGGTGTATTTATATTTTACGGTGATGTTATGGGCTGTTTTGTTGTTATCGAACTTGCCGGAACCGTAAGCATACATTTTGCCGTTATAAGAAACCTGAGTTGCGGTGGCGCCGCTTATGAAACCGGAAACACTTGTGATTTCAAGTCCGAGATTGTCGGGTATTCTGCCCATACCGGCACCGTTGAATATCTCAACAACATTACCCTGTTCATCCTCGCTCTTTATAACAAGGCCATCAAGCAGCGGAACTGCGGACGACCAGTCGGGATCCCAAGCCGTACCCGCCTTTACCCAATAATACACGGCATTAGTCTTGTCATATGTCATCGTGATGGTTTTTGTTGCCGCCTTAGTGACCTTTACGGTAACATCGGTGGAATAATTAAATGTTTCACCGGTCCTGACGCCGCCGGCACCGTAAATCATACTGTCGGCATATTTATAAGTAAGAGTATAGTCACCCTTGTTGGTAACGGTTATGCTGTCGCCCGTTACCTTCTGACCGTTATAATAGACCTCATAAGGAAGCTCCGTGCCGTATTTCGTAACCTTTGCGGCCACGGGAATATTGAGGCTGTCACCCGACATCTCCACATTCTGCGAGCTCTGATATTTAACTGCAGGTGCGATAACCGACTGAGCTGTTGCCTCATACTCGGGTGCCTCGGCAAGCGGATCACCGCCGCTGACGATATTGTATGAGCCGCCTGTCATTGAAGCAATCGAAACCCTTACGGTAATCTGCTTGTACTCGTAAGTTACATCGGTATTGGTTCTGTTATCGGTAATTAACAGTGCATCTTCAAACATACCGACTATGCCCGCATTTGCGTATTTTTTGCCGCCGACAGTTCTCGCAAAATCCGAACTGAGTGCCGCATTAAGCACCGAACCCATCATTTGAGTATCAACAATGTACTGCTCATCATCGGCAGTTATCCAGTTGTACTGCTTAAGGTAGCCGTTAAGAACAATCTTTGTTCCCATAGCGTATTGACCCAGTACCACGCCGAGACCTTTTACGGAACGGCTGCCGTCGCAGGCAAGCATAGGAACCTGAACGGTCGTGACATTGGTAAGAACAATCGTGTTTTCACCATCGGCATGGATATTGGCAACCGAGCCGCCGTAAAGCGTACTGTCGCTGATTTCAACCTTTGAACCAACCACATATACAGCCGCCCTGCCGCCGGAAATGAATGAATTAACTATTTTACCTCCGCTGCCTTCTACATATACCGCACTGACAACATAGTTGAAGTACGCACCGTCCTTTGAAGCGGAATCTCTGTAAAGATTCTGCTCGGGATACACGGCATGCCTGATTACGACATTGTCAAGTGTACCGTTATTGAGTGTAACAAAACCGCACAGCAATGAACTGCTGTTTTTATGAAACGAGCCGTTAACAGTAAAGCCGTTACCGTAAAGCGTATAACCGTTACTCACCGAAAAATTCCCGGTGTGCGTAATATCGCTGAGCAATACGGCATTTGCCGATGTGGCATTCAAGCCGCTTGCCGAGGTGAAGTTTTTACCGTTCACTACTTCAAGGTAAAGCTCCGTTGCGGGGGCTTTGGTGTGCTTAATGCTTACTTTTACAACACCCTCGCCGCTGAATTTAACGGTGCCGTTCTGCCATGCGGTTGTATTGGCGGTATATGCACCCGCCGCTGTACCTTCAATATTGGTAACGGTGAGCGTAACATCTGCGCTGTTAACTTCGCCCTTTGCTTCAAAGAGATAGGAAAGTGCAACCGCATTGGCATTACCCACTCTGTAAAGATATTTACTTGTATTCGCGAGTTTGACCGCAATATTGTTTACCTCCGACGGGTCAACATACTCAACAAGTGCCGCTATTGCATTGTTGATTGCCGCTGCGGCATCGTCTATAAGCTGCTGGCTTTCGCTTGTGAGGTCAGCAGCTACACCTTCTGCCGCGGTGAGAGCGCTGTCAAGTGCCGCCATTGACTCCGTTGTGTAAACTACGCCGTCATTTTTCTTGGCTTGCGCCGCTGCCTTTGCTTCATTGAGTGCGGTATAATCGGCAGGGATTTTGAGTGCCGATATCGCATCGTTTATCGCCTTTGCGGCATTATCAATAGTCTGCTGGCTTTCGATTGTAAGGCCTGCGGGAACTTCATCAGCTGCGGTGAGTGCAGAGTCAAGAACGGACATCGTGGCGGTTGTGTAAACTTTGCCGTTTGCTTTTATCTCTGCTGCCGCAGTTTTTGCGTTTTCAAGCGCAGTATAATCAGCCTTGATTTTGAGTGCGGCTATTGCATCGTTTATTGCCTTTGCAGCATCGTCTATGGTCTGCTGCTCGTCAACGGAAAGGTCTGCCGAAATTTCATTCGCCGCATTGACTGCATTGTTCAATGCTGTTAATGTTTCTTCGGTGTAGTCATTACCGTCGGATTTTTTAGCATCGGCATTTGCTTTGGCGGTATCGAGGGCAGTATAGTCTGCTTTGATTTTAAGTGCAGTTATTGCGTTGTTGATTGCCGCCGCCGCATTGTCGATAGTCTGCTGACTTTCAATTGTAAGGTTTGCAGCCACACCTTCTGCTGCGGTGAGTGCAGAGTCAAGTACGGACATAGTTGCTGTTGTGTAAACCTTACCGTCATTCTTCTTTTCTGCCGCCGCAGTTTTTGCTTCGTTGAGCGCGGTATAATCTGCTTTAATTTTGAGTGCTGCTATTGCACCATTAAGTGCGGTCGCCGCATCAGCAATGGTCTGCTGATCATCAATCGAAAGGTCATCGGAAAGTGCATTTGCATTGCCGAGTGCGGTATTGAATACAGTCAGAGATTCTTCGGTATAATTACCGGTTTCGCGATCGACCTTTGCCGCAGCAGTTTTTGCCGCATTAAGAGCTGTGTAGTCAGCCTTTTCTTTAAGACCTGCTATTGCAGTAGTGATTGCTGCCGCAGCATCGTCTATAATCTTCTGACTTTCGCTTGTGAGGTTTTCGGGAACCTTATCTGCATCGGCAAGTGCGGCATCAAGTGCCGACATTGTTGCATTTGTATAGACCTTGCCGTTTGCCTTAATCTCTGCCGCCGCAGCCTTAGCTTCATTGAGTGCGATATAATCTGCTTTGATTTTAAGCGATGTTATAGCATCATTAAGTTCGGCAGCCGCATCGTTAATGGTCTGCTGGTAATCTACCGAAAGGTCGTTGGAAAGTGCATTTGCATTTTCGAGCGCGGTATTGAATGCCGCGAGAGATTCCTCGGTATATATGATATAGGTAGCAAAGTTTACATTTGCCGCCGCCTGTTTTGCCGCATCAAGTTGTGTATAATCAGCCTTTTCTTCAAGTGCTGCTATCGCATTATTGATAGCTGCTGCCGCCTCGTCTATAAGCTGCTGACTTTCGCTTGTGAGGTTTTCGGGAATTTCGGCTGCAGCATTGAGTGCCGTTTCAAGCACCAACAGCGTTGCATCAGTGTATATCTTGGGGTCGGATTTTTTGGCTGCAGCAGCCTCTTTTGCCGCGTTGAGCTCGGTGTAATCAGCCTTGATTTTGAGTGCCGCTATCGCATCGTTAATGGCATTTGCCGCATTGGTGACGGTCTGCTGGCATTCAACCGACAAATCAGCGGAAATTTTGTCTGCAGCATCAAGTGCGCTGTCAAGTACCGCCATAGTGGCTTCGGTATAATCGTTACCGTCTTCTTTCTTGGCTGCAGCATTCGCTTTTGCCGTTTCAAGTGCGGAGTAATCGGCTTTTTCCTTAAGTGCGGCGATTGCACTGTCAAGTGCCGTTGCCGCATCGTCTATAATCTTCTGACTTTCGCTTGTGAGGTTTTCGGGAACTTTATCTGCATCGGCAAGTGCGGCATCAAGTGCTGACATTGTTGCATTTGTATAGACCTTGCCGTTTGCCTTAATCTCTGCCGCATCAGCTTTGGCTTCATTGAGCGCGGTATAATCGGCATTGATTTTAAGTGCCGCTATTGCATCGTTGATCGCTTTTGCCGCAGCGTCTACTGTCTGCTGATATTCAAACGAAAGGTCAGCGGAAAGCCCGTTTGCATCAGAAAGTGCATTATCGAGTACAGCCATAGTATCGTCGGTATAATCCTTACCGTCCGCCTTTATAACCGCCGCAGCGGATTTCGCTTCTTCGAGCTTGGTATAATCAGCTTTGTTGATAAGTGCCGCGACTGCGAGATTCAGCTCATTTGCGGCATTGTCGATAAGCTTCTGATTTTCACAGTTAACGCCGTTCAACAGACCGGCGGGAACACCGTTTGCCGCAGCGAGTTTTTCATTTACAACCTCAAGCGAAGCGGATGTGTATACCGTACCGCCCGCGAGAACGGTATTGGCGTTATTTATTGCATTGGTAAGCGCAGTGTAATCGCACGCGGTGTTTTCAAGTTCATCGACCAGTGTGCCGAAAACATTGATATTGAGTTTATAATTCTTAACATATTCGCTGTCTGCGTAACCGACTTTTACATAAGCGCAGTAATCGCCTCTGCCGTTATCGAATGCGGAAGCATTTACGCTTTCAAGATCCGCAAGCTCGCCCAACGCCGCAATAAAGCTGCCGATATCTGCGGTGCTGCCGTTTTCGGAGTTAAAGGCATTGCCGTTATAAGCATTTATGTATTCACTGCCGTCTGCGGAAATGCGGATATCGCGCTCGGCAAGTATATCGGTAACAAAAATGTTCATTTTGCCGGAAACATCAGTGAACATATTGATAACGCTGCCGTTTTCAGCGGTAATATCGGAGGTTTGGAGCTCTGCAAATTTGCCGATAAAGCTATTCACATTCATTTCGCCGAAGTCTTCTGCGGCGCTGTAAATATCATCATATTCCGCGGCAAGTTCACGCGCATACGCTTCGGGGATATTCACATCAATTACGGTAAGCTCGGGCTCGGCTTCATCCGTACCGAAAGCAACAAAACCATCAAGTGCCGCAAGACCGCTGTAAAGCACATCAACATCGCTGCAATTAAACTTAACATTAACTTTGAAATTCTCGTTTACGGTTTCGGAAGCGACAACGCCGTCAAAGGATTTTACGAGGTTTTCTTCCGCATTTTCAAAGTTTCTCAACGCATTGCGAAGTTCATTTTTAAGTTCATTTATGCCGGCGTAATTTTTTACACCGTTTTCACCAACGGCAACACCGCCGACGGTGAGTTTTCTTTCGGCATAAACCTTACCGAATAATGACATAAGCTCGGAGTATATGTCTGTGAGCGCATCTCTGTCGGGGTTCAATTCAAGTGCAAGAAGTACATCGCCGTCAAATATAACATCAACAACGGAAGTTTCATCATTGTAATTTACGCTTATGCAGTCATTTACACCGCATTTTTCAAGCATTTTGCCGATTTCTCTGCAAACAATTTCGATAATACTCTTTATTTCAAATTTAAAAGTCTTTTCGCCTGAATAAAGGCTGTTAGATTTTGCGGAAACGGTAATATACGCTTCGCCGATTTCTATATTCTCGCTGAATGAAACCTCATAATCGGAATCCTTTTCAAGGAGTTTTCCGCACAAATCAACATCAAAATCAGGTGTGATTTCAAGACCCGTAAATGCCTGAGTTTCTATTTCGGAGTGAATATCTTCGACCCAGCTCGCTTCAACACGGTGCTGGTCGATTTTCGCACCGCCGAGTGCCGCATCAACAAGTGCAGAATAGTCGAGTGCGTTAATTTGACCGTCACAGTTGACATCCGCCGCCTCAATAAAAGCAGTATAGCTCATACCGTTGTCTGCAAAATCGCTTTCAGCGGGAACATAAGCACCCGTGGAAACGCGCTCAACAAGCACGGCATCAACTACATCAAGGTAGCCGTCACCGTCAAGGTCGCCGTACACAACGGTTTCATAATCCGCAACGGCGGTTTCTGCGTTGCCCTGCTCGGTGGTAACCTTCACCCGGTCACCCGTACCGATTGCACTGCCGGTTTCAAAAAGAGGATACAAGCCATCCTTGCCTGCGGTGATATAATCGCCGTAGCCTTCAACGCCGACATCAAAACCGCGGATGATATTTTTGCCGAAGTCGATATTAGCCGCCAAACCCTCATCATCCGCCGTAAAGCCGAGAGCATCGTAGCGGAAGGCAATAACATCATCAGCCGCCGCAGTAACGCCGAAGCAGCAGGATACTGTACCCACAACCATTAAAATTGAAAGTAATACCGAAAGAGTTTTTTTCATAATTCCCTCCGAGTAAAAAATATTACTACTCATTGTATAACGATTTAACTTTTTTCTTGTTGCGAAATTGTGAATAAATCGTTAACATTCGACAGTTTTCTGATATTTTGCAAAAACAACATTCAAAAGTGCATTTTCAGCTTAATTCAATCGCGCAAAAATAGTAGGTGACAAAACGGAAATAGTGTGTTATACTGTTTCAGTATTTAAAAATCAAAGATTGCGAGGAAACTTAAAGTGCTTGAACTCAACTATGCTCTTAATCTTATAATAAAGGGTCTTGAGGGTACCATGAAGGATATAGGCCTTGAACCCGAATACCCCGAAGGTGTTCGCTCCCCCGAGCTCCCCGTTACCGTAGACGGCGGTAAATCAGTTATTATGTACCGCGGAGAAAAAGGCAGAGCAAGAATAGTCTACGAAAACAGCAAGCTTTCGCTTTACTGCGCCAACGCAGATGAAGCCGATGCGCCCGATGACGATATGCCGCGCGAATCACTTTCACTTATGGAGCTTGACAATATCGACGAACGCGACCTCAAATATATATTTGAAGATTTTATAGAAACGCTTGAAAAGAAATTTTCGGCAAAGCGCAGTACATCGGCAGGCAAAAAACTGCCCACACCTGTTTCAAAATCGCAGGCAAAGAGCGGCGCGCTTTCATACGATGCCAACACGCTCGGCAACCGTTTCACAACAATTTACCCGGAATTGCGTGATGAATACAAAAACAATATTGACACTTACGGTGAATTCCTTGCCGAGGATTTCTTTATAAACCACGGCAACGCCTGCGTTATGGAAACTTTGCGCAGCGGTGACAAGGTTAAGATCCGCAAGCTTTTTAACCTGCTTAACGATATTTACGAAGACGGCACAAACGACACTCAGAGCCTTGTTGCAGTTACGATTCTCGGTGAAATCGCTGACGATATGTCACTGCTTGAAGTTGCGGAGCCGTTTTTCAGCGATACAATGCGAGAGCCGGTTATCGAGGTAATAAATTACCTTGCAAAGAGCAAGAGCGCAAGAATGCGCCTTGAAAATCCGCCTCTTTATAAACCGAAAAAGAAGAAAAAGGGCAATCCGCTTTCTTCAATGTTGGGTATGTAATATTTTTGAGCAGTAAAAAACTTGTTTTTTACTGCTCATATTTATTGACACTGTTTTTATATACTATTATAATAATATAAACACATCAAAGGAGTGTTTGTATTGAAACATTACGATTCAGTCATTATCGGTCACATTTCGCAGGACCACAACATCGACCATCTCGGCAACGGTATGAACATCTGCGGCGGCGCGGTGCTGTTTTCATCGGCATCGGCTTACGCACTGGGGCACAATGTGCTTGCAGTCACCCGCCTCGCAAAAGTAGATTTTGCAAGGCTCGACAGTTTCACCATACCGAAAGAAAACATAGTTGCCATTCCGTCAAAAAGCTCTACCACCATAAGAAATCAGTACTTTACCGCAGATAAGGAGCGCAGAAGCTGCACCTGCCTTTCGCTCGGTGAGCCGTTCAGGGTCGGCGATATCCCCGGAGATGCCGAAGCAGATATTTACCACTTTGCAGGGCTCATATACGGCGATTTTCCGAACGAACTTATAAAGCAGTGTGCCGAAAAGGGGGCAGTTGCAGTAGATGTGCAAACCTGCCTCAGGCACGCCGATATGGCGGGTGACGGCAGTATGTTCTTTGAAGATTGGGCAGACAAGCTTGAAATGCTGCCGTATATTACATACTTAAAGACAGATGCCGCCGAAGCGCAGATCATGACCGGCACCGAGGACAGGTACGAAGCCGCAAAAATCCTGCATTCGTGGGGCGCGAAGGAAGTACTAATAACCCACAACACCGAGGTTATTGCCTATGACGGCGAAAACACATACGCCTGCCCCATCCGTGCAAGAAATCTCAGCGGCAGAACGGGCAGAGGCGACACCACCTTTGCGGCATACATAAACGAGCGACTTAACAGCGGTGTGAAAGAAGCTTTGCTTTACGCCACGGCAATTGTTTCGCTTAAAATGGAAACACCGGGTGTATTCAAGGGCTCACGCGCCGATGTTGATGCTTATATTGACGAATTTTATAAAGATTACAAATAAAAGGAGCGTATTGTTATGAAAGAAAAAGTAAATATTGCGGTTATCGGCTGCGGCACTATTGCAAACTCGGCACACATACCCGCTTATATGGATTCTGAACGCGCGGTCATCAAATATTTCTGCGATATCATCCCCGAACGCGCCGATGAGTGTGTAAAAAAATACGGCTGCGGCAAAGCCGTTTACGATTATCACGAAATTCTTGATGACCCCGAGCTTGATGCCGTTTCCGTGTGCACACACAACGATTTACACTCGGTAATTGCCATTGACTTTATGAAACACGGCAAGGATGTGCTTTGCGAAAAGCCTGCCGCAAGAGTACTCAGCGAAGCCGAGGAAATGCTCAAGGTATCTTATGAAACAAACAGAATACTTTCAATAGGCGTATGCAACCGCTATGCAAACTCTGTAAATCATATTAAACAGATGATTGCAAACGGCGATCTCGGTGATGTTTACCACGTTTATGCAAGCTTCCGCGCTCACCGCTCGATTCCCGGTCTCGGCGGCGATTTCACAAACTCCGCATCCTCCGGCGGCGGCTCACTTATTGACTGGGGCGTTCACTACATCGACCTCATTCTTTACTGTCTGGGCGATCCCAAGCCCATTACCGCAAGCGGCGAGGCTTTCTCAAAGCTCGGCGTGGATATGAAAAACTATGTTTACACAAGTATGTGGGCTGAAAACACCAAGGACACCGAAAGCGGCGTTTACGATGTTGATGACTCCGTAACCGGACTTATCCGCACTGCCGACAGCTCCGTGATCAGCTTTACAGGCGCCTGGGCACAGAATATAGGCGTTTCAGACACATTTATTGACTTCATGGGCGACAAGGGCGGAATCAGACTTCAGTATTGCGGCAACTTTGTTTATTACTCAACAAAAGACGGTATGCTTACCGAAACAACTCCCGCCTACCGCGCAAACGATATGCACCACGATGAAGTTGTTGATTTTGTTGAGTGCGTTGCAAAGGGTGAGCGCAACCGCAACGATATCAAGTACGCTATCGGCACATCGAAAATCATGCAGGCAATTTACGATTCATCTGCCGCACACAGAGAAATAGAAATAAAATAAATATTACGAAAAAACGCGCAGTTTACGGAGGGTTCTAAATACTCCGCAAACTGCGCGTTTTTTATCTTATTCAAAATTCACTTTGAAATCTGTGAGCATTTTAACTATCGCTTTGAATATCTGTATTATAATATCCAATACGCTCTGACTTGAAGCACTTATTGCTTTCGGATTTTCGGTTTTGGTAACCGTGAAACTGTCAAACACCTCATCGGTATCGGTAAGGTATGAAGCAACGGAAATCTCATTTTCACCGAAATTTATAAGCGAATATGTGGGCTCCTCGGTATTGAATGTGGCGGCTATGCGCTCATCGGTATTGCTGAAAGCATAATGGTTGCAGCCTGAAGCCGTTGAAGCTTCAAAATAGATAACACCGTTTGCATCGGGTTTGCCTGCGGTAAGCGGCTCTGTGCGCGAGTAAACATGCTCGTGCCCGGAAAGCACCATATCAATATCGTATTTATCGAACGACGGGGCAAAGAGCTTTGCAGTGCGCTCCTCCTCACCGTCTGTATTCGGGAAATATGCGGTATGGTGCATCACAACTATACGCCACTTGGCATCGGGGTATGCTTTGATCGCACTTTCAATAGCGGCATCGTGCTCGGGCATAAGCAAATCGTTTGAGTTAAGCACTATAAATACTGCGTTGCCATATGAGAAATAATAATCATCGCCGCACAGCGAAAGTATTTCTTCTCCGCAAACATTGGGATTAAAAAAGTGGTATGAGTAATAAGATGTATAGAAATCGTGGTTGCCTACTGCGGCGGCTATCGGGTAACTTCTGAGCTGCCCGGGGTAAAGGAACGCATTATACTGCGACTTATTCAGCGCAACATTCACCTGGTCGCCCGCACTGACTATAAAGTCCATATCCGGCGCCTTTGAAATGGCGGAATCAAGCGTTCTTGCCCAGCCGTATGTATCATTTATTACGGCATCGGTCGCATCGTCACCGCTTCTGCCAAGCTGTATATCCGAGCAGAACATTACGGTGAAGCCGTCGGCAGTATCATTTATATTAAACTCCGCAGGCACCTGCCATTTGCCGCCGCAGGTATAATTATAATAGTATGTGCCGGCATCAAGGTCGGTGAGTGAAACACGGTTTGCAACATATATAAAAGATGAATCTGTAACGGCGACTACTTCAGCATAAACGGCATCTTCAAAATCTTCGTTGTCGGCATACATAAACTGCTCACCGTCCGGACACTGCTCAAAGCTTGAAAGCGCCCATGAAAAGTTCATATCGCCCTCGGCTGCACCGGGCGTAAGAGCCATTCTGCCGTTAGTTTCAAGTATTGAATTCTGACTTGCGTACCAATTCTGCGGTGCGGGAGTGTTGCTGCTTGCAGCAAAAGCACCGAGCGGCAGCGAAAGTATAAGCACCGCTGCGAGTAGTATTGCAATTAATGATTTAAAGTGTTTCATATTTACCTCCGTTGTACTATATAAATTATGTAATAGAAAAGAACTGCATCGGAACGGTGTCCGATGCAGTATATTGTCTATTTAACGAACTTGCGATTCCGTATTAATTCAGACAGTTTCTTTCTTTTTTCTGGTGAATACGAACGATGCCGAAGCTACAAGGCAAACCGCCGTTGCAAGAGCGATACCTGCATCGCCTGTTTCCTCTGAACCTTCGGAGGAACCCTTTGCAGTGGTGTTAACTGCGGTTGAAGCGGGCTCGGTGGGTTTATCTTTATTAAAGAGACCCTTGAAGAAGTCGATTATCTTGTTGAGGATGTCAACAAGAGCATCGAAATCAAGACCGAGACTTTCAAGGATGGAGCGGAACGCTTCGGAGATATCAACATCGCTGTCAACAAGTTGTTCGATCATCATGGTGATTTCGGAATTACCGAGAACATTTGTTATAGCATCCGCAAAATCCGAGAATGTAACGCCCTTGCCGGAAAGCATATCTCTGATTAACTGAAGCAGAGTGTTGATGTCGGCAGAGGTTGCGGCAGCCGCTGTGGTATCGGGCTGATATTCGGTGGGAACGATATGCGAGAAAACAAAGTCAACAGTGGGGTTCACCGCAAGCATTGTCTTGGAGATATCGTTGCTGTCGTTGCCATCATCGGTTTTGAAAGAATCAACATAAACTGCAATAGCTGAAGATGTTCTTGCCAAATCAAGCACTACGAATGTGATGTAAAAACAATCGGTAGCTGCATCTTTGGAAACTCCGGAGGAAGAAATCCAACCGTAAGCATACTGATTATTGACACCGCTCCTCATATCGTAAACAGAGAAACCTGCAAGATTAGGTGTAATCTCGCCTTCTTCATCGGCTACGCCGGCTTCGCCTGCAGCTTTGACCGAAAGAACTTCGGGGTCAAATTCAACATACAAACTGAGGTCGGTGAGATTTTTAACAGCACCCTTTGTGGAAATGATGAGAGTAAAAGTCGTACCCTCAACAGCATCCACTTCGGCAGCCGAACTGTCATAAGCGCCGTCAATGATTCTTGTTTTGATCGGCGAAGCATCGTCAACCGCAAGACTCATCGGCGCTATGCTTATGCAGATAAGCAAGACCGAAAGAAAAATCGCAAGTGTTTTCTTCATTAAAATCTTCCTTTTCATGAATTTAGAGGAAAAGCCTCTGCCGCAAAGTGGCGCAGTTATAGCAACACTTATAAGCCTGCATAGATTATATTACAACTATGGGGCGAATGTCAATAGATTTTTTGCTTTTATATGCTTTATTTTTCTTAGTAAATCTTAATTTCAAAGTGCCGCAAACCGTTGATACACAAGGGGTTACGGCACTTTGTGGGCAAAATATACAAAACACCGCCGATTTTTTTGACATCACATCATTTTTCACTATCGGAAAACAATACAAAAAACACCTTTAATGCAGGTTATTTAAGTAAATTTCTGAGCTTGTCGACCGTATCGAATTCGTCTGCCGCAAGGGTGCAGAACGCAGTATCGCCGTGCAGTATTTTCACGATTTCGGCATTTTCGGTACCGTTGTTTTCAATATACGGCAAGCCGAACACGCCGAGCGAACAACTTCCGTTTAAATCCGCCGGTATCATTCTTACTGCTCTGCCGTTTACGGTTCGTTTTGTAAAAGCGCATTTTCTTTCACAGGCAGGGCAGATCCATTCGCTTTCCTCAAACGGGAGAGGCGGATTTTTAACTGCACCCGTGCGCGCGGTGAGCGCACCCGTGGGGCAGACATTCACACACGCGCCGCAGCTTATGCACTTGCTTTCATCAAGCGGCAAATCGAAAGCACTTACGGGTTCTGTTGAAAATCCTCTGCCGAAAAGCCCGAGATTTTCGGTATGTGAGATCTCGCGGCAGGCTCTTACGCACTGCGCACAGAGAATGCACTTTTTATTGTCGCGCACGATAAACGGATGGCTTTCATCCTTTTTACTTTCGTGCTTTTTGCCGCAAATGGAGGTATTGAACGCGCCGCAGCTTCTGCCGAGTTTTAGGAGCTCGCACTCATAGACCGAAGCGCAGCCGCATTCAAGGCAGCGCGAAGCCTCTTTGAGCGCTTCTGCTTCGGTAAATGCTCTTGCCGCTTCTTTAAAACTTGATTTTCTCTCATCAAGCGGCAAAAGTTCGGTAACGGCTCTTTCGATTTTCGGCTTATCTGCTATTTCGGAAGCATCAAAATTCTTATTCACACTGTAATCGGGCAAATCGGCAATAAATTCTTTGCCGTTGATAAAGCAATCAATTTCACGCGCGGCGTTTTTACCGCCAGCTATTGCGCGCACGGCTATATCCGCACCCTTATTGACCATATCGCCTGCCGCAAACACATTGGCAAGCGAGGTTTTACTGCCGTTCTTTGCAGTTTCAACCGTACCCTTTGCGGTAAGCGAAAATTCCGCAACATCCTCTGCAACGGTGCGCTGACCTATGGCAGCTATAACCGTTGAAAACTCAACGGTTTCAATATCGCCCTCAACGGGAACGGGTTTTCTTCTGCCGGAGGCATCCGGCTCGCCAAGTGCCATTTTCTGCAATTTAAGCGCTTTCATTTTGCCGTTCTCGGTCACGACCTCAACCGGAGTCTGCAAAAAGCGGAACCTAACGCCCTCATCCTCCGCATCGCGTATTTCATCGGTTTCGGCAGGCATTTCGCCGCGTGTACGGCGGTATATTATGGTAACATTTTCCGCGCCGAGCCTTACTGCGGTTCTTGCTGCATCAATGGCGGTGTTGCCGCCGCCGACGACCGCGACATTATTGCCGAGGTCGGGCTTTTCGCCGTTTGCAACACGGTAAAGCATATCTATACCGCCCACAACGCCCTCTGCATCATCGCCCGGGCAGCCGAGCTTTGAACTGCTCCATGCACCGAGCGCAGCGAACACGGCATCATATTCCCCGCTTAACTCTTTAACGGTAAAATCTCTGCCGAGCTTCTTTTCATATTCAAATTTTACGCCGAGCTTTTCGATAAGCGCGATTTCGCCGTCAAGCACCTTTTTGGGAAGTCTGTATTCGGGTATGCCGTATCTGAGCATACCGCCCGCCTTTTTCTGTGCTTCAAAGACGGTTACGGCATAGCCCTCAAGTGCAAGGAAATACGCGCACGAAAGTCCTGCGGGGCCCGCGCCGACAACCGCAACGCGCTTTCCGTTTACGGCTTTGGCGACAGGTACATAATCGCTGTTCATATCGGCGGCAAAGCGCTTTAATGAGCAAATGGACACCGCGCCCTCAAGCTTGCCGCGGCGGCATTCCTTTTCGCACGGGTGGGGGCAAACTCTGCCTATTGATGCGGGCAGAGGGTTATCTCGTTTTATGACCTCAATAGCTTCGGAATGCCTGCCCTGAGCGATAAGACCGACATAGCCCTGAACATCCTGGTGAGTGGGGCACGCGAAAAAGCACGGTGCCTTGCAATCGCCCGTATGGTCGGAAATCATCAGCTCAAGCGCAGCCTTACGGCTTTTTTCGATATCCGGCGTGGATGTGGTAATAACCATACCCTCGCTTACGGTTGTTGAGCAGGCTCTCAACGGGCGGCGCATACCCTCTATCTGCACCAGGCAGAGTCCGCAGCCGCCGTAGCTTTCAAGGTATTTGTTGTGACAAAGATGCGGAACGAAAATACCGTTTTCGAGCAAATTGTCAAGTAAAGTTTTTTCGGTATCAGCGGCAATAATATTGCCGTTTACCGTAATGTTAACGGTGCTCATTCGCGCACCTCCCCTGATTTAATTTCTATTGCGCCGAAACGGCAGGTCTCAATGCACTGCGAGCAGCGCACGCATTTTGCCGCATCTATGGTGAAAGGCTTCCTGATTTCACCGCTTATAGCACCGGCAGGGCACTTTTTGCTGCAAAGTGAGCAGCCACGGCATTTTTCGGCATTTATTTCAAATCTGATAAGCGCAGAGCATTTACCTGCGCCGCATTTTTTGTTTTTAATGTGCTCCTCATACTCATTACCGAAGTATTTGAGTGTGGTAAGCACGGGGTTGGGTGCGGAGTTACCGAGACCGCAAAGCGCACCCGTTTTTATGCTTTCGCCGAGCTCACGCAGGGTTTCGATATCTTCCTCTCTGCCCTCGCCCGCTGTGATTCTTTTAAGTATTTCAAGCATTCTCGTAGTGCCTATTCTGCAGGGCACGCACTTGCCGCAGCTTTCCTTACTTGTGAAATCCATAAAGAATTTCGCCATATCGACCATACAGGTTTTTTCATCCATAACTATCATTCCGCCGCTGCCCATAATAGCGCCGGTTTTGGCTATGGATTCATAATCTATAACCGTATCAAGCATATCCGCAGGTATGCAGCCGCCGGAGGGACCGCCCATCTGCACCGCTTTGAACTGCGCATCGTTTTTAATTCCGCCGCAGATACCGAAGATAATGTCTCGCAGAGCAAGCCCCATGGGCACTTCCACAAGACCGCCGCGTTTGATATGACCTGCAAGGGCAAAGACCTTTGTTCCCTTGCTCCCCTCGGTACCGAGCTTTGCAAATTCATCGCCGCCGTTTGCGATTATCCACGAAACATTTGCGAATGTTTCGACATTGTTTATATTGGTTGGTTTGCCGCGGTAGCCTTTCTGCGCGGGGAACGGCGGCTTTGTAACGGGCATACCTCTGTTGCCGCCGAGTGAAGCGAGCAGCGCCGTTTCCTCACCGCAGACGAATGCGCCCGCACCCATCATAATTCTGAAATCAAACGCAAAGCCGCTGCCGAGGATATTTTCACCGAGCAAACCTCGCTCCCGAAGCTGTGAAATTGCATTTTCAAGGCGCTTTACCGCAAGCGGATATTCTGCGCGAACATAAATAACTCCCGTGTGTGCACCTATGGCAATACCTGCAATCATCATACCTTCAAGCACTCTGTGCGGATCGCCCTCAAGCACGGCTCTGTCCATAAAAGCGCCGGGGTCGCCCTCATCGGCGTTACAGACTACATACTTTTCATCGCCCGCCGAATTTTTGGCAGACTGCCACTTGATATGCGTGGGAAAGCCCGCGCCGCCCCTGCCGCGCAAGCCGCTGATTTTGATTTGCTCAATAATTGCATCGGAGCCGATTGAAAGTGCTTTTTCAAGAGCCTTGTAGCCGCCTGCGGCAATATAGGAATCGAGGCTTTCGGGGTCGACCTTGCCGCAGCCGGAAAGCACTATACGGGTCTGACCGTTGAGGAATTTAAGGTCATCCGCACCAAGACGGTATTTTTCGGTAAGCACACCGCTTTTTGCGGCTTCGGCAATTTCAAGTGCCGCCTTTTCATCAAGCCTGCCGTAAAGCACACTTTCGGTATCGGTAACGACCTCAAGCACGGGCTCGGCAAAGCAAAGCCCGTTGCAGCCGACCTTGACGATTTCAAAATCGGTATTTTCAAATGAAGACTCAAGGGCGTGCAGAACTGCCTCCGCGCCGGATGCGATACCGCATGAACCATAGCCTAAACGAAACAGCATATCAATCGCCCTCCCTTAAAGAATTTATTATCTGCTCGACCTTTTCGGGTGTGAGCTTGCCGTAAGCCTTGCCGTTTATCATCATAGCCGGTGAAATGCTGCAGCAGCCGAGGCAGGCAACCTCCTCCCACGAAAAAAGCCCGTCGGGAGTAATATCGCCGGCATCGGTGCCGAGTATCCTTTTAACGGCATCGCCTATGCGTTCCGAGCCGTTTACATGGCACGCAGTACCCATACAAACACTGATTTTGTATTTGCCGACGGGTTTAAGGCGAAAACCCGCGTAGAACGAAGCAACGCCCATTATGCGTGATGATGCTATACCCGTCTGCTCAGTAAGGCTTTCAACCGCCCCGCGCGAGATATAGCCGATCTCATTTTGCACATCCTGCAGGACCGAAATAAGACTGCCGGACGGGTCGGAGTATTTTTTAAGAATATCACTGATAATTTCTTTTTCGGAAACCATTGTTACACCTCGAATTTCAGAGAATATTATACATATTCAATTTTACTATTTTGAAATATTTTTGCAATAGTAATTTCCGCTAAAAATACGGCTTAATAAAGCGCAATTTTTGCTCTGTATTATTTACTTTTAATTAAAAATATACTAAAATACAAGTGGTGATATAAAATGAAGGAATACGAATACTATATTTTTGACTTTGACGGCACGATTTGTGACACTACCGAGGGCATTTACAACAGTGTGCTGCACTCGTTAAAGGAGTTCGGCATTACCGAGGAACAACCCGAAAGACTTTCGTTTTTTATAGGTCCTCCACTTTTTGTTTCGTATAAAAAGCTTTATAATGTGAGCGATGAGGACGCGCACAAGCTTATAGCGATTTACCGCGCAAGGTATAAGGACAAAGCCGCCGAGGAATCAAGACCGTATGACGGCGTCAGGGAAATGCTTGCAGAGCTAAAAAACCGCGGCAAAAAGCTTGCCGTTGCCACATCAAAGCCCCTGCCGTTTGTTGAAAGCATAATGAAGTATCACGATTTGCGCGGATACTTTGACTATATAGCCGCCGCAACATTTCAGAACACGGACCCGAGCAAAAAGCAGCTTGTGGAAAACTGTATCGAATTTTTCGGTGACAGAGATAAATCGAAATACCTTATGACAGGCGACAGACTTTTTGATATAGAAGGCGCAATTCAGGCAGGCATTGACAGTGCAGGCGCGGTTTACGGCTTCGGCACCGAGGATGAGCTCACCGAGGCAGGCGCAACGCACCTGCTGTTTGATGTGAATGATATTTTATATTGAGTTTTCGGTTTTCAGTTTTCAGAGAATTAATAAACAACGCGGCTTTTCACAACCGCGTTGACATAGAACAATCGGCACAAAAGTTAAGCCACGCTTTTTTTACAAACTGCGTGGCTTTGTTTATTAGTTGTTTTCATCTGTCAATCACCTCGGGCACAAAATGCCGTCGGTGCCTGACCAAAAGCCGGAAATTGAAAAAGCAGCGCAATTCGTTACGAACCGCGCTGTTTTTTGAAAATTCTGAAAACTGAAAACCGGAAACAGAAAACTTTATTATTCCGCCTGATTATTACCCGTAGCGTAATCTATTACCACTCCAGGCTGCACATTGTAGCAGAATACATTAAAGCAGATGCCGTCGCCGCCGTCATCAACCGAATATGCCTCTATCTGCACACCGCGGCAAAGGAGCTCATCGCCCTCAAAAACAGGAGTAACGCGGTAAAGCACGCGCATATCGGTCTCTTTTATGTAGTCCGCCACCATATTCTCAAAAGGCAGCATACCCTTGGTATTCATATAGCGTGTACCCGTTACAAGATTTTTATTGTTGGCATTTTCGCCGGCAAGCTGAAAGCCTATAAGGTGGCAGCGGTTGTAAAGGTATTTGCCGTCAATAAAATCATATTTTGCGGTTTGCCAGCCGCTCGGCTTAACGGAGCCGATTTCGCCGCGTTCCTCGGTCGGCATAAGGTCCTTGCCGAGACAGGCAAATGCCGTACCGCATCTGTCAAGGTCATCAAGCGGGCTGTAATTTTCAAATGTACCCGAGCCGCGCTTATATTCTGCGCTGAATTCCGGCTCGTTGCCGTTTATGACTACATACGGCTCTCCGCTGTATGCGGGTATATCGGTTATATTTACCGGCTCGGCGGTATATTCTTCTGTTGCAGGCTCGGTTTGTGCAACATATTCGGAAGCGGGCTCTGTGGTATATTCGGTACCGGGGCTGTTGTTATTCGAGTCGGATTTCATTTCATCCGACGGCAGAAGCGCCGCGCCGATTGCCGCAAACACTATGGCGATGACAACAAGCGCCGCCGCAGAAAGCTTAAATGTGCGCTTGAAAAACGCCCTGATAAACTTAAACGGCAATATAAACACTGCGGCCAAAAGGAACGCAACGGTTGCTTTACCTATGCCGAAGCCGAACGCGCAGCCTATGAATATCAACGACAGTATGCCGCACGCGGCGGGATTTTTGCAAAGCCTTTTGAAAAAGGAAGATTTTGATTTTTTAGCCATTTTCGCACTCCGTGTAAACGCATTTGGTTATTTTTTCGTGGGAATTTCCGGTAAATTCCGTCACAGATACGCACGAAAGCCCTGAAAAATCGCAGTCAAACACTTTATCGTGCGGATAATCTCTGTTCCAGCGGTAAACGGTCAGTTCGTCAAAAGAAACACCGTTTATGTTTTCGGGATTTTCAACAAAAAGCGGATATTCACACGCCTGCTCCGCTTCATTAACGCAAAACACATTTTCAAAATCCGCAAAAAGCGGCAGTGAATACTCAAAAACCGCAAGTCTGCCCGCGCCGACATCGTTCATAATATCGGCAACGACCGCTTTGTCGCGGCTCTGGCGGCGGTTATTGAACATCATACCCATACCGTTATCGGCACAAATTATAATTTTCATATTCTCACCGTAAAATCAATCTGCAAGGCGTATCATAAGCTCGGCAAAAAGGCTGTTTGCCCACGCAAACCACGGGCGCGAAAATACCGTTGCATCGTCTTTGTCAAAAGATTCGTGCATAAGGCGCGTACCCGCATCGGTAGATATAAGCATTTCAAGGCAAGCGTTTATTTCGGCTTCATCGGTCGAGGTGAGTGCCTGCATTGTGAGCGCAATATGCCATATTCTGTTTGAACCGGTATGCGGACTGCCTACACCCTTTGCCGCCGCTCCGTCAAAATACCACGGGTTATTTGCGGAAAGTATGAATTTGCGGGTATTGAGATATACGGGGTCATCGTTTTTGACATAGCCGATGTAAGGAGCGGCAAGCAGGCTCGGACTGTTGGCGTCATCCATAAGCAGCATATTGCCCTTACCGTCCGTTTCGTAAACGAACATTTTACCGAATTTTTCGTGCTCGTAAACGCCGTGTTCTTTAATGGCTTCGTCAATATCGTATGCGAGTGAACGGCACTCACTTTCGAGTTTTGTATCCTCATAGCCCTCGTTTGCCATTTCGGCAGCCATTTTCAAAGCACAGACAGCCATCATATTTGCGGGCACAAGGTAGCCGTATTTGCAGCGATCATCCGAGGGGCGAAAGCCCGACCAGGTCATACCCGTATATGCGACCTCGCTGCCTCTGCCGTCTTCACCGGGCAAAGTATCGGTTTCGGGGCAGTTTTCGCGTTTGAAATAATATTTTGAAAGCCCGAAGTGGTTTTGCTCGACCTTGAATACCTCAACAATTCTTTCTATCATAGAATGGAATTCTTCGGTGAAAATCGCAACATCAAGTGTAGCTTTGTAGTAATTATATGCCAGAAAAAGCGGCGCACAGAGTGAATCGACCTCATACTTGCGTTCCCATATCAGCTCGTGGCTGAAATCGGTATCATCCTTATGGCTTCTTGAATTCGGGGCGGCGTTGAACGCATTTGCATACGGGTCAAGGCACACAAAACCTGCCTGCCTTGCTATAACGCTGCGCAGAATATCCTTAAGGTATTCATCCTCGGCAGCGTAACGTATGTACGGCGTAAGCTGGGCGGTACTGTCGCGCAGCCACATAGCGGGAATATCGCCCGTAATAACAAAATAGCCGCCGTCATCGAGCTTGGTAACGGTCGTTTCTATTGTATCGAGAAAGCAATTCCTGAAAAACGGGACGAGCGCCGGATATTTCACACCGAGCTTTTCGGTGATTTCATCCGCCTTGCGAAGAAGTATCTTCGGTGTTTCCATAATCATTCTCCCATATAGTATAAGTTTTTATGTAGTTTAGCATAAACGGCATAATAATACAAGTTACATAATAGTTACAAGCCGTTCCGGGCGGTCTCAAAAAAATAATTTCTTCTGCCGTATTGACTTCTTTGACAAACTGTGATATTGTATAACAAATGTTACGAAACAAGCGTTATGAAACAAGCGTCACACAATAAAAGGAGAATCGATTATGCCGCCGAAACCTAAATTCAGCAAAGAACAGATAGTTGACGCCGCACTCGAAATCGCACGAACACGCGGAATAAATGCGGTAGTTGCGCGTGAGGTAGGCAGTCGGCTCGGCACATCGTCAAGTCCGATATTCACATTCTGGAACAATATGGATGAGCTTATAGCCGATGTAAGAGCAAAGGCATACGAAATATTTTCGCAATACCTTGCCGTTGCCGACGACTATGTCCCCGCCTTCAAAATGCGCGGTATGCAGTTCGTAAAATTCGCAAGCGATGAGCCGCATTTGTTCCGGGCACTTTTCGTCGGCATAAAGACCGATAACGATATGAACGATATATACGGTTATTTACGCTACCCGCAGCTTGAAAACGATTATAATTCGCTGAAAAGCACATATTCGCTCGCCGATGATGAGGTTAAAAAAGTTTTCAACAATGTTCTTATACGCTCATACGCCATGTGTATGCTGTGCTCAACGGGTGCATACTCTTATTCGCAGGAGCAGTGCAGCACACTTTTGGGTGAGTGCTTTGACAGCATAATGTATGCAATAAAAAACAACGCTCTCGCAGATGCCGCAATTATGCCGGTGAAAAAAGGAACTTCCGGGAGTGAAAAATATTCAAGAGCATTAAATACGGAAAGGCAGTGATATTATGCTCAAAATTCAGAATCTTACAAAAACCTACGGTGATACAAAAGCCGTCGATAACCTTTCGCTGCAAATAAATTCAGGCGAAATCTTCGGCTTTATAGGCCACAACGGTGCAGGCAAAACCACCACGCTCAAAAGCGTAGCCGGTATTCTGCAATTTGACGGCGGCGAAATATTTATTGATGATATATCAATAAAGCAGAATCCGCTTGAATGCAAGAAAAAAATCGCCTATATCCCCGACAACCCCGATATTTACGAATTTATGACCGGCATACAGTACCTTAATTTTATTGCCGATGTTTTCGGCGTACCTGCCGATATACGCAGTGAAAAAATCCGCAAATACGGTGATATTTTTGAGCTGACCGGCGATTTAGCCCAGCCCGTTTCGGCGTATTCGCACGGTATGAAGCAGAAGCTTGCGATAATTTCCGCCCTTATACACGACCCG
>JAZLHL010000027.1:0-23882 GCA_045616765.1 Acutalibacteraceae bacterium
GCAGAAGCCCATTGCCGCCATTGCTGCCTTGGCAGGTATGGGATTTACCTCGCAGAACAGTGAATTTATAAAGGGCAGATATTTTAACTGCATATCAAGCGCACCCTTTATATCGCCGTCAAAAAACTTTTTGCACATAAGTGACGTTTCGGCGGGCAAAACATTTGAAAGTACCGAGATAACACCCGAGCCGCCTACGGAAAGGATCGGCACTATCTGGTCGTCGTTGCCCGAATACATATCGAGCCTGTCGCCAACCAAGGCCATTGTTTCAACTATTTTTGAAATATTGCCGTTTGCTTCTTTGATTGCAGTGATCATAGGATGGTCTGCAAGAGCATTATATGTTTCGGGTTCAATATTTACGCCCGTTCTTGAAGGGACATTGTAAAGAATACACGGCTTTGTGCTTTCATCGGCAATAGCGGTAAAGGTCTTGATAAGACCGTTCTGCGTTGCTTTGTTGTAATAAGGCGTAACAAGCAGCATTGCATCATAGCCGATTTCGCAGGCGAATTTGGTGAGCTCAATAGCATAAGCGCAGTCATTGGAGCCTGTGCCGGCAATCATCGGAACCTTGCCGCCGGCTCTTTTTACCGCAAAATCGAGTGCGGCTTTGTGCTCCTCATCGCTTAAAGTCGAGCCTTCGCCCGAAGTGCCGCATATAACAAGTGCATCAATTCCCTGAGCGATTTGCCAATCGATCAGTCTGCCGAACTGCTCATAGTCGATTCCGTTTTCATTAAGCGGTGTTATAAGGGCAGTGGCGGTGCCTCTGAAAATACTGTTTTGTGTCATTTGAATATCTCCTTAAAATTTGTATTCCGATAAAAGAAAAAATAGCCGATGTGAATCGACTACCTCGCTTATCCCATATAACAACCGTGAAATGAAATAATTAAGATAGCTCTCCGCAGAAGCGACAGTAGATAAGATGTTATCTTAACCACCAGTACAGTTTTGGCGAAACTGCCTTCGGCAACGATTCCTTTCACAAATGCCGTGACTTTGCCGGAGCCCATGAAACATTTGCTACTGATAATGCGATGCGCCTCTATCATTTAATTTATCGTTGCAAGCATAATACCACACATATTTCATAAATGCAAGCAATATTTTAATTTGTTTTATCTTGTTCGGCATTTTTTGCGCAGTCAGCAATGAAAATGGCCGACAATTACAATAAATTTTTCGGAAAAGTGTGAAAATGCGGAATTATTCGCTCATAAAAGTGTGAAATTGCCTTGATTATTCGCTCATAAAAGTGTATAACAACAAAATGGGCTTTACGGCACATAACCGTAAAGCCTGTTGGTATATGCTATATTTTATCTGTAAGTCCCGCAAGATAATCAATGCTTGTGCCGTAAAATTTTGCGAGTACGGCAATTCTGTCAAGCGGAATGAGCCGTTCACCGCGCTCGTATTTTGAATACAGCGATTGGTCACACGAAAGTATCTTGGCGACCTGTGCCTGCGTTAAATCGCGGTCCTCGCGCATATCACGAATCCGTAAATTCATAAAATACTTACTTGCTCTGCTTCTCGATATCCTCCGCGGCGTACATTACCGAGGGGTTATTGTGCTTGTCAAGGTCTGTGTTTGCCCACATTTCGTCGGCAACTTTACCCCAGCTTTCAGCGGCGGTTCTTGTCTTATCGGCAAGGTCGTGCACATCCTCGGGGGCGAGCATTTCGGTTGAATGTGCGCCGGAGCGTTCAACCGCGCCTACGATGGCATCGGGGTTATCAAGAATGGGGCAGGGACGCAGGTGGTTTTTGTTCCACGGCTGACCCTTGTAGTATTCCATAAACAAAGGTGAACGCAGTGCTTCAACAAGCGAAACATCCTTAATGTTTACATCGGAATAGTGAACGAATGCGCAGGGCTCGACATCGCCGTGAGAGTTAATATGCAGGTAATGTCTGCCGCCGGCAATACAGCCTTGAACATATTCGCCGTCGTTCCAGAAGTCCATAAGGAAAATCGGCTGTTCGGTACGGGCTTTTCTTATAAGGTCATAAGCTCTCTTTCTCTGCTCGGCGCTTACCATAAGCTCGGTAACGGCATCCTTGCCGACGGGCATATAGGTAAAGAACCACGAGAACAGACCGCCCTGCTTAACGAGCCAGTCTATATAATCGGAGCCGCAGACCTGCTCAACATTCTGTGAATGGTAGCAGATAGAATAGCCGAATATAACGCCCTGAGCGCGCAGAAGCTCAATGCTGTGCATGATTTTTTTATAGGTGCCTTCGCCGCGGCGCATATCGGTGTGCTCCTCATCGCCCTCTATTGAAATAGCGAGTATGAAGTTGCCTACCTCGGCAAGCTCCTTGGCGAACTGCTCATCGACAAGTGTGCTGTTGGTGAAAGCAAGGAAAGCGCAGTCGCGGTGCATACGGCAGAGCTTGATGATATCCTCTTTTCTCATAAGCGGCTCGCCGCCGGAGAAAATGTAAACGAAAGTGCCGAGCTTTTTGCCCTGCTCAACAACGCTTGCAAGAGTTTCAAAGCTGAGCGAATTCTGCTTGCCGTACTCTGCAGCCCAGCAGCCTTTGCATTTAAGGTTGCAGGCGGCGGTGGGATCTATAAGAATTGCCCACGGAATGTTGCATTTATACTTTTTGATATTCTCTGTTCTTATGGCGAAGCTGTTCTGCGCAATGTTCAGCAGAACGGGGATGAACTTGTCGAGAACATCGGGGTTGACCGTATTAAGAATATTCTTAATGAAACGGGTCCAGTTGTCATTGGGGTTTTTTAAGGATTTACGCAGATTGTCGTAAGTAACCTGGTTGGCGTGCTTAACATCCGCCTTTTCGACAATGTCAAGAACCTTGATAAGATTTTTGTCGGGATCGCGGCGTGCGTAATTCAAGACCTTTTTAACTGCCAAAGTGTATGCTTTTGACTTGAAGGTGGATTCCATTTGAAATACCTCTCAATAAAAATATTTTAACATAACATCATATTGCGAATAGTCACAACAAAGCACATTACAGTATATCATAATTGAGTATTAAGTCAAGCGAAAAGCCTTTTTGTAACATTTGTGTAATTAAAATCGTTAAAAGTTTACGAAAGTTCAAACTGTCCGGTGTAAAGTTTGTAATATTTGCCCTTAGCTTCAATAAGAGTATCATGGTCGCCTTTTTCGATTATTTCGCCGTTTTCAAGCACCATAATGGCATTAGAGTTGCGAACTGTGGAAAGTCTGTGAGCAATAACGAATACGGTTTTATTCTCCATAAGTTTATCCATACCTTTTTCAATAAGGCGTTCGGTGCGCGTATCAATGGAGCTTGTGGCTTCGTCAAGAATAAGCACGGGCGGGTCTGCGACCGCGGCTCTTGCTATGGCAAGCAGCTGGCGCTGACGCTGTGAAAGGTTGCCGCCGTCTCCGGTGAGTACGGTGTTGTAGCCGTCGGGCAGGCGGGTAATAAATGAATCGGCGTTTGCGAGCTTTGCCGCCGCTACGATTTCCTCGTGTGTGGCATCAAGCCTGCCGTAGCGGATATTATCCTCGACCGTACCCGTGAAAAGGTGGGTATCCTGCAAAACCATTGCAAGCGAACGGCGCAAATCGTCTTTTTTGATTTTCTTTATATTTATGCCGTCGTATGTGATTTTACCTTCCTGCACATCGTAGAAACGGTTTATAAGGTTGGTTATAGTGGTTTTGCCCGCGCCCGTAGAGCCTACGAACGCGATTTTCTGACCGGGCTTTGCATAAAGCGAAACATTGTGCAGTACGGTCTTTTTCTCGTTGTAGCCGAATGTTACATCGTGGAAACGCACATCGCCGCACAGAAGCGTGTAGGTTACGCTGCCGTCTGCGGAGTGCGGATGCTTCCACGCCCACATACCCGTTCTTTCGGCGGATTCGGTAAGCTCGCCGTTTTCATCGTATTTTGCGTTTACAAGAGTTACATAGCCCTCGTCAACTTCGGGCTCGGCGTCTATTATTTCAAAAATTCTTTCTGCACCCGCAAGTGCCGCCAGCAGACTGTTCACCTGCTGCGAAACCTGCGTAATGGGATTTGAAAACTGCTTTGTGTACTGTAAGAACGAGGCGAGCGAGCCGATGGTAAGCACGCCCTTGAAGCCGCCCACAAACAGCGAAGCGATGCCGCCGAGCTCCTTGCCGCCGAGCGAAAGTATGATGAACGCGCCCGCAGCGGCGGTTATGGTGAAGTTGAAATATGAGATGTTGCCCATTATCGGCATAAGGATACTCGCAAAGGTGTGTGCCTTGGTAGCCGATTTTCTGTAATTTTCGTTTATCTGCTCAAAGGATTCTTTGGATTTATCCTCGCGGCAGAAAACCTTTACAACCTTCAAGCCCTCAATGAGTTCTTCAATATAGCCGTTGAGTGCGCCGACCGCAGACTGCTGCTTTCGGAAATAGCCTGCACTGCGCTTGCCTATACCCTTTATGACTGCGAGCATAATGAACAGCATAATTATTATGAGGCAGGTGAGTGCGGGGCTTATGTAGAGCATCATGGCGAATATGCCGACTATGGTGATCACCGATGAAATTATCTGCATAAGACCCTGGCTTACAGCCTCACGAACGGTGTCAACATCGTTTGTGAAACGGCTCATAAGCTCACCGTGGGTGTGAGTGTCAAAAAATTTAAGCGGTAAGTCCTGCAGATGATTGAAAAGGTCGCGTCTTAAAGTGTTGAGTGTGCCCTGTGCAAGATTGAGCATTAGGCGCGACTGTGCATATTGCGCCGCAACACCGCAGAGGTAAACCGCGCCGAGCAGCACGAGATATTTTATGATTTCGCTCATATCGCGCGAGCCGCTTTTAAGCATACCGTCTATGCAGTTTATAACCGGGGTGAGCATATATGTGCCGAAAATGTTTGCGAGTGCGCTCACCACAACAAGAAGCGCTATGAATACAAGCAAAACCTTCTTTTTGACCACATAGGAAAGCAGGCGCATAAGTGTTTTTTTGGCGTCTTTCGGTTTTTCAAATTTCATTCTGCCGCCGGGACCACCCTGCGGCTTGTTGTTTTTTGCCATTGTAATGCGCCTCCTTTACTGTTCCATTTTGCCTTCCTGCTGAGAGATATATACTTCTTTATAAATCTCGTTGCGCTGCAGGAGCTCGTCGTGGGTGCCTATATCGTTTATAACGCCGTCATCAAGCACTATTATTCTGTCCGCGTGCTGAACTGAGTTTATGCGCTGTGCGATGATTATTTTAGTGGTTTCGGGCATAAGGCTTTTCATACCCTCGCGGATCTTCGCATCCGTAGCGGTATCAACGGCGCTTGTGGAGTCATCAAGTATAAGCACCTGCGGCTTTTTGAGTATTGCCCTTGCAATGCAAAGGCGCTGCTTCTGACCGCCCGAAACATTTACGCCGCCCTGACCGAGATCGGTCTGGTATCCGTCGGGGAAGCTCATAACGAAGCCGTCAGCCTGCGCTATTTCTGCTGCGCGGCGAATTTCGTCCATGGTGGCGTTTTCATCGCCCCAGCGCAGATTTTCTTCTATCGTGCCGGAAAACAAAAGGTTGGTCTGCAAAACCATGGAAACACTGTCGCGTAAAGCGCCGAGCTTGTAGTCCTTGACATTTACGCCGCCTACAAGCACCTCGCCCTCGGTGACATCGTAAAGCCTCGGTATAAGCTGCACAAGCGAGGATTTTGCCGAGCCCGTGCCGCCGATAATGCCAATCGTTTCGCCCGAAGCGATGCTCAGGTTTATGTTATCAAGCACATTCTTTTTGCCGTTCTTGTCATACTTAAAGCACACATTCCTGAACTCAATGCTGCCGTCTTTCGCGCGCTCGGTAACGCCTGCGTTCTCATCGTCGATATCGGGCTTTTCGTCGAGCACCGCACAGATACGCTTCATAGAGGCTATTGCCATGACCGACATAACGAAAATCATTGAAATCATCATCAGCGACATAAATATTTGCTGAATGTATGTAATCGTGCTCATAAGGTCGCCCAAGAGCATATTGCCGCCGAGTATGAGCTTTGAGCCGAACCAGAGTATAAGAAGTATGCAGCTGTAAACGGAAATTGACATAATCGGTCCGTTGAGGATTATCAGCTTTTCTGCGAAAATCGAAGCATCGCGCAGCTCATCGTTTGATGCGGCGAATTTGTCTTTTTCGTGGCGTGCGCGCACAAACGCCTTTACAACTCTTATGGCGATAAGGTTTTCCTGAATGGAGGTGTTGAACTTGTCATATTTTTTGAACATACTCTCAAATCTTTTGTGCGCGGCGGCGCCTATGCCGACTACCGCGGCAAACATAAACGGAGCAATGCAGAAGAATATCAGCGAAAGCTCTTTGTTTATGTTGAGAGCCATGGTAATTGCCATTATGAACATCAGCGGCGAGCGCACAAGCATACGCAGAGCCATCATAAATGCATTCTGCACCATATTGGTGTCGGTGGTCATACGCGTAATGAGCGAGCCGGTCGAGAATGAGTCTATGTTTCCGAATGAGAAATTCTGTATTTTATTGAACAGAGCTTTTCTTAATTCCGCACCGAAGCCCATGCCTGCTTTTGCGGCAAAGAACGCAGCACCCGCGCCGCATATAAGTGAGAACAGCGCCAATACCATCATAATGCCGCCCGTAGCGAGTATAAGGTCAGTGCCCGTGTATTTACCGAGACCGAGTTTGAGCAGAATATCCACTACTATACCCGTTTTTTCGGTGAGTGCCTGACCGCCTATGCCGCAGTCTATGATTATGGACATCATAAACGGAATTGCGACCTCAATAAGCACCTCAAACACTATGGCAAGCGGTGAAAGAATTGCAGGGACTTTATATTTGCCTGCATAATGCAGCAGTTTTCTGAACATTTATCGTTTACCTCCGGACTTTATTGTTTTTCTTACATCCTCGCGAGAAATATTGTGCGCAAGGTTTTCGTGAAGCCGCTGCAGATACGAGAACAGCTGCTCGCGTTCATCTTCGCCGAAGCCGTTTAAAAGCTGCGTGTCGGTTGTGTCGCACACTTTGCGGAACGCTTCAAGTGCCTTTAAGCCGCTTTCGGTTACTGCAAGACGGTTTTTTCTTGAATCGGTTTCATCCTGCCTGCGCGCTATAAAGCCCGTCTTTTCGATTCTGCCGAGCGAGGTGGCGGCGCTTGCGGGCGAAATATTGAGTGCCTTTGCAAGCTCGTGCTGTGTGCAGTCGGGGTGGCTTAAAATGTATTCAAGCATCATCGGCTGCCCGAAATACAGCCCCGTTTGCGAAGCGTCGGTCATAATGTGGCAGCGGTGAAGAATAGAAACGGTAATCAGTTCTTTTACGAGTATGTTGTTATCCATTGTTTCACTCCCGCAAAAATAGTTAAACATTTAATGTTTTTGACCGATATATATTACCACAAAGTATTTAAATATAGTTCCAAAACAGAAAATAAATAACATTTCATTATAATTAACAAATAGTTAAGATTTGTATATTTCTTCTTGTGATAAATAGATAAATTTTAAAATTGAAGTGATATTTGTTTAAATTGCACAAAATCGGCAAAATTTCTTTAAGAAGCGTTCTAACAAAATATACCAAAAACACTTGAAAATACGGCGGGAGTTTGTTATTATTACATTGATTTATTATGATATCCGATACCATTGAGGTGTGCGTATGAAAAAAGCTAAAATTCAGGAAGGATACAGCGATTTCCCGCTTTATGTTTTTCACCAGGGGCGAAATTACCGGGCGCATGAGTTTTTCGGTGCTCACAAGGCGGAGGACGGAGCATATATGTTCAGAGTGTGGGCGCCTCACGCCGCAGGCGTAAGCGTTACGGGTGATTTCAATAACTGGGATGAAAATGCCGCGCCTATGTACCGACTTAACGATGCAGGTGCGTGGGAATGCAGAGTTGAAAATGTAAAGTGCTTTGATGCGTATAAATTCCTTATTTACACACAAGACGGCAAAAAGCTTTATAAGGCCGACCCTTATGCCGTACACGCCGAGACGCGCCCCGGTACTGCTTCAAAAATATATGAAAGCACATACAAATGGCACGACGGCGCATGGCTCGCAAAGCGCGCCGAAACCCGCATATATTCCGAGCCCGTAAATATATATGAAACGCATATAGGCTCGTGGCGGCAGCACGCCGACGGCAATCTTTACAGCTACCGTGACCTTGCAAATGAGCTTGTGAAATATGTTAAGGATATGGGTTATACTCATATTGAGCTTTTGCCGATAGCCGAGCACCCGTTTGACGGTTCGTGGGGCTATCAGGTTACGGGGTACTATGCAGTTACCTCGCGCTACGGCACGCCGGATGATTTTAAGTTCTTTGTAGATGCGTGCCATAAGGCAGGCATCGGCGTTATAGTCGACTGGGTGCCTGCGCATTTCCCCAAGGATGCACACGGACTTGCCGAATTTGACGGTGCGCCTTGCTATGAGTATGCAGACCGCAAAAAAGGCGAGCATCTTCAGTGGGGCACAAAGGTATTTGATTACGGCAGGAATGAAGTCAAAAGCTTTCTTATTTCAAATGCACTGTTCTGGTTTAATGAGTACCATATCGACGGGCTTCGGGTCGATGCAGTCGCCTCAATGCTCTACCTCGACTACGGCAGGGAGCAGGGGCAGTGGATCCCGAACGCCAACGGCGGCAACGAAAATCTTGAAGCGGTGGCGTTCTTTAAGGATTTAAACGAAGCCGTTTTCAAAGAGCACGGCGATGTTTTGATGCTTGCTGAGGAAAGCACATCGTGGCCGCTTGTTTCAAAACCCGTATATATGGGCGGCCTCGGCTTCAACTTTAAGTGGAATATGGGCTGGATGAACGACATCCTGCGATATTTCTCGCTTGACGGCATTTATAAAAAATACAATCACGATTTAATTACTTTCTCGTTTTTCTACGCATTTTCCGAAAATTTCGTGCTGCCTATATCACACGATGAGGTCGTGCACGGCAAATGCTCGCTCATAAACAAAATGCCGGGCGAATACAATGAAAAGTTTGCAGGCGTAAGGGCGTTCCTTGGTTATATGTATGCACATCCCGGCAAAAAGCTGCTGTTTATGGGCACCGAGTTCGGTCAGTTTATTGAGTGGGATTACCAAAAGGGACTTGACTGGCTTCTGCTTGACTACGATATGCACCGTATGCTCAAGGATTATACGAGGGATTTAAACCGCTTTTATAAAAAGAACGCTCCTTTGTGGCAGATAGACTACACATGGGAGGGCTTTAACTGGATAGTCAGCGACGATAACATAAATTCGGTAATAGCCTTTACGCGCACCGACGAAAGCGGCGAAAAGATTGTTGCCGTTTGCAACTTCACGCCCGTCAGACGCGAGTTCTACAAAATCGGAGTTCCCGAAAGCGGCACTTATGAAATCATATTCAATTCCGACTCCGCAAAATACGGCGGTGCCGGTGAGAAAATAAAGAAAAGCAATAAAACCCGAAAAGGCGAAATGCACGGCTATGCGGATTACCTTGAGCTTACATTGCCGCCTATGACTACTATGTATTTAAAGAAAAAAACAGAAACCTGTCGAAAGGAATGTGAAAATAATGGCAAAAAAGACTGAATGTATTGCAATGCTTCTTGCAGGCGGTCAGGGCTCAAGGCTCGGCGTGCTTACAAAGAACATAGCAAAGCCCGCAGTTCCGTACGGAGGAAAATACAGAATAATCGACTTTCCTCTTTCAAACTGTGTAAACTCCGGCATATATACGGTGGGCGTACTCACGCAGTATCAGCCTCTTGAGCTTAACGATTATATCGGCAACGGCGGTCCGTGGGACCTTGACAGAGCCAACGGCGGTGTGCATATTCTTTCGCCGTATCAGCAAATAAAGGGCACTGAGTGGTATAAGGGTACGGCAAATGCGATTTATCAGAACATTAACTTCATAGACCGTTACAATCCCGAATATGTCGCGGTGCTTTCAGGCGACCACATATACAAAATGGATTATGCCAAGATGCTTGAATACCACAAGCAGAAGGATGCCGCCTGCACCATAGCCATGCTTGAAGTGCCGTGGGAGGAGGCTTCGCGCTTCGGTCTTATGTTCACCGATGACGACGGCAGAATTACCGCCTTTGAGGAAAAGCCGAAAAATCCCAAGAGCAACAAGGCTTCCATGGGCGTGTATATGTTCACATGGGCAAAGCTCAGGCAGTACCTTATTGACGATGAAAACGACCCGAATTCCTCCAACGACTTCGGTAAAAATGTTATCCCCGCCATGCACGGCGCGGGCGAAAGACTTTTTGCCTATGGCTTTGACGGCTATTGGAAGGATGTCGGCACAATAGATTCACTGTGGGAGGCAAACCTTGATTTGCTCAATCCCAAGGTAAATATCGACCTCAGCGACAACTCGTGGAAAATCTACGGCAGGGGCGCAGTTACTTCACCGCAGTATGTTTCCGACAAGGCGGTTATCGAAAATTCAATAGTCGCAGAGGGCTGCGAAATTGAAGGTAAAATAGACTACTCGGTGCTGTTCTCCGATGTTACCGTTGAGGAGGGCGCATTCGTTGATTACTCAATAGTAATGCCCGGCGCGGTCATCAAAAAGGGCGCGGTCGTGCAATATGCCATGGTTGCCGAAAACTCGGTTATCGAGGAGGGCGCAGTTGTCGGTGAAAATCCGCAGCAGAGCGCAAACCTTGATGAATGGGGCGTAAGCGTTGTCGGTGCCGGCGTCAAGGTAGGCAAAAACGGCAGGGTCAAAGCAAAATCAATGATTTCCGACGATGTTAAGGAGGGCGAAACCGTATGAATGCAAATAATGTGTTAGGTATTGTTTACTCCAATTCCTTTGATGAATCTCTCGGTTCACTCACCGCAAGGCGCACAATGGGCTCCGTGCCGTTCGGCGGCAGATACCGCCTTATAGACTTTGCGCTTTCAAACCTCGTAAACTGCGGTGTAACCAAGGTCGGCGTTATAGCAAACAGCAATTTCCGTTCGCTTATGGACCATGTGGGCAGCGGCAGAAGCTGGGATCTTTCCCGAAAGGTCGACGGGCTCGTTATGCTGCCGCCGTTTACCGCGGTAGGTGATGAGCAGACACTTCGCAACAGAATCGATGTGCTCAACAGAAATATGGATTTCATATCCCGTTCCAAGCAGGAATATGTGCTTTTGATGGATACAAACTACATCTGCAATATGGATCTGCAGAAGCTGTTCGATTTCCACACAAACGAAAATGCCGATATCACAGTAGTTACCGCACACGGCAAAAAGCCCGCGCTCGATCCGGTCATGACACTTACCGTTGACGGTGTAAAGGTTACGGGCGTAGGCATAAACACCAAGGACAGCGGCGATATCGACTATTCCGTAAATACTATACTTATCAACAAGGCTCTGCTTGAAAGGCTTGTGGGCGATGCCGAAACCTTTAAACATTCGAGCTTTGAGCAGGATATTATTCAGAAAAATGCCGGCAGACTTAATATCTGCGCATACAAGGCGGAGGATTGGGGCTGCACCGTTGACAGTATTCAGAAATTCTACGATGCAAATATGGCTCTGCTTGATAAAAATGTCAGAAAGAGCCTGTTTAATCCGGACCGCCCCGTTTACACCAAGGTGCGTAACGATATGCCCGTTGTTTACGGTCTTAATTCAAACTGCGGCAATTCGCTTGTTGCAGACGGCTGCATAATCGAGGGCACGGTCAAGAACAGCATTCTTTTCCGCGGCGTGCGCGTGGCAAAGGGTGCGGTCGTGGAAAATTCGATTATTATGCAGGATGCTTTCGTGGGTGAGGATGCCCGTGTAAACTGCGTGATTATGGATAAAAATACGGTCATTACGCCCAAAAAGAATATTTCGGGTGATAAGAATTACCCGATATTAGTCGGTAAGGAAATTGTTATCTGAGGTGATATAGATGAGTATTTGCCCCGTATGCGGCTGCAGAACGGATGAACTTGACTTTGTTGATGCTTCAATAAACGGCACACAGTGCCGCACCTGCTCATTCTGCGAAAAGCAGCTTAAAAATTTTGACGGCGATGCACAGCCCACCGAAGCGCAGCTTCGTTGGCTCGATGCCGTAATAACCAAAGAGGTGCCCGAAAGAAGTCCTGAGGTTGTGACTGCCCTCGGCGGACTTAAATTGCGTTTTTTTGCCGCACCGGCAGAGACTATGCATCAACCCGTACCGCAGAAGCCTGTTTATAACGGCGGCTTTGCGCCTGCAAGGGCAAATCAGGCTCAGCCTCAGGGCAGCGAAAACGAGCGCATAACCGTGCTCGAAAAACGCATAACATTCCTTGAAAATGAGCTCAAAAGAATGAAACGCACCGCGATGATTAAGAGTATTCTTGAAATAACAATACCGATAATTCTCGGTATAATTATTCTTATTATATTCTTCTCATCAGGACTCTTTGATTCACTTACATCGCTTTACGGCGAATTTATGGCTTAACTGTAACAGGAGGAAAATCAAATGAAGGTTTTATATGCTTCAAGCGAGGCACTGCCTTTTATCGCCAGCGGCGGACTCGGTGATGTTGCCGGCTCGCTTCCGCAGGCACTCAGAAAAAGACTTATAGGCTGCCGTGTTGTTATGCCGCTTTATGACGGTATAAAGCAGGAGCTTAAAGATACTATGAAGTTCATTACGAATATTTCGGTTCCGGTCGCATGGCGCAGGCAGTACTGCGGCATTTTTGAGGCAAAAGCCGGCGGCGTGATATATTATCTCATAGACAATCAGTATTATTTCAAAAGAGAGGGTCTTTACGGCTTTTATGACGATGCCGAGCGCTTTGCGTTCTTCTCAAGAGCAGTGCTTGAAATAATACCGTATATTGATTTTAAACCCGATATAATCCACTGCAACGACTGGCAGACGGCGCTCACACCGCTTTATTACAGCACCATTTATGCCGATAAGCCCGGTTACGAAAATATTAAAACCGTGTTCACCATACATAATATTCAGTATCAGGGCGTTTACGGCGACGAGCTTATTGACAATGTTGTGGGTATTGACCAATCGAAGCGCAGCCTTATTGAGTATGACGGCGCGGTAAATCTTATGAAGGGCGGCATCGAATGTGCAAACGCGGTTACGACCGTAAGCCCTTCCTATGCAAAAGAAATTCTCGACCCGTGGTATTCGCACGGTCTTGATACAATTCTCAAAGAGCGCAGCTATAAGCTCCGCGGTATTCTTAACGGCATAGATGTCGAAAACTACGACCCCTCGACAGATAAGGATATTTATAAAAACTACGATGCCGAAAACATTCGCGGCAAAGCTGTAAACAAAAAAGAGCTTCAGCGTTTCTTCGGTCTGCCCGAAAAGAAGGATACCCCCGTTATGGGTATGGTTACGCGCCTTGTTTCGCACAAGGGACTTGACCTTTGCAAAGCGGTGCTCGATGAGCTGCTTGCCACTACCGATATTCAGCTTGTGGTGCTCGGCTCGGGTGATTATCAGTACGAGGAATTCTTCAGAGGACTTGCGGACCGTTATCCCGAGCAGGTTGGTCTTTGCCTCGGCTTTGTGCCCGACCTCGCACGCAAGATTTACGCCGGCAGCGATTTGTTCCTTATGCCCTCAAAGAGCGAGCCCTGCGGACTTTCGCAGATGGTGGCGCTGCGCTACGGCTCAATCCCGATAGTGCGCGAAACGGGCGGTCTGCGTGACTCTGTTACCGACAGCGGCGACGGTGAGGGCAACGGCTTTGTGTTCGCAAACTACAATGCGCATGAGATGCTTCACGCAATAAAACGCGCCTGCGAGGGCTATGCCGATAAAAAAGGCTGGGCTATCCTCGTCAAGCGCGCTATGGAGTGCGACAACTCCTGGGGCAAATCCGCAAACGATTACATTAAAATGTATAAGGAATTATTAAAGTAAACTGATGTTGTTGATAGAGAGCAAAATTCATAATATAATAACAACGACATTTAATTCTAATTATGGCGAATTCGCCATAATTAAACGGAGTAGACGATGGATAAGATATCTGTGAACGGTACGAAAATCAATGTCATTTCTCTTGACAACGCTGACTATATTTGCATTACAGATATGCTCAAGGCAAAGGACGGCGATTTTTTCGTTACTGATTGGCTGAGAAACCGTAATACACTTGAATATATCGGTACATGGGAAAGCGTTTTCAATCCGGATTTCAATTGTGACGGCTTTGAAGAAATCATAAAACAAGCGGGTCTTAATAGCTTCAAAATCAGTGTAAAGGAATTTGTTGAGAAAACAAATGCGATTTCCATTTCGGCTAAAGCCGGAAGATACGGCGGCACTTACGCGCATAAAGATATCGCATTTGAATTCGCCATGTGGATAAGTCCTCAGTTCAAGATATACGTAGTCAAAGAATTTCAGCGTTTAAAAGCTGAAGAACAGAAGCTTCTTGGCTGGTCGGCGAAGCGTGAGTTGGCAAAAATCAATTATCGCATTCATACGGATGCAATCAAAAACAAACTCATTCCCGAAAAATTGTCAACAAAGCAAATCTCTTTTGTTTATGCGGATGAGGCGGATGTGCTTAATGTTGCTCTATTCGGAAAGACTGCGAAAGAATGGCGCGATGCTAATCCGGATAAAAAAGGTAACATTCGTGACTATGCTTCAATGAATGAGTTGATTTGTCTCTCTAATTTGGAAAATATAAACGCTGTGCTGATTAACGAAAATGTTCCGCAACCACAGCGATTGGAAAAGCTTAATCAAATCGCCATTCATCAAATTACAGTGTTGCAGGAAGTCGATAATAAGGAATTATTGAAGTAAAACAACAAAGGAGCTGCCGCAGATTTATGCGACAGCCCCGATTTAATGATTATTCGGCAGGTTTAATAGAGCCTGCGGTTTTGCGTATGGTGTTTTCCACCGAGCGAATAAGCGTTTCAATGCTTGCGGGCTCCGGTCCGCCGTAGCGGCGTGCGTTTATGTTCTTGTCGGGGAAATCATTGATTATCGACTCTGTAAGTGCTATTGAAAATGCCTGCGCATATTTCGGCGGCAGTGTAAACCAGCGTTTGGGTATATACCCCTTTTGTGCGGCGGCGTGCAGTATCCTGTAAACTGCGGCGGCGTAAAGCATATCGGTTTTTTCGCCTGCCTGTGCCGAGCCGGTGTTCATTCTTTCGTGCGCCATAATTGCGGCGCGGTAAACCGAAAGCGTGCAGAATTCGGAGTCTTCCTCGCGGTCGTCAAGCGCATCTGCGGCAAAGCCCGTGCGGCTCTCCGTTCTGCCGAGAATGTAGTCGGCGGTCACACCGTAGTAATCGGCGGCTTTGCATAAAAAATCAAGGCTGAATTCGCGTATGCCGTTCTCGTAATGTGACAGCAGCGCCTGCGATACGCCGAGGTCTGCGGCGGCAGATTTCTGACTTATGCTTTTTTCGGTACGCAATTCACAAAGACGCTCCGCTGAAATCGTACTCATAATTATCCCACCTGAAATTATACTTTGCGTATAATATACAATATTTTTTTGGAGATTGCAATGAAAACTTATACCGTTCATTTTATACGCCATGCGCTTACCGAGGGCAACCTTGAGGGGCGCTACATAGGGCATACCGATGAGGAGCTTTGCCCCGAAGGACTCGAACAGCTTGAAAAAATGAAAGCCGAGTTTGAATATCCCGAGGTAGATGTGGTTTTCACAAGCACATTAAAGCGCTGTCGGCAGACTGCCGAAATCCTTTACCCTGCAAAGCATGCCATAGAAATGCGTGAATTCGACGAGTGCGATTTCGGTGAATTTGAGGGGCACACAGCCGATGAGCTGAAACCCTACAAGGAGTTTTCCGAATGGCTCGCAGGCGGCGAGGATGCCGCTCCGCTTAACGGCGAAAGCAACAAGGCTTTTGCCACAAGGGTGTGCGACTGCTTTATAAAAACCGTTGACGGTATGATCAAAACCGGCACAAGAAGTGCCGCAATAGTTACCCACGGCGGCGTAATAATGTCGCTTATGGCTGCATTTGCCGTGCCTGAACTGCCTATGACCGAATGGCTCTGCCCGAGCTGCTGCGGCTATACTTTGCGTATAACTCCAACACTGTGGAGTCAGATAAAAAAATGCGAGGCAATAAGCGATGTTCCCGCCGAGCCGCTTACGCCCGAACAGGAGGAAAGGCTTTGGGATTATTACCCCGAGCTTTCCGAGAATGACGATTTCGATTACGAAAGTGAGGTCGGCGACTTTGAGTGATTACAGAATTTTTGCAAACCACGCACATCTTTTCCCCGCAGGGTCAAAGGATAATGCGCAGATAGATGACCTGAAAAGGCTGATGTATGAATGTGAGATAGAAAAGGCGGTCTGTTTTGCCACATTCACCGAGCAGAATACGCGCATAGGGCTTGATGCCGATACGCGTAAATGGCTCGCAGAGGAAATAAAAAACGAGCCGTCGCTTGTAGGCTTCGGCACCGTTGATTTTGACCGTAAGGACCTGCGCGAGCAGGTGCGCGAAATAAAGGAGCTCGGTCTGCTCGGCATAAAGATTCACCCGGCATATCAGGAGGTAAAAGTTGATTCGCCCGAGCTTTTCGAGGTATATGACGAGGCGCAGGCGCAGGATCTGTTTGTGAGCTTTCACACCGGACTTCACTGGCACAGAATAAGGGATTATGAAATGCTGCTGTTCGATGAGGTGGCGTGGAATTTCCCGAAACTGAGATTCAGTATGGAGCATATAGGCGGCTACACATTTTTCAGAGAAGCGCTGCTTATTATGAATAACTATAAGCGCGATGAAAGAAAGCATGTTTTCGCCGGGTGGACGAGTATCGCAATGGAAACTGACGCGCTGGGCGCGGAACGCTGCGGTCCGTGGTCTATCACCGATGATGAGCTTTGTACGCTTATTCACCAGGTCGGTTACGAAACAAGCATTTTCGGACTTGATTTTCCGTACAAAAAGGCGGATAAAATCAAAGCCTCCATCGAGAGAATCAAAAATCTTCCCATTTCCGAGGAAGCTAAACACGCTATACTCGGCGGCAATTTGAGGAGAGAACTTAATATAGATTGAATTTCTGCTTATTTGTACAACACAAAGTAGCCGAATGCAAGTGCGCCGATTGCAAGTATGATGAATGAAAGGAAAACCTTGCCTGCGGATTTTATCCATTTCGGATAGCTTACTGGAGTCATACCGAGTGTTATAAGCAAGCCGTAATTTGACGGCAGCAGGCTGTTTGCAAAGCCGTCGGCAAACAAAAACGCAAGCACCGCGAGCTGGTGATTTATGCCGAGAACGGTGCAGAGTCTGTATGCGAGGGGCATAATAAGAAAAGCCTTGCCGCTTGCCGATGGTACAAAAATTTCAAGAATAAACAGCAGAAGCATCAACAGCAGAACGCACACAAAGCCGGATGAATTGCCCATAGCATTCGCGGCGTAATATACTATTGTGTCCGAAATACCGGACTGACCGAATATGTAACCGATTGCACTTGCGAGCAGTATCATAGCGGCAGCAGGCAGCAGGGTCAGCACGCCGCCTTTGAGCTGTTTGAGCAGCACTTTGCCTTTAAGACCGCAGCGCACACACGCGCCTATGCCCGCAACGGTGTAACCGAGAATGATAATATAAAGAATAATTCCCGAAAGGGTGGAGGAAAGCGAATCGAATGTTTCGGCATTTGGTCCGCCTTTTTCTGCTGCTTTTGAAAGAAGCGTGGATGCCGCAATAATGCACAGCGCAACTGCAAGGCAGATGCCTATAACGGTAACAAACCACTTTAACGCTTTGTTCTTTGCGGCATCGGCTTTCATGGAATCAATATTGAAATTAAAAGAATCACGGCGTTTGAGGTCATCGCGGTAGGTGCAGCTTGACTGCGGATTTGCATCAAGCTTTTTTGCGTAACGCCTGAGCCAGAACCAGAGCACCGCATAGAATACGGCAAAAAGCACGATTCTGAAAAGAATGCCCGAATACATTGTGATCTCATCGGAAAGCGATTGTGCAAGACCTGTGTTGAACGGATTTATAACACCCACAGTAAAGCCTGCGCAGGCGGCGAGGTCGCACGCCATTACGGCAAGGGGGGAGTCCCAGCCGAGCGCATAGAAAAGCATGACCGCAAGCGGAACGAGCGGTATGACCTCCTCCGAAATGCCGAGAGTGGTGCCGAGGAACATCATGACAAACGAAAGCGCGAACAAGAGCTTATATTTGTTGTTGCCGAATTTTCTTGCAAGCGTTTCTACAAGGCAGACAAGTATTCCCGAGGAATCCATTGCATTGAAAACCGCGCCTATCACTATGCACAGCAGCAAAATGCTCCACACCGTAACAAAATTTTCATACATAGGTGTAAGCACAAGCAGCGGCGAAAGCAGATATTTCCACCAGGTCATACTGTTTACACCGGGCAGCAGGCTTATGCTGCCGTCAGCGGCGGTTTCGATCACGCCCGGTTTCATCACAACGGTAAGAATTACCGAGCCTATTAAAACAATCGAAACAAGAACCGTGGAAATCACCATGGCCTTGTTGCTGATTTGTATTGATTTTGTCTGTTTGTCGTCTTTCAAAATAATCTCTCCAAAATTCAATAATTACAGATTATTGTCCGATATATTTAGGAGGAATTACTGCCCAAAGATAATTAAACAGTCCTCTGAGGAATTCAAAAATATTTTTGACTATACTGAGAAAATCAAATCCGTCTTCCGGCTCCTGCGGTTCTTCGGGCTCTTCCTGCGGTTCTTCACCCTCAATTTCCTCGATCGCTTCCGCCACCTTGAAAAGCGGCTCGTCGTACGTACCGAGGTAATAGACCGCCTTACCGTCTTCCATTACGACTTCCGGCACAAGAATGATTTCTCTGCCGTCCGCAAGAACAAATCTGACACCGTAATATTCCGCATATTCATTTTCGATAACAGTACCGTCTTTGAGAACGGCATTAACCAAAAATGAGGGTGTATCAATGCTGTAACCGTCTAATTCGCCGTCTTCGGTGATATATGCGATGGGGGCTTCAAAACCGTCTGCGGCGGTGATGCTCTTAATCACATCTTCTGCGAGGAAAACCGAAAACGAAACCGACTGACTGATTCCGAGAGCGGTAATTTCAACTGTCATATCGCCCGCTTTGAGTGAAGTCAGTGCCGTGGGAACGGCAATATCGGAAATGCCGACATCGTTGCCGGTATCGGTATGGAATATTACATCGCGCATAAATAACAGCAATCCGTCCGATAAATAAATATCGCCGTTTGCCTGCAGCGCCTTGTTGCCATTGGTTATGGCAATACTTTCCGCTTTGCCGAGATAAGTAATACTCAGGGTGTAGTTTTCGATATCGCCGTCCGTATAAACTCCGATATACTGAGCTTCGCCTTCTTCAAAATAATAAACGGTTTCATATTCTGCACTGTAATTGAATTCGGCAAAATCTGTTGCTGTGGTGTCGGTCGAGCTTGCACTGACCAGGCACGAATAGCTGTAGCTTTCGGCATCTGCCTTTTCCGTTACGGACATCGTAATGGCGTAAATGCCTTCTTTTTCGGCTGTGAAGCGATGCGCATAACTGCCTATATAAGAATATGTTGTTTCACCGAGTTGGGCATCTTCAACTCTTATGTAGGTGTTGTCTTCACCGTATTCGTTCCATATAACAGTCCCGGTACCGGCAGATGCGCTAACCGCAAACGCCGAAAAAACCATAAGCACCGCAAGCATTAAAGAAACGGCTTTTTTTAAAGATTTCATAAAAACATCTCCTAATATTTTTTGTAATGTCAGCACAATGACCCGGCAAATTTCAAATCATTCAGCCTTGTCTTCACGGTATATTCGGAAGTAGTTGAAGAATTAATAACGACCTCCTGTCAAAACTTTTAAAACAAAGCGCCCCTTCCTATGAAAAATGCAGTATATAATTGCCGCTATTCCTATTATGCAGAGTAAAACTGCTGACCGCGAACAAATAAGATAAAGCGTTGCGGGTAATGGAACAGATAAGTCCGTTTTTTGCAGTATTCTTGAAATAAAACTAAGAACAGGCTGATGGAGAGCATAAATCAAAAAACTGAAATTATAAACTTTTCTGTCATGAAGCAGCGGGATATCGGAAGAAAAGAACAAAATCAGTATCGGTATCAATTGGATCGCTATTACCTCAAAATACCCCGGAAAGATCCCATTAAGCAAAAATGAAATCAGTAAGAGAAGTACAGAATACGATAGTGTACTGTGATCTGTGGCATCTGCGGAAAATTTCCCGTAAAATGAACCGATTAAGTATGAAGGTAAATAATATAAGATATTTGGGATTAGTCCATAGGAGAAAATATCGGCGAAATAATTATTCCTTACTGTTAAATATTCCTTAATCAACAGCAAAAATACAATTAAAAACCAACCGACTTTTTTGTTTTTAAAAACTAACAGTAAAATCGGCGAAAGAAGCGCCATCAAAAATACAGCATATAAATACCACAATGCACCATCCGGCGGAAAATGCGACAAAGCAAAGGTGCTTTTTAAAAAGTCTGTAAGAGAAGGCTTGTTGCCGACAAATGCGAGTACTGCCGCAGTAATACATTGCCACACCACATAAGGAATCAACAACGAAGAAACACGCCTTTTTATTTTTTTGAAATAGTTTTCAAAAGTCAGATCTCTGAACAGCAGAAAACCTGTTACAGTAAAGAACCAACTCATCACAAGTTTTCCTATTGCGCTAAAAGCGTATATAAGCAAAGAGGAAAGATTCTCGTCTAATCTGCCAAATGTTTCGGGAGAAGGGATAACGCCGTTACTATGATATATTACCATAAAACAAGTCATAATAAATCCGACATATTTAATTTTTTGACTCAATATTTTGTTCAAATTTCTCACCCTCTTTGTGTAAAAACAAAACGGATTATTGCTTTCAATTAATAATAGCACATTTATTTTTGCTGTCAAGGCTTGTACCGAAGGTATAATCCGTCGCAGACGGTATATTACCAATTCCGCAAGGAATTGTATATCATCCGTTCGCAGAACGGTATATCACCAACACAAAGTGTTGTATCTCATCAAGCCGCAGGAATGCACGCTTGCGCGTGATGAGATACAAGGTCGGCTTTGCCGACCTTGATGATATACACGCCTTACGGCGTGATGATATACCAAGCCTGCGGCTTGGATAAAAAAATCCGTCCGCAAAGCGAACGGATTTTTTGGTGGAGACGGAGAGGATCGAACTCTTGACCTTACGGATGCGAACCGTACGCTCTCCCAGCTGAGCTACGCCCCCAAAAATATCAGTATTTGAATTATATAACTTCGGTTCGTATTTGTCAACGGATTTTTAGATTTTAATTTGTAAACATATATCCTTAAAAAGACACAACAAAAGAGGTCGGAACTTTGAGCGATTACTCGTAATTCCGACCTTGTATCTCATCACGCGTCAGCGTGCATTTCCTGCGGCTTAATAAGATACAACGTTTCGTGCTGATGATATACCGGTCTGCGAACGGATTACATACAACTCTTTTTAAGTCTGCAGAAGCGGTGCGGAATAAAAATTTCGTATATTTCGCCAGTTTGTAAACTTTGCGGTAAAAAGACTGATTTGTAAAAAATACTTGACAAAATCAAGAGCGTGTGCTATATTTTGGACAATGGGGGGGTGATAAATATGATATCATCAACTGAATTTGAAATCAAAAAACTGACTGATGGTCTTTCTGCAATACGAAAAATTGCAGGGTGGTCAAGCGAAGAACTTGGTAATCTGATCGGAGTTACAAAGCAAACAATAAGCAATATTGAAACCGGAAAAAGTAAAATGTCAAAAACACAATATATTGCAATTAGGACCATAATTGACAGTGAAATCGTTGATCATCCGGAAAACGAGTTGTTACCTCAGATTGTTGAATTATTGCTTAATGGCGAAGACACTCCTGAGGATAATCGAAAAGCACAAGCGACAAAAAAAATGATTGACTCATTAACAAAAACTGCCATTACAGGTGGTGCAGTTGCCGGTTTAGGCGCATTTATTTCTGCTTTATGTGGCGGAGTTACCGTTGGCTCTATCGCAATTCCCGGTGCAATAATAGGCGGTACTGCTTGGATAAAGGAAATAAAAAACAACTTTGAATCAAGCGAAAAATAAAACAATAACAGGAGGTTTTATAAAGTATGGGTGGAAAAATAATTGTTGGGATAGCAGGTGTGGTAGTTGCAGGTGCTGCAGGTGCATATGCTTTAATACATAATAAAAATTTTGATGAAGACGGATATAATAAAGAAGGCTATAACAAAAAAGGGTACAATAGGGAAGGATACAACAAACACGGATACGATAAAGACGGCTTTAACAAAGAAGGATATGATAAAAATGGGTATAATTCTTCCGGTTTTGACAAACGTGGTTTTGATAAATTCGGCGTTCAAAAAAGCAAATATGAACAAGATTTAACTGAAATGAAATCATTGTTAAATGCAGGTATAAAAGAAATGAATTCAAATGGAGAATACAAATTAAAATCTGCCTGCAATCTGTTTCGTCAAGGGTTTGAAATCGGCATAAATGATTTAGCAAAACATTATGCGGAAAAAGATGGCGGCACTTTGGCAGAAAACATAAATATATGTGAGTGTTCCGGAAAATTTGATGAAGAATTTATCGGGAAGCTCAGAAGTGCAAAATACTGGGGGAATCAAGGCTCTCATGCATCTAATGAAGAATCTGCCTCGCCTAATTATAATCAAACATATTTCACTCAAAAGACACTTGAAGAATTAATAGCATTTGTGAATAACTTTGTTGTTTAACAAATCGGATATAACAAAAGCACCGCGGAAGAGCTGATTTTCGGCTCTCCTGCGGTGATATTTATTTTGATAAATATGCGAATTGTCGCATAACGCTTCAAGTTGTATGTTAATAATCTTTTTATCCGTTATGCATTATTCATCAAGCGCAGCGTTTACTCCGTCAGCATACCGTGGTATCTGCCGAGCCAATAGGGCAGTGTGAACTGCGTGGAGGCTTCGGAGCGGTTGGTTTCGTGGTGTCCGTCAATATCGAATGTGCTGTTGTTGAACTTGTGTATCGAACGCTCATCGGGCGCGGCTACCGCCCAATCAAGATTGCAGACCTGAATAATATATTTCAGTATGCTCATTACATCGTCGGTGTTTAGCTCGCCGAGCGTGCCGCTTGACTTATCGTATGAAAGCACGTTATCTCTGCCGCCGAGCTCGGGCACGCTGAATGTTGCCACATCGTCGCGGTTGGGGTTTGAAGCCGACCAGTTGATCAAATCAATAGGCGTACGGCTCAGTGCCCAAGCGGCGGTATCGACAATTTTGTTGCCGTAAGCGTCGGTTTTGTCAACTTCCGGGTATGCGAGCTGGTAAATATAGTACCACAGCGGATTTTCACTGTACTGAATGGATATCCACCACTGACCGAGTGCGCTTCTGTATGTGTTGAGAAGCTCTTGGTCTGTTTCCGTCTGGAAAAGCAGGTAGAAGCCGAGCATTGCCATTTCTTCGTCTGAGTAATTGAGCAGTAAGCGGAAAAGTACTTCTGTTAAATCGGTGCCGGATATATTTTCGAGCAACGGACCGCCGATTTCGGAGCCGAGTGAATCATTCACAACGAGCGCCGCAGTTGCGATCGCGCGGTCAAAATACTGATTCATAACCTCGGTATATTCGTAAGCCGGGTCAAGTGCCGCAAGTCTGTATTCGTTTTCGCACTTTTCGTAGCCGGTGATATACGCCGCGGTTTTGAATACGCATAAAAGCACTTCGGAATGAAGCGGAGCCATGGCAAGACCGCCGCCGCTCAGGAAGGTCTGGCGGTCATATTTGCCCCATGTCGTGCCCTGACCTGTG
>JAZLHL010000028.1:0-23227 GCA_045616765.1 Acutalibacteraceae bacterium
ATCTTATACTATGCTCGGGTTCCTTGTAGTCATAAATTTCGGTACGCAGATTTTATTTGACTTGCTGTTTTGATTTTTTTCGCATAAATTCAATCTTGCAAAATGCGTGCGCATCACACCGGTAGTAATGGGTATAGGACTTGCCGCTTTTGCGATTTTGCCGTCGCTTATGCCGTCAGCGACTTATGCGGGCCTTGCTATCGGTACAATAATTTTCTCTGCCGGCAGCGGCTTGGCGGAGGTGCTCATAAGCCCCACCGTTGCGGCAATTCCTTCGCCCGATTCCGGCAAAATGATGAGTATGCTGCATTCGTGCTATGCGTGGGCGGTTCCCGTTGTTGTGGCTGCTTCTACGGCGTTTTTAAGATTTTTCGGTATTGAACGGTGGCAAATTCTTGCTGTTATACTCGCTTTTGCGCCAATAGCGGCTGCGGTGCTTCTCGATCTTTCACCCATACCGCAGCTTTCCACACCCGAACGCGCATCCGATGCGGCAGGTCTTTTCAAAAATAAAACCGTTATTTTTTATGTTGTCGGCATATTCCTCGGCGGTGCCACCGAATGCGGTATGGCGCAGTGGTGCTCAAGCTACCTTGAAACCGCTTTCGGCATAGATAAAACTACGGGCGATCTGCTCGGCGTTGCGCTTTTCGGCGTATTTCTCGGCATAGGCAGAACACTCTATTCAAAGCGCGGCAAAAATATCCGCAAAACGCTCTTTTTGTGCGCCGCGGGTGCATTCGTTTGTTATGTGGTTACGGTCATATTCAATAACGCCGTAATCGGTCTTGCCGCCTGCGCTTTGACCGGACTTTTCGCTTCAATGCTCTGGCCCGGCACGCTCATCGCTATGGAGCAGGAAATACCCGATGCAGGCGTAGCTCTTTATGCGCTTATGGCATCGGGCGGCGATATAGGCGCTTCGCTTTGCCCGCAAATGATAGGCGTAATTGCCGACGGGATCATAGCAAGTAAGGGCGGTGCTTCTCTCGCCGCAAGGCTCGGCCTTACCGCCGAGCGCATTGGCTTGAAGGCGGGCGTGGCAGTCGCCGCACTTTTCCCGCTTGCCGCCGCAATTATGTACTTTATAAAAATGAAAAAGAAATAATGAGTTTTCGGTTTTCAGTTTTCAAAAAATTGAATGCGCGAAATGAATGTGAACAGCAGGAGCTGCAAACCCCTGCAATTCGTTCTTTCTTTTCGTTCTTAATTTACCCACAAAAAATCAAGCAACGCGGTTTACGAAAAACCGCGTTGCTTTTTTGAAAATGCTGAAAACTGAATGCTGAATTCTGAAAACTTGTTTACTCTCCGTCCCTCGGGTAATTCTTAAAGAATATCACGATAAACGGTATTGTAATAAAAAATGTAACCGCATCGGCAACGGGCTGTGCAAGCTGTACGCCGAGAACGCCGAGCGTTTTGTTCAGTATGAGCAGTATAGGTATAAAGGTTACACCGCTTCGCATAGCCGAAAGTATTGATGCCTGTGCATTTTTGCCGATGCTCTGGAACAACATATTCGAGCAAATACACAACGGTTGGAAGAACAGAGCAATAAGCTGTGCTTTCAACGCGAGCGAGGCAACTTCGAGCACCTCGGGGTCATCCCTGAAAACAGTAATGATCGGGTCGCCTATGAAAAATCCCGCTACCGCAAGCGTACCGAGCAGCGCTTCGCCCATAAAGAGCGTGAAGAAATATCCTTTTTTTACGCGCGAATACTTTTTTGCGCCGTAGTTGAATGCGCTGACGGGCTGAAAGCCCTGACCTATGCCGAGACCTACCGCGAATATGAAGAAGCATATTCTGCCGACTATCGTCATACCGGCAATGGCGGCATCGCCGTATGCACCGGCGCAGCCGTTCAGGAGCATTGTCGAAATGCTTGAAAGCCCCTGCCTTGTAAGGCTCGGGAAGCCCGTGGAAATAATGTTGGCGTAGTCTTTGAAATTCTTTGATATGTATTTCACGGAAAAACGGCTCTGCGTTTTCCTGCGCAGGAACATACTCAAAAGAATAAGAAAGCTGACCGTTTGCGAAACCGCAGTGGAAATTCCCGCGCCGGCAACGCCCATATTGAATTTCGTTATAAGCAGCCAGTCACCGAATATGTTGAGAATACCGCCAGTGGTCAGCCCGACCATTGCAAATGACGCTCTGCCCTCGTAGCGCAGAATGTTGTTCATTACAAAGCTGCTTGTCATAAGCGGTGCGGCAATGAGTATCCACACGCCGTAGCTGCGTGCGTACGGCAGTATGGTGGGCGTGCTGCCCAGAAGCTTCAGCAGGGGATTTGTGAAAATCAAACCGAGTATGCCGATAAGCGCGCCCGTGGCGATTGCGCAGAAAAACGAAGTTGAGGCTATTATCGAAGCCGTGTTTTCATCCTTTGCGCCGAGCTTTCTGGAAATTATGCTGCCCGCGCCGTGGCCGTACATAAAGCCGAATGCCTGCAATATAGCCATCAAGCCGAAAACTATGCCGACCGCGCCGCTTGCGCTTGTGCCGAGACTGCTGACAAAATATGTGTCAGCCATATTGTAGATGTTCGTAACGAGCATACTCACCGTCGTGGGAAAGCCCAGCCGCAAAATCAGCTTTGAGACCGGCGTTTCCGTCATAAGTGAGTAGCGGTCGGCGAGCGGCGCTTTAGTTGTGCTTGCCATTTTGCCTTAAACGCCCGAATAAGCCGAGAAGCCACCGTCAACGGGAATTATGACGCCCGTAACGAACTTTGAATATGTCTCGTCCGAAAGGAAAAGGAGAGTGCCGGTAATATCCTCCGGCACGCCGAATCTGCCGAGAGGTGTGTGCCCGAGTATCTTTTCGCTTCTTGCGGTGAGTGAGCCGTCCTCATTGTAAAGCAGTGTTTTGTTCTGGTTTGTTGAGAAGAAGCCGGGTGCAATGGCGTTTACTCTTATGCCCACATCGGAAAAATGCACCGCCATAAACTGCGTGAAGTTCGACACAGCCGCCTTTGCCGCAGAATATGCGGGTATTCTCGTAAGAGGCTTGTATGAATTCATTGAAGAAACATTGATAATGCAGGCATTCTCTTTACCTACCATATCGCCCGCAAAGCACTGTGTGGTGAGCAGTGTGCCGAGGAAGTTGAGGTTGAATACAAATTCAATTCCCTTGGGGTCAAGGTCAAAGAAAGTCTTAACGCCTTCTGCTTTATTTGCAATATCGCTTAATTCAAGCTTGTCCTTGGTGGTGGTGCCCGCCGGGTGATTGCCGCCCGCGCCGTTGAGCAGCAGGTCGCAGGTGCCGTATGTATCGTTTATTATCTTTCTTGCCGCCTGCAGGCTTTCCGTTTCAAGCACGTTGCAGCCAACGCCGATAGCTTCAAAGCCCTCGGCTTTGATTTCGTCTGCAACCTTCTGTGCCGCTTCCTCGCGTAAATCGAGTACGGCAACCTTCATTCCCTGGCGGGCAAGGTCTTTTGAAAAGCCGCTGCAGAGAACTCCGCCGCCGCCCGTAACTACCGCAACTCTGCCTTTTAAGTTTTCGTGAATAAACATATATACTCCCTCTTTCGTTTTAGTTTCAAATCAATATGCTCTTGCAGCCAGTTTCTTAACGCCTGCGGCTTCAAGGCAGTCATCAAGTGCATCTGCCGCCGCATCGAACGCCGCTCTGTTGGTGGGGTAGGTGAAATCGTCTTTCAGCACATCCGCCGTGCCGCCCTCGGTTTCAAGGTCTTTAAGCCCGTCAAACACTTTAAGGTGCGGCTCAAGAGTAAGAAAGTGGTCGCCGTCCTTGTCTGCCGCAAGGCGCTTCAGCAGCTCAACTATGTGACCGTCGCCCTTGCCGGCGGGGCGTACCTGACCGCCCTCGAACATACAGTCTTTAACATGGAAATAGTCAATATAATCCTTTAACATTTCGTATGCGGGCAGGATTTCAACACCGCACTGAATGAAGTTTGAGGGGTCGAAAATGCCCTTGATTTTGCCCTTGAAGGTCTTATAAATATCAAGGCAGCGGGTGTCGATATCGCCGTAAATCTCTTTTTCGTTTTCGTGGCAGCACCATACACCGCTTTCAAGCGAGTAAGCAGCCATTTTATCAAGGCGTTCAAAAACTTCATCACGGTATTCCTCGTGATTTTCGCCCTTTGTGAAATAGAAGCTGAACATTCTTATGCGCTTCGTGCCGAGTATGTTCGCAACCTCAACGCAGTTCTTGAAAGCTTCAAAATGCGGCGCGAAATCGTCTGTGATTTCGATTTTGCCGTAGTGCGAGCCTATTGAGGAAATGCCGATTCCGTTCGCATCGAGCACCTTTTTGACCTCTTTTGCCTGCTCAACGGTGTAAACCGAAATGTTGCCCTCGTCGAGCCCGCGCGGTTCAAGGTGAGTCATACCGTGCGCTTTGAGCGCATCAATCTGTTCGGCAAGTGTTTTGCCTGCTTCATCGGCAAATGCCGAAAGATGAAATGTTGCCATATAAATTACCTCTTTTATGCGTTTATGAAAACGCCTTTATTTTCTTTGATAAATTCCGCGGCATTGTCGAGCAGCACATCGGATTTGAAAAGCTCTTTAAATTGAGCATCGCAGCGCTCGATTGCCGCCTTGTCCACCGAGACCTCGCTGTCCTCGTCAAACATCGGCAAAAGCTCGTTAACAAGGTGAATATATGCCGTTTCGCCGATGGCATTGAGCGCATCCGGCACAATCGGCACAAGGGGAGCGCCGTTGTTCCTGAAAAACTCCGAAAGACTTTTCTGCGCATCCTCGTTGAAATATTCAAGCGCATAAACGAATTTCTTTTCGCTTTCAAGTGCCTCGAAAGCTGCGTTCATATCGCTTGTGTTTTCAAGCGATATCTGAATATTCATGGCAATGCCGTGCAGCAGTTCGCCGTCATCACTTTCGTTGAATGTCTTTTCGGTGATTTCCTTGAATTTCTGCCGCAGCTCGTAATCGCGCTTCCATATAGCGGCTTCTTTTTTCAGCCTTTCGCGGCGCTCGCGTGATGAAACTATTGCCTTTCGCCACAATATTATCGCAAGCACGAAAAATGCGGCAAGCAGCAGCCACCAGTACCATTTAACGCCGTAAATCATTCAATCACCCGTCAGTAAGATTTTTGTAAATATCGCTTTTTTTAATGCCGGTCTGCTTTGCGGCTTCCTTCGCGGCTTCGTTTTTCGAAGCGCCGCCTGAAATAAGCTCACGCGCAATCATGACGGCATCGTTAAGTGTGGGTGCTTTTTCCTCGGTTTGCGGCTTACCCTCGATTATAAGCACAAATTCGCCTTTGATATTGGCATCTCTGTACCTTTCGGCAGCCTCAAAAAGAGTGGTGCGGTCAACGCTTTCATATATTTTCGTAAGCTCTTTTACTATGGCGATTTTTCTGTCACCGAAGTACTTTGCCATATCCGCGAGCGTGGCGGCGAGCTTGTGCGGCGCTTCATAGAATACCATAGTGCGCTTTTCGTCAACAAGCTCCTCAAGATGCGCGCGTCTGTTCGGCTTCGCCCTCGTGAGAAAGCCCTCAAATGTGAATCTGCCCGCGGGCATACCGGCTATGGCGAGTGCCGTTGTGAGTGCGCACGGACCGGGTACTGCACAAACCTTGATGCCGTGCTCGTAGCAAAGCGTTGTAAGGTCTTCGCCGGGGTCCGAAATTATCGGCATACCCGCATCCGAAACAAGTGCGCAGTTTTCGCCGTTCAGCAGTTTTTCAAGAATAATATCGCCGCGCTGTGCTCTGTTGTGCTCAAAGTAGCTTATCATTGGTTTTTTTATGCCGAAATGATTTAAGAGCTTCAGCGTAACGCGCGTATCCTCGGCGGCTATGAAATCGCACTGTGAAAGCACCCCAACGGCACGGGGCGAAAAATCGCCGAGATTGCCGATGGGCGTACCTACAACAAACAGTGTACCCGCCATTATCAGTCAAGAACGTTGCCGTTTGAATCAAAAAGCGGCAGGGGCTCAAGGAATATAATATCATCTCTGTCCTTTGCATCGCCCTCTGCAAGAATTGCAGCGCTGCCTGCGATTATCGCGCCGGCCTCGGTAACAAGCTTCTGTACCGCGGTAAGTGAAGCGCCGGTGGAAATAACGTCATCAAGAATAAGCACTTTTTTGCCCTTCATTTCGTCAGCCTCGGCGGTGTCGAGGTAAAGGTGCTGTTCGCCCTCGGTGGTGATGGAGTTTACGATAACATCAAACACGCCGGTCATATAGAGTTTCTTTTTCTTTCTTGCCACAAAATATTTTTTGCCGCTCTGGCGCGACATTTCGTGTGCAAGCGGAATACCCTTTGATTCCGCGGTGATGATGTAATCAAATTCGGGAGCCTTTTTAAGAAGCTCGGCTGCGCAGGCAACGGTAAGCTCCGCGTCGCCGAAAATAACGAATGCGCCGATCATCAGCTTGTCGTTAAGGGGACAAAGGGGCAGTTTCCTGTCAAGACCTGCTATTTTAATGGGATAGAACATAATATTACTCCTTTCGGCAAGTGCCGATATAATTACATATTAAATATTAAAATAATTTACCGAAAAAGTCAAGAATCGCAGCGCAGTATATTGAAAAAATGTGCCGTTTATTTTATAATTGAATAAACCCGAACAGGAGGCGATACCGTGCACATTCCCGTCTGCGAAACAAATGCACTTGAAATCATCGGCTTTGAGGATGCTTTGCGCACCGAGGCGGAGGGCTCATTTGAATATGACCGCAATAAGTGGCTTTATGTGCCGAACGCCTATACCGAGTACCGTTACATACTCGGCACACACGGCGAAAATCCGCTTATATGCATCGGCATAAATCCGTCCACGGCAAAGCCCGATGACCTTGACAATACACTTAAATCGGTGGAGCGCACCGCTCGCTTCAACGGGTATGACAGCTTCATTATGTTCAATGTCTACGCCCAGCGCGCCACAGACCCGGGTGATATGGATTCATCCTTTAACCGCCGTCTGCACGCCGAAAATATGAAAGCCTTTGAGTATGTTCTCTCTTCCTGCGGCGCGGGCAGAACGCCTGCCGTCTGGGCGGCGTGGGGCACGATTATAGAAAAACGCCCGTACCTTGCCGATTGTGTTGCCGAAATGATTGCACTCGGTGAAAAATACGGTGCGAACTGGTACAGCGTGGGCAAACGCTCCGTTAAAGGGCATCCGCACCATCCGCTTTACCTTAAAAACAACAGCCCGGTTGAGCCGTTCGATATAAAAGCATATATTGAAAGCCTTAAATAGTTATCAACACCCTGCGCACCGCCATATAATATAACGGTGGTGAGCAGGGTGAGTTTTTTTAATATACATAAGAGCGGCAGAGGGATATTTAAAGTGCATTCGTTCCATTCGCGCGGCAGGCGGCGCAGACTGTTATTTGTGCTGCTGCTTTTCATAATGCTTTTTGCGCTGCTGATTTTTACCGATTCGCGCTTAAAGCCGCTCGTCAAGGAGTCGGGAACGAATGCGCTTAAAAACCGCCTTACAATAATTCTCAACGAATCCGTGGATAAGGCGCTTGCCGCCGAAAATGCCGAATACGGCGATTTTGTGCGGCTCGAAAAAGACGAAAACGGCAATATAAAAGCGGTGGTATGCGATACGCGCTTTATAAACGCGTTTCAGCAGCGGCTTTCCGACGATGCCGCATCCAATATCGAAAAAAACGGCGATTTCAGCATAAGCATCCCCCTCGGTACGCTTCTTAACAGTCAGCTTTTCAGCGGCAGGGGACCGCGCATAAAACTGCACGCCCACGCCTACGGCTTTGCCGTAACAAATGTGTTCAGCAGCCTTGAAAGCGTGGGCATAAATCAGACTATTCACCGCGTAAATGCGCGCGTAACTCTTTCGGCATCGGCGCGAATAGGCACCTACCGCGTTTCGGAAACGGTGGAGGAAATAATCCCCGCAGCCGAAACGGTGATACTCGGCGATGTTCCGCAGACATATATAGAAAAACGCAATGATTAACACAAAGCCGCGCAAATTCGCGCGGCTTTGTGTTAATCATTTATGAAGTGTTTCATCAGGCTGTAACCAATGTCAACATATTTTCCAGAAAGCTTTGCAGTATTCTCGGTGAATGTTTCAATTCCGCTGTCCTTGTGTGCCGATTTCTTATAAATCATATACGGCACCGGGTCGCCTGCGTGTGTCATTGTAACAATGGGCGTGGGGTGGTCGGGCAGTACCATGACCTTGTAATCGTCATATTCTTCAAGTGCGGGCAAAACCTTGCCGAGTATCTTTTCATCAATCAGCTCAATGGCGCGCACCTTGTTCTGCGGTTCGTTCCTGTGGCCGCACTCATCGGGCGCTTCAAGGTGAATATACACAAGGTCGTGAGTTTTCAGTTCTTCAATGGCGCACTCAGCCTTGCCGTCAAAGTTCGTGTCGATATATCCCGTAGCGCCCTCGACCTCGGGGGCGTTCATGCCTGCACATTTTGCAATGCCTTTGAGCAGGTCGACCGCCGAAATGATCGAGCCGTCAAGACCGTATTTCTCTTTGAATGACGGCATCGAGGGCTTTGTGCCTTCGCCCCAGAGCCATATTGAGTTTGCGGGGCGCTTGCCCTCGGCAATGCGCTTTTTGTTTACGGGGTGCTTCATGAGAAAACCGTAGCTTTCCTTCATCATGGCAATCAGCTTTTCTGCGTTCGGGTGCTTTGAAAGATGCTCGCCTATGACCTTGCCGGAAATATCGTGCGGGGGAGTCATCTTGCCGAGTTCAAGCGTGCCGTTGTGCCATACAAGGCAGTGGCGGTACGAAACACCGCTGTAAAATGCAAAAATATCGTTGCCGAAATGTTCCTGCACGCTCTTGATGATTTCGGAAGATTCAGCGGTCGAAATATCGCCTGCGCTGTAATCGACCATTGTCTTTTCCTCATAATTTTCTTCATCCGAAAGGGTAACGAGGTTGCAGCGGAAAATGATATCGGTGTCAAGCATATTAACACCTATGCTTACCGCCTCAAGCGGCGAACGACCCGTGTAGCATTCGCGCGGGTCATAGCCGAGTACGCTCATATTGGCGATGTCGCTGCCGGGCTTGAGACCGTCGCCGACAGTTTTTACAATGCCGGTTTCACCGAAGCGCGCAAGTCTGTCAAGATTGGGCTTGACCGCACATTCCATGGGCGTTTTGCCGCCGAGTGCGGGAACGGGGTAATCCGCCATACCGTCATAAAGAACAACAAGATATTTCATAGTAAAAGACCTCTCTGTGAAAATTACGCTACAATAATACTCCACGGGAATATTATTGTCAAGAATCCGAAGCAGTTTTCAAATATATGTTGCAATATTTTTTGAGAGGTTGTATATTATTCATATCAAAAAATAACGGAGGTCATTTTTATGAAATTACCTGTTGCATTACAGCTTTATTCCGTGCGCGATATGATGGAAAAAGATTTTGAAGGTACCATCAAAAAAGTCAAAGAGCTTGGCTACGACGGCGTTGAGTTCGCAGGTCTTTTCGGCAAAACCGCCGCAGAGGTCAAAGCTGTTTGCGATGAAGTCGGCATAGTACCGATTTCCGCTCATGTGCCTTATTACGATATGCTCGCAGAGCCCGAAAAGGTGCTTGCCGATTATAAAGAAATCGGCTGCAAATATGTTGCCGTGCCTTACCTTACCGAGGAATGCCGCCCCGGTACACCCGGCTGGGCGGATACCGTTAAGGGCGTTTATAAAATCGGCGAAGCCGCCAAAAAACTCGGCATACAGCTTCTTTACCACAACCACGATTTCGAATTCGTTAAAATCGACGGCAAATATGCTCTCGATATGCTTTACGATACCGTTCCCGCAGACCTTCTCAAAACCGAGCTTGATACCTGCTGGGTGAATGTAGGCGGCGAGGAGCCCGCCGGCTATGTTCTTAAATACAGCGGCAGAGCGCCCGTTGTTCACCTTAAAGATTTTGTGGGCGCAAAAGGCAGCGGCCCGCTTTATAAGCTCATAGGCATCGACGATAATACCGAAGCCGAAACAAAATCCACATTCGAGTTCCGACCCGTCGGCTACGGCTGCCAGGATTGGTATTCAATAATCGCCGCATCCGAAAAAGCAGGCGCCGAGTGGGTAGTAGTGGAGCAGGATGAGCCGTCAATGGAAAAATCCACCATAGCCTGCGCCGAGCTGTCAATCAATTATGTTAAAACCCTGTAATCCGGTTGATTTTCATAACGGAAATTCGGAGAATTTTGTAGGGGTCGCATAGTATGCGACCCGGGTCAATCGCGCAGCGGCACCTTGTGTGCCCGAGCGATTGACAGATGAAAACAGCATATATTATAAAAACCGCGTTGATTACAAAAAAATCAGCGCGGTTTTTCGTAAACCGCGTTGTTTTTATATTGCATATTCAATTATAATCCGGCGCTTTGCGCCCCGAAATTCATTATGCATTATTCATTTAGCGAAGCGCAAGCTGTCAATCGCTCGTGCACGCGAGGTGCCGCGGCGGCCAAACCGGGCGCCCCGGTGCGGCGCCCCCACCGTTCGCTCTTTCTTTCCGTATTCAAAAACCGAAAAGCCGCGTTGTTTATTCGCTTTCTGAAAACTGAAAACCGAAAACTGAAAACTTAAAAAAACATTGCAAATACCAAATTTTGTGTTATTATATATTATGTATATTTATATTTTTCTTTCAGGGGGCATTTGAATATGAAAAAGAAAATCATCAGTCTATTACTTGCGGTCGTGCTGATCGTAGGAACGCTTCCGCTATCGGCAATTACTGCCTTTGCGGCAGATGGCGTTGACGCGGCAGGGGTTAAGAGCGCGTTTCAAGCGATTCAGTCTGCGGCAGGTTCTCTTGGCAACAAAGAGGCACCGACATTTTCGGCAGGGTTCGATTCTTTGGTAGGTGCTCTCAGTAAAAGCAACACTATTGTCGGTGCGGTCAACGGGACAGTTTCCCTTTTGCGTTTGCTTGGCGTTATGGAAGATCCCACAACGGCAAAGCTGAACAGCATTTCCGCTCAGATCCAGAGTCTGGACGAAAAAGTGTCGGCGATGTCGAACGACGTCAAAAAAATCGCCGATAATCTGACCGGGCTGACCGCTGATACAAAGCTCAATGAACGAGGGCTCAAAGCAAACCAGATGCAACAAAACTGGAACAGCTTTAACACGAATTATGTGGATAAGGGCATAGAGCCTCTGATTTCGGAGTTTGAAGCCGCGCTCGTTGAGCGTGTCAAGGAATGGATCGAACATCCCGAGACGAGACAGGATACCATCGTCATCAAGTACGACAAGGCGCAGGAACCGAAAGACACCGTTTTCGGAAAATCGGAAGCCGGGAGCACTTTTGTTATTGAAGGGGTCAAGGATCTGAAAATCACCTGGAACCCGAATACATATCCCGCCGACATCGCGGGCGCGATCAAAAACAGTCTGTCTTCCAAAGGAAACAGAGCCGTGTGGAATGAAGCGGTCGATACCCTGCTTTACGATTTGAGCGCAGAAGTGGTCAGGGCGAAAGGCACAAATTACGTCTACAAAGTGCGTGATGCTTTCAATAATTACTGCACGCAGCTCGTCAACTCGACTACCGGCGTGACAGCGCTCGTTCAGTCTATGTATCTTACCCACACTTTTGAGTATCAAATCCGGGATCAGATCAACGAGCTCTTCAACAGAATTCTGGTGGAGGTCGGCGGTTACAGCGTATTTGCTATGAATATCCTCGGTATGTCGGATACCGCCACGGATCTCGAGAAAGAAAATGCCGCAAAAACACTTTGCGACACGGTCAAGTTCCTGACGGACGGCAAGAAAAACGCCGTCACGGGTTATGACAACTATTGCTACATCACCAACTCCCTGGTGTATTATTCATCAATAAAGTATAAAACCCGTGAACAAATTTTTACCAGAGAGTGGAGCGAACAGGCTCTGTTTTGGAGCATTCAATACAGAAGGCTTGAAATTGCTCAACCCGGTTCCGAAATATATATTGAGGAATCGATAGGCAAACCTGTTGGTGACGCCAACGGTATCGCAATTCTCAGGACGTTGCAACAAAACGGTGTTGCTTTGAACAAAAACGTTTTTGACCGCATCAAAGACCCCCGTATGAATGATAATCTTCCGCAAGGGAAACAATGGGGCAACGAAGTGATCACCAGCTACGGGAGTAAAGAGACACTGAACATTGATAACAGTGTGAAAGTGAACTGCTTCAAAGCCATCGGAAACTTTATCGGCGGCGGCATCAGCAACACCACTTTGGGCAGTATGCCCGGCGACTTTTCGAGCACCCATTTCTACGAACGCAAAAAAATCGACGGCAGTCTCCTCGATCTGACAACGGGGCAAATGCAATCCAACAAGACCCTTATTGCCTCTGCCACTTACGGCCAAACAGAAAAAAGTTGGAGGATCGATGAAGCCTACGCTTTCTGGGGACCCTCCGATTATCCCCTCATCGTTGATACCTTCTCTAAAAACAGCGGCGGCTCTTTCCACAACTATTTTTTCGGGTGCGAAGCATCTTACCCGATCCTGGTGTCCGTCCCATACGATAAATTACCATCTACCCCCCCTGTTCCGGGTGTTCCGAATCCCCTCAAAGATTTCTCGAACTACACGAAAGAAAACGGGCTGATTTATTCGGATGCACCGGCATCGGAAGAAGAACTCAAAGCAGAAAACAATTATGCGGTGTCCGGCGACCATACCGTTTCGTTATTGGGTGTCGGTGAAGGCGGCAAGGACGAGGCGGAGTGGGATCACGTGATTTCCGCAAATCCCGTCGACGTACCGGGCGCAATCAAAAATAAGATCGGCGTCGGCAGGAAGGTTCTGGTGTCGGATGATATCTGCGTTGCCCGGGATGGCAATCCGTGCGAAGGCGAATTTATGATTGGTTTCTCCGGAGAGGCGTTTACGCAATTCAAGGACAGCAACGCAGTCGTATACTGTTTGAACGGCGAGGGCGGTGTAGAAGAATTGACGCCGACCTGGAACGAAGAGCGCCAATGCTTCACGGTTGTCACCGAGAACCTCGGTTGCTTGGTGCTGGTCGTTGATTCGGATAAAGGTGACGAGGAACCTCCTCAGCTCGAAGAATATCCCATTAAGGTCGGCAACACGCGAGTTACATCGAGCAACAAGGACGATGTTTTGGGAGACGGCAAGATTTCCTACGATCCTATAACGCAAACTCTGACATTGAACAATGCAGAGATCGCCATAGACGGAAAGATGTGTCCTTCGGCCATCAACAGCGAGCTGAAGGGCGATTTGACCATCAAACTGATCGGCGAAAATCAGATCGGTGCAAAGCCGTCGGTTGCGGCAGATAAAAGCAATTATAAAGTCCTATATGGAATTGCCGCCAGTGACGACGATGTTACGATTACCGGTGACGGCAGCCTGACGATGTATACATGGATGAGCGGAATTCGGGCGGATAATGTTAACATCCCTACGGATTTCGCCGGCACACTGACAATCGAGAACTACGGCGAGATCGTCTACATCACAGAAAATGTCTACTATTCCGATATGCCTGCCATCCGTGCTGATAGCAATGTCGGCATTCGAGGCGGTACGGTGAATGTGACCTGCTATGATGGCGGCGGTATTTACGCGGGTGAAGGCAATATCGTCATTGAAGGCGGTGCCACGGTAAATGTCACGAGCGACAAGTTCAGTGCTATCAAAGCAGCACCGGGTTCAATCGAAGATGACGAAATCATTGGATCCTATTATGCCGGAGGAGGCGACGTTTACATCTATAACGGTGCAAAAGTTACTGTAAATGCCGGTACAAAAGCGGAAGAGTTGTTGACTGATGTCTACGGCATTTATGCCGCAGGCTGCGTTGAAATCGGTTTTGAAGACGAGATATATGATGACCCCGCAGAGCAGCCTCCGACGCCCGCACCCGAAGAGGTAAGCGTAACCGTCGGCAATACGAACTTATCCGGTGCGTATGATATCGACGGTATTAAGAGCGAGAACGGAAATATATCCGTCATCGGCAGCAAGATCAGTGTAATAAGTGTTAACGGCAGGGGATTCAACATCGGTGTCTGTGGCGGTCCGGAATGCGGCGATATCATTATCATTGACAGTACGGTCGATGTCGATGCGGGAACATCCGGTATCGTAGCCTTTGAAGATGGCATTGACTGCGATGTGACCATCACGAACAGTACAGTCAACGTCAAAGCGGAAAACTGGGGCATCAATGCATTGAACGATGTAGCGATCACCGACAGCAAAGTTACCGTTGAATCGGATACTTGGGGCATCGAGTGCGATACGCTGACCGTTGAGGGAACACAGACACAAATTAAATCCACCGGCGGTGAAGTCGGTCTGGTAGTTTGGGGCGGCGAGAACGCTTTGACGGTCAAGAACGGCAGTTTGCAGCTTGTCGGCGGTGAAATGGCATTTGACGCGGGTGAAAACGGTGCGTTCACTATGTCTCTGCCTGCCGGCTATGCGCTCAAGGGTAACCCCGAAAAGAACGTCTTTACCGATTTGCAAAACATTACACTAAAAAAGTACAGCGGAAAGGAAGAATTCTATGAAGGCCATGCTGTCGCTTATGTTGGCAATGAGCCGGCGAAGAGCGTAGTACTTGGCCATAATCCCGAACTTGTGAACGGCAAGGATGCCACGGATACTGAAGCAGGCTATAAGTCTTATTATGAGTGTAAAATCTGCGGCAAGTATTATGAGGATGCGGAAGAAAAGACCGAGATTACTGATCTTGATGCTTGGAAAGCCGAAGGCGGCTATGGCTATCTTGCTCCGCTTCACGGAACGGATGACAATCACGACCACAAGTGTGATTACTGCGATGAGACCATAAGTAGCCATGTTGATACCGATCCGAAGGATCATGTATGCGATTACTGCGGCAATACTTTCTCCGGGTGTGCTGATGAGAACAAGGATCACAAATGTGATTACTGCGAAAAAGTTCTTTCCGAGTGTAAAGACGCAGATAAAGACCACAAGTGTGACATCTGCGGTAAGCAGATTTCCGAGCACAACGCTATCCTTGTAGAAGGCACGGCGGCAACACTTCAGAGTGCTGGTCATAAGAGCTACTACAAGTGCGATTGCGGCAAGTTCTTTGAGGATGCAACCTGCAAGGTTGAAATTACCGATCTCGATGCTTGGAAAGCAGCGGGTGGTAACGGTTATATTGCAAAACTTGAAGAAGAGCCGACATCTCCTCAGACCGGAGACAACAGCCATATGACTCTTTGGGTGATGCTCCTTGTACTTTCCTCTATGGGACTTTGTGCCTGCCTCGTTCTCGGCAAAAAGAGAAAATATTCTAAGTGAGTAGAATCTACCATGAAAACAGCTTCGGTAAACAAATTTCGCTTTATTACATCCATAATCGTATTTTCAATTGTCTTGATTTTCGGAATCGCATTTTTGATGCTTTTCTCAAAGTTCAATAAACCCGTTCCCGAAAATTATGTAGAGACCAAAGCAAACATTATTAGAATTGAAGAAGAATTGTCGCCCTTTTATGATGAATCTGACGGATTAGGCCCGGACGATTACGAGCATCGAGTATTCGTTGAATATACCTATAACGACGAAACCTATTCTGAGAAAGAATACGGCAATTACGATTCCTCGATGAAAGAAGGAGATACCGTTCTCCTTTATGTCAATCCCGATGAACCGGATGATTTTATGAGTGATCCGTCCGGTGGGCTCGTTTTTGTGATTATCGGTATTGTCATAATTTTGGTCGGTGTCGGCGGTCTCGGATTCAATATTTATAAAAAGAAAAGGGGTTAATTTATAATGGCTACTTATCATGCGTTTCACTACGGCAAAATGAACCAGAGCTTCAAGCTGGAGAACGAAAATAATCAATCGCTTTATGAAGCAAATATGGTCAAGTACAAGCTCTTCACTGCTTGTGATTATGAGTTTGTCAATCATGTTGCAACAACCACAACTGCACATAAGGTCGGCAAAACAAAATCTGTCGAACAAGGTACAATGGGCATCAGCATGGCAACTGCCTCTTATTTCAAACTGGACGGCAAAAACTGCTTTGACATTTTGGAAGAAAAGGGCTATTCGTTTAAGATCCTCGTAAAACTGGATATTCTCCATCCGGAATTTGCCCTTGTGGACAAAAACGGAAATCAGCTCGCTGTTTACAAAATGAACGTTGCGGGACCGAAGGAGGAAGGTGTCGGCGCAATCGGTAATAAGCAGAGCAACACGGTCATTACTACCGATAGCGAGGACTTGGAGACGATTTTCCTCGGAGCGTTCATTATGAGCAGAGTGGACTTCTCGCTTTATCTTGTATAACTTAAGAATTAAGCAAAAAGACGGCGGTGACGGTGTAAAAACCGCTGCCGGAGGTTATGTCGGGTGCAACAGGGTATTCCTTCCCCAGCGGGCACAGTGCCTCTGTCAGCGGTATGTACGGCGGTCTTATCGCAGTTTACCGCAAGCACAAAGGGTTGTGCGCCTTGCTCGGTGTGATGATTGCACTGACAATGTTTTCCCGGCTTTATGTCGGCGTGCATACTCCGCAGGATGTTCTGGCGGGGCTTCTTGTCGGTGCGGTCGGTGCGGTGCTCGTCATCCTGGCGGCTCGCTTCGTTGAACGTCATCCGAAACTCGATTGGGTGATCGTGCTCATAGTGGTTGTAATGTGTGCGGCGTTGCTGCCGTATATGTATTTCAAGAGTTATCCTATGGATTATGTGAAAGGTGAGCTGCTGGTCGATCCGTCAAAAATGACCGTCGGCGGCTTTAAGGATCCGGGACGGCTTTTCGGTGTGGTGCTCGGCTGGTTTATAGAACGCCGCTTCATCCGTTTTGATACCGACGGAACGCCGTATCAAAAAACTCTGCGCTGCCTTGTCGGCGCACTGTTGTTCATAGGTTATTGGAACATAGTGATGGAGCCGCTCGGAAAGGCAATCGGCATCGGAATCGTGCATTTCTTCCTGCAGGCATCCGCTCCGCTGCTGTTTATGACAGTATATCCGCTTGCGTTCAAATGCATCGAAAACCGTTTCTTAAAAGTGTAATTATCTGTTCGCGAAAAACACCGCTTCGGCGCAATATCATTAAGTTAGTAAACAACGAAAAAATAAGAAACATTGAAAGTAACAAGGGGTTTTCTATTATTTCAATAATGGAAAACCCGCATTTTTCATCATTTTGTCAAGTATTTTTTTAATTCTTTAAAAAAATAACCGAGCCCGCAAAACTTATAAGGAACTTCAACAATACGGAAAAACTTTTTAAATATCGAACTTCCAAAATTCATGGTGGCTTTATAATGTCGTTTATACGCCCACACTGTTAATGTTGACGGAAAACACGCCAATAAGTACCACGAAAGGTACTATACCATTACGACCGTATTGACAACTGACTTTTCTTATGCTAATGTAATCGTGTGTTGAAACTCTTTATTAAAAAATTTCGGAGGAAATCTATATGAGTAAAATGATTGATTCGTTCACTAATCAATATTCCTTGTCAAAAACACTCCGCTTCAAATTGATACCCGTGGGCAAAACCGAAGAAAATTTCAATAATAAACAACTTCTTGGGCAAGACGAAAAGCGCGCCGAAAGTTATATTAAGGTGAAAGGTTATATGGACCGATACCATAAGGCTTATATTGAGTCTGTGTTAAACAGCTTTGTTTTGAACGGCGTAAAAGAATATGCCGAATTATATTACAAAAGCGGCAAGACCGATGCAGAATTGAATCGGCTTGAAAAGGCAGAAGAAAAAATGCGAAAGCAAATTTCCGGAGCTTTGAAAAATGATGAAAGGTATTCTTTGCTAAGTAAAAAAGAATTCATTACAAAGCTGCTGCCTGAATATTTGAGCGATGATGAAGAAAAAGCCACTACTGCTGAATTTGCCGAGTTTTCCACATATTTCACCGGTTTCTTTCAAAACAGAGTAAATATGTACTCCGAAATGCCGCAGACTACTGCAATAGCATACCGCTGCATAAATGAAAACCTGCCTAAATTCCTTGATAATGCCAAGAGCTTTGAAAAAATCAAGTCTGAACTTCCGCACAAAGATTTAGATGCCCTTGCACTTGATTTTTCAGGGTTGTGCGGAACTGATGTTGCTGATATGTTCAGCGTTGATTATTTCAGTTTTGTGCTTTCGCAAAGCGGCATCGAAGCTTATAATCGCGTGTTGGGAGGCTACACCAATACCGACGGTACCAAGGTACAGGGGATAAATGAATATGTAAATCTTTATAATCAGCAGGTCGCCAAAACCGATAGAAGTAAACGCCTGCCGCTTATAAAACCGTTATTCAAGCAGATATTAAGCGACCGCGAAAGCATTTCATTCATTCCCGAAGAATTTAAAGATGATAACGAATTGCTTAATTCTGTTTATTCATTTTATAACGGTAATGCAGATGTGGCTGCATTTAAAGGAACACTTTCTGGATTGAACAGAATTTTCGCACAGCTTGAAATATATGATATGAACGGAGTTTATGTTTCCACGGGCTTGGCGCTTACCGAAATCTCAAACCGCGTTTTTAACAATTGGGACACCGTGGAAAAGGCTTGGGATGTTGAATATGAAAACACCCATACACTCAAAAATGGTAAAGAGGAGAAATTCTATGATGAAGAAAAGAAAGCCTTTAAACGCATAAAAAGCTTTTCTGTTTACGAAATTGAAAGACTGTGCGGCAGCAGCGGTGCGGTAAGTAAACATTTTTCAGAAAAGGTTAAAGAGTGTTCTGAATTAATTAAAGCAAACTACGCTGCTGCGCAAACCCTTTTAAGCTCGCCTTATAGTGCTGAAAAGCGCCTTTCGGCAAACGATGCTGAAATCGAAAAGCTCAAAAATCTGCTCGACAGTATCAAGGAACTTGAAAAAACCGTCAAACCGCTGCTCGGTACGGGCAAAGAGGAAGAAAAAGACAACAGCTTTTACGGCGATTTTGAAAAATGCTTTGCAGAGCTTTCGGTTGTGGACAAACTCTATGACCGCGTCAGAAATTATCTTACAAAAAAGCCGTATTCCGATGATAAAATCAAATTGAATTTTGAAAATCCGCAGTTTTTGGGCGGTTGGGACAGGAACAAGGAGAGAGATTACCGTTCGGTTATTTTGAGAAAAGACGGTATTTATTATCTTGCTGTTATGGATAAATCGAATAGCAGGGTGTTCTTGGATGCACAACCGAGCGTTGGCGAATACTACGAAAAAATGGAGTATAAGTTGCTGCCGGATCCGAGTAAGATGTTACCTAAAGTTTTCTTTGCACAAAGCAACGCTGCTTTGTTTACCCCGCCGGAAGAAATCAATAAAATCAGGGAAAAAGGTTCATTTAAAAAAGGTCCTGCTTTCAATAAGGTAGATTGTCATAAGTTTATAGACTTTTACAAAGCATCAATCGCAAAACATGAAGATTGGTCAAAATTCTGCTTCGAATTTTCAGACACGGAAAAATATGAAGATATAAGTAAATTTTTCAGAGAAGTGGCGGAACAGGGGTATAGTGTTCGTTTCAGCAAAATATCTGCTGAGTATATAAACAGCTGTATAGATAACGGCTCGCTGTATCTTTTCAAGATATATAACAAGGACTTTTCCGGAAATTCTCACGGAACACCCAATCTGCACACTCTGTATTTCAAAATGCTCTTTGACGAACGCAATCTTGTCGATGTTGTCTACAAACTCAACGGTCAGTGCGAAATGTTCTACCGCAAGGCAAGTATTAATAACAGCGAAAAAATCGTTCACCCTGCAAATCAGCCTATTGCCAACAAGAATCCTGACAATAAAAAGAAGAGCAGTGAATTCACGTTTGATATGGTAAAAGACAGGCGTTACACCGTGGATCAGTTTTCGCTGCATATACCCGTAACAATGAATTTCAAAGCCGAAGGCGAGGAATATATAAATAATTCCGTAAGGGAAAAACTCCGTGAAACCGAGAATGTTAATGTTATAGGAATAGACCGCGGTGAGCGTAACCTTATATATGTAACCGTGGTAAACAGTAAGGGCGAAATACTCGAACAGCACTCGCTTAATGAAATAACGGGCGATACGGGTTATACCGTGGATTACCATAAATTGCTCGATAACCGTGAAGCCGACAGGGATAAAGCCCGCAAGGATTGGAAAAGCATAGGCAATATTAAAGAGTTGAAAGAAGGCTATCTAAGTCAGGCTATACACGAAATCTGCAAGCTTGTAGTAAAGTATGATGCTGTAATAGCTATGGAAGATCTGAATTCCGGCTTTATGAACAGCCGCAAAAAAGTCGAGAAGCAAGTTTATCAGAAATTTGAAAAGATGCTCACCGAAAAGTTGAATTATCTTGTAGATAAAAAAGCCGATGCAGCCGAAAAAGGCGGCTTGCTGAATGCATATCAGCTTACAAATAAAGCGACTGCAAGCAGAAAATCAAACCAGGACGGTATAATCTTTTACATCCCTGCATGGCTCACAAGTAAAATCGATCCTACAACCGGCTTTGTGAATTTGTTAAATACTCATTGGGAATCTGCGGCGGCAGCTAAAGAATTTATCGGTAAATTTAAGTTTGTGTGCTACAATGCGGCAGAGGATATTTTTGAGTTTTCATTTGACTATTCTGCATTTGAACGCACTGCGGCGGATTACAGAAAACAATGGACGGTTTGCTCAAACGGTGAGAGAATCCGCACTTTCAGAAACCCCGCCAAAAACAACGAATTTGATAATGAAAGGGTGAATCTGACAGCCGAATTCAAAAAAATGTTTGAAGAATATAAAATTGATATTTCCAAAGATATTAAAAATCAGCTTGTTGAAAACGGCGACACAAATTTGCTGCGTGAATTTATGAAAATCTTTGCGCTTACCGTGCAAATGCGCAACAGTATTACCGGAACTTCCGAAGATTACCTGATTTCACCGGTGAAAAACAGCAGCGGAGCATTTTATGACAGCCGCACCGCTTCGTCTGCTCTGCCTTGCGATGCCGATGCTAACGGCGCATACAATATTGCGAGGAAAGCTCTTTGGGCGATCAACGCCATAAAAACTGCGGATGATTACACCAAAGCCATAATTTCAATTTCAAATGCCGATTGGCTTGAGTTTGCGCAGAAATAACATGAGCGAGCAACCACTGCCGATTTCAAATTTAAACGATTTCATTTTTTGCCCGGTTTCAATTTATTTTCATTCACTTGATGCTGATACCGAAAATCTTGCATATCAGGATGAAGTGCAGTTGAACGGTACGGCCGCGCATGAAAAAAGCGATAGTGGAAAATATTCAACTAAAAAAACCGTTTTGCAGGCTGTAAGTGTGTATTCTGAAAAATATAATTTATCGGGCAAGATTGATGTTTTCGATGCCGAAAAAGGATTGTTGACGGAACGCAAAAAGAAAATATCCGTTGTTTACGATGGTTATATTTTTCAGCTGTATGCGCAATGCTTTGCTTTGCGTGAAATGGGTTATACAGTAAAAGAAATGCGGTTGTACAGTATGGATGATAACAAGGTTTACACAATACCGTTACCCGAAAATGATGTTGAAATGTTTTTTAAATTTGAGTCGTTAGTCGAAAATGTGAATACTTTTTCTTTTGAAAATTTCAAACAGAATAATGCAGCAAAATGCAGCCGATGCATATATGAGCCTTTGTGTTCGTTTTCTGTCGAACAGGGGGTGATATGATGATAACCGCACCTGATTTTAATAAAAAGCAGATTGTGTTCGTGCTTTTTAATGAGGGGGAAAAACTTGCATTCAGTAACGATAATCTTGTGGTAAAGAATGCCGATGGCAAAATCAAATTTCAGTGTACTTGTTATCGCGTTTTTCTTGTGTATATTGTCGGGCATTGCAGTCTGACTTCTGTTATTATCCAAAAGGCGAAAAAATTTGGCTTTTTCCTTGCCTTGATGACACCGGGCTTCAGAATGTATGCTTTAATAGGCGCAGAAAAAGACGGCAACACTCTTTTGAAGAAGAAGCAGTATCAATATGAAGAACTTGATATTGCAAAACATATCATAGAAAATAAAATTCAGAATCAAGCTGCAGTTTTATCGTTGAACAGAAAGCCAAGCGAGGCTGTAAAAGAAACGATAGAAATGTTGAATACTTATAGTTGCAAAATTCCGTTCGTAAATACAATAAATGAGCTTATGGCTTATGAAGGGCTTTCCTCAAAACTTTATTTCAAAAATCATTTTAACAATATATGCTGGCATGGTAGACAGCCGCGAGTGAAAAAAGATGTTGTTAATTCGGTGCTTGATATAGGATATACACTGTTGTTTGCTTTTGTCGATTCTTTACTTTCGAGCTATGGGTTTGACACATTTTGCGGGGTTTTACATACTCAGTTTTATATGCGCAAATCCCTGGTTTGTGATATTGTAGAGCCGTTCAGACCGCTTGTGGATGCGCAAATAAAAAAATCAATAAATCTTAAACAGATAAAAGATGATGATTTTATTTTGATTAACGGTCAATATAAACTTAAATGGGAAAAATCTGCAGATTATATTCAGTTTTTGATGAAACCCATTATGGATAACAAGGATGATATGTTTTCGTATATTCAGGATTATTACAGAGCTTTTATGAAAGGATTGTCGGCGGATGACTTTCCGTTGTTTGAGATAAAAAAATGATTATTTTAAGTTACGATATTTCAAATGATAAAAAAAGGGCGAAGTTTTCCAAGTATATTAAAAAATACGGGCATCGGCTGCAGTATTCTGTATACGAAATAGAAAACAGCGAAAAAATTCTTAATAACATTATAGCAGATATAAATAATAAGTTTATCAAGGTGTTTGATGAAACTGACAGCGTTTATATTTTTAAATTGAGCCCGTCATGCAAAACGCTTAAATTTGGCTATGCGCTTCACGAGGACGAACCGTTGCTGATAGTAAAATAGTTGCAAACCTGAGTCTTAATATGCTATTATTAAAAAGTAAAGGGGTTATTGTTCAGAATATGTGTGCTTTTTCGCCAATTTCAATACTATTTTCAATTTTGAATTGGTAATTATCAATAATGTAAGGGAATAATAATCCCTTTAAATTTCTACTGTTGTAGATTATATATTGTTAGCTTAAAAACTTATTTGAATAATAATCCCTTTAAATTTCTACTGTTGTAGATAATCTATCCATAATCCGTAATCGGCGGAATAATAATCGCTTTAAATTTCTACTGTTG
>JAZLHL010000029.1:0-47278 GCA_045616765.1 Acutalibacteraceae bacterium
GCCGTAATCCATTGTGATAAAATCGCCTTTTCTGACCTTAACATCACCCGGCACGCCGTGGGGCATACTTGTTTTTTCGCCCGTAACGGCTATTGTTTCAAACGAAAGTGCCTCCGCCCCGTGCGAGAGCATATAAAAATCAAGTTCAAGACCGATTTCACGCTCGGTAACGCCCGGCTTGATAAAACCGAGTATATGCTCAAATGCCGCCTCGGCTATGGACTGCGCTTTGATTATGCAGTCGATTTCATACTGAGTTTTGATGTTGCGCAGCTCATAAATTTTATTTTCAAGCGCCTGCGAGGGCAGCATGCGGCAGTCCGGCAGAGCTTTTTTAAGGCTGCCCAGCTCCGCAACGGTCAGCCTTTCGCGCTCGGTGATGATGCGCCTGATGTTTTTTGAAGCGAGGTAATCCTTAATCTCGACACTTACTCGCCGCAAAAGTGCAGTGCGGCAATCCTTAACGGCAAGCGAAGCCGCCTCAATATAGCGGCTGTCGGTAAAGAAAACGGCATCATCGGCGGTAACGACAAGGTAGCCGTCGGATGACGGAAATTCGGTAAAATACCGTCTGTTGACCTCGGAATATATAAGCACCGCATCACTTTCGTTTTTAATAAGCGAGCGAAGTTCATTTATAAACATAGTATTTCCCCTTTTCAAAGAAGAAAAAAAGATGATGCCAAACGGCATCATCCTTCTTTTTAATAATACTTGCGCTTACGAGCCGCTTCGGATTTCTTTTTTCTCTTTACAGAGGGCTTCTCGTAATGCTCTCTCTTGCGGACTTCCTGAATAACACCGTCTCTCGATGTCTGTCTTTTGAATCTGCGAAGAGCGCTGTCCAAAGACTCATTCTCTTTAACTTTTACCTGACTCATTTATAGTTCCCTCCCTCCGCGTGACAGCAAAGGTATATATATATCACAACACAAAGCATATTATATATTTTTGAAATATGCTTGTCAAGAGGAAAATATTAATTTTTTGTAAAAACACAATACAAAAAGCAAAATGGCTTACAGTTTCATTCAAATTGAATTAACCGAAAGCCATTTTAATTATATTTTTTTAAGGTAATAAGCGAGGGAATTTCGATGCAGAAGGCATTTTCTTCATGCCCGACGGCGTATGAAGATACGCCGAGCGGGTGAAAAAATGACTTATGCGCGAAATTATCCGCTTATTTATTTTGCGAGGGCGCCGACGAGGAGCATATAATCTCCTATCTGCGCGCCGAACTCGGGTGCGCCATCCATAATGAGCTTGCCGGACTTGGTGGACTCAAGCATATCGTCGATACTGAGAAGTATGCCGAGAGCACTGTCGAGGCTGTCAAAGCGGAGTGTGAAGAAAGGCATAGCGCGTTTGTATTCGCCCCTGCCGCTTCTTGACTTACCGGCTTTGATTCTGATGTATGCGCTTACGGTGGGCTCACCGTTTACTGCGAAAGCGTAAACACGGTCGGGGCTCTTTTCGGTCCAGCCGTGAACGCCCTCGTGACCCTGCTTGTTGAGGGTGCTTATGCCTGCGGTAAGAAGATAGAAATAGCACTTGCAGAGAAGTCTCTTGGTATCTTCATCCTCGGGAATGGCGGTGAGACCGAGCAGGTCAGCCATTTTGAGGAGAGCCATCATAAATACGCCGAATTCATAAGCAAACTGCACACCGTGCATTTTGGGGAGAGTGGCGGGGGTGATTTTGCCCTTAAAGAAGGCGTTCATCGCTTCAACACTCTTGAATTCGAGTTCAACGAATTTCTGCTTTTTAACGCGGTAAGCGACCTTATCGGCGTGAACGAGCCATTCATCGCCGTTTACCATAAAATGAGTAGCCCATTTGCCCTCGGGAGCATTGGGGTCGTCGCAGCTTACCTGGTAAATGCAGTGTACATTTTTGAACTTTTTATTGAGCGAGGGAATGTCCGCAACTATGGTTTTAAGAAGCGGTAATGCCCCGCACAAAAAGATTTTATTTGTATAAATATCGTCTTTAGTAGGCAATACAGTCATTCCTTTCCGTGTCAGTTGACTTATGGACGGTCAATTAAAATTCGTCGTCCCAGTTATCGTCTTCTTCGAAGTCTTTCTTCATAACTTCACGAACTGCGGAAATAATGCCGTTAGCATCAATGCCGACTTCAGCCATAATATCCTCGTGAAGACCGATGGGTGCGAACTTGTCGGGATGACCGAGCATCTTGAATGCGCAAGCCTTACCGGAGTCAACAACTACCTCTGCAACTGCCGAGCCGAGACCGCCTACGGTGCTGTGGTCCTCAACGGTGATTATACGCCTGGTCTCGAGAACTGCTTTAAGGATAGCTTCCTTGTCGATGGGCTTAATGGTGTGCATATTGAGCACTCTTACCTTAAGGCCGTCTGCATTTGCAAGGAATTCAGCAGCCTGCTTTGCCTGGAATACGCAGGAGCCGCAAGCGATAACGGTGATATCGGTACCTTCGTTGATGGTAACTGCCTTGCCGACTTCAAAGCCGTAATCCTGTGTATCGTAAAGAACACGGTCGAAACCGCGGTTGATTCTGATGTAGTAGGGTCCGAAATTCTCGTAAGCGGCGTTAACTGCGTTAGCGGTCTCTGCGCCGTCGGCGGGAACTATAACGGTAAGGTTGGGCATTGCTCTGGTGATGGCAAGGTCGGTGATGGCGTGGTGAGTAGAACCTGCCTGACCGAACGATGTACCGGCGTGAGTAGCAATGATCTTAGCGTTGACATTCTGGTAGCAGATGTCGGTGTGGAGCTGGTCGCAAGCTCTCATTGAGGTGAATGCCGAGAAGCCGGAAAGGAAGGGAATGCAGCCTGCCTTAGCCATACCTGCGGCAACGCCGAACATATCCTGCTCTGCAATACCGACGTTGATAACTCTTTCGGGGCAAACCTTGAGAACATCGCCGAGCTTTGTGGACTTTGCAAGGTCAGCGGTAATAGCAACGACCTTGGGGTCTTTAAGAATTATGTCAGCAAGTGCTTTGCCGTAAATTTCAGCAGTAGCAACTTCTGTCTGGTCAATAGCATTATAAACGAATCCGCCCATAATTATTTGCCCTCCTTCTCTGCGCGAGCAACTCTCTCTTTGTAATCTTCTTCAAGCTGCTTTTTGTACTTTTCGTATGTAGGCTCATCAAGTGCCATATAGTGGCAGTGATAGTCGCCTGCAATATCCTTTATGCCGGCACCTTTCTTGGTATCCATAAGGATGCAGGTGGGGGCGCATTTTTCTTTGGAGCGTTCAATGGCAGCATCAATGGCATCGCAGAGCTCTTTGATGTTGTTGCCGTCAACAACGATCGTGTTGAAGCCGAATGCGGTCATCTTGTCTGCAAGGGGTTCGAGCTTCATAACTTCTTCCGTCGGGCCGTCGATCATGCAATGGTTGCGGTCGATGAAAACGATGCAGTTTGAAAGCTCATAGTGGTTCATTGTCATAAAGCCTTCCCAGTTGGAGCCTTCACCGAGCTCGCCGTCGCCGGTAACAACATAGGTGAGGTAATCCTTGCCGAGAATTCTTGCTGCAAGCGCTGTGCCTGCCGCGATGGATGCGCCGTGACCGAGTGAACCGGTGGAAGCATCAACGCCTACGACCTTATTGGAGTCAAGGTGCATACCCATTTTAGAACCGGAAAGGTTGAAGGTTTTGAGCATCTCCTTGTCGTTGAAGCCCTTGTCGCAAAGCACGGGTGCGTAAGCGATAGCTGCATGACCTTTTGAAAGAATGAATCTGTCGCGGTCTTCCCAATTGGGCTCTTCAACTTTGATGTTAAGGTATTTGTGGTAGAGAACTGTAAGAAGGTCCATAACGCTGAGGCCGCCGCCCATGTGACCGGAGCCTGCCCACATGGTGGTATCCATGCAGAGGTTTCTCAGTTCAAAAGCTTTCTTTTCAAGAGCAAGCCACTCCTGTTTTGAAAGTGCCATAGTAAATTCCTCCCAGAATTATTATCTTACGGGCACCGCTGAAAAACGGCGCCCGATTTCAGATTTTTTATGATTACAGCTCGGGGTGATTCTTCTTAACCGCCTTGAATGCATCCTCTGCGATTTCAATTGTGGTGGCAATATCCTCGTGAGTGAGTGCGGCGTTAATGAAGTGGTTGTGGTGAGATGCGAAGAACGCGCCTCTGTTAACGCACTCTGCGATCCACTCCTGGTGAAGCAGCATATTATCATCGTTTGCTATTCTCAGATAGAACAGTGCGGGAGCACCGGAAACGACGAGGTCAAAGCCATGCTCTGCGCCGGCAGCCTTAAGGCCGTCGGTAAGCTCGGTGCCGAGCTCCTTGAAGAGCTTGGGAGCATCGAGTTTTTTCATCTTGTTGATGCAGGCGATGCAGGCTGCGAAGGGAACTGCGCTCATCCAGTAAGAGCCGGTGTAGGAAAGGCTTGAAGCAGCAGCTTTAAGGAATTCCTTACCGCAGAATGCGGACATATTGTAGCCGTTTGCAAGTGCCTTGCAGAAACAGATGATATCAGCCTCGAAGCCGAAGAAATGGTCGGAACCGGCGAGGTCAAGACGGAAGCCTGCACGCACATCGTCAACTATAAGAACGATGCCGTTTTCTGTGCAGAGCTTGCGGACTTCCTGCCAGAAACCCTCCTTTGGGAAGGAGTTGTCGTAGAAGTTGCCGTGGTCATAGGGCTGTGCGATAAGAGCGGCGATGTCGTCGTTCTCGGCAATAACCTTTTTAAGACCTTCAATATCGTCCCAGTCTACATAGAGGTTGTTTGCAACATCCTCGGGAAGAACGCCGGGATAGTCGATTTTCTGAACCATGGGTGCAACACCGTGGTAGAAACCGTTGAAGAAGATGAGTTTTTTCTTATGGGTGTGTGCTCTGGCTGTGATGATGGCACCGGAGGTGGCATCGTTACCGTTCTTTGCAAAGAAAGCCCAGTCGGCGCAGTTGACGGTGTCAACAAGCAGTTCTGCGCACTCAACCATGATTTTGTTAGGCGAGGTGGTGCAGTTGCCGAGCTCTATCTGCTTTAATGCGGCGGCATCAACATCGGGGTCGCAATAACCGAGAACATTGGGACCGTAAGCGCACATATAGTCGATGTACTTATTGCCGTCAACATCCCAGAAATAAGTGCCCTGAGCCTTGTCGGAAAAACGGGGCCAGCGGTTTACGGGGATGAACTGACCTTCTGCCGGGCCGAGATGGCCGTAAACGCCTGCGGGGATCACCTTAGCGGCTCTTTCATACCATTGGTCTGATTTGGTTGTTTTATATAACGGATACTTTTTGCTCACAGTAATCCCTCCTTATGCGAGATAAAGCGATACTCTGTCGAGTATGCGGTTAACGTTGTCGAGCATGCTTACAAGGCCGTGCATTTCGATTTTGCCGGTGCCAATGCAGGTAAGAGCATTTACCTTACCGTCGAACAGAGCGCGTGCCGTTTCAAGGGACTCAAACATCATTGCCGAGCGATACTTTTCGGGCACTCTCTTTGCGGTGAGAAGCCTGTGGTCCTTGCAGATGATCTCTACTGCGGGGCCGTCTTTAATACCGATGCAAACACTGCCGTCGGCAATGTGAGCGGCACTGAATTTACCGATTTCGTCGTTGTTGCCGATCTGAGCGATGGCTACGCCGATAACGCACAGCATCAGCTTTGTGCTTGCCTCGAAGAATACGGGATCTTTGAGATCTTCCTCGGTAGCTTTGAGGTATTTTGTGAGAATGTCGGTAAGAGCCGTGAATTTCTTAAGCAGGAAACCGATGTGGGTAAAGCCCTTTGAGGGTATGGGAGTAACCGTACCGTCGATAAGGCCGTTGAACTTTTCGCAGCTTGAGAAAGGCAGTTTGACGTCACAAGCGCCGCAGCCCTGTTCCATACGGCATTTGCCGTTTTTGAAATAGAGCGTGGCGGAGGGGCCGTCTTTGACTTCGAAACCGATTGAAATGGGCTTAACACCGTTAAGAAGCTCTTTAGCTTCGGGCACAAGCTCACAAAGATTTTCCAAGGTTCCGAGTATCGCATACATATTTATGTAAGCGAGTGTTTTTGAATCCATTAAATTTTGCAAGATATTCTCCTCCTTTTGGATACATTTGTACATTTGGTATTTTAGCAGATGTTTTTTGTAAAGTCAACAGAACAGAGCGAATTAACCGAGCAATTTTTGTAAATTTTACCTTAAAAAATATCATTTCGTTAAAGGTGAACAAAATTAAAACGCGTGTTTCGTCAAATCGACCATACCGAAAATAAGTTGTTGACAGCAAATCCTATCAGATGTATAATTTCATTGAAAAGTAGCACCGTATTCACATGTACATTTCAATGGAGGTGGATAAAATGCACATCAACCGAGACAGATATTTGAAAATGCTTAAAGACTTTGCGTGGGACGGACAGGTCAAAGTGATCACCGGCATCCGCCGCTGCGGCAAGTCGTATCTTCTTAACATAATTTACAGACAGTATCTTGAGGAAAGCGGCGTAAACCCTCAAAACATTATCTCTGTCGCCCTTGACCTGACTAAGAATGTTAAATACCGCAACCCACTTGTGCTTGCAGAGTTTGCACGCAATGCCGTTGAAGGCAAAAAAGATAATTATTACTTATTTATAGATGAAATACAAATGTCCGATGATGTGCCGAATCCGTACAACCCGGACGGCAAAAGAATCACTTTTTATGACGCGCTTAATGATCTGCGCAGCATACCGAATCTTGATGTTTATGTTACAGGCAGCAACTCAAAAATGCTTTCGTCCGATATTCTTACGGAATTCCGCGGAAGAAGTGACGAAATTCGTGTTCATCCGCTGAGCTTTGCAGAATACTATTCGGCAGTTGGCGGCGACAAAGCCGAAGCATTTGACCGATATATGTATTTCGGCGGCATGCCGCTTGTAATTTCCCGACCTGATGATACCGCACGAATGAATTATCTGAAATCACTGTACACCGAGGTCTATTTCAAGGATATCATAGAACGCAAAAAAATAACGCGCCCCGATGTACTTGAAGCAACTATGGATTTGCTGTGTTCATCGGTAGGCTCGCTGACAAACCCCACAAATATCGCCAACTCCGTAAATGCCGCACAAAAATACCAGGATAAGGTTGCTCCGAACACCGTGCGCTCATATATGGAATTTCTTGACGATGCTTTTCTTTTTCACGAATGCAAAAGATATGACATCAAGGGAAAATCGTACTTCGATTATCCGAACAAATATTATTGCGAGGATATCGGACTTCGCAATGCCCGTATCGGCTTCAGGCAACAGGAAACAACTCATATTATGGAAAACATCATATACAATGAGTTGATAGTACGCGGTTTTTCGGTTGATGTGGGTGTTGTGTATTCCACAGAGAAAGGCAAGCGCATTGCACGCGAGATAGACTTCATCGCAACCGCAGGCAGTAAAAAATACTATATTCAGTCCGCCTATGCTATGGAGAACAGCGAAAAAATCGCGAGCGAAATAAAGCCGTTTAACCTGGCGGGTAATTCTTTCCCGAAAATCATAGTGCGCCGTGATATGCGTAAAGGGTGGTATGACGATAACGGTTATCTTAACATCGGTATCGAAAACTTTCTGCTCGACGAATGGTAATAAATGTTCACTTCTTATTCGGTAAACAATTAAGAATTATTATTTCCTTGCGGTTGTGCTTGACAAGCGGATATTAAGTAGTATAATAAAGGTGAACTAAAATTCACTCTCAGGAGGTATGAATATGGACACAAGATTTGCTATCAGCGAGTACCACGACGCTGCTGCCGTTACAAAGCAGCTCGACGAACTCATCAAAAAGCCAATTTACACCATTAAACCCGACGTTCTCAAGAAGTACGAAACCGAATACTTCGATGCCAAATGCGCAAAGAGTAAGGCTATGATCGAGGAAGCACGCCAGATAATCCCCGGCGGCGTTCAGCACAACCTTGCTTTCAACTATCCCTTCCCCCTTGTTTTCACAAAGGCGGACGGCATGAAGCTCTATGACGTTGACGGCAACGAGTATTTCGACTTCCTGCAGGCAGGCGGTCCCACAGTGCTCGGCTCAAATCCCGCTGTTGTCAGAGAAAAGGTTATCGACCTTCTTAACACCTGCGGCCCGTCGATCGGTCTTTTCCACGAGTTTGAATACAAGCTTGCAAAGAAAATTTCCGACAGCATCGAGAGCGTTGATATGTTCCGTATGCTCGGCTCCGGCACAGAGGCCTGTATGGCAGCCGTTCGTGTTGCAAGACTTGCTACAAAGCATAAAAACATAGTTAAAATGGGCGGCGCATACCACGGCTGGTCAGATCAGCTCGGTTACGGCATCCGTATCCCCGGCTCAAAGTTCACCCAGGCACACGGCGTTCCGCTTTATGTTTTCAAGCACACTCAGGAGTTCTTCCCGAACGACCTCAACTCACTTGAAAGAGTCCTTAAGAAAAATCAGCTCACCGGCGGCACCGCAGCAGTTTTCATTGAGCCCGTCGGCCCCGAAAGCGGCACAAGGCCCCTCGACAAAGACTTCAACAAGGGTGTTGAAAGACTTTGCCGCAAGTACGGCGCTCTCCTTATATTCGATGAGGTCGTTACCGGCTTCCGTATCGGTATGGCAGGCGCACAGGGCTACTTCGGCGTATCCCCCGACCTCACCATCTTCGGTAAGGTTATCGCAGGCGGCTATCCGGGCGCAGGCGGCATCGGCGGCAAGAGAGAATATATGAAATTCCTCGGCGCAGGCCTTGACGGCAACCAGAAGATCCACAAGGCATTTATGGGCGGCACCATGGCTGCAACACCCATTTCCTGCGTTGCGGGTTACTACACACTCGAAGAAATCGAAAAGCAGAATGCCTGCCAGGTCGCAGGTCAGATGGGCGACAGACTCACCAAGGGTCTGCAGGAGCTCATTAAGAAATATGACCTTCCGTTCGTTGCATTCAACCAGGGCTCTATATGCCACCTTGAAACCGTCGGCACAATGCACTTTGCTATCGACTGGATGAAGCCGTGGCAGATCCCGCACGTTCTCGACGAGACCAACATAAGAAAAGCCGAAATGACTCACATGGGCGCTGCTTATATGGCAGAAGGTCTTGTGACCCTCGCAGGCTCCAGACTTTACACCAGCGCAGCTTACACTCCCGAGCTTATCGACGAGGCTCTCGGCAGATTTGAGAACGTATTCCGGAATGTAGCAATGAAAGCCGACTAAAAAACGCAGAACGAAAAGCAAAAACGAGCCGCCGTTTCCGGCGGCTCTCTTAAAACAAGGAGAGAATTTTTATGGATATTCTCGAAGCAAAAGAATTAGTGATCAGAGCAGGTAAAGAGCTGCTTGCAAGCGGGCTTATTGTAAGAACCTGGGGCAACATAAGCTGCCGCGTAAGCGACACGCAGTTTGTTATTACCCCCAGCGGTATGGCTTATGAAGACCTCACACCCGAAACGATAGTGCTTGTAAACATAAGCGACCTTTCTTACGAGGGCGATATCAAGCCGTCATCGGAAAAAGGTATTCACGCATCTTGCTACGAGCTGCGCCCCGATGTGAATTTTGTTATTCACACCCACCAGAAAAATGCTTCTGTTGTAAGCACACTCGGGCTTGATATAAACAATATCGACGGCAAATCGGCAGAAATAGTCGGCACCGATGTTCCGTGCGCGGCATACGGTCTGCCCGGCACGGGCAAGCTCAGAATGGGCGTTGTAAACGCACTTAAGCGTTCATCGTCAAAAGCCGCCATTATGGCGCACCACGGCGCAGTCTGCATGGGCACCGATTATGATGATGCCAGAGCAGTTGCCGAGGAGCTTGAAAATATCTGCGAGCGTTTCATTCTTGCACGCTGCGGTGAGGTTTCCGGCAAAGCGGTTGAATCATTCACGGGCGTTGTCGATTACATCACCGGCGTTTTCACAAGCAACGAAAAATACAAACCCGCCAAGGAGTTTGCCCCCTGCGACTCCACAAGAAAAGGCAACTGCTTCTTCGTAGGCGAAAAGGATAAGGCTGCTGCTATAATCGACACCAAGAGCGGCGCGTGGGTCGGCGGCAACCCCGAAATACCCGACAGCGCAGATATGCACTGGGCTATTTACAAAAAGAGAGAGGATGTCAATTTCATCCTCCATTCCAAGAACGAGTTTGCCGTTGCCGCATCAAGAAAAGGCAAAAAGATGCGCCCCCTGCTTGACGATTTCGCCCAGCTTTGCGGTCCCGTTGTAAAGTGCGCGGTCTTCAACCCCGCAGATACACTTAAAACGAGCAAAAAGGTCGTTAAGGCTCTCGGCAAAAACAACGCCGTGCTCATCAAGGACAATGGCGCAATTTGTGTAGCCGACTCGCAGTACAATGCGGAAGCCGTTGAAATAGTTATGGATAAGGGCTGCAAGACCGCTATCGGCGCGGAGCTTTACGGCAAGGTCGAGAAAATCAACCCCATAGAAGCAAACCTTATGAGAATCATATACAAGACTAAGTACAGCAAAAAAGCCGGCAAATAAAAATCGGCAGTAAAAAAGCGCAGATGCGCTGCTTTCACCCATTCGGTTTGGGTTTGTCGCATTTAGATGCAGAAAGCGTTTTCTTCGCTCCGACGGCGTATACAGATACTCCGAGTGGGCGAAAAAACACTTAGAAAAACATATAAAATCATAATTTTATAAAAATATAATCGCTTTACGGTTTATTAAACGCTCAATTCACCGTAAAGCCATCGTTTTTTATTATTTTGTTTTTCGTTCTGCGCTAAATGCGACGGACCCTTAATTCTCGTTAAAGTACTTCACTATATACTCAACAACCGCGCCGAACATCGGGTGGCTGTGCGAGTCGCAGCCGTCCCAGTTTTCCCACAGAGTTGTTGCGCCGTGGCTCATCATATTGTAAAATGTATTTTCTTTTTTGCTTGTGAGCAGCGATTTTGCAAGCTCCGTATATCCGTTTTCGCAAAGGGTGCGTATGAGAATATCGGTACCGAAAATGCCCGTATCGAACTGACCGAGTTTTTCGTACTTTTTAACGATTGCCGCAAGCGTGTTTTCATTGCCGAAGCCGAGGTCGTAGCCGTAAGCATCGGCGGCTTCAAGCGAATTGCAGAATGTGCCCGTCTTTTTATCGTAATATTTTTCTATAAAGCACTTTTTCACCTTTTCATACCGCTTTTTGAATTCTGCGCAGTTTTTACCGAGAATACCTGAAATCTCCATAACACATTTAAGCGCTTTAAGGTAAAAATATGTATTAACAAACGGCTCGGGAATAAGGTTTACATTCCCGGGTGAACACCAGTCGCCGAGGCACCAGCCCGCTTTTTCACTGCGCACCACAAGACCGTTTTCGCTGTGATTTGCCATATAGTCAAGGTAGAGCAGCATATTCGGGTAGTATTTTTCGAGCACATCCGCTTCGCTGTAGAATTTATAATAATTATACGGCACGAACACTATTGCGCCGCCCCAGCCGCCGGGTCCGCCGCCTCCGCCGTAATACGGCGCAGTATGCTCCACATGACCACCGTAAATATCCTGGCTGTCGGCAACATCGCGCATCCATTTAAGGTACATTTTCTTTGCATCGAAGCAGGTCATAACGGCACGGCAGGCAAGCTGACCGTCGCCCGTATAGCCGAGACGCTCTCTGTGCGGGCAGTCCGAGGGAATATTGCCGTGGATATTGCTCTGCTGCGTTCTTATATATGAATCGAATATCCATTGAAGCACGGGGTCGCAGGATTTGAAGTCGACTTTCTTTTTAATATCGGTATGAATAACTCTGAATTCGACCGCATCAATTTTGCCCGTAACATCAAAATACCTTGCGGCGTGCCAGGTGAAATGCTGGTGCAGCTCCCCTTTGCATTTTCCGTCCGAGATATATTCCTCGCGCTGCATTCTGAATTCGCCGCCTGCTGAATGGAAATCAAGTCCGCCGTCCGCGGTGAGATTTTCGGCAAAGCGCACGGTGGAAACCTCGTCACACACGGTGTTTTCGCTGAATTTAAAAACGGGATAGCCCGAAATATTTTCGCCTATATCGTAAATCGCGTAGTCGCCTTTTCTGAAAATGCACTTCGGCTTGATTTTGCGTATCACCTTATCGGGCAGGCAGTCCTGCTCACTCAAAAGCGTCACGGGCGCGCTGACCGCATCGGCGTTTTCCCAGTCCGAAAAGTCAAAATCGGTGTTTGAAAAATCGTAATTGCCGAGGCGCATATCCTGCTTTTCGCCGAAATAGATATTTGCGCGTGTAACAAAGGATTTTGTGTATTTGAGTTGTGTACCGCTTTTGTAAACGGTATCGCTCCCCTGCTTCATTAAAAAGCAAAGGCGCAGATTGCCGTATGGCGTATTGCCTTCATTGCGGCTTTCGTGCTGGCAGTACCAACCGCCGCCGATATGGAACACGACCGTATTTACACCCTTTTTCACAAATTTTGAAATATCGAGTTTTTCATAAAGTATGCGGCTTGTAATGGTATCGTAAACGGGCAGATTCATATTTGTCAGGTCGCGCTGAACATAATTTGTCCATGCGGGTGCAAGTAGTCTGTCGGAAACGGGCTTGCCGTTCACATATATTTCGCAGTAGCCGAGTCCCGAAACAAGCAGCTCGGTCTTCTGCTTTTTTGCGAGTGTGAATTCGCCGCGGACTATGACCGCTTCGGTTTCGCCGCCGAACTCGACCCACTCGGCATCTTCAAAAATGAAGCTGCGCTCGGCTTTGAGAAAACGCGCGCCGTCTTTTTCATAAGTAACGCCGCAATGCGCAAGTCCGCATTTGTTGAAAAATCCAAGCAGCTCACACGGAAATTCCGCCGTAATGCTTTTCGCGCCGAGCGCGCGCACCTTTTCGGTAAGCAGCCCAACAAGACTTGCGCCGTTCCCTTTTTTGCGGTACTGCGGCAGAACGGCTATCGAGTAAAACTCGCCGTCCGCGGTAACGCTCGCGCAGCCTGCCGCCTCGTCTTTTATAAGGAAAAGAGCGTGCAGCGCTTCGCCGTCGCGCTTATCGGCTTTTTTTGAGCCGAAGACCTCACGGCGCACACCGAGAAGCTTCTGAAAATCTTTACTGTTGTAATCTATGGTAATACAGCTTAATACCGCCATAACAATCTCCTGTACAATGGGGCTGCACTTTGCAGCCCCTTGTGTTTACTGTTTATTTTTCGGGAACAATAACGAAATTAAAGGTAAGCTCCTTTGAAGCATCCACTCTGTATTCGGGCAGAGTTTCGGGGCCGCAGCTGTTTGTGCCCGTGCCTCTTGTGAAGCCGTCAAGAGTTACGAATGTGGTCTTTTCGTCAACAACATCCTCGCGGTGATTTGCTTTAAGAAGCGTATCCTGCGTGTAGTTGTGAACATTGAATGTAAACTTTCTGTCTGAATAAATGCCGATGCTGCCGTTCTTTTCGCTCTTTAATTTAAGGTAGAAGCTATCGCTGTGGTTACTGTTATCCTGCGGACGAACATAAGGCTCGTGCTCATCCTTAACAAGCGCAGTGTATAATCCCATAGGCGCGTGGGCGTTGAAATCGCAGAGATTTTCCTTTTCGCCCCTGCCGAAATACTCGATTTCGTCAAAGCATTTATCGGCTTCAAAGGTAAGACCGAGGCGCGGAATGTTGAAGCACTGCTCCTTGCTGTTTTCATCGGGGCAAACGCTTACTTCGATATCGGTAACGCCGTTCGCGCCGATTATGTAAAGCACGGATGCGTTAAACAGTACATCTTCTTTGCCGTAAACGGTGAAGTATTCGCTTACGGAAGCAATGCCCGACTTCACCTCGGCACTCATATCCTCAAGCACTATCTTCGGGTCGGAAAGGTTATGCTTTTCCCACTCCACGCAGGTGTTGCGGTCGTTGTCAACATAGGCTCTTGCAAAATTGAGCAGGAAGCCGTTGTGTGAAACGGGGTCTTTTTTAAGAACATTCACGCCGTCTTTTTTGTAGGTGAGCATATTGCCGGTGGCTTCATCAAACACTATTGAGCCGCCGTCAAATTTAACGGTGATCTGCTCGCCGTCGGAGGCCATTGCAATTTTGCCCGCCTCAATTACGGGAACATCGAAGCCGACCTCGTTTATTGTAAGCTGCTCGCGCGCGATTTCAAAATCGCCGTCAAGGTAAACAACATTAAGGTATGCGTTTTTATTTTTGTCGGCTTTTGGCATTTCAAGCTTATATGTTGCTTCGCCCTCGGGTGCAATATCCGTAGAGAATGTGCCGCAGGCGGAAACAACGCCGTTTTCGCAAAGCTCCCAGTAAACCTCTATGTATGACGAAGCGCGGAACTTGTTGGTGTTGGCTATTGTGAGCTTGTTGCCCGCAAGATTTCTTACGCGCAGAGGTCTGTAAACGGCTTTCATCTCGTAAGCGCCGGTGTGGGGAGTTCTGTCGGGATAGAAAAGTCCGTCAACACAGAAGCAGCCGTCGTGCAGAAGCTCGCCGTGGTCGCCGCCGTAGGTGTATTCGTACTTGAAGCCGTCATTCTTATGCCTTACGGAGTGGTCTGCCCATTCCCAGATACAACCGCCCATGAAAATATCGTCCGAATTGAAAATTCTGAAATAATCTTCAAGTGAGCCGGGGCCTACGCCCATAGCGTGGCAGTATTCGCAAAGGTAGAACGGCACCTCCGTATAGGCTTTGCCGCGCTTGCGCGCCCTTATGAGTTTGAGAGCATCGGGGTGCGTGTACATTTCGGAATACACATCGTAATGCTTACGCGCGGTGTTTGAAACGCCCTCGTAATGCACGGGAATTTCTGTGCCGAGTTCTTTGAGCATCTCATAGCATTTATCGTGGCATTTATAGCCGTGCGACTCGTTGCCGAGCGACCACATTGTAATGCAGGGATGACTGCGGTCGCGGTAATACATTCTTCTTACTCTGTCGGTGTAGCGGTTTGCCCATTTAAGATTATGGCTCACCGTGTCGCCTTCAAAACCGAGATGCCACAGACCGTGTGTTTCAATATCGGCTTCATCTATAACATAAAGTCCGTAATGGTCGCAAAGCTCCAAAAACATTGCATCGGGCGGATAGTGCGAGGTCCTGACGGCATTTACATTAAACGCCTTCATCAGCTTGACATCGCGTTCCAAATCCTCAAATGACATTGCATAGCCCTTTGTTTCATGCGTATCGTGATGGTTTACGCCTTTGAGCTTTATTTTCTTGCCGTTGAAATAGAATACGGCATCCTTGATTTCAATATGCTTAAAGCCTACGAACTTGCGAATCGTCATAACCTCGTTTTTGCCGCTGTAAAGGGTAACGGTAAGCTCGTAAAGGCGCGGGATTTCGGCACTCCACTCCTCAACGCTCAATTTTCTGAATGTGCAGCGTGTTTCTTTTTCGCCGCTGACGGTTTCCTCGGCAACAAGTGCTCTGCCGTCGTAAAGCGAGAATTTCACCTTTGCATTTTGAATATCACCGTTAAGCACGGCGAGCATTTCAAGGTCATATTTTTTGCCGTTTTTCTTTGCAATCGCTTCGTAATCGAAAATATAAGAAGCGGGGTTTTCATAAAGAAGCACATCGCGGAATATACCGTTTTCTCTGAACATATCCTGCGCTTCGAGGTAACTGCCGTTGCACCATTTGAATACGGCAACGACTATTTCATTTTCGCCCTCTTTAAGATATTTTGTAATATCAAACTCAAATGAATTGTGCGCCGCCTCGCCATAGCCGACAAAGCTGCCGTTGACATATAAATCAAGGCAGGGCCTTACTCCGAGAAATGTGATTATATAATTCTTTGAAAGGTCTGTGATTTCAACCTTTTTGCGGTAGATGCCGCATGGACCGTCCTCGGGAATATCGGGCGGAGTAACGCCCTGCTCCTTCGGAAGACCGAGAGCCTGAGGATCAAAATCATAGGGGCAGTTTATATATTCGGGCTTTGCGTAGCCTGTGCGCTGCCAGGTGCAGGGCACGGTTATTTTATCGAATTTGACCTTTGCGGTATCAAGAACCGCAGGCAGCTTCGACTGCTTTGCATAGAATTTGAAATCCCATTCGCCCGAAAGTACTTTCACAATATCACTTTCGTATCGTTCGGTTTTATAATCGGCTTTGCGCGCATCCTTTTTGAGAGCGCGCGGTATGAAATACGCGCGCGGCGCAAGTCTGCCGATTTCGACTGTCTTAAAATCGGAATGATTTACGGTGTTCAAAGTATATTTCATATATCTTCCTCCGTTTTCGTGAAATATGGAGCATGGCACACAAAATATTGTGCCTTGAATTTATAATACCATAGCCGTTTTGTTTTTTCAATTTATTTAATCAAATGTTTTCGGGTATTTTTATTTTTCAATGCCGTCACCGTGTTGCAATAATAAGTAAAATCCGTTATAATAATATATATTTAACTTTTCGGAGGAATTATGGGCGAGGATGAGATAATCACCGGTACGGTGGAGGAGGTCACATTTCAAAACGATACAAACGGGTTCACCGTGCTTGAGCTTGACTCGGACGGCGAGCTCGTAGTTGCCGTGGGCGTTATGCCCGGCGTGACCGCAGGCGAAACCGTTACACTTACAGGCAATTTCACCATTCATCCGTCATTCGGCAGGCAGTTCAAGGCAACGGCGTTTTCACGCACTATGCCCGAAACCACCGACCAGATCTACAAATATCTTGCCTCCGGTGTTGTGCGCGGCATCGGCCCCAAAAAAGCAATGCTTATTGTGGAGCAGTTCGGCTCCGAAACGCTTAAAGTAATCGAAAACGAGCCGGAACGCCTTGCGGTGATACGCGGTATCTCAAAAGAGCAGGCAACGGCAATCGGTGAGGAATTCAAAAAGCAATATGCCATGCGCACCGTTATGCTCGGGCTTGAAAAATACGGCCTTTCGCCCTCGGAATGTGTTAGAATTTATAAAAAACTCGGTATTCAGGCGGTTGAAAAGGTCTGCGAAAACCCGTATATTCTCTGCGGGCTCGGCATAGGCATTTCATTTGAACGCGCCGAAGCCATTGAGGATAAGCTCGACAGTAAGCCGTCACCGGATTTTCGCGTAACAGAGGGAATACTGCATGTTATGCGCTACAACACCGTTTCGCACGGGCACACCTGCATACCGCGCGAAAAGATGCTCGCTCCATCCTCGGAGCTTCTGGGCATTACTAAAGACGATGCCGATATTGCCATTGACCGCCTCACCTCAACCGGTCAGCTCCTTACAAGTGAAATTGACGGCAGAGAATTTTTATTCTTGCCGCAGGCATACAATGACGAAAAGAAAATCGCAAACAGAATGAGCGTTGTTGCGGGGTTCCCGCCGCCGCGTATCGAAACACTGCCCGAACAGATAGATGCCATTGAGCACAAAAACAAAGTATCCTACGAGGAGCAGCAGCGCCGCGCCATAGCGACCGCCGCAAACAAGGGGCTTCTTATACTCACGGGCGGCCCCGGCACGGGCAAAACCACCACTATTAAGGGCATAATCGGCATTTTTGAACGCCAGCACCTTGAAATTTCGCTTGCGGCGCCCACGGGCAGAGCCGCAAAGCGTATGAGCGAGGTCACGGGCATGGAAGCAAAAACCATACACCGTCTGCTTGAGGTCGAATGGGACGATGACGACCGCCCGACTTTCAGGCGCAATATAAAAAATCCGCTTTCTTGCCGGGTGCTTATACTCGATGAGCTTTCAATGGTTGATATCCACCTTTTCGCAAGTCTGCTTGATGCGCTGCCGCTCGGGTGCAGGCTCATACTTGTGGGCGACAGCGACCAGCTCCCGCCCGTAGGCGCGGGAAATGTGCTGCACGACCTTATAGAAAGCGGCGTACTGCCCGTTGTTTGCCTTACACAGGTTTTCAGGCAGGCGCTTGAAAGCAAAATAGTAACCAACGCGCATAAAATAGTTGCGGGCGAAATGCCCGACCTGCGCAACGACGGCAGCAAGGATTTTTTCCATATAGAACGCCCCAATTCAACAGCCGCGGCGCAGACCGTGGTAAACCTCTGCACCGAAAGGCTTCCTGCCGCTTACGGCTGGGATGCGCTTACCGATATACAGATAATCACCCCCTCGCACAAGGGCGAAACGGGCACCGATAATCTCAACAAGCTTTTGCAGAACGAGCTTAACCCGCCCGACGGCAAAAAACAGCAGGTCGTTATCGGCGGCAAGCTTTTCCGCGAGGGCGACAAGATAATGCAGGTCAAAAACAATTACAATATCGAGTGGGAAAGCCCGGAGGAAAAAGGCGTGGGCATTTTCAACGGCGATATAGGCATACTTAAAGAAATAGACATTCACTCGGGTATGGTTACGGTGGATTTTGACGGCAGAATTGCCGAAATAGCCGTCGAAAACCTTGACGAAATTGAGCTTGCCTACGCCGTAACCGTACACAAAAGTCAGGGCAGCGAGTTTAAGGCGGTAATTATACCCGCGGTGAACATTGTGCCGCAGCTCGCATACAGAAATCTTTTATACACCGCCGTTACGCGTGCGCGCGATATGCTCGTGACCGTGGGCACTGCCGCACAGATAGAATATATGACCGCAAATGACCGCAAGGCAAGGCGCTATTCGGCGCTCGCGCATTTTCTAAAAGAGGAATTCTGATGAATTTTAAGGATATTTTTGCGACCGCGCTTTTCACACGCCGCTGCAAATGGTGCGGTGATGTCACCGATGTGCGCGCTGATGTGTGCGAAAGCTGCAAGGATACGCTTACACGCATTGAGGGCGACGCGTGCCTTTACTGCGGCTGGAAAATCGAAGACTGCGTGTGCAATAAGCAAAAGCATTTTTATAAATATATCTGCTCGCCGTTTTACTACGAGGGCGCGGCGCAAAAGGCAATACTCCGCCTTAAATCCAATGGTGAAGCCGATGTTGCCGAAATGCTCGCGGAGGAAATGGGCGAATGCCTTAAAGAGCGTTTTGACGGCTACGATTTTGAAATATGCACAAGTGTGCCTGCAAGCAAAAAGTCCTTAAAGGAACGCGGCTTCAACCAGAGCGAGCTGCTTGCAAAACGCGTTTGCGAAAGCACGGGCATCGGGTTTGCGCCGCTGCTTGTGAAAATGCGCGACACCGAGCCGCAGCACAGCCTGCCGCGTATAAAGCGAAGCGGCAACCTGCTCGGCGTTTTCGGTCTGAATGAAAAATGCGAAACCGATATTACCGATATGCGCATACTGCTTATTGACGATATATGCACCACGGGCGCAACGCTCAACGAATGTGCCAAAACGCTGCTTATAGGCGGTGCCGCCGAGGTATTCTGCCTTACTGCCGCCGTTACAAGGCTCAATAAAAAATAAATTGCTTCCCGGAAAGAAGTGTTGATATGACATTCAAAATCAAAAATCCCTATGAAAGCGTAATGCACCTTATAGGGAACAGGCAAAATCATTACAGAACGAACCTGCACACCCACTCCACCGTGAGCGACGCAAGCGTTGACTTTGCCGATATGGTAAAGGAATACTACAAAGAGGGCTTCGATGTGCTTGCCATGACCGAGCACGGCATAAACGGCAAAATGTGGAACGAAAAGCCCACCGAGGTACCGCTGTACCGCTACCAGTATCTGCTTAAACGCAAAAAAACACCCCTCACAGACGAGGAATTCAAGCAGATCACCGACGGCACATATAAATGCGACGGTATGAAGCCGCGCGAAGCCGGCAGAGGTATGCACTGCCTGACACAGGGCATTGAGCTGAATATGGTTACTATTACAAAATGCCATGTAAACGGCTTTTTCACAAATGCGGGACTCAACAACTGGGGCTTTGAAAACGCTTTCCGCTATGCCGTAAAGCTTATGGATAAGGCGGGCGGTCTTTCGTTTATAAATCACCCCGGCGACTGGACAAGGTCGCATAAGGATGTTGCAAACGCCCACAGGCTCGAAAACATACGCCTTTTCGGCGATATTTTCCTTGATTACGCCTCGTGCGTGGGAACGGAAGTTTTCAACCGCGTCGGCAACGATACGAAAAACGACAGAATACTCTGGGACGAGCTTATTAAATATGTTGTACCGCACGGCAAGCGCAATGTTTTCGGCTTTGCGAACAGCGATGCTCACGTACTCACCGATGTGGACACATCCTTTGAAGATTTCATCCTGCCGGAATTCAGCGAGCCGAATATGCGCACCGCAATGGAAAACGGAACATTCTTTGCAATAAGCCGCTATGCCAAAAACGAGCTCGGCGAGGATTTTAAGGCGGAGGGACCCTACCCCGTTGTAACCGGCTTGCAGGTCGATGAGGAAAACGGCGTGATTTCGCTCACCGCCGAAAATGCCGGCAGAATCTGCTGGATTGCCGACGGCAAAGTTATTGAGGAAATAAGCGCAAACGAAAACACCACGCTCACCTGCGCGCTCGACCTCGAAAAGCACCGCGACGAGATTTCGTGCTATGTGCGCTGTCAGGTAACGGGCAAGGGCGGCGTTACACTCACCCAGCCGTTTATATGCGACGACGGCAATATGGCGCGTTACATAACCCCCGACACCCGCACGAAAAAGCAGAAAACCGTTGACGGCATAAAATACAACCTCAAAAGCATCCGCATAGTCGTGGTTGTGAGAAGATTTATATTGAAGCAAAAGAATTTCTGGTAAATAAATGGGATTGCAAAGCACTCTGCAATCCCATTTAATATTTTTGCCGTTTTCGGCAAAAATATTAAATGCGCTCTTGACTTCGCCTATATATAGTCATATAATACATTTAATAAAAGTGCCGTTTTCGGCAAAAAAATTAAATGGAGGGCAATATGGAAATAAAAAGAGATGTATATCTTGACCGACTTATCGTTCGCAAGCACAACGGTTTTATAAAAGTTATTACCGGAATACGCCGCAGCGGCAAATCATATCTGCTCAATACGCTGTTTTATAACCACCTTACCCAAAGCGGCATTCACACCGACCGTATTATAAGGTTTGCATTTGATGCCGCCGATGATTTAATCAAAATCGGCGAAAACCCGATAGTGCTTGACAATGAATTTGCCGATCGCAAAGTGGACCCCGAAAAATTCATAAATTGGCTTATGCCGCAGATAACAGATAATGATATGTACTATATACTGCTTGACGAGGTACAGAAGCTCGGAGCATTTGAATCGGTATTAAACGGTTTTTTGCGCAAAAGCAATATGGATGTATTCGTGACCGGCAGTAATTCCAAATTTCTATCAAAGGATATTATTACGGAATTTGCAGGGCGCGGTGACGAAATTCATATTCTCCCTCTTTCGTTCTCGGAATACTATGCCTTTAAGGGCGGCGACAAAAACGAAGCGTTTGACGAATACTTAATATACGGCGGTCTGCCCGCAGTCGCTCTTATGGCTACCGACGAGCAAAAATCAACTTACCTTATTTCGCAAATGCAGGGGCTTTACCTTAAAGATATTATTATGCGCCGCAATTTACCGGAAAGTACTATGATAGGCGAAGTGCTTGATGTTATATCCTCCGGCATTTCCTCTCTCACAAATCCCAAGAAAATTGCCGATACCTTTTCTTCCGTAAAGCAGGAACGCATCAGCGATTATACCGTGGATAAATATATTGAATATATGGAAGATGCCTTTATGCTTTCACGCGTGAAAAGGTACAATATCAAGGGCAGAAAATATATCGGCTCGCCGTATAAAATCTACTTTGAAGATATCGGACTTCGTAATGCACGGTTGAATTTCCGTCAAATAGAAGGTACTCATATAATGGAAAACATCATTTATAATGAGCTTCGGTACAGAGGTTACAATGTGGATGTCGGTATAGTTGAAACGCGAGGCAAAAATGCTGACGGCAAAGAAACGCGTATGCAGCGTGAAATCGATTTTATTGCAGCGCTCGGCAGTAAAAAATATTATATTCAGTCGGCGTATGCGATCCCGGATGAAGAAAAATATATTCAGGAAACCCTGCCGTTTGATAAAACCCGGGATTCTTTCAAAAAAATCGTTATTGTTGAAAAAAGCATGAAACCCCGCCGCGATGAAAAGGGATATGTAATGATGGGAGTAAAAGAATTTTTACTGAATATTAACAGTCTTGATGCTTAAACAACACAAAAAATCACCCTGCACATTGACCGTGCGGGGTGAAATTCTTATGTAAGATCCGGTTTAGTCTTCGTTTTCAAGCTTTACCTGCTTAACGACTTCATCCGGAATGGCTTCGCCGTGCTTTACGAAGATTATGCACAGTGCGGAAAGGATAAAAGCAACCGGGCAGTAGTAGAACAGCGACATATATGTGCCGGTGAACATACGGACTATACCGTAAACAATGGGGGTCGCGATCTGCGCGGAGAATGTTGCGGTGTAGTAGTAACCCGTGAAGGTACCGACCTTATCCATACCGCCGATTTCGAGCACGAGGGGCAGAGTATTAACGGTGATGAACATATTTGCGGCACCGCCCACTATAAGAGCGACCCAGATAAGCACGCCGCTGAGGGCATTGATGCCCGCCTTTTCTGTAATAAGGTATGCGGCAAAGGCAATAACGAATATTGCAAGACCGCCGAGGATGGTTTTCTTTCTGCCTATTTTTTTGCCGAGCCAGCCTGCAGGGATAGCCGCGGCGCCCGAGGCAACTGCGAATGCGGTGGTCATAATGGTAGCTTCTGCGGTGGTTTTGCCGAGGATTTCATCGGCAAACAGAGCGAAGAAAGTCTGCACGGCGTTTGTGCCGCAGAACAGGAAGAACAAACCGAGGAGCATACAGATAAGGCTCTTTCTTTTGCCGGAGGAAAGCTTTTCGGACTTTCTTGCGGCTTTTTCCGCCTTGGCGGCTTCCTTTTCGGCTTTTCTTCTTGCTTCTTCATCGGCAGCTCTGTTCATTTCGCCCTTGACCTGAATGCGTGAATCCGGCTCCTTAACAAAGAACAGAATCACGAGCATACCGATTACCATAATAACCGCGCCGAGCAGGAAAACATACGGGAAGGTGTTCTGCTCGTCGAATGCGGCGGAGTTTTTATCTATACCCGTAACGGCGCAGTAAACCGCGGTAACGATCGTGCCTGCAAACATACCGATAGCGCCGCCTACGCCGCCCATAAGGTTAATGACGGCGTTACCCTCGGAACGAAGGTGGCTCGGTGTAAGGTCGGGCATAAGTGCCACAACGGGCGCGCGCCACAGGGACATTACGAAAACGAACATAATTATGAACAGCATCGTAAGCGGCAGCGACTGAACCTTAACGGCAATAAGCGGAATTATTGCAAAAAGCAAAGCCGCAACGGGTGCACCGTAAATAACATAGGGGCGGCGCTTGCCGAAGCGTGAATGAGTATTGTCGGAAAGCTTACCGAATGTGGGCTGGAATATAACGCCGAAGATATTGTCAAACGTCATTATAATACCGATGAAAAGCGGAACAAGCGTTATGCCGCCCGCAACGCTTACATTGTCGCCGTTGGCTTCAGCAAATTTTGCAAGTGCGGGGAACAGTTCGTTGAGCTTTGCGCTCCACGCGGAAATTGCGGAGCTGTTGGTAAGCAATCTGTCAAGCAATTTGGTTATGTATGGGTCATAAATCGCCCACGCGATAGACGAAGCGAGAAAGCCGAAGCCGGTAAGTATGGTGTGACCGTAATGGAGCTTACCGTTTTTCTCGCAGAAAAAGCCTTTGTTCTCCATAAAGAAAACCTCCGTAAAGCCGTGCATAAAAGCACATTTTGGTTATTTTATTATACACTATACGCCGAAAAATGAAAAGTAATAAATGGTATAAATATGCAAACTCTTTTTTGTATAGTGTGCCTATACTTATTTTTGCTGCTTGCTGCGGTAGCTTTCAGCTTCCCAATTCGTAATAAAATCGGTAAGTCCGGCACTCATGGGCAGCGCACCGCCGAAAGCCTCTGCTCCGACTGCGATTTTCATTGCATCCTCAAACAGCGCCGCTGCCGTTTCGCTGCCCTTTGCGGTAATATCCGCCGCGAAAAGCCCCGCGTTTTTCACTAAAAAGATTTTCGGCAAAAAGCCGTTTGCCGCTTTGTATTTTTCAACGAGTCCGGCAATCTCTGCGGCATTTTCCGCATAAACAGGGTATGCCTTGCAGTAAACGACCTGGTCGGGATTAAAGGGCATTTTCACTTTTTCAAAGCTTTCTGCGCTCGCGGCAAATTCAATCGAAGCAACGGACGGACAGAATGTAACCACCGTATCCTCGCCGCAGATTTCACAAAGTGCGTTGAAGCTTTCGGTCGCGGCATCACCGTCATAGTCGCCGGTTTCAAGGTCGGCTTCGCGCATGATTTCGTTTCTTATGGCATCCATCACGCCGTAAAGCTTATCTCCGAGCCTGTCGCAGTCATCATCGGCTACGAATATGCCGTGGTTTGCAAGCAGTATTATATCGGCGCATCTGCCGGTTTTCGCTTTATACTCCGCCATTCTGTCGAAGCAGAGCTTTGCGAGCGTGTAACCCGGCTTGCACGGCTCTATCCACAAAACCGATTCACCGAAAAGGCGTTCACACTCCGCCTTGCCGTTCACCGCGCAGGTAAGCGCATTAACAAGGCAGGGGTGCAGGTGCAGCACATACCGTTCTTCAAAAAGACTGTGCAGGGTTGTTTCAACACTCGGGCGTTTCCCCTCCTGCCCTGCGAGCTTTGCGGCGGTAAGGTCTGCAAGCGACATAGCCTCGCGCGTTTTATCGTCATCGGGGTATTTTTTTGTAAAAATATCCGCAAGCTTTTCTCTGTCCATTTTCACAAATCCGTCGGCGGTGATTGTCGCAAGGCTCGTGCCCGAGCCTTTTATATACATAATATTGCCGTCCTTTGCGGAGGTATTGCCGCCGCCTGCGAGCACAAGCTCGGGGTTGCTGCCGTAAAGGTTGGAAAAAGCCGTAAGCTTTTCAAGTATCATTTTTTATTCCCCTTTTTAACTGTTGTTTTGCCGCGGCGCGTGTTCTGCCGCGTGGCTTTGCCGTTTTGTTTTGTATTCTGCACTCTGTCTTTATATGCAGGCTTCACAAGGCATTTGTCGGTAAAGCCTATTAAATCCTCACGGTGACAGATGTGCAGAGCCTTGCGCACCGTATCGGCATTTTTCGGGTCGCCGCACTGCAGGAGCGCACGCTGCATCGCCTTTTCACCGGCGGTACGCGGCACATAGACCTCTTTCATGGTAAACGGATCAAGTCCGGTGTAAAACATAACGGTCGATGCTGTTCCCGGTGTGGGGTAAAAATCCTGCACCTGCTCGGGATTGTAATGCCAGCGCTTTATATACTCCGCAAGCTTTACGGCATCATCAAGCGTACTGCCCGGGTGGCTCGACATAAGGTACGGCACTATGTACTGTTCAAGTCCGTAAGACCTGCAAAGCTCAAAGTAACGGTCCTTGAATTTGTTATACACACCGAAATCGGGTTTGCCCATAAGCGAAAGAACATTGTGCGAGCAATGCTCCGGCGCGACTTTAAGCTGACCGCTGACATTGTCGCGCACAAGCTTTTTGAAAAATGCGTTACCCGAGGGCGTTTTGTCCGCCATTAAATAATCGTAACGGATACCCGAACGGATGAACACCTTTTTGATTTTCGGCAGAGCTTCTATTTTTTCAAGCAGCTCCACATATTCCGAGTGGTCGGCTTTCAGATTTTTGCAGGGAGCGGGAACAAGGCATTTTCTGTCGGCGCAAACGCCGCTTGTAAGCTGCTTTTCGCAGGCAGGCACCCTGAAATTTGCGGTGGGGCCGCCCACATCGTTTATGTAGCCCTTAAAATCGGGCAGCGTTGTTAAGAGCTTTGCTTCAACCACCACATTTTCAATACTGCGCGAGCGTACGCTCCTGCCCTGGTGGAACGCGAGTGCGCAGAAGTTGCAGCCGCCGAAGCAGCCGCGGTTGTGTGTTATGGAAAAGCGCACCTCGTTAATGGCAGGAACGCCGCCGTCCTTTTCATACATAGGGTGATATGTGCGCATAAACGGCAGCGAATACACCTTGTCAAGCTCGGCGCGTTCAAGCGGCGGCATGGGCGGGTTCTGCACGAGCATAAAATCGCCGTAATATTCCGCAAGTGCCTTGCCGTAACAACTGTCCTGATTTTTATACTGCGTGGCAAACGCCTCGGCGTATGCGCGTTTATCGGTGCTGATTTTTGAAAAATCCCACTCGGCACCCACGGGGTAGTGGATTTTATCGCCGCGCTTACCGAGAAAAACCGTGCCGCGAACATCGCGAATTTTATTGACCGGCACACCCTTATCAAGCAGGGCGGCTATTCTTCTTATAATATTTTCGCCCATACCGTAGGTTAGAATATCGGCACCCGACGAAACAAGTATGCTTTTCACCATTTTATCCGCCCAGTAATCGTAATGGGCAAAACGGCGCAGCGAGGCTTCGAGCCCGCCTATGATTATGGGCGAATCGGGGTATGCCTCACGAATAAGGCGGCAATATGTATCTATCGCTCTGTCGGGGCGAAGCCCCGTTTTACCGCCGGGCGAATAATAATCGTAATTGCGGCGGTGCTTTGAAACGGTGTAATGCGCCACCATGGAATCTATATTGCCCGCCGAAACGAGAAAGCCGAGCCTCGGCTTGCCGAACCGTGTGAAATCGTCGACCGAACGGAAATCCGGCTGCGCAAGGAACGCCACATTGAAGCCCTCGGCTTCAAGCACGCGGGTGATAATCGCCGCGCCGAACGACGGATGGTCAACATACGCGTCGCCGCACACATATACAAAATCCACCTCTGCCCAGCCGCGCTCGGCAATATCCGCAGCGCAAACGGGCAAAAACTGCATATCGGTCATTTTACTGCATTTATCCTTTCAAGCATCTGCGGAATTTCCGCTACTGTTTCGACCTGAAGCTCCGGCTTTTCGATTTCGGGGTAAACCCATGTTCCCGTAGTTTTTACCCACACCGGCACACAACCCGCATTGCGCGAGCCGTCAACATCCGAAACGGGATGGTCGCCCACGAACATCATTTCGCACGGTTCAACGCCGAGCCTTTCGGCGGCAAGCAGAAAAATCTCCTTATCGGGCTTGCTGTACGGCGTATCGCCGCTTATCACGATTTCATCGAAGCTCTTATCAAGACCGAGCATAGCGAGCTTGCTCGTCTGGATTTCGTGCCTGCCGTTTGTTATAAGCCCCGTCTTATAGCCCGCGGCGCGCAGTGTACTGAGCATCGGCTTTGAAAACTCATACGGCACCGCGACCTTTGAAAAGCAGTATAACAGATACTCGCGGTAGTCCTCATACTCCGGCACGGTTTTGAATATATTTTTCGAGTTCAGGTATTCGTGTATTTTCTCCCAGCCGAAATGAACGTAATTGCGGTCCGCCCGACAAATCTGCTCGGTAAAGTATTCGTCGGTTATACCGTCATTAAAACCGTATTTTTCGCGGAACATCGGCGCAACGAGCGCAAGCGTGGCGTAACGGTCAAATAGCGTGTGGTCAAGGTCAAAAACAACGGCTTTTATCATAGTATCATCCTCAAAAAATTTATTCTGCTATATATGATACCACCTTACCGCCCGCGTTTCAACAGTTAATTGAAGAGAAAAAATCTCATACCGCCGCATTACCTGTTATGGACATATTGACATTTTTGTATGGACATAATATAATGTCCGCAATGGGATATTTTGAGAGGTGAATATATGAACATCGGCAAAGAAAGTGAATTTATAGAGTTTAAAAAATCGACATCCGAAATGAAGGAAGGCATCATCTCTATTGCCGGCATACTTAACAAGCATAAAAAGGGCAGTTTGTATTTCGGAGTAAAGGATAACGGTGAGGTTATAGGTCAGGAAATCGGCAAAGATACCGAAAGAAAACTTTCCCGCGATATCAGTGACAACATAAAACCCGCCATTTGGTATGAAATAAATACCAAGTATTCCGATGACGGCAAAGCATTCATTGAGGTCACATTTAATGGCACTGACTCGCCGTATTCCGCCTACGGAAAGTATTATGAACGCTTTGCGGATGAGGATAAACAGATATCCGATAAAGAATTGGAAAGATTGTTTAAAGAGAGGCAAAAAGATTATTCCGAATGGGAGAATGCAGATTCCCCTGAAACCGTTTCGGATATAGACGAATCGCTTTTGAAAAAGGTGATTGCCGACGGAAATGAAAACGGCAGAATTAAGTATGACTATACCGATTCTGTTTCGATTCTGACTAAGCTCGGATTATATAATGCAAAAAACGGTGTTTTAACAAATGCCGGCAGAGCATTATTTTCAAAAAAGCATCCGATACTTTTAAAAACCGCAATTTATGCCACACCCACAAAAAACACTTTTATTAAACTGAATCACTTTGAGGGCAATATTTTCGAATGTATTGAAGAAGGCATTTCCTTCGTTTTGTCAGCACTTGACTGGATAGTTGTAATTGACGGAAATGCAAAAAGAAAAGAAGAACCCGAAATCCCGCGAAAAGCAATCAGAGAAATAATCGTTAATGCATTTGCTCACGGATGCTATTTTTCAAATACCGGCTTTGCAATAGAAATCTTCAGTGATAAAGTAATGATTTACAGTCCCGGTCTGTTTCCGTCCGGTTTCAAGCCTGAGGATTTCGCTGAAAATTCAGCCGAGCCGATTATGCTCAATCCGAAAATTGTGAATGTTTTGTTTAAGTGTTCGGTAATAGAATCTTTCGGAACGGGTTTTGAACGCACCTTTGCCTCCTGTAAAGCAGCCGGTGTGGAATATGAATACGAAAACACAAAAACGGGTTTTCGTTTTATATTCAATCGTTCTAACGGACATAAAAATGTCTATGAAATGTCCAAGAGCGAAAAAGCTGTTTATGATTTACTTCGGAAATGTGACAGCCTTACAAATTCAGAGCTTGCATCCGAAATCGGTAAAACCGAAAAAACGGTTTACCGCGCAATAAAAGCACTGAAAGAAAACGGGTACATCGTACGCAAAGGAACAAACAACTCCGGATATTGGAAAATCATCAAATAAACATTTCAAAGCAAAGGGACCCTGCCGTGCGGCAAGGTCCCTTCGCTTTGTGGATGTGGGGTGTGAAAGAGAAAGATATGGCTTTATATAAACTCCTTACGGAGATTATACCGTAACTACTGCGGCAACATTTATTTCCTCGGGCTTTGAAATGCGTATGACATATTCAAAATACTCGTCGGTCTCGCTGCGTGCGGTGTCGGCTTCGATACCTGCTTTGCGAATGGTATCAACGGCGTGATTGAGCGTATTGAGGAATATTCGCATATCCTTATAGGTTTTGGGCTGCATTTTGCCGGGCTTGCGCCTGCGGCGCTGAATATCGCTTATGAGCTTTTCGGTTTCGCTCACATTCAGGTGGCGCTCGGCAGCTATATCAAGCACCTTTGCGCGTGAAGCGTTATCGGGCAATGTGAGCAGCGCTCTCGCGTGGCGTTCGGTAAGCCCTGCCGCCATTATTTTTTCACGCATATCCTCGGGCAGCCTTAAAAGGCGCAGCTTGTTGGATATTGCAGATGATGACTTGCCGAGCTTTTTTGAAAGCTCCTCGCGAGTCATACCGTAAACGGTCAGAAGTGTTTCGATTGCGACTGCTTCCTCAAAAAAATCGAGGTTCTGCCGCTGAACATTTTCGATAAGTGCAAAGAGTGCGGACTGTTCGTCGCTCACATTCATCACTACGCACGGAATTTTCGCCATACCGACCATACGCGCCGCCCGCAGTCTGCGCTCGCCGGAAATAAGCTCGTACTTTCCGTCATCAAGCACTCTGACATTTATGGGCTGAAGCAATCCGCTTGTGCGTATCGAGGTGGCAAGCCCCTCGAGCTCGTCAAAATCGAATCTCACACGCGGCTGACGGGGGTTCGGTAAAATCGCTTCATGGGCAATAAGCTGAATCTGACAGTTGGCTTTGTTTTTGGATGAAGTTTTTATCATAAATTATCCTTCCCTGATTTTATTGCCTGTCCGTTCTCTTTGACTACAATATACCACTGCGCATATAAAAAATAAAGCATTTTCGGTCGCGGTAAATCGACTGAAAATGCTCTGTTTTGTTAAATTATAAAGGCTTTTTTGCTATTTGTGCAGACGGTCGCGGATATTTTGGCGAAAGCTGCGATAACTTTTTTACCGTAATTACGGCACGACAGTCACCGTTCGGCAATTCAAAGGTATTTACCGCTTCGATTTTTATGCCGAGAACGGCAAACGCCTGCTTTGCACCGTCGATTTCCTCCTGCACGACGGAGCCTTTCATGGAAACGAATGTGCCGCCATTTTTCACAAACGGAGTTGCATATTCCAGAAGCACTCTCAATTCCGCCACTGCGCGCGCCGTGGCAAAATCGAACTTTTCGCGGTACTCGGGCAGTCTGCCCGCCTCCTCCGCCCTTGCGTGAACAAAGCTGACATTGCCCACACCCATACGGGCGGCTATATCCTCGACCGCTTTGAGCTTTTTGCCCGTGGAATCAAGCAGCGTGACCTTTAAATCGGGGCGTACTGCGGCTATCACAAGCCCCGGGAAGCCTGCGCCCGTGCCCACATCTATAAGTGATGCACCCTCGGGAATATTCACACAATCGAAGATTTTCAGGCAATCGAGAAAATGCTTGACGGCTATGCCCTCGTCATCGGTGATGGCGGTGAGATTCACTTTTCCGTTCCACTCTTTAAGTGATTCGGCATAAACACCGAGCTTGCGGTACGCTTCACCGTCAAGCCCGATATTCAGCGCCGCTGAATATGATTTTAATATATCGGTCGCGCTCATTTTCAACCTCTGTAAAGTGCAAGTATTTCTTCAAGCGGTCCGCTCATGCTGCCCGAAAGCGGCGGCATCGGCTTATCCTTAAGCACAAAATCGTTAAACAGCGTTGCCTTGGGGTCGTTCGCCATCTGGAATTTTGCTATTGTTTCGGTAAGCGCCTGCTTTTTCGGGGTATTTGCAAGGAATGTTGAGGTCGTGATAACGATTTTGACCTCATCCGCGGGCTTGATGCCGTTGAGCTTCACGGCAAGAGTTTTACCGTCAACGGTAACTGCTTCGCGCTCTTTGCCGTTTACCGTTACGCTTATATCGCCGCTGACTATATCGCGGAATTCAACGGTGTAATTTCTTGACTGCGGCACAACGCTTCTGTCGCCCTCCACGGGTGAAACGGTGAATGTAACGGTGGAGCCGTCCTCGGTTACGGTAAAGGGAGTTTCACCGAATGCGCCGTCGCGGTAAGCAAGTGTTTCACCGTCATCCTCGTAAAGACGGAATGTGTTGTTGCCCCTGTAAACAAGCACATCAAGATTTTCGGGGTTGGAGGTATCGTTTGTTTCGTACTCCGCGCCCATGGGGATTATTGCGCCCGCCTTTGCGAGTACGGGGATATACTCAATGTCGCGGTACATCTTTACAAAGCGGTTGCCGCTGTAAATACTGCCCGTGTAAATATCGGTATATCTGCCCTCGGGGATCCATACATTCACGCCCGCCATATTTGTATCCTTTGAGGTATGTTCTGTAATGGGCGCAACAATAAGCTCCGTACCGAAGAAAAATTCGTTCTTGCAGTTATAGGCGTTTTCTTCGTTCGGGTAGGTGTAGTACATCGGCTCGCAAATCGCGCGGCACTGCTCCGATGTTCTGCGGTTCATTGTGTAGATATACGGCAGTAATTTGTGGCGGAAACGGAGATTTTCAGCAGCTATGCGGCTGACGGGGCCCGAATAGTTCCACGGCTCCTTGCCCATAAACTCGTTTGCGGTGGAATGAAGACGCATAATCGGACTGTAAACGCCGAGCTGCAGCCAGCGCAAATAAAGCTCATCATCCTTTTTGCCCATGCAGTGTCCGCCTATATCGTGGCTCCACCACGGGTAGCCGACATTTGCTGCCGTTGCGGTGAAATAGGGCTGAAAATCAAGGCTTGACCAAACCTGCACGGTGTCACCGCTGAATCCGAGAGGATACCTCTGGCTGCCCGCACCCGCAAAGCGCGAAAGTATGAGCGGGCGGTGACCGTCTGCGGCATTATCGTAAAAATGGTAGTGGTTGAGCGCCCACAGCGGATCAAGACCGGGCGTATTTGTGCGGGTGCCCTGCTGCCAGTCTATCCACCAGAAGTCAACACCTTTTTTCTCATAGGGGCGGTGAAGAATCTCAAAGTAATTTTCAACGAATTTCGGGTCGGTTATATCGAATTTGACGGGCTTTTTCGTTGAATGGTCCTGCCCCATAGCCTTACACATATCCTCATACTGATTTTCGTACCAGCGCACGCCCTGCGACGGGTGAAGATTGAATGTGACCTTGTAGTTATCATCCTTTAACTTTTTAAGGAATGCATCGGGATCGGGGAATAAATCGGTATTGAAGCTGTAACCGGTCCAGCCGGCAGACCAGAAATCGTATACATATTCCATAAGGTTAAGATGCGGATGCACCTTGTGGCTGTCCTTACCGAATTTGCCTTTAATATCCACCCAATGCCAGTCCATATCAACGGTGGCGACTGCTATCGGGATTTTTTCCTGCTTGAAGCGGTCCATAAGGGTGAGGTACTCCTCCTGAGTATATGCCTTGTACCTTGACCACCAGTTAGCAAGCGCAAAACGCGGAATAAGCGGAGTTTTGCCCGTAAGTCTGTAAAGGTCGGTTGTAGCGCCTATGTAATCGTAACCGTAGGCGAAAAAATATTTATCGCTGCCTTTATTGGCGCGGGGAACTATTGTGCCGTCCTCTTTGAGCACAAGCGTATCGCTGTCATCAAGAACCGCTACGCCGTTTTTGGAAATAACGCCGTCACCTATAATGGGTACACCTGCCGAAATATCGAGTGTGCGGCAGGTGCCTTTGAGGTTGCCGGAGGTATAATTTGTAACCACTCTGCCGTCGCGCAGCTTTATACGCAGCATCTTTTTCGTTTTGAGCGAATACAGAAAATTGCATTTTGTTGTTTTTATTTCAAGTGTGCCGCTGCTTTCGTTGAGCTTGAATTCCGGCTCGCAGAAATCGCGGAACCACACACTCTGTGTGGGCTCATCGCAGAATTTGCCCTTTGACTGCTCCTCCACCCTTAAAAGACAGGGAGTTAAAACGGTTATGCGCGTGCTGCCCCTTACTATCGTATGGGTTTTGGGCGCAGCGGGTGAACAGTCTATTTTAAATCTGTCAAAAAATCGGCTCATAATATCTCTCCTAAATTTTTTCTAAACCAAGAATAATATACCTCTTTGCAGTAACAAAGTCAACAAAGTTTAATAATACCAAGTGTATTCACAGTTTAATAATACCAAGTGTATTCATTCGCCCGAATATTCGCTTTGTCAAGCGAATGAGAGCGAATATTCAGCGAATTTTGCGAATATTCGCTGAATATTCAATGAACAGCGAATTTTTATTTTTGCCGTTAGCTATATTTTCTGCCCTCGCTCTCGTTGACAAAATGCGGTGCATTTGTTACAATAAAAAATTGTGAAAGGGATGTTACTATGGAGTTTAACAAGATAGGTTTCGACAATGACCTTTACCTGAAAAAACAATCCGAACAGATAATGAAAAGAATCGACGAATTCGGCGGTAAGCTCTACCTTGAATTCGGCGGCAAGCTTTTCGACGATTACCACGCCTCACGCGTGCTGCCCGGCTTTAAGCCCGACAGTAAGCTGCAGATGCTTATTAAGCTCAAAGACCACGCGGAAATCGTAATAGTTATTTCGGCTAACGATATTGAAAGCAACAAGGTGCGCCGCGACCTCGGCATAACCTACGACAGCGACGTTTTAAGACTTACCGATTCATTCACGAGCGCAGGTCTTTTCGTCGGCAGCATAGTCATTACTCAGTTTGACGGTCAGCCCGCCGCAGTAAAGTTCAAGGACAAGCTCGAAGCGCTCGGCATAAAGGTCTTTGTTCACTACCCCATAGACGGCTACCCCTACAATGTAAGAACGATAGTGAGTGATGAGGGCTTCGGCAAAAACGAATACATTGAAACCACACGCCCCCTTGTAATAGTGACTGCACCGGGCCCCGGCAGCGGCAAAATGGCGACCTGCCTTTCACAGCTTTACCACGAAAATGCACGCGGCATTAAAGCCGGCTATGCCAAATTCGAAACCTTCCCGATATGGAATCTCCCCCTTAAACACCCCGTAAACCTTGCGTATGAGGCGGCTACCGCCGACCTTAACGATGTTAATATGATAGACCCCTACCACCTTGAAGCGTACGGCAAGACCACTGTAAACTACAACCGCGATGTTGAAGTTTTCCCCGTACTCAACGCGATGTTCGAAAAAATCGAGGGCGTAAGCCCCTATAAATCACCCACCGATATGGGCGTTAATATGGCAGGCTACTGCATAACCGACGATTATGTTTGCCGCAAGGCTTCGTATGAAGAAATCATAAGGCGCTACTTCAATGCCCTGTGCGACAAGAAGCTCGGGCAGAAAAACGATGCGGCGATCGCTAAAATCGAAAGCCTTATGAATCAGGCGGGCATCTCCGTTGAAAGTCAGCGTCCCGTAGTGAAAGCCGCACTTACCAAGAGTGCAGTAAACGACAACCGCCCCGCAGTTGCCATAGAACTGCCGAACGGCACGATAGTTACGGGCAAAACGAGCGACCTGCTCGGCAGCGCCTCGGCGGCAATACTCAATGCACTTAAATCAATAGCGGGCATTGACGATTCAATTCCGCTTATTAAACGCGAGGTAATTGAGCCCATTCAGGACCTTAAAACCGATATACTCGGCAACCACAATCCGCGCCTGCACGTTGATGAGGTGCTTATAGCTCTCACGATGAGTGCCGTTACAAGCGCAGAAGCGAAAAAGGCGTTCGACTGCCTCACATCGCTAAACGGCAGCGAAGCGCACGCCACGGTAATTCTTTCGCAGGTCGACCGCGACACATTCAGAAAGCTCGGCATCAACCTCACCTGCGAGCCGCAGCACGAAAGCAAAAAACTGTACCACAGATAAATAATGAATGGTGAATAATCGGGCAGAAGCGCCGGATTATATGTTTTCAGTTTTCAGAATTTTCAAAAACAGCGCGGTTTTTCGTAAACCGCGTTGTTTGATTTTCGCGAAAATTCGAAGGGATTTGTAGGGGCTGTACATAAGTTGAAAACAACAATATTGCAAAAACCGCGCTGATTATACGAAATCAACGCGGTTTAATTTTTGCCCTTCGCGTGCATTCTCGCGCATTCGCGCTTCAAATACCGCGGCGGGCAAACCGGGAGGCACAGTGTGCCTCCCCTACCGATTCTTCTTATTTTTCGCATTGAAAAACCGTAAAAACACATCAAATTTTGTTTATAATTTCCATTCTTTTTTCAAGATATTCTTCTTCGGAAATTTTGCGGAAATCATAAAGTTCTTTGAGTGCCGCAAGTTCTTCTTCGGGAGTAAGCACTTTGTTTTTCTTTGATTTAGGCTTAATGACATAAGGAATTTTATTGTTTGCGCCGAAAATCAAAAGAGCAAGGTTGTAAACGGAAATAAATATTATCGGCAAACAATCCTTAATCGTTATACTTGCCATTCCAAAATACACATTATATCTAATAATACCATAATTCAACAACAGAACAGCACATTTTATAAACACGCCAATCATACTAAATACAAATAATTTTCTATTATTAAAGCCGCGCAAAGAACAAACGAACGCCAAAATTTCTGCTATTATTGCTAATGGTAAATTCGCAAGATATCTAATAGATACAAAAAACAAAGCAATCGTATCCAAAAGAAAAACAATCGGCACAATAGCGGCAGCCTTTCCTTTTTTATAAGGTCCGCTTATATAAACGAGAAAGAGAATTGCTGAAATGATAAACGAAATATCGCCATAATCAAACCAATAATAGTATTGTCCAATGAAAACATAAGTAATTCTAATAAATATCCATATCACAGCAATTATTGTCAGCGCATAAATTGCGCCTTTTTTGTTCAGTTTGATATTCCTTTGTAAAATATTTGTATTATCCATAGCTTATTCCTTTTCTATGCGGGCGACTGCCGCATCAAATTCATCCTGTGTGATTTTGCCTTCGGCAAACATTTTATTGAGCTTTCCGATTCTTTCCGCTTTTTCACTTACTTTACCCACAATCGGAGGTGCTGACGGTACTTTCGCGCTTATTGCTGCCGCAGGTGCTGCGGGTTTCGTTGCTGCCGGCACCGCAGCGGTTCCGTTCGCCTGCACCTGAACGCCGCCTGAGGTGTTTGCTGAAATCTCACTGAGTTTATCAATGATTTCGCCGTAGCCGTAAGTCATCCATGAAGGCACCAATAATGCAGCCCAACCGAATAATATCACCATAACTCCACCGATAAATTCCAATGTGTCCCAATCGGAAGCGTCATCTATCATTAAAATTCCACATATTATTGAAGCGATGCATTCAAGCACAAAAAGCACTTTGACATACTTCTTGATTTTCTTTCCGACGTCGGAAAACAGTTTTTCGAGCAAATTTTTCATAGTAAATCCTCCAAAATAAAAAAGTGTGTGCAACAAAAGTTACACACACCGAAAAACGCATAACTCTCATTGCTGCGACACAAGTTTTTCGCCATATTCGGGAATGCGAAAACAGAGAATGCATTTTTACCAAGATATAAAAATACATTCCAAAATATGGCTCAACCTATTTACTTGTGTCGCAACTGCATTATAACATACGTATTTTTCGTTGTAAAGGTTTTTGTTTTTATATAAACAAACCGCCTGCAAATGCAGACGGCTGAAATTCATTTAATTTTCGGTATTGCTCTGCAACAGGAATTTGTCAAAATCGCTTTCATACAAACGGTCCTGAACAATTCTGTACTTTTCATACTCTGTTTCAGCGTGAAGTTTGGCTTGCTCGGCACTGATTTTGCCTGCACCGATAAGCAATTCATTGCCGTTGAATTCCAAAAAACTGTCAAGTCGTTTTGACCAATCTTCCATACTCATGGGAATATGTCTTTGAGCCTGCAATTCAGCATAATCAAGGTAAAGTGATACAATCCTCTGCAAATAATCCAATTCCTGTTCGGACAGGTAGTTTTTGGCAACTGTAACATCCGCTTTGATTATTTTACCCTCCGGTGCATTCTCCCAACTCGTTAAGCCCATATTTTCTTTTTGTGAATCCGCACGTTCATAAATAATCTCTGCAGCGGTATGGCGGTGAACTGCAAAGTGCATTTTATTCTGAACGGTTTGAAAAAACAGCTTTGTGGTTTTTGCATCCTTATCATAATCAAAAGCCGTCGCATAAAGGTCTGTGACTTTTTGATAAAACTTGCGTTCCGAAAGGCGTATTTCACGAATATATTGAAGCTGGCGTTCAAAGTATTCATCCGTAAACATATGACCTTTTATCATACGGTCCTTATCCATAGTCCAGCCCTGAATGGTATAGTCTTTAACTATACGACCTGCCCATTTTCTGAACTGTACCGCGCGCTCATTATCAATCTTAAATCCGACAGCGATAATCATTTGAAGATTGTAATGCTTCGCCGTATATTTTTTACCGTCCGCGGCAGTTATTAAGTAATTCTTAATAACTGAATTCTCATTAAGTTCGCCGTCATTGAAAATCTTTTTTATGTGTTGATTTATGGCGGGAACGGTAACATCATAAAGTGTTGCCATCATTTTTTGAGTCAGCCATATATTCTCGTCCTCATAACGCATTTCAACACTTTCGTCTTCTCCGCCTGTTGAAGCAACAAATGTTAAATACTCTGCAGCCGAAGAACGAATTGGTTTATTGTTCTTATCCATTTACTCTCCTCTGTAATCAATGAGCATCATTTATGATTTATTCTAACTTCTTCAAAATGTTTTTACTTCTTTGTGAAAAACTGCGTTGTTTAATTTTTGCCCTGCGGGCAAACGGGCGGCACGGGGTGCCGCGCCCTACAATATGTATGAATTATAATTCCGATTCTTCTTATTTTTCGTTATCAAAACCGTAAAAACTCACTTACGCAGATTCTTGGAATTTTTGATTCTTTCCTTATCTATTCTGCGTTCCTCTGCAAGTCTTTCGCTTTCGGCGCGCTCGGCATCAAGTCTTTCGCGGCGTTCGTTGACCACTTTGTCATAGTCTGCGGTGAGCTCGTCAAGGTTGCAGTAGCCCTCGTAAAGGTCAAGGGTACGTTTTGCGGCAAGGTACGGTGCGGCTACCGTGGCGTAAAGATTCATTCTTGCGCTTGTCTCTTTCATAGCCCGGCGGCGAATCTTTGCATTTTCCTTGGTATCATCGGGAAGATTGTAAGCTTTCTCATACTCTGCGCGGTCAAACACCTCTATGCCGTTCGGGTAATTCTTTGCGGCGAGCTTTGCCGATTTGTGCAGCATACGGGCGTTTCTGATTTCCTGCCTGCGCCAGGTGCGTTCCTCTTTAACATGGCTCTGCGGCAGAGCATTTGCGAGTGCAACGGCTTCGTCGGCACAGTCAAAGAAGCGCTGCGGACCGCCGCTGACAATAAGGCGGCACAGTTCAAGCTGCTTCTGACCGAATTCGTTTTCAAAGCGCCTTAATTCGTGCATAACGAAGCTGCTGATTTCGACTTCCTCGTTATATGTAACGGCATCCTCGATTTTCTGCTTTGCGGCTTTAATCGCCTCGGTGCGCGCCGCCGCTTCCTCGGGCGTGTTTTTGGGCATCGCCTTTGCGGCTTTAAGCTCGGTCTTGTCGGGCACGGTAATTTTCTCTTTGCCGTCATACTCGCGAGCCTTCATAACCGCCTCGCAGCCCTCAATATAGGCGGAATCCTCCATTTCGTCGGAGCCTTTATCCTCAACTATGGTGCGGACTCTTATTACCCTTATCATAGATTTCTGACCTGTTTCGGAAATATCGTAAGCAAACCACGGCAGCACGTCTATCGCCGCGCCGACTATGGATATTTTAAGCAGCGTATCCATAAGGTCGAACAGTACGCAGTTCGGGTTTTTCTTCTGCTTTGAAAGCGGCAGGTTTTCGTCATAATCGGTGTAAACATCGAGCACGGAGTAATCGTTGCCGTCAAAGCCCTTTTTGTTATATACCCACGGAATGAAAAGCCCGGTAACCGCACCGATAACGCCGCCCGCGTATGATGAAACGAAGCCGAACGAGCCGTCTATTCGTTCGCCGATAAGGTACTGCTGATTGTCGCGCATATCGGATTCAATGGCGCTGTCTATAACATTATAGGTATCCACGAATCTGTCGAGCGTGTAGACTATGAAGAAGCCCACGCCCGCAAGCGGACTCTTGTAGAACAGGAAATATGAGGCAATAAGGAAAATCTGAATCGTGTTTTTGAAAATCTTGATTTTCTTTTTCCCGAATTTTTTGATAAACCACGGGGAGAATAACATTCCCCAGAAATTCGCGTTGTATGAAATGGTATTGAGGAAGCCGTAGGTGCTGCTCTTCATAATATGAGCGCGGTAAACCATCCAGTCCCAGATATTGCCCTTGGCATCTTCAAGGAAGTTGTTCCAGCCGTCGGCGCACTTTATCCAGAAAATCTTGTTGCCGGCAACGGCACGCAGTGAGCTCGAAAAGCTCATCTTGGTAATTCTGCTCTTGGGTATAACGAGTCTTTCTCTTGTGCCGAAGTATGCAAGCAGCACAAGCGGCATAAGGAATGCAACGGGCGTATAGGTCGCTCTTACATAAGTCATATTGTACTTGTCGCCGTGGCTTACAAGGTCGACCATTACGGGGTAATACACATTGTTTATGGAATAACCGATGGAGTAAATTATACTCGTTATCGCCATGATCTTGGTGCGTTCCTGCGTATTGGGGGTAATAACGTGCACAAGGTTCGTAACGCCGGTATTTACCCAGCCCTGAATATAGCCCTGAATCTGACCGACGAGGAACAGCAGAATTATCATAAAATATCTGCCGAATCTGCCGCCGTCGCGAATCTGCTCATAAGGCAGCCACAGCGAAACAACGGTGGCGATAAGCGACGGTATGGCGAGCTTTATATAAACTCTGTACTTGCCGTCCTTGGAGCGCAGGTTGTCGATTATCCAGGCATTGAGCGGCGTAAGAATGTAGCCTACCGCCGTACACACATAGCCCATAACGAGCAGCTCTTTGTTGTTCATTTCGAGTATCATACCCGTAAACCAGTTACCCACACCGAAGCCGATGCCCCACTGTATGGACATAAGCAGAGCCATCCAGCCGACCGAGAGCATCACTATTTCACGGTAAGGCACATATTCGCCGGGGCGCGGCTGATTCCAGTACATTCGCACATCGGCTACGGTATCCTTACCCTTCTGAATAAGTTCAGCTACCATAAACTTTCCTCCCGTAATTATTTATAGATGGGCTTGTCGGTAATTGATATTTCCTTTTTACCCGCTTTTTCAAATTCAAGTACCACTATTTCGTTTTCATCCTTTAAGTAAACGCCGGGCAGATACAGCGTGCACTGCGGTCCCCTGCCGAGTATTCTGCCGAGGTTGATGCCGTTTACATACACAACGCAGTTCTTAAAGCCGCGCATATCAACAAAGCAGTCAAGCTTTTCTTCGGCTTTGAATGTGCCGCGCATAAAGCAGGGGTATTCGCCGCATTTGCCGCCGTATTTTATTGCGGGCGGCGCTTCAAGCTCCATGGAATAGACATCCCAGTCCGCAACGAACTGACCGCCGATATATACGTTGTAAAGACCCTTGCGGTCATAAATGCGCTTGTCAAAATTGATTCTGCCGAGCGCGTAAACGAGAATTTCGACCGTCAGCTCGCCGTCAAAGGCCTTTACGGGAACGGAAAAGCTTTCCTCAAACTTCGCCTTGCCTTTGAGTTTCGTTCTGTCATAGCTGCCGGCAAACTCGCCGTTGAGCCACACATAAGCAAAATCGTGCACGCCGACGGCGGATATTGCCGTATCGCCGTAATTGCCTTTGATTACGGTGCGGTAGAGAATCGCACCGTGATTCTGCGAATAATACTCCATAGGATGAACCGTGTCGGAGTGGTGCTTTACAGCAAATTTTTTATAACAGTCGCGCAGTGCCGCTGCTTCGGTAAGCTTGACCCTGCCGAGAGCCTGCGTTTTGACATCGGGCTCTTTTTCAGGCAGCTTTTTACCGAGCTGCTTTGCCATTTTCTCGCGCAGGATATCGTATTTTTCGGTGTAGCCGCCGTATTCGTTAAGCGGTGCGCCGTAATCGTAGCTTGTTACGGTGGGGCAGTATTTATCGTAATAGTTCGCGCCCGAGGTAAAGCCGAAATTGGTGCCGCCGTGGAACATATAAAGGTTAAAATTCGCATCATCCTTAAAAAAACCGTCAAGGCTCCTGCCGAGCGTTTCCTGCGCATTATCTGTATGATGCGGTGCACCCCACTGATCAAACCAGCCGCACCAGTGCTCGCCGCACATAAGGGGCTTGTCGGGCTGCAAAAGCTTCAAATCGTCAAAGCGGTGCTCGTTCCAGCCGCCGAAATTTGCTACCATAAAGTCCTCGGGTATGCCGCCGCCGGAAAAGAAATAGCGCGTTTCGCCGTCGGATGTATAGAGCTGCACATCAATACCGAGCTTTTTCATAAGGTCGCGCAGCTTATACAGATACTGCCTGTCTCTGCCGAAGGAGCCGTACTCATTTTCGACCTGCATGGCGATAATATTGCCGCCGTGGGTTATCTGGTGGGGCACAAGGCGCGGCAAAAGCTCCTTAAAATACCTTTCGACCGCGGCAAAATACTTTTTGTCGCACGAACGCAGCCGGATATTTTCATCCTTAAGAAGCCACGCGGGGAAGCCGCCGAGATCCCACTCGGCGCAGATGTACGGACCGGGCCTTACAATAACATAAAGACCGAGTTTTTCGGCGATGCTTATGTATTTTTCAATATCCGCCATACCGCTGAAATCAAACTCACCCTCGCGCTTTTCGTGGAGATTCCACGGCACGTAGGTTTCAACGGTATTGAGCCCCGCCGCGCGCAGTTTAAGGAGTCTGTCCTCCCAATACTGCTCGGGTATTCTGAAATAGTGCATGGCGCCGGAGTAGATTTTGAATTCCTTGCCGTCAAGATAAAACTTTTTATTTTTTATTTCAAGCACAATATCATTCCCTTTACATAACAATACACAATAATTGTATAATAAAATGCGCAAAAAATAAAGAAAAAATTTGAAAATAACAAAAATATTTTCAGAATACAAAACAAGCGATAAGAAAAAAGATGCAGATGTGCCGTTCTTCGCCCGACAGGCGTATACAGAATACGTCAAGGGCGAAAACGGCGCAAGAAAAAACGAAAATATACAATAAAATATACGGAAATTCGGCTATATTCTTTTATCAAACAATAAGTTAAAATAAAGAACAAACCAAATTCCCGTATATTTATTTCGTTTTTTCGCTCTGCGCTTTTTTAAATCGCTTTAAACTTTTGAAACGGTAACCGTTACCTTCTCGCCGTTAACATCCCATTCCTTTGAAAGCTCGCCCGCCGCACCGTTTGTGATGCTGTCGGAAAGAACTACCGCGGAAATCGCGCTCTCGTTCTTTGCGGCGATTTCAAAGATTTTATCGTTGCCGGTGAGCACGACATTGATTCTGTCGGTAACATTGAAATCGGAATCTTTACGCATAGTCTGGATTTTGCTTATAAGCTCCTTAACAAAGCCCTCCTCTACAAGCTCGGGGGTAAGCTCGGTGTCGAGTGCGACCGTAACGCCCTTGTCGGAAACGGTGAATACGCCCTCCTTCTGCTCGGTTTCAATAAGCACATCCTCGGGAGCAAGCTCCACAGCGCCGTCTGCAAGGCTGAGCACGAGCTTGCCGTCGCGGTCAAGCTGAGCCTTTGCCTCGGATTTAAGGGCGGCGAGTGCTTCCCTTATAGCGCCGAGCTGCTTGCCGTACTTGGGACCGAGCGTGCGAAGCTGCGGCTTGAATTTGTAGGAAACAAACGAAGAAGCATCGGTTACGAACTCAACCTTTTTAACATTAAGCTCATCGCGGATTATCTCGGTAAAGTAGCCCTCCACCTGCTTGTCGCACTGCACGAACATAGTTGCAAGCGGCTGACGGTTTTTGATGTTGGAGCCGTTTCTTGCGGCTCTGCCGAGCACGACAATGTTGACTACCTCATTCATATTCTTTTCGAGCTCGCGGTCAATGCGGCTTTCGTCAACTGCGGGGAAGTCGCAAAGGTGGATGCTTTCGGGAGCGTTTTTATCCGCATTGCAGACGATATTTCTGTAAATCGCCTCGGTCATAAACGGCACCATGGGAGCCGCCGCCTTTGCGGTGGTAACGAGTGCGGTAAACAGAGTCATATATGCCGCAATCTTATCGTCGGTCATGCCCTGCACCCAGTAACGCTCTCTGCCGCGGCGAACATACCAGTTGCTCATTTCGTCGGTGAATTCCTGCAGAGCCTTGGCGGCTTCGGGAATACGGTAATTTTCAAGGTTATCGTCAACATCCCTGACCATGGAATTGAGCTTGGAAAGCAGCCACTTGTCCATAACGGTGAGCTTGCAGTCATCAAGGCTGTATTTTGTGGGGTCAAACTTGTCTATATTGGCGTAGAGCACATAGAATGCGTAGGTGTTCCAGAGTGTGCCCATAAATTTGCGCTGACCTTCGACAACGGTCTTGCCGTAGAAACGGTTGGGCAGCCACGGAGCGGAGTTGGTGTAGAAATACCAGCGTATAGCATCCGCGCCGTAGGTTTCAAGAGCATCAAACGGATCAACGGCATTACCCTTGGATTTACTCATCTTCTGACCGTTTTCATCCTGAACGTGGCCGAGAACTATAACGTTCTTATAGGGAGCCTTGTCGAAAATGAGTGTGGAAATCGCAAGCAGCGAATAAAACCAGCCGCGTGTCTGGTCAACGGCTTCGGAGATGAAGTCCGCCGGGAACTGCGCCTCGAAAAGCTCTTTGTTTTCAAACGGATAGTGATGCTGTGCAAACGGCATTGAGCCGGAGTCGAACCAGCAGTCGATAACCTCGGGAACACGGTGCATCTGCTTGCCGCACTCGGGGCATTTTATTGTGACTGCATCAATATAAGGTCTGTGCAGCTCAATATCCTCGGGGCAGTTGTCGCTCATCTCTTTAAGCTCGGCAATGGAGCCGATTGAATGGCGGTGACCGCATTCGCATTCCCAGATATTAAGCGGAGTGCCCCAGTAACGGTTGCGGCTGATGCCCCAGTCCTGAACATTTTCGAGCCAGTCGCCGAATCTGCCCTTGCCGATGCTTTCGGGTATCCAGTTGATCGTATTGTTGTTCTTAATAAGGTTTTCTCTTACATCGGTCATCTTGATAAACCACGACTCGCGAGCGTAATAGATAAGCGGAGTGTTGCAGCGCCAGCAATGCGGATATTCGTGTTCGAACTTGGGAGCATCGAACAGAAGACCTGCTTTTTCAAGGTCAACGAGAACAAGCGGGTCTGCTTTTTTAACGAACACGCCCTCGTAGGGTGTGGGCGCGGTCATATTGCCCTTGCCGTCTACAAGCTGAACGAAAGGCAAGTCGTAGCGTCTGCCCACTCTTGCGTCATCCTCGCCGAATGCGGGTGCACAGTGAACTATGCCCGTACCGTCTGTCATGGTAACATAGGTATCGCACATTACGAAATGAGCCTTTTTGTGCTGCTTTTCGCAAAGGGGTGTAACATAGTCAAACAGCGGCTCGTACTCTTTGTATTCAAGGTCACTGCCCTTGAAGGAGTCAAGAATTTCATAAGCGGGGGCATCCTCTGTCGCGAGCTTGCCGAGCACGGTATCAAGCAGTGCTTCCGCCATATAGTAGGTGTAACCGTCGGCGGCTTTGACCTTGCAGTAGGTGTCGTTGGGGTTTACGCAGAGCGCAACGTTTGAGGGCAGAGTCCAGGGTGTAGTTGTCCACGCAAGGAAATAAGCATCCTCGCCCTTGACTTTGAAACGAACTACCGCGGAGCGCTCCTTAACGAGCTTGTAGCCCTGCGCCACCTCGTGCGATGAAAGCGGAGTGCCGCAGCGCGGGCAGTAAGGTACTATTTTGAAGCCCTTGTAGAGAAGATTTTTTTCGTAAATCTTTTTGAGTGCCCACCACTCGGACTCAATAAAATCGTTGTGGTAAGTTACATAGGGGTCGTCCATATCCGCCCAGAAGCCGACCGTACGCGAGAACTGCTCCCACATACCCTTATATTTCCACACGCTCTCTTTGCAGTGGTCAATAAACGGCTCAAGGCCGTATTCCTCTATCTGCTCCTTGCCGTCAAGGCCGAGCATCTTTTCGACCTCAAGCTCAACGGGCAGACCGTGAGTATCCCAACCGGCTTTGCGGGGGACCATATAGCCCTTCATGGTGCGGTAACGCGGAATCATATCCTTGATAACGCGGGTAAGCACGTGGCCTATATGCGGCTTGCCGTTTGCCGTGGGGGGACCGTCATAAAATACATAGGGAGCGGCGTCGCGTTTATCCTCTATGCTTTTTTCAAAGATTTTTTCGTCATGCCAGAACTGTTCGATTTTCTTTTCCTGCTCAACGAAATTCACATTGGGTGAAATAGGATCGTACATATTGCTTCCTCCTGTAAAAATTTGGAACGGTGCGGGCGAAAAATAAAAAGCCTTCGCCCCGTAATAACGGGACAAAGGCATAAACACTTTGCTAACCACCCGGATATTACAGCGTACCGTCATACGCCGCCCCTGTAACGGTGGGCTGCCGGAGAGGCTTACTTGCTCGCGCTTTCAACCTTCGGCTCGGGAGTGATGTTCACACAGCTTTAAGGCACCGGGCTTACACCCTCCCCGGCTCGCTTTGCCCTCTGCGGCAGGCTACTGTCTCCGTCATCGCTTTTGACACAAACAGTATATTAGCACTAAACAGCTAATAATGCAAGTGTTTTTAACGAGTTTTCGGTTTTCAGAAAGAAAACACTTTACATACGGCAATTTTTTGCATATAATATATATTTGTGATAGTATGCAGAAACCGAAAGGATAATTTTTATGCTTCAATTTGAAGAATTAAGGCTTGAACTCCTCTCTTATGAGGATAAATTAAAGGATCTTTCCGATGCTCTCGGCATGGCAAAAATGCGCGAGGAGCTTGCCGGGCTCAAAGAGCAGAGCGCGCAGGACGGCTTCTGGAACGATATTGAAAATTCGCAGAAAGTGAGCCGTAACATCTCGGTGCTTGAAAATAAAATAAAGGCTTACGAGGACCTTACCGCCGCGTTTGAAGATACGGTTACGCTCATTGAGCTTGCCGACGAGGAGGAGGACGAAAGCCTTTTCGATGAGTGCCGCGCAAGTGTTGACACATTTATTTCAACTCTTGATGCCATGACACTTTCCACCCTTTTAAGCGGCGAGTATGACTCCAAAAACGCCATACTCACATTCCACGCCGGTGCCGGCGGCACCGAGGCGCAGGACTGGGCGCAGATGTTGTTCAGAATGTATAACCGCTGGGGCGAGCGCCACGGCTTCAAGGTTTCCACGCTCGACTACCTCGACGGCGACGAAGCCGGTCTTAAATCGGCGGTAATACTTATAGAGGGCGAAAACGCCTACGGCTACTTAAAGAGCGAAAACGGCATACACCGCCTTGTGCGCGTTTCGCCGTTCGATGCTTCCGGCAGGCGCCACACCTCATTCGCTTCGCTTGAGGTCATGCCCGAAATCGACGACAGCATTGATGTTGACATCGCCCCGGAGGATATTAAAATGGATGTTTACCGTTCCTCCGGCGCAGGCGGTCAGAAGGTCAACAAGACCTCATCGGCAGTTCGCCTTACACACATACCCACCGGCATAGTCTGCTCCTGCCAGGTCGAACGCAGCCAGCACCAGAACCGCGAAGTCGCTATGCGTATGCTCATTTCAAAGCTCGTGGAAATAAAAGAGCGCGAGCATCTTGAAAAAATAAGCGATATAAAGGGCGTGAAGAATGAAATCGCCTGGGGCAGCCAGATCCGCTCGTATGTATTTATGCCCTACACGCTCGCAAAAGACCACCGCACAGGCTTTGAAAACGGCAATATAAACGCCGTTATGGACGGCGACCTTGACGGATTTATTAACGCCTACCTCAAAATGCAGGCAAATCAATAATTCGTATTCACCGCAACAAATTCAAGAGAAGCGTGGGTGAAGTTTGAAACATTTTGATTTTAGCACCGCATAAAAAGGGTACACAAAACTAAGCCCTTCAAAAAAGGACTTTTCAAAAGTATAAAGAAGTGATATAATCTATGTGACGCAGGGAGTCACGAGATAGCCTTGCCGTTGCAG
>JAZLHL010000030.1:0-8420 GCA_045616765.1 Acutalibacteraceae bacterium
CGCGATAGGAACCTCTGTTCCGCTATGCTCCACTCCGGTTCCTATCGCTTTTTCCTCTATCCAACACTCGGCAAACATTATATCTCTTTGGTTCTTTTATTTTTTGACAAAATGGTTCACATCTATTTACATCGCAGAAAAAGCGAATGTGTTTTCGGCTTAAAATCCTTGCCTTTAGAGAATATATGTGATAACATATTGTAGTGTATGTACGCTTTTGAACAGAGGTATCAGTATGAAGATTTACAAAAGCATAGCTGAACTTATAGGAAACACTCCGCTGCTCGAACTGGGCGGCATGGAAAAGGCTGAAAATCTTTCTGCAAAGCTGCTTGCAAAGGTGGAATTTTTCAACCCCACCGGCAGTGCCAAGGACAGACCCGCTCTCGAAATGCTCAACCGAGCCGAGCAGGACGGCATACTCAAAAAATCAACGGTAATAATCGAGCCCACAAGCGGCAATACGGGTATCGGCATAGCCGCAGTAGGCGCCGCAAGGGGCTACCGAGTTATCATAGTTATGCCCGACACCATGAGTATGGAGCGTATTATGCTTATGAAGGCATACGGCGCGGAAGTGGTGCTTACCGACGGCACTCTCGGCATGACCGGCTCCATAGCCGAGGCAAAACGCCTTGCCGAAGAATACGGCGATGCGTTCATCCCCTCGCAATTCGACAATCCCGCAAACCCCGTTTCACACTACAAGACCACCGGCCCCGAAATATGGCGCGACACCGAAGGTAAAGTCGACTTTTTCGTTGCGGGAATAGGCACGGGCGGCACCGTAAGCGGCACGGGCAAGTTCCTTAAAGAGCAGAACGGTGCAATCACCGTTGTGGGCGTTGAGCCCGCTTCATCACCCGTGCTCACAAAGGGCGTTTCCGGTGCGCACGGCATTCAGGGCATAGGCGCGAATTTCGTGCCGGAAAATCTGTGGCGCGATGTGTGCGATGAAATAGCCGCCGTAGAAGACGGCGATGCTTTCAAATACGCCCGCCTTGCCGCAAAATGCGACGGCATTGCCGTGGGTATATCCTCCGGCGCGGCGCTCAAGGCGGCAGTCGATATTGCAAAGCGCCCCGAAAATGCAGGCAAAACCGTGGTTGCCCTGCTTACCGACACAGGCGAAAGGTACCTTTCGTCAAATCTTTACGGCGAGGATTGAGTATGGATAAATTTATTGAATCTATGGGGCTTATTACCGATACGGTTACGGCTCTTGACGGCATAACCGATAAAAATCTTTTCAGAAGTGAGGTCGACGGCAGCGAGCTGCCGAGCAGGTATGAAGTCAAAAACATTGTGACCGACCTGCAATCGCTTCTGTTCCCGAAATTTTTCGACAGAAGCTCCGGCAGTGAAAACGTAATCTCACAGACGGGCGTTTTGCTTAATGTTTGCTACCGCCTTACAAAGCAGATAAACGGCGCTTTCGTATTCAGCGAAATACAGCCGCCCGAGCCTGCCGAGGAGCTTTGCAAAAAATTCATTCAGCGCCTGCCGGAAATCAAAAAAATGCTTATAAAGGATATAGAGGCGCTCTACGAGGGCGACCCCGCCGCAAAATGCCGCGAGGAAGTGCTGCTTTGCTACCCCGGTTACTATGCCATATCGGTTTACAGATTTGCACACGAGCTTTATGAGCTGAATATTCCGCTTATTCCGCGAATTATGACGGAATATGCCCACGAAAGAACGGGCGTTGATATTCACGCCGGCGCAAAAATCGGCGAATATTTCTTTATAGACCACGGCACCGGTATCGTTATAGGCGAAACCACCACCATAGGCAGCCATGTTAAGCTCTACCAGGGTGTCACGCTCGGCGCAAAGAGCTTTGAGCTTGATGAAAACGGCAATCCCGTAAAAGAAATCAAGCGTCACCCCGATATAGGCAACAATGTTGTTATTTACGCCAACGCCACCATACTCGGCGGCAGCACCAGAATCGGTGATAACTGCGTTATAGGCGGCAACACGTGGATAACCCACCCCGTCGCCGCGGGCACGGTCGTTAAAAATTAACGAGAAAATACAAAACACAAGGTGATTGATATTATTACGCAGGAAAAAATCGACAGAATAAATGTGCTTGCGCGCAAAGCCCGCGAGGGTACGCTGACAGAAGCCGAAGCCGCAGAACAGAAGCAGTTAAGAGCCGAGTATGTTGCCGCTTTCAGAAAAAATCTTGAAGCGACACTCGACAATACGGTAATTCAGCGCCCCGACGGCACACGCGAAAAACTCAAAAAGAATGCGGTGAAAAAAGATGGCGGAAATTCGTAAGGTTAAAAAAAGCGACCTCGAAAGAATCGAATATATCTGCCGTATGACTGCCGGCGAGCTTTCGCGCACCGATGACCGCGTCGGCAACTCCACGGCGAAAACATATTCAACATATTACGCCCGCGAGTGCGCCGACACAAGCTTTGTGCTTGTTGATGAAACCGACACGCCCGTCGGCTACATTCTGTGCGAGCCGTGTTTTCGGCGGTTCAGGAAGCTATACCGCAGAAAAGATATAAAGAACATTGCGGCGTATTCAAAAAAAGATGCTTTCGCCGCATGGTTTTTCCCCACGGCATACGGCGTATTTGCGCATAAATACCCTGCGCATATGCACATCGACCTTTTGCCCGAATACCAGGGCAAGGGCTGGGGTACTAAGATGCTCAACACGCTTTTTGACACCTTGAAGCAAAAAAATGTTCGCGGTCTTATGCTGATGGCGGACATCGACAATAAAGGCGCCATCCGTTTTTACGAGCGCAACGGTTTTACCGTGCTCTGCAAGGCGGCTCACGGCGTTGTTATGGCAAAAACTCTTTGATTTCGGTTGTGATTGATTATGGCAAAAAAACCCGTTACGGCAATAATTCTCGGTGCAGGTCACAGGTCAATGACCTACGGCGAGTATTCGCTCGCTCACCCCGACGAGCTTAAAATAGTCGGCGTGGCTGAGCTTGACGAATACCGCAGATACACCGTTAAAAATAAATTCGGCATTCCCGATGACAAATGCTTCGTTTCCGCCGAGGCTCTTGCCGCGGTACCCAAGTTTGCCGATGTGGTTATAAACGGCACTATGGATGAACAGCACGTTGCCACCTCGGTGCCGCTTCTTAAACGCGGCTATGATATGCTGCTTGAAAAGCCCTTTGCCGTAAACGAAACGGAAATGAATCTGCTTGTGGATACGGTAAAAGAGCACGGCAACAAAGTTATGATTTGCCATGTGCTGCGCTACACTCCGTTTTACAGAACGATAAAAGAGAATATAATCAACGGCACCATAGGCGATGTTATAAACATTCAGACAGTTGAGAATATCAGTTACGACCATATCACGACCTCTTATGTGCGCGGCAAATGGGCGGATATAAACAAATGCCGCACCACTATGCTGCTTGCAAAATGCTGCCACGATATTGATATTATGGCGTGGCTTATGGGCAAGGACAAGCCCGTTTCCGTTTCCTCGGTCGGCTCGCTTTTGCAGTTCAAGCCCGAAAACGCTCCCGAAGGCGCGGGCACGCGCTGCCTTGTGGACTGCCCCTATGTTGACACCTGCCGTTACAGCGCAAAGCGCATTTACCTGCAGCACCCCGAAAGCTGGCAGTGCTATGTCTGGCAGGCTATAGAAAATATTGAAAACCCCACCGAAGAAGACCGTATTGCCACGCTCAAAGAGAATGACTACGGCAAGTGCGTTTACAAATGCGGCAACAATGTGTGCGACCACCAAAGCGTGCTTGTGAATTTTGCAAGCGGCGCAACCGGCACACACAATGTTACCGGCGGCGCGGTGCGTTCATTAAGAACCATTCGCGTTATAGGCACAAAGGGCGATATCTACGGCGAGTTTGAAAAAAATCAAATCACTTTAAGGGTGATCAACCCCGCACCCGGCAAATACCACGATGAAACATTTATTGATTTAAGCCATGTGGGCACCGAGGGGCACGGCGGCGGCGACGAAAATCTTATGAAAGATTTCATTAAATTCGCACGCGGCGAGAAGGTTTCCGTTTCCTGCACCTCGATTTACGATTCGGTAGCGGGGCACAAAATAATCTTCCGCGCAGACGAAAGCCGCGAGCATAACGGCACACTCGTCAGAATTGACCTTTGACCTATGAGCGCGAAATTAAAAAGAGCCGTCGGCATAGCGGTAAGAGTCGGACTTGTGCTCGCCATTATAATTTTTGTAATAATTAAATATGACGAGCTTCGCAATATAGATGTTGCCGCCGTTGCCGAAAAGGCAGGCAACAGTATCGGCGCCGCTATCGCGGTGATAGGCATATTCATACTCAAAGCCGTGGTTTTCGTAATACCGGCTTCGGTATTTTATGTGGCGGTGGGCATGGCGTTCCCCGTTATTACGGCAATAGCCGTAAATGCCGCGGGAATTTTCGCAGAGCTTACGGTAACATATTTAATAGGCCGCTTCCTCGGCGGTGAAGCCGTGGAAAAAAAGCTGAAAACCTCAAAATACGGCGATAAAATTCTTATGTTGAGGGATAAAAAAACACCGTACCTCTTTTTGGTACGGCTGCTGCCCGTATTCCCCATTGATTTTGTGAGCCTCTTTTTCGGCGCATCGAATATGGGGTACGGCAGATATATGCTCATTTCGTTTTTCGGCATTATGCCGCGCGTGATACTTTTCACGGCGCTCGGTGAAATAGCGTACAATATAATCCCGTATGAGCTGATGATTTTTGTTGCAATAGGTGCGGTGCTCGCCGCCGCAATAATTGCAACGGTGAAATACATCAGAAAAACAAGTTTTTCTGAATGAATAACGAATCAATAAATCATTTCTTCCGTAGTTATGCCGTCTATGACCGACAGCATATCTGCGGCTTCTTTTTTTGTGCTTTCGGCGGCATCGGAGCAGGCAATTTCATTTAACACATCACAGACAAGCGCGCCTGCTTTGCGGTGGGTAAGCCCCGCGGTGATAAGGCTGAAGCCCGAAAAATCGCTGACGGGTGCAAAGCATATAACGCCGCGCTCCCTGCCGCGCGCTTTTTCGGTAAACAGTCTTTCAAGCTCGGCAACGGCGGTTTTTTCAAGCGGACTTTCGCCCTCTGCGCGAAAGCGCAAATCATAAGTTACCGTTCCGTATTCGGCGTGGGAAATGAACATTCCGCGTTTTGCAGTGCATTTTTCCGCTTCAAAATCTTCGGCACATTCGCAAGCATTTTTGCGGCGGAGCCCCGTAAAAAAATCTTTAAGCAAAGCGGCACATTCTGCTTCGCAAAATCCGCCCGAGACCTCGGGCTTGTGGCTGAAATTCATAGTCGGTATATTCGCCACCGAGCCGCACGCGCCGTTTTTTTCATCGAACGCGCCGAAAACTATCTTTTTTATTCTTGCATTTACCGCCGCACCGGCGCACATGGGGCACGGCTCAAGCGTAACAAACAAATCGCATTCCCAAAGGCGCCAGCCTCCGAGAGTGCGGCAGGCTTCGTCTATGGCTTCTATTTCGGCATGGCAAAGGGCGTTGCGCTCTTTTTCGCGTTTATTTCTGCCCCTGCCTACTATTTTGCCGCCGAGTGCCACCACGGCACCGACGGGCACCTCACCCTCGGAAAACGCCTCGCCCGCAAGGCGAAGCGCTTCGTTCATAAGCTCTTTATCCGTCATATCAGTAAGTGACGGGCGTTGTGGTTATGGATGTAATTGCTTCCCAAACAAAGAACACCGCCGTGATTATTACCGTTGGGCTCTTTAAGAAATTCGCAAATTTCGTACCCGTGGACAAATCGCCGTAACCCTTGTATTCAAATACCTGTTTGTAATTTTTAGCGAGCAGGTAAATCAGCGCGCAGATTATTCCCGCAACCGAGAGCACACCCGTGAGGATAAGGTAAACATTATCTGTCGCCTCTTCGGTTGAAAAATAATACATTGCGGATGCTATACACGAAAGCGAATTTACGGCAGCGTGGATTATTATACTCGTCCACAAACTGTTTGTTGCCACCGCCGCATAGCCGAGCAGAAGACCGCACAAAAATGCGAACAGTATCTGTACGGGATTGCCGTGAAGCAGCGCAAATATAAATGACGATGCTATGATCGCAAAGGCGTTGCCGTATTTTTTGAGGCTTTGAAGCACAACACCGCGCATTGCAAATTCCTCAATAAGCGGAGCGACCACCGCAGTGCTTATGAACATCATAATTACATCCGTAAGGCTTTTCGGGTCTTCAATTGCCGTATAATCCACATAGAGCCCGATATTTTCAAAAAAGATTCTCACAACCGAGGTAATGTAATTCGCCGCAAGGCAGCCGCCAATACCTGCGAATACTATAAGCGGCACATTTTTGCCCCCCTGCGGCTTATTGAAAGATATATTAAGATTAACACCGTTCTTTTTAAACATCTTTGCGGCAACGAAAAATACAAGACCCATTGTAAAAAATGAGTAAAACACTCCAAAGGCATTTTCAAATGCCGAGCTTGAAGTGTATTTTTCGGCTAAACCGGGAATAAGGAAAAGCAATGTAAATGCAGATGCCGCAAAATAGTAAATTATAAAGGCAATACCGATATAGTTACTTGTCTTTTTTATATCCTTTTCCTGCTCGCGGCGGCGCGCAAGACGCTGCTGCTGCTCGATAAGGTATTGATTGTTTATCATGGGCTGCATAGGTGCGCCGTAGTGGTACTGCGGTGCACCGTAATTTATATTGCCGTTGTTCGCGCTGTTGCTGCGGGCGTAAATATCGGCAGGATTAACATAGCCCCCGTTTTGCTGCGGCGGCACATAACCCGACGGACGCGTACCCATACGGTCATTGTTGTTTTGAAAATCATTCATAACTAATACCTCATTTGAAAATCGGCTTGCAATTTGCCGAATATACACCTATTGTTTAAAAATTATAACAATTTAATTATTAAATATCAACATATAAATTATGTACGCAAAGTAAATTTTTACTTCTTGTGTAGTACCTCATATATTTTACAATATGTAGTGTTGCGAAAATTCCGAAAAAAAGGTATAATTCTTGCGATTAAACATAAGGAGTAATTTTTGTGGAAAAAAATAAAATCAAACTTAATATCGCAGGCGAAAGCTATAACCTTGTAAGCGACGATTCCCCCGAGTATATGGCAGAGCTTGCAAAAGAGGTCGATTTGAAAATCTCCGCCGTTCTCAAAAACGGCAAAATCTCCACCACGCAGGCGGCGGTGCTTGTTGCGCTCGAATATGCCGATGCTTCAAAGAAAAACGGCGAATCGACCGACAATCTTCGCGCACAGCTTAAAACCTACCTTGAAGATGCCGCGCAGGCAAAGAGCGAGCGCGACACATACAAGCGCGAGGTCGAAAGGCTCAAAGCCGCCAAAAATGCCGAAGAATCCGCTTCGGGCAGACTGTGGTGAGTAATATGGAAGTACTTAAAATCAAAAAGCTGCGCGAGAATGCAGTTATTCCCCAAAGGGCAACAAGCGGCAGCGCGGGCATTGACCTCGTTGCCTGTATTGATGCGCCCGTTACAATAGAGCCGCACAAGTGCGTGCAGATCCCCTCCGGCATTGCGATTGAGCTGCCGGGTGAAAATTACGGCGCATTCGTATTTGCGCGCAGCGGCATTTCGCGCAAGCACGGTATTGCACCGGTAAACGCCGTCGGTGTTATCGACAGCGACTATCGCGGGGAAATAATCACAAGCCTTATAAATCATTTTGACGAGCCTTACACCATAGAGCCGGGCGACCGCGTTGCGCAGCTTGTGGTAATGCCCGTTGCTCCCCTGCCCGTACTCGAAGTTGCCGAGCTTGACGAAACAGACCGCGGTGAAGGCGGCTTCGGCTCGACCGGACGCTGAATTTTACATAAAGGATGCTGAAAATATGTCCACAATAGCCGCCATTGCCACGGCACAAGCCGCGGCAGGCATAGGCGTGGTGCGCATTTCGGGCGAACACGCCGCTGAAATAGCCGATGCGGTGTTCACCTCCGTTTCCGGCAAAAAAATTGAACAGACGGGCGGCTATAAGGCGCTTTTCGGTAAAGTCCGTGACGGCGAAGTTGAGCTTGACGAAGCCATCGCGCTTGTTTTCCGCGCGCCGCGAAGCTACACGGGCGAGGATGTTGTGGAACTGAGCTGCCACGGCGGTCTTTACATACTTCAGCGCGTGCTGCGCGCCGTTTACGATGCAGGTGCCGTTCCGGCAGAAGCAGGCGAATTTACAAAACGCGCATTCCTCAACGGCAAAAAGGATCTTTCGGAAGCGGAAGCGGTCATGGCACTTATTTCCGCCTCGGGCGAGGAGGCGCGTGCCGCCACGCTCAATGCCCTTGACGGTGCTCTAAGCCGCGAAATCACCGCGTGCCGCGATATTCTTGCACGCTCCGCCGCATTTTTAAGCGCGTGGGTCGATTA
>JAZLHL010000031.1:0-44045 GCA_045616765.1 Acutalibacteraceae bacterium
AAAGCAATGGAAAAAATACGCGCGCTCAACAATCAGCTTGAATTGAGAAATAAACTGCTGAATGAAACATTCGGCAGATACCTTTCCGATGAAATCGTCAAAGGCTTGCTCGATACGCCCGACGGACTTGCCCTCGGCGGCAAGAAGCGCGAAATTACCATTATGATGAGCGACCTGCGCGGCTTTACCGCTATGAGCGAAAAGACCGATGCGCAAATGCTTGTAACAATGCTCAATCACTACCTCGGTGAAATGACCGAGATAATTCAGAAATACGGCGGCACAATAATCGAATTTATGGGCGACGGCATATTTGCCATATTCGGCGCGCCCATAGAATGTTTGAATCACGCAGCGCAGGCGGTTGCCGCAGCACTCGAAATGCAGCTCAAAATGAGCGAAATCAACGAATGGAATGCCGCAAACGGCTACCCGGAGCTTGAAATGGGCATAGGTATAAATACGGGAGCGGTCATAGTAGGCAACATCGGCAGTGAAAAACGCACCAAATACGGCGTGTGCGGCAGTAATGTAAATTTATGCGGCAGAATAGAAAGCTACACGACAGGCGGGCAGATTATTATTTCGCCCACCACACGCGCCGCAATAAACGAAGAACTGAAAATTGATGCTGAGTTTACCGTTAAGCCCAAGGGTGTGGACGAGCCGATTACGCTTTCACGCATTACGGGAATAGGCGAGCCGTACGGCATAAGCTTTTCACCCGCAGATGAGCCGCCCGTATTGCTTGAAAAACCCGTCAAAACGGTGTTTTATACATTGGATGGCAAGCATACCTCCGATGTACCGAATGTCGGTTATTTCATCGCCGTATCGTCAAAGGAGGCTGTACTGAAAGCGGATTTGAGCTTGAATGTTTACGATAACCTCAGCTTCGGCGATACCGATAAATTCTTCGCAAAGGTCGTGGAAATACGCGAGGACGGGTACAGAGTGCGGTTTACATCCAAATAAAACTTTCTGAAAGGGATAGTTATGAAGAAGATTAAAATCAAGCAGCTTATTTGCATATTGTCGGCAGTCGTTTTTGTGCTTGCGTGCTTTGCGGCTTGCGGCGGCAAGGGTGATGCGCAGTCGATTACATATAAAATAGAAGAGGGCGAGCTTGTAGTTGAGCTGAATGAAGAATTGCCTGCAGGCGAGGAGTCAAGGCTCGGCATTTGCCCTGCCGGCGAATACAAAAAAGAAGGCGAAGCCGGTAAAGCATATATAAACTTTGCTTATGCGGAATCGGCAGAGTCACGCACATTCAGAATACCGCTTGCAAATCTTGCGGTAGGTGAATACAGGCTTGTTTACTGCGAGGGGGATGCCAGCGGGAAATCTTCGGTTATTTTTCAGTATCCTCTCACTCTCAGATTTGCCACTGAAGAAGAAAATGCTGAAAATGCAGCCACCGCAGACGGTACCGAGATAACAAAAAAAGATACCGGGGATGTAACACCCGAAGGCAAAAATATAGTTGTTGAAATAGAACTTGAAAACAACAAAAAAGAAAAAGCGGTCGGTGTATCGGTAGAATACAACGCAGAGCCGACCGAAACAACAACCCCGGAAACGAGTGAAAAAACTACTGAAAAAGTAACCGAAAAGATTACAGAAAAAACAACCGAAAAAGAAACGCAATACACTCCGCCGGTAACATCAGCCCCGAAAACAGAGCCGACAAAACCGCAGCCTAAACCCACCGAAGCTCCGAAGCCTACGGAAGCCCCCAAGCCGACAGAACCACAGACAACCAAAAGCAGAGAAGCCGAGCTTGAAGAGGACCGCCGCGAAATTTATAATATGTACGGCGGAGAAGCAGAATATAAAGCACGAATTCAAGAAGTTGCAAATCAGAAATGTGTACACTGCGGCGACCATAATTGCCCATCATTTGAATATCACAGGAATCTTCTTGGCGATATAGACGGTTGCATGGTTGATTCAAACAAATGCCCGGCAATCATAGCCGGCACGGCAAAATGCCCTCATTGCGGCAAGATATTAACAAACGATTGGGATTTTGCCGAAGCCAATTCCGACAAGTACTGTTTCGGCACCTGTTACTATACCATTGAATAACTAAAAAGGAAAACTATTTGCCCCGACTTATGTCGGGGTTTTTTGTATGAAAAATTTTGTTTTTCATTTATCTTTCATACTATTTTCAAATATATGTTTTAACCAAAAGGGGTTGGTATATAAGTGAAAAACAATAATATATCTAAAAGGGTGCTTATGATTTTATGTACCGTCATGGCACTTCTCACAATATTCTCTCTATCTTCTTTTGCCATTGACGGTACATGGAACGGCACGGGCTCAGGCTCCGGCAGCGGTTCATGGTCATCGGCGAGCGGCGGATATTGGCTGAATGAGGTAAATGAGGATTCATATAAGAATGTCATAGGCTACCGTCTTTCCGTATACGATAAGGACGGCGTAAAAAAAGGAAACACCTGCGACATTTACAATGATGATTGGGCAATATACGGGAGATATTACGGCAGCCTGAAAGTTGCAAAATATCAAAGAACGAAAAAACAATACAAAGATTTAATCAGCGGCCAATTCACTTTTGATACATCATACACACCCTCGAGTGCGGGATACAGAACAAGAGCAATAAATCAATGCACGTATTTAAAAAGCATACCGCAAAAGCCGTACGAAATTCCCACATGGATAAACGGAAGTAAAGCCGACGAAATTTTCGCATTGTGTGATTTTCAAAAAGGCACCGTTCCCGCAGATTACCGTTTTGTTATAGAGCCGATAATGCAGGCAGGTCTCGGCGGCACGGCACACGCCCTTACTGTGACCGAACTTGCGGTTTACGGCAGCATTATTCACGGGTTGGATTACAGCGGCACCTCAGGCGACGGCGATATAGGCTTTATAAATACACATATCGCCAAACACTTCCCAAACCTTTCTCTAACATAAATGCAGGTTAAAACCCGGGGCTCGAAAAATCAGACTTGACACGAAAAAGCGATACTCGCTTTTCCTTGCGTCGCTTTCGGCACGCGTTATGCTTTGCACACGCATGGCACGAAAGCGGCGCATCTGCCTCCGATTTTTCGAGCCCCACGGGTGCGGCATTCTTAAAACCGGCATTGCTTTCGGCTGCAAAAAGGCTGCGCCGAAACGCAAATACGCTTCGGCGCAGCCCGCTTGTTTTATCGGTATTAAATTCATTGCTTTTTCAGTATCACCACTGCCGCGATTATTTGCCGTTATGCTGTTCAAGCACACCTATTCTTGTAAGTATTAAATCAATAAGCTCTTCCTGCAGCTCAACCGGCAAATACGAATTACGGCATTCTTCGACGAAAACATCCCTTTTATTTACAACTTTATCAATAAGCTTTTCGGCAACCTTCGGCTGAATGCTGCAGTTGTCGGCAAATTTCAGAAAATCGCTTCGATGAAGATTGCGTTTTTTGCCGTTTAAGGTCAAAGCAAATTGTTCCTTGTCGGCAGGGTTGACCGTGTTTACCGGCAGCATATCGTATGCTTTTGAAAGAATGTAGCTCCCGCTGTTTTCTGCGGTTTCCGTCAGCGAAAAGTTTTTAAGATGCATATCGGAATTGCCAACTGCAAAAGAGAAAACCACACGGAGAAAAAGCTCTGTTAAATCAAGCCCGGGCTGTGCGGAAAATCCGGAAATGATTTTTGCACATCTTTCATACGAACCCTTGTATTTATCTTCTGTAAGGCGCCCGTCGAGCTGGCAGAAATCCTCCATTGCGAGCATTTGCCTGTCGGCTCTGTCAATTCGGCGTGTTATATAAGCGAGTTTCCCTCCGCTCAGTTTTACAAGAGCGTGCGGTACGGTTTTGATTCCCGCGATTTCCGCCATTTGCATTGCAATGAACTCTGCCTCCGGCAGAGAGGGGTATTCATCCGTTTGCGGTTTCAGAATATACCCGGACGGATAATTTATGAGCGTAAGGCGCGGTTTTTCGTTCTTTTCGGCGGAAAGGTGGAGCGAGATTTTCTTCTGAACACCGGGAACGGTAAGACCTTTGTTCGTGCTTTCATCGGCAAGAGCCTTGATTATGTCATCTGTAATTTCTATATAGGGCAGTTCCTTTGTTCCGAAAAAGCTTTTAATGCATTTCAAATGCCAACAATATTCCTGCTCTGCGGAGCTGCCTTCCTTGATGGGTTTACCGCAGCATAAACATTTCATAACCGCACCTCCCCGATAGTTACATTGCCTATGCAGTCCTTGCAGGCAACAAGCAGTATTCCGAAACGGTCTTTCGGGTCGAGCTTCCAATTATGTGTAACAATATCGAGCAGCCAACCCTCGGGGATAAGCCCGTCGAAAAAGGCAAAAAGGGTTTTTGAGGTGTAAGGCTCATTTCTGAGCGGCAAGGTAAGGCTTACGGGGGAGGCACTTTCGTTCTGAAGATACTGTTTGTCATATTCAAACATATAACCCTCATCCGTTTCTTTCAACAATCCGGCAAAAATATTTCTTACATAAACAAAAGCAGTTCTGTATTCTCCCATTATTTATCGTCCTTTCTTCCCGGAACTGCTTCCATGCCGAACATTGAAAGAGCCTGATTCACCTTGTCCATTCTGACTGTCGGTTTGCCCTGCTCAAGCTCTCTTACAAATCGCAGACCGAGCCCGGCTCTTAAAGCGAACTCTTCCTGAGTAAGTCCGGCAGCCTTTCTGTTTTCTTTGATAAATTCAGCAATTACATTCATAAACATATATTACACCCTTTAGGGGCTATTGTCAACAATTATCGGTAAAATTATACCTCATCGGTATCAATTTGCGGTATTATATCACAATATACCCTAAAGGGTGTAAATTGTATATCCTGTGCTATTAGGCGTCATTTGCTGCGGCGTTTTTTCAGTATCACCGCCGCCGCGATTAGTGCTGCCGTTGCCGCCGCATAGGGTGCACACTTTTTGAGTTTGCGCTTTAAATCATCGGTGGAGGACGGCGAGTGCTCGTACATAAACAGCTTTAACGGTTCTTTTACTTTTTTGCCGAGCAAATCGCGGTAAGTTACAAGCCGTGTAGTATAACTGCCGCTTTCGTCAAATTCAAACACTCTTGCGGCTCTGTCAAGACCGGGACCGTAAATATTGAAGCCTGCGCCGGGCGTGTAGCCGAGCTCTATGCCGCGCAGCTTGCCGGTAAATGTGTTTATATGGTCGTGCCCGAAATATGCCGCAACAATGTTGCCCTGCTCACACCAACCGTCAAACTGCTTGCTGCCGCCGCCGAAGCAGGCGATGTTTTCATGCATATATTCACCGCGCGCCGCCATTTCGTCGGTAATTACATAATATTTACCGCGGTGTGTTCTGTTGCCTTCAAGTGCGCCGGGCGAGTTCTTAGGCACCTCTTTAAGTATTTCGTACATTTCGTAAACGGGTATATGCTCAAATACTATCGTCGGCACTTTTTTACCGCCGTTTTCAGCGGCGAGCGCCTCGGCGGTATCCTTGCACCATTGTATCTGCTCATCTGTAATACCGTGATATTTACCATCGACCTGATGGCAGTCGTTTATTGCATATACGGCGAAAACAGGCGTTTTGCCATCGCTGGCGTAAATTGGGAAGCACATACAGTCCGTTGATTTATAACGAGCAAAAGCATCTTTATTTACGCAGCTTGAATAGCTTTCATAAATTTCGGTCTGGAATTCAAGGCTTGCCGCATCGGTTCTGTCATGATTGCCGTATGTGAATGTGAACGGTGTGTTTCTTTCGGTGATCGGTGCGAGAATGTTGCGTATGGTTGTTTCGGTGTTCTTCTTTTTGTCGCCTATGCCGAGTGTTAAACCGTAGCCTTTTACCTGGTCGCCCGTGAGAATAACAAGGTCAGGTTTTTCGCTGCCGAGCAGAGCGCGCATAAAATTAAGAGTATCAACAGAGGTGCGCTGCGTATCCTGCACATCGCTTATCTGCATAATTTTAAATTTTTTGCCGTTAAATTTCAAAAAGACACCTCATTTTAAAATCGGAGCTGCAAAAAGATTGTTTTTTACAGCTCCGTTTATATAATAATGATTTATTTTTTATGCCTTGGGGGTAATAAGGTCTATGCAGCCTACGGGGCAAACTCCGTGGCACTTGCCGCAGCCCACGCATTTTTCGGGGTCAACGGTCGCCTTGAAGTTTTCAAATATAATAGCCTCGTGCTCGCACGCCTTAACGCATTTCATACAGCCTATGCAAGCTGCCTTGCAATGCTTGCGCGCCTGCGCGCCTTTTTCGTGGTTGTTGCAGAGCACCGCTGCCTGCGTAACATTAAGCGGCAGCATTTTTATAATACCCTTGGGGCAGGTGTTTACACAAGCCTTGCAGCTGTGGCAGGCGATGGTCGAAACACGCGCAACGCCGTCACAGATGTGAATTGCATCGTAGGGGCAGGCGGCAACACAGTCGCCCAGACCGAGGCAGCCGTATGTGCATTCCTTTGCACCGCCGAAAAGCTGTGAAGCCATTCGGCAGCTTTTAACGCCCTTGTATTCCATTTTGTTTTCTGCATTTGCGGAGTTGCCCATACAGAGCACTACCGCCGTGGTGGGCAAAACGCTTGATGGCGCAGTACCCATAATTTCCGCGACCTGCGCGGCAACTGCGGTTCCGCCCGGAGCGCAGCGGTTGGTTTCGGCGGTCTTGCCGCTTGAAAGTGCCGCAGCATAACCCGAGCAGCCGGAGAAGCCGCAGGCACCGCAGTTTGCACCGGGAAGTACGGCTTCGATCTGTTCGGCTTTTTCATCTACCGGAACAGCCATAACCTTTGATGCTATTGCAAGGCCGAGACCGGCGATAAGACCGATTATTGCAACGAGAGCGATGGGAAGAATGATTGTTGATGTCATAATGCGCCCTCCTTAACCGAAAATTCCGTCAACAACGCCCGAGAAGCCGAGGAACGAAACGGATGTGATGGAAGCGGCAACGAGTGTTGAGGGAAGACCTTTGAGGAACGGGGGAATATCCGCCGTTTCAAGTCTTGAACGGACACCTGCGAATATGAGCATGGCTACAAGGAAGCCGACGCCCGCGCCGAGAGTATTTACCATGGAAACGCCGAATGAATAGCCGTTGTCGAAATTGAGAAGAACTACGCCGAGCACGGCACAGTTGGTGGTTATAAGCGGCAGATAAATTCCGAGCGCATTGTAAAGTGACTTGATATACTTTTTAAGTATTATCTCAACAAGCTGAACGAGCGCGGCAATAACGAGTATGCAGACTATTGTTTGCAGGTATGCGAGATCGTGATTGTTGAGGAAGGTGTTGAGCGGATATGTAACCGCGGTTGAAAGAAGCATAACAAATATAACCGCAAGGCTCATACCGAGTGCGGTATCCACTTTTTTTGAAACACCGAGGAACGGGCAGATGCCGAGGAACTTGCAAAGAACGAAATTCTCGGTAAGTATGGCGGTCATAAGAATTGAAAAGAACTGTGTTGCGGTCATATAGCAGCATCCTCCTTTCTGACTGTTTTGCGGGTGCAGTTTTCAGCCATGGGGCAATGCTCGCATCCGTGAAGCTCCGCCTTCGGCAGATGCTTCTTTTCGCTGAGCTTGTTTGCAAGCGCAATAAGCATACCGAATACAAAGAAACCGCCTGCGGGAAGAATGAATATCGTCATCGGCTGAGAAAGAACGGTTACGCCGTTGAAGCCGCCGAGTACATTGTCACCGAATACGCCTAAAAGATTCTGTGCATCGGCAAAGAGCGTTCCGTTGCCGAGAAATTCGCGTATAAGTGACATACAGAACAGAGCGGCGGTGAAGCCGATGCCCATGCCCAGACCGTCAACTGCAGAGGCGAGAACCTTGTTTTTGCCTGCGAACGCTTCGGCTCTGCCGAGGATTATGCAGTTAACAACTATAAGGGGAAGATATACGCCGAGCGCATCGTTGAGCGCGGGCACAAAGGCTTTTACGACCATCTGCACCATTGTAACGAACGATGCGATAATGACTATGTAAGCCGGTATTCTTACCTTATCGGGAATGACTTTTCTGAGTGCGGAAATGGCTATGTTCGAGCAAACAAGAACGAGTGTTGCCGAAATACCCATACCGATTGCGTTGACCATTGAGGTGGAGGTCGCAAGGGTGGGGCAGGTGCCGAGAACGAGCCTCAGAACGGGGTTTTCTTTTAAAAGACCTTTTGTAAATTCTTTTCTTAACGAGCATTTATTCTCAGCCATTATTATCACCTGCCGTTATCATAGTAAATTGTGCGAAGGCTTTGTTTACTGCGCCGGTTACCGCCTTCGAGGTAATTGTGGCGCCCGTTATTGCCTGAATTTCGGTATCTGTTGAGGCGTTTTTGTTAACGCCTATAACGCCGCTTCTGCCTATGTACTGTTCAACGAATTCATCGTTTTTCGCTTTCATACCGAGACCCGCGGTGTCATTTATAGCGGTAATCTTAACGCCGCTGATGCTTTCGGTTTTGCTCATAACGCCGACCATACAGGCAAGGTCGCCGCCGTAGCTCTTTGTGCTGATGGGGAAAACATAACCGATAACGGCGCCGCTTTTATCGTAGCCTTCAAAGTATGTAAACTCGCCGTCTGTGCCGTTAAGTGTTTTCGCTTCCGAGAATGAAGCCGCATCGGCGAGCACAGCCGCCTTTGCCGCAGTTTCCTGCTGAACGGTGATTTCTTCGATTTTATCCTTAGTGAGAAGATTGGTGCCCGCAAGTAAAGCGGTGCATATTGCGGCAATAAGGAAAAGCGTTACCGTGATAACGGCGATTTCTTTAATATCCTTGCCTTTCATTTTGCATCAGCCTCCTTGACCTTTTTTTCTTTAACATAGCCAAAGGGCTTTAATTTTGTGAGATTGTCGATATGGGGAACAAGCAGGTTCATAAGGATTATCGAGAACGATACGCCTTCGGTGTAGCTGCCGAAAAATCTTATTACGCTTGCAACAAGACCGCAGCCTATACCGTAAACGATTTTGCCCTTGAAGGTGAGGGGGCAGGTGGCATAGTCGGTCGCCATAAATACGGCACCTATAATAAGACCGCCGCCTAAAAGGTTGTAAAGGATGAAGTTTACATCGCCCTTGCCTGCGATTGCCATGAATATTGCGACCGTACCCATATATGTAAGCGGAATAACGGGGCTTATTACCTTTCTGATTACAAGGTACAGACCGCCGAGCAGCAGTGCCGCCGCGCAGGTCTCACCGAGGCAGCCGGCTCTGTCGCCTATGAACATCTGCAGAAGTGTGGGCATTTCGCCCTCGCCGCTTTGCAGCACATAGAGGGGAGTGGCGGTGGTGACCGCATCGACCGCTTCGTGCCATTTATACGGTTCTATCCATGTTGACATAGCCGACGGGAACGAAACCATAAGCACGATTCTGCCCATAAGGGCGGGGTTTACGAAATTCTGACCGATGCCGCCGAAGAACTGCTTGACTATTACGATTGCAACGAAGCAGCCAATCGGGATGAGCCAGAACGGAATGTTTGAGGGAAGGTTAAAGGCTAAAAGCAAGCCCGTAACTATGGCACTTAAATCGCCGAGAGTATTTGAACGGTGCATAAGCTTTCTTGAAGCGTATTCAAACAGCATGCACGATGCAACACTTATTACGGTTACAACGAATGCACGCGGACCGAAGAAATACACCGAAGCCGCAAGTGCGGGCAGGAGTGCGATAATAACATCAAGCATAAGTCCGCGTGAGGTAGCGGAGCTTCTTACATGGGGCGATGATGTTACCGTGGGTTTTATTTTCTGTATAAGGGCGTTGTAACTCATTTTTTAGCCGCCTCCTCTCTGAGCATATCTTTTGCAAGCACGAGGTACTGCACGAGCGGTCTGCCCGCGGGGCAGGTGTAAGCGCAGCAGCCGCATTGCATACAAGCGGTAACATTGCTCTTTTTGAGTCCGTCAATATCGCGTGCCTTTACCGAGCGCATTACCATTGTGGGCATAAGACCCATGGGGCATACGCTTGAGCATCTGCCGCATCTTATGCAGTCATGGTCTTCTTTAAACGGCAGTGTGCCTTTCGAGAATGCGAGCACGGCATTGTAACTCTTAATGGTGGGAACATCGGTGCTTATGAGCGCGGTGCCCATCATGGGACCGCCCGCAAGCACTTTTTCAAGGTCGCCTTTGACGCCGCCGCAGAATTCAAGCAGCTCGTTGAGGTTGGTGCCTATCGGAACGCGAACATTTTGCGGTTTGATTATTGCCGAGCCGTCAACCGTGAGCGAACGGCTTACAAGAGGTTTGCCGGTTTCAAGGTACCTGCCTACGAATGCGCAGGAGGCAACATTCATAACTATGCAGCCGACATCCGCGGGGAGCTTGCCCTGCGGCACAACTCTGCCCGTAACGGAGTAAACCATCATCTTTTCCGCACCCTGCGGGTAACGGGATTTAAGTGCCATTACCTTTACGGAGCCGTCGCACAGTTCATCCACAAGCTTTGCGAGCGTTTCAATCGCCTTGGGCTTGTTATCTTCAACGGCTATGACCGCATTTTTAATGTGCAGGTACTGCTTTATTAAATTGATGCTCTTGACTATATTGAGCGAATTGTCGACACATTCGCGGTAGTCAACGGTAATGAACGGCTCGCATTCTGCGGCGTTTATTATAAGCATATCAATGGGTTTGTCGGGTGAAACGGTGAGCTTTACATGAGAGGGGAAGCCTGCACCGCCCAAGCCTACAAGACCGGAAGCGCGCACCGCTTTCATAAAGTCCTCGGTGGTGTTTATTACCGGCGGCTCAATACCTTCAAAAAGCTCCATTTGCCCATCGGAATCAATGGTGACCGCAGGGGCGATCTTGCCGTTTGCAAGCACCGTGTCGGAAACGGCGCTGACAGTGCCGCTTATGGAGGCGTGTATGGGGGCACAGACGAACTTGTCGCTGTCGCCTATGACCTGACCGACCTTGACGGTATCGCCCACCTTAACTGTGGGGATACACGGTGCACCGATATGCTGCTGCATAGGCAGCACTACCTTTTCGGGCGCGGGCATTCTTATTGCCGGACAATCCTCCGTATTTTTGTTGTGAGCAACACTCACGCCGCCTCTGCCCTTGGCAACGGGGGTGAGTATGCCCGGAGTGTGTTTAAACATTGTGCAATCTACTCCTTATTGACGGTATTACCGTTATTTATAAATTCAGTCTGGCGAAGCAGAACGGGATTGGTGAGTTTTAAAACAGTACCCGTAATCACGCCCGTTACGGCGCCTGCTGCAAGAAGCGGTGCGGTTATTGAGAGCACCGATGTGCCGAAAACGGCTGCCGCAACTGCGAGCTGCCCCACATTGTGAAGCACCGCGCAGACAATGCCGATGCCTATGTAACCTGCCTTTTTATCTGCAAAACGGAATAGAACAAGCATCGCTGCAAGGCTCAGAAGACCGCCGCAAAGGCTCATAAAAAATGCTGTGGTGCCGCGTGTGAAAAGCGCAAATGCCGCCTTGAACAGTGTTACGCCGAATGCATATTTCGCCCCCAATGCCGAGGCGCAGAACATAGTGACTATATTTGAAAAGCCGAGTTTAACGCCGGGTACGGGTACCACGGGCGGTATGAGCGATTCAAGAAAACCGAGTACTATTGCCTCGGCACCGAAAACGCCCATAAGCGCGGCTTTTTTTGCAGGTGAGTTTTTCATATCAGTAAACCACGGCATCAACGGTACGCTCACCCGTAACGGTAACTACCGTTTTTGCGGGTATGCACGCGGCGGTGTCGCCCGCGTTTTTGAGTGCACCGGTGCGCTCACAGATTTTGTCGGGGCAAAGGGCATCGGCGAACCGCACCGTGCCGTTTTCGACAATAAGCGTTACGCGGGGGTCGGTATCAAACTGAACGGTGGTGTCAACGGAAAGGTCAAGCACGCGCTCGGTTTTGCCGTCAACGGTAACGACGGCGCTTTTGCCGGACTCGGTATGACGCGTGAAAAAGTACACACACCCGGTTACCGCGAGCACGGCTATAAGGATGAAAATATCGAAGCCTTGCAGAAGCCGGCGGCTGCCGTTGTTTTTCAACACACATTCCCCCAAGATAATTTATAATATTATACAATAATACTCTTGCAATTTCAACTGCGAAATGGTATATATTTGGTATAAAATTTATTAAAATGATGACAAAAAATTAACAAGCAAAGGATGGTTTCAATGGCTGAAAATGCATTTATGCCCGTAAGGCTTATAAGCGGCAAAAACTGTGTTGCCGAAAATGCCTCTGTTTTTTCTTCGTTCGGCAAAAAGTGCCTTATCGTAACGGGCAAAAGCTCGGCAAAGCTCAGCGGCGCTCTCGATGATGCCGTGAGTGCGCTTGAAGGTCAGGGGATCGCTTATTCGGTTTTTGATGAAATAAGTCAGAATCCGCTTGCATCGTCCGTAATAAAAGGCGGTGCGGCTGCGCGCGAATTCGGCGCAGAGTTTGTTTTGGGTATAGGCGGCGGCTCGCCGCTTGATTCGGCAAAGGCTATTGCACTGTGTGCTGAAAATCCGCAATTCGATATTGACGGACTGTATAATCGCAAAATACCCTCGCCGGCTCTTCCGGTGGCACTTATAGGTACCACAAGCGGCACGGGCAGCGAGGTAACGGGCGTTTCGGTTCTCACCAACGATAAAAATATGACTAAAAAAAGCATATCGGGCGCAGATTGCTATGCGGCGGTGTCGTTCCTTGACCCGCGCTACACATATTCCGTAAGCTTTAACGCAACGCTCAGCACGGCACTTGATGCTTTTGCACACGCTACGGAGAGCAGGTTCTCACCCAAATGCGGACTTTTTGCAAAGCAGTATTGCAATACGGCTCTGCCGCTTATATACAAAGGTCTTTGTGAGCTGCGTGATAGCGGCGCCGAGCCGTGCGAAGCAACGCGCGATGCTCTTTATTACGGCTCAATATGGGCGGGTATGGCGCTTAATATCTGCGGCGCGGCGTTCCCGCATACCGTTGGTTATATACTCACCGAAAATTTCGGCATCCCTCACGGCAGGGCGTGTACGGCATTTTTCGAGCCGTTTATAAAAAAAGCGAAAAGTGCCGCGCCGGAAGTATATGAAGATTACCTTAAAACCATCGGTGCCGATGAAGAAACGCTCATTGAACTGATAAAATCGCTTACCGATGTGCATAAGCTTGAAATGACCGATGCTCAAATTTCGGGGTGGTGCGCGCGGTATTCCGGCAGCGTGAAAAACTTTTTGAACACACCCGGCGGCTATACGCAGAGCGAAGCCGAAAGTGATTTAGCCGATTTGCGCAAATAACAGTGGAAATATTTATATAAATGTGCTACAATAAAGGCTACCGATTTCGGCAGCCTTCTATTTTTGTGAAAACGAGGATGAATTATGTCTAAAAAAATAAAGGTCGGCATATTCGTCGATTCTTTCTACCCGATAATTGACGGCGTTTCGCAGGTCGTAAATAACTACTGCCATTATCTTAATGAGTTTGATGATGTGGATGTAACACTTGTTACGCCGCGTTATCCCAATGCCGATTACGAGAAATACGGGTTTAAGATTTACCCGTATATGTCATTCGGCTCAAATGCAAAGGTAAGCTACCGCGTAGGCTGGCCGTTTGTACCCAAAATCATTAAAGATGTTAAGAATATGGATTTTGATATTATCCATATCCACGCGCCGCTTTGTTCGTCGGAGCTTGTGCGCCTTGTAAATAAAAGCGGCAAAGCGAAGGTGGTGCTTACTTACCACACTAAATATGATGTGGATTTTGAAGCGCGCATAAAAACGCCGCTTATGAAAAAGGTCGCATACGCATTCTTAAAAGCAAATGTAAATGCCGCCGATGAGGTCTGGATAGTCAGCGAGGGTTCCGAATCCGCCCTGCGCCGCGTAGGCTTTACCGGTAAATGCAGAGTTATGGAAAACGGTGTGGATCTGCAGTGCGGCAAGGCGGCACCCGAAAAGTGTGAGGCACTCAAAAAGAAATATAATGTACCCGACGGCTGCCCGGTGTTCTCGTTTATAGGCAGGATGCAATGGTACAAAAATATAAAGCTTATTCTTGACGGTCTTAAAATACTCAGTGACCGAGGCGTTGATTTCAGAATGTTCCTTGTCGGTGAGGGCTTCGAGCTCGGCGAAATGAAAGAATATGTTACAAAGCTCGGTCTTGACGGTAAGGTGATTTTTACGGGCGCGGTAAAAGAACGCGAGGAGCTGCGAGTATTCTATTCCATCACCGACTTGTTCCTGTTCCTTTCTACATTCGATACTGCCGCAATCGTTGTTAAAGAAGCGGCAGCTTGTGAATGTGCTTCGCTTTTTGCAGAGGGCAGCGATTCCGCTTACGGCGTGGTCGACGGCGAAAACGGCTGGTTTACACCCGAGGTGCCGGAAAAACTTGCCGATAAGGTGCAGACAATTATCAGCGATACCGAAAATCTGAAAAAAGTCGGTCTTAATGCTGCCGGAACACTTTATAAGCCGTGGAGCGTTTCCGTAGGCAATGCCTGTAAGCGTTATAAAGAACTTTTGAATATGGAGGAAATTGCAAATGTATGATTTTCTGATAGTGGGTGCAGGGCTTTTCGGTGCTGCATTTGCCCGTGAAGCACTCGATAACGGCAAAAAATGCCTTGTGGTTGATAAGCGCAGCCATATCGGCGGCAACATCTATACCGAAAATACAGAAAACATTAATATTCATAAATACGGTGCTCATATTTTTCATACATCAGATGAAAAGGTGTGGGCGTATGTAAATCGCTTTGCAGATTTTAATTCATTTATAAATATGCCTAAAGCCAATTATAAGGGTAGGATTTTCAGTATGCCGTTCAATATGAACACTTTTCACGAGCTTTGGGGCGTTGAAACAGCCGAGCAGGCAAAAGCAAAAATCGCCGAGGGCGTAAGCAGCGAATATAAGGAAAACCCCGAAAACCTTGAGGAACAGGCAATTAACCTTGTTGGCAGGGAGCTTTACGAAATCCTCGTAAAGGGTTATACCGAAAAACAGTGGGGCAGGGATTGCCGTGAGCTGCCGCCGTTTATTATCAAAAGGCTGCCGCTCCGATTTGAGTACAATAATAATTATTTTAATGATAAGTATCAGGGCATACCCGTGGGCGGCTATACCGCAATGGTTGAAAAAATGCTTGACGGTGCCGACATTCTGCTTAATACCGATTACCTTGCAAACCGCGCAGAGCTTGACTCAAAAGCAAAAACCGTGATTTTTACAGGCAGAATAGATGAATTTTACGGTTATTCGCTCGGCAGTCTTAATTACCGTTCGCTGCGTTTTGATACTGAAATACTCGATACAAGCGATTTTCAGGGCAATGCGGTTATAAACTATACAGAGCGCGAAGTGCCGTTTACACGCATAATCGAGCATAAGCATTTTGAAAATTCCGATTCAGCGGTTACTGTGGTAACAAGGGAGTATCCGCAGGAATTCAACGGCGAAAACGAGCCGTATTACCCTGTGAATGATGAACGCAACAACGCGCTTTACGAAAAATACCGTGAGCTCGCACAGGACGAGAGCAAAGTAATTTTCGGCGGCAGGCTCGGACTGTATAAATATCTTGATATGGACAAGACCGTGGCGGCGGCGCTGGAACTTTACGAAAATGTAAAATAAGCGCAGGGTGAAAAAACGAAATTAATATTCGGCAGATTTTCCGAGTAACCAAACGGTCAATGCGGAAATCTGCCGAATTTTTGTTAATAATTAAAGATTTTTTTATCTGCGGTTGTTATAATCTTCCGTAATACTTTCGCTCCAATTGTCAATTGATTCGCTTTTTCTCATCATACAAACGGTATTCGCTACGGCGTTGAAAACGACCTCGGTGCCTTTGGGGTCGGCATGGCAATTAACTGCGCGGTCGGCTCCGATACCGAAATCCTTTGCGGTCTCAACGGAGTCGATGTTTGCACCTATGAAAAGGAATTCCCACCCGTATTTTTCCTTTTGTATTTCGATCGATGCGTTAAATCCGCCGATAGTATCGCTTTCAAGACCTGCCATTGAGCCGCTTCTGTCGAGAATAAATACCAATTCCGTGATGTCGGTTTTTGCTTTTTCCATACTGTTTTTCCTCCAAAATAATAATGTGATCGCTTGGTTTCTCAACCTTACAATCACATTATAGCTGTTCGTTTGCAGTCAGAGGTCGCATGGAAAGCGACAATCTTAACTCCATTTGTATTTATCTAAATGTCTTCCTTGCAAGCCGCAATAGTTTCCTATGTTTTCGCCGGGTATACCTGTCTCATTTACTATCATATCAAAATAATTTGATGCAAATTCGGCGCCGCTGCCTTTTAATCTCCACTCACATATTTCTTTCCAAACTTCATCTGAAAGAATTTTGTCATGACTATTCCAAAAATGCCATTCCGCCTCGTCGATAATCTTACACAATTCGCTCATCGTAAAAAATTTTTCTTTTAGAATATCGTATTTGGTTTTCGGATAATTCAGAAAGAAGGGTTGACTTAAACCGAAAAACCAAAGCTGTGTAAATTGTGGGTGAGTAAGGTATTGTTTTCCGTGCTTGCGAATTACATCACATTCAAACTCAAACATTCTTTCGGCATTATTTTGACTGAAACCGATATCAGTTAACTGATGTATATAAGCTTTTTGATATGCTTGCTCTTTTGTCTGTAAAAACAGTGCCGCATATTGTGATGTCATTAAATGCTCCGGTACAATAACACTTTGTTGCTCTTGGTTGTCGGATACATTTTGCTTTTTTTGAGAGCTATCATTTTTCTTGAACAGTTTATCAAACAGCCACATATTATCCATCCTTATATTTTTGCCAGTGATGAATTTTTATATGATTCATCGTCCGTAACTTCTTTTATTACTTTTATTTGTTTCGGGAAAGTGATCTCAACATTTTCATCACTGAGTTCAATTTCCGCAATTGCTTTATCATTCCAAAACGGATAAACATCAATTTCGAAATACTGTCCTTCAAAAGTGAGGCAATATCTTGTTTTGCGTATCTGACGCTTTGATGTATCGGCTTCCATAAGCAAAGTCAAGTATTCGTTTTGTGAAAGCCGCTTTTCAATTTCAACACGCTTCACATCGGAAACTTTTCGTTTTATGGTCTTAAAGTATATGTAATGACCGTTAAAGCCTCGTTGTCTTACCCTGACCTCATCATTTTCATTGGATTTCAGATAAGTCTGGATAATTTCTACCTTTTGGCAATTAGGATTGGATTCAAGCCACTTAATATCAGGATATTCAATAAGATATTTTCGTTCTATCTCATACGGCTCCGGCTCGCCCAAAAATGCCGATATCTCCGAAATAAGATGTCTCATCTTTCCTTCAAAGTCAGATGTGTTGTCAATAACACGAAAATGCGGGTGGCCTGTCCAGGCTGAAATCAATTTATCATCAAGCTCGGCAGCTTCTTCTACCGTTTCGGTTCGTGCAGTATTGTTAACCGTAGTATAGAACTCCTCTGCACCTTTTGCGGCAGTAACCAAATGGAAAACCGCATCATAATTATCTCTGAGTTCCACTTCATTGGTATTCATATATGAGAGAACGGCATTGAATTCAACAGGATCCATATATGCCTTATTATCAAGAGTACCTCTGTCACATACAATCAACACCTTTTCGACAGGCATTGTTTTTGCTGCTGCTTCAAATACCTTTTCTTTTTCTGTTTGAAGCTTCATTTGACACTTCTGATAATCATTATTTGTTCCGCAAGTCCAAGGGGCAACGCCGCCGGTGATCAGCTCAGTTGCTGTTTCCGGTACAAACAAAACGGTATATCCCATTTGTGTAAATGCGTTTTGCACCCAACTCATAGCTGTTGATTTGCCGGCACACGGTCCGCCGGTTATAACTATTTTTGAAATTTCCATTTCCTTCTCTCTGTCCCTTGCATTTAACAATTTATCAATCGGTATCTGCCACAATGCTGCCATCTTTCTCAATGTGTCAGTTGTCGGTTTTGCTTTCCCGTTTTCCCACTTTGAAACAGCCTTGTTTGTAACACCTAAAATATCCGCTAATTGTGATTGGGACAATTTTGTTTCTTGCCGCTTTTTGAAAATGTAATTGCCGAATTCATAATCATTCAAACTAAAATCCCCCTTCCAATTACAATTATACGGATTTGTTCTTTTTAATCAATACTCAAGGTGTCGAATATCGGTAGAAGTTTTCACACGCCCAATAAGCTCTGATCAAAAGCGAACAGGGCCTCGTTTATTTCAAAAATATTGTAATTTTCGTTAGTAATAAAGTATTCAATAACAATATCAAACTTATTACTGTGCGACAAAGCAAAACCGGCTTTCATTAACATATCTTTTGTTTCCGACAGCGGAAGTTCAAGTGCAATAGCAAATGCCAACGCTGTTGCCTTACTCGGCTTATAGAGTTTATCGCTTCTGATTTTTGAAAACAGCTTACGGTCGATGTTTGCTTTTTTATAACATTGTGCATCCGTCATATATTTATCCGCACATTGCAATATGATGTTGTCGTCCGGCGCAATATCCTGAAGCATTAGGCTTTCACATTCTGCAGAACGGCTGCTGAAATCATAATGCTCGTCAACATAATTATCATCAATAAAAGACACAATATCGGTTTAGAGTTTTTCACTTATCCGAAATGATGATTTGTCATGGGTAACGATTGCATCACATTCAATTTTGGTTATGTCTTCTCTTATTATCGTTAACGGCATAATCGTTTCCTCTTATATTGATGCGGCGATTATATAATGCTTTTATATGCCATTTCCATTACTTTGGAAAGCGCAACAGCATCGTCAATGTTGTAGGGGATTTCCGTACCGTTGACAATACCGTTTATCCACGAAGTGAGCGGAGCTTCCGCGCCCTTGCCGAGCTTCGGGAAAACCCAGCCGTCGCCGATATTGTAGCAGAGCTTATCGGTGAAGCCGCCTGCAAGAATCGTACCATTTGAACCTACAAGCTCAAGCTCAAACGGATTGTTTTCGGCAACGAAGCCGGTTTCGCTTACGCCGATGGCACCGTTTTTGTATGTGAGCAGGGTGACTGCGTTATCCTCAACGGATTTTACAATAACATTTGTAAATGCAGAGGAAGCTTTTTCAGGCTCACCGAGCAGCCAGTTGAGTATATACATAGAGTGCGCGCCGAGGTCCATCATGGCACCGCCGCCGCAGGTCTTTTTGTCGTAAAATGTTTCGGGCAGCCAATCGGAAGAAGCGCCGTTGTGTGCATTCCTCATTCTGCAGTAATTGACCTGACCTATAAGACCGCCGTCAACGGCATCTTTGACCCATAAGAAGTCCGACCTTGTACGCCACGGAAATGAAATGCAGAATTTCACGCCGCTCTTTTTAACCGCATCGGCAACCTCGAGTGCGTCGGCCTCGGTGAAGCAAAGCACTTTTTCCGTGAATATGTGCTTGCCTGCGTTTGCAGCCTTTATCATAACATCCTTATGTAAATCTGTTGATGTGCAGACCATAACCGCATCAATATCTTTTCTTGCAAGAAGTTCGTCGTAATTCTCAATGAATTCGCAGTTGAACTGTTCTGCCGCGGCTTTGCCGTTTTCGGTATTGTTATCCCAAAGGGCGACGATTCGGCAGTTCTCGTTTTTTGCGGCTTCCGTTGCGTAGCCTTTAAAGTGAACATGCCAAGTGCCTACAAGCGCTATGTTTATCATATTTTATTACTCCTTTTCCGGAAAAATTTTTTGGCTGACGGCGAGAAAATGAAGAAGAACGGGAAAATTTCAAGCCTGCCTATGAGCATATTAACGATATAAACCACCTTTGAAAGCGGAGCGCAGCCGCCGTAGTTGCAGGCGGCACCCACCTTGCCGAAGCCGGGACCTATATTGTTGAGCGTGGCTATTACTGATGTGATCGTAGTAGTCATATCGGATTCGCTGTCAATGGATACCAAAAGGAACGAAGTAAGCATGATCATCATATATATAACGAAATAGCCGCAGGTGCTGTGAATAACATCATCGCTTACGCGCTTGCCGTCAATAGTAACGACCGTTACATTACGCGGATGTGACAGCTTGCGGATTTCGCGGCGTGCGGTTTTGAAAAGGATCATTACTCTCGAAACCTTGAAGCCGCCGCCGGTACTGCCTGCCATTGCGCCCATGCACATAAGCAGCAGCAAAATCATTTTGCTCAGATTCGGCCATTGGTCGAAATCCACTGTGGAATAGCCGGTAGAAGAGATGAGCGAGCCGATCTGGAATGCCGCGTGGTGAACAGCTTCAAAGTAGTTGTCAAACATATCGCGAATATTCAGCGAAATAACCGTAAGCGAGATAATAATGGTACCTAAATATATATGAAGCTCACTGTTAAGGAATACATCTTTGAATTTTTTGCAAAGTATAAGGTAATACAGGCTGAAGTTTACGCCGAAAAGAATCATAAACACCGTAATTACGGCCCGGCAGAACGGTGAATAAATCGAAAAACCGGCATTGCTTATGGAAAAACCGCCGGTACCCGCGGTGCCGAGGCTCAGTGTGATACTGTCGAAAAGGGGCATACCGCCTATGAGTAATATCACGGTTTCAAGCACTGTCATTGCAAGGTAAATGCCGTATAGGATTCTTGCAGTGCGGTTCGATTTCGGCACGAGCTTACCTACATCCGGACCGGGGCTTTCTGCGCGCATAAGGTGAATATTGCCGCCGCCGCCGGCAAGGGGCAGCACAGCCATAATAAAAACGAGCATACCCATACCGCCTATCCAGTGCGAAAAGCTGCGCCAGAATATTGAGGCTTTTGAAAGTGCGTCTATATTCGACAGTATGCTTGCGCCGGTAGTGGTAAAGCCGGAAACTATTTCAAACAGTGCATCAAGGTACGACGGTATTTCGCCGCTTGCCGTGAAAGGTATTGCGCCCAAAAAACTCATTACGATCCAACCGAGAGCAACGACCGCAAAACCGTCACGCGCGTAAATGGTTTTGGTTTTCGGCTTGAATAAGAACATTACAAAGCCGCAGGCAGCGCACAAAGCCGCGCATATTAAATATGTAATTATTATAGTCTCACCGTATATCAGGGCAACAAGTGCGGGGAACAGCATAAATCCCGCTTCTATGAAAAGCAAAATGCCCAATATACGCAAAATCATTCGTTTGTTCATAATTCACCTGTCAGTCAAGAATATCATCGATATCGGCAAGACGCTGCGTTGTAATAACAACAACAGTGTCGCCGGCGTTTATTGAGTCTGAGCCGTGGGGGATGAATGCTTTGCCGTCGCGGCTGATGCTGCCTATCAGAGTGTTCTTTTTAAGCTGCAGATCAAGCAGAGTTTTATTGATCACCTTGCTCTGCTCACTTACCGAGAATTCTATGGCTTCAACCTTGTTGTTGATGATCCTCGTAAGTTTTTCAACATCGCTGACTTTGTTGTTGCCTGTGGAAGCTCTTACATACTGAAGTATAATGCTTGCGGTGGTGTTTTTGGGGTAAATAACACTGCCTATATCAAGCGTGTTTGTGACCTCCTCGAATGATGTGCGGTTGATTTTTGTTATAACTTTAATATCGGGCGCAACTTTTTTTGCAAATAGTGCAAGCACGATGTTTTCTTCGTCTATACCGGTAAGACAGCACACGGCATCGGCTTCGCACAGCCCTTCTTCAAGCAGCAGCGAGCGGTTGGAGCCGTCGCCGTATATAACATTTGCCTTGGGGTAGAGAAAACTTAATTCCTCTGCGGTAGCGCGGTCTTTTTCAATTATGGTAACATTGATATTAAGGCGTGTAAGGCTTTTTACAAGGTAGTTCGCAATTCTGCCGCCGCCGAGTATCATAACATTGTTCATATTACTGCTGCGAAGCCCTATGTGCTTGAAAAAGTCGGTTACATCCGGTGTGGGAACGAGTGCGGCAACCATATCGCCCTCCTGCACGGTGAAATTGCCGTCGGGTATGAAAATATCGTCGCGGCGTTCAACTGCACAGACGAGGGAGGGGACTTTGAATTTCGCGAATGAATCCTTCAACGCTTTGCCGCAGAGAGTGCAATCACTGTTCACAACAAAGCTCAAAAGCTCCATTTTACCTTTTGCGAGCACATCGGCATTTCTTGCAACAGGTACCTTGAAAATACGCTGAATTTCGGCAGCTGCCTCTTTGTCGGGATTGACGGACCTTGCAAGACCGAGGCTTTCCTGTATAATTGAAATTTCACTGTTGTATTCGGGATTCCTTACGCGCGCTATTGTGCTTTTGACGCCGAGATTTTTTGCGAGCAGGCAGCACAGAAGGTTGACTTCGTCGCTCCCGGTAAGGGCGATAAGCAGGTCGCAGTCTTCTGCTCCGGCTTCGCGCAGGGTGCGGCAAACCGCGCCGTTGCCTTCAACGCCTATTACATCATAATTCTGCACGGCTTCGTTGAGTGCATCTTCATCTTTATCTATAACGGTTACATCGTGCAATTCGAGGGCGAGCTGTTCCGCAACGGTGTTGCCGACCTTGCCCATTCCGACTACGATTATCCTCAAAACCAATACATCCTTTCAAACCGATAATACACATAGTAAAGTATAACACTTTACTGCGTACAGTCAAGGTTTTTTGCGACTTTGAAAAATGTTTTTTCTGCTTTTTGTGCGCTTTTAACGATATGAAAGCCGCCTATTTGAAAAACTTTAAAAAATATTGCATTTGCTATTGAAAAACACGCAGCCGAGTGATATTATATAGAAGTAAAAAAATCAAAATGCGAGGAGTATATTGATATGAAAAAGACTTTATCCGTAGTTCTGGCAGTAATTATGGCTCTGTCCGTATTTGCCGTTACAGCTTTTGCCGCAGATGCACCTGAGTATAATTCTCCGGAGAACACTTTTTACGCAAACGGTTTTGCTGTGAAAATTGAGTACGATTCCGAAATAGAAGCCTTTAAAGGTGCTTGGGAAGACAAGATTTCTAATCCTATGCCGCTGGATGTCGCCTTTGTAGGCGATGCTTTCACAGTCGAAGGTTCGGTACTTAATTTATTTTATATAGTTCCTGTTTCCGAATCGGGCGCTGAGTTCGACGGCTGGTACCTTAACGGTGTTAAGGTTACTGAGAATTTTGCCGATGACGCGGTTTACACTGCACAGTGGATTATCAATAATGTCATCGAAGGCGTTTATGAGGAGTACCCCGTAACCCGTACCGTTACTTTTACTGCTATCGGTGAGGGTATGGATAACGAAGAACCCGCAGAGGGCGATGTAAGATATGTTCCCGTATCTTGGGAAACCGATGAAGACAAGATTTGCGGCGAATTTGCAGAGGGCGAATATACCGCAAGATACACCAACAGAGTTTTTGGTGACCACACTCTTGCAGTTACCTTTGAAAAGCAGGTTTATGTTGAGGGCGAATGGGTTTCCGCTAATGCCGAAACACCCGTTGTTGATGTTAAGGAAGTAAGCTACTATGTAGGTCCCACTGCAGAGGAAGAACAGGAAATCATCCTTCCCAGGCAGATACTTAAATATATCTACGCGCTGCTCAGCTACCTTGTTCAGACGATAATGGGTTTTTTGGGCTGATGTAAAATAATATGCAGGGCGCTTTAAGCGCCCTGTTTTTTTAGGTGAATTTATGGAGTTTATTGAAAATAAAATCGAGCCGGAGCGCGCCGTACTCGTTTCGGTGGATACGGGCGAATTCGATGTTGATTCGTCGCTTGCCGAGCTTTGCGAGCTTGCCCGCACCGCGGGTGCTGAGGTCGTTTGCGAAATGACTCAGAAGCGCGAAGCGCCGGATGCGGGCTCGTATCTGGGCAAGGGCAAGCTTGCGGAGCTTTCGGAGTTTTGCGAAAACGATCACCCCGACCTTATAATCATAGACGGCGAGCTTACCCCCGCGCAGCAGCGCAATATAGAAACTGCGACCGATGTGCGCGTAATCGACCGTACTACGCTTATTCTTGATATTTTCGCTTCACGCGCGCTTTCGGGCGAGGGCAAGCTGCAGGTGGAGCTTGCACAGCTTAAATATGCACTGCCGCGCCTTGGCGGCAAGGGCGTTTCAATGTCGCGGCTCGGCGGCGGCATAGGTACACGCGGTCCCGGCGAAACAAAGCTCGAAACCGATCGCAGGCACATTCGCCGCCGCATTGCAGCACTTGAGGAGGATTTGAAAACTCTCGAAGAACGCCGCGAACGCCACCGCGAGCGCCGCAAGAAAGACGGTGTTGTTACCGTCGCACTTGTGGGTTACACCAATGCGGGCAAATCTACGCTTATGAACGCACTCACAAACGCCGGTGTGCTTGCCGAAAACAAGCTTTTTGCAACACTTGACCCGACCGCGCGTGCGCTCACCTTGCCTGACGGCGGAAGTGTGCTGCTGATTGATACAGTCGGCTTTATCAGGCGATTGCCGCATAAGCTTGTGGAATCGTTCAAATCTACGCTCGACGAAGCGGTCAATGCGAATGTCATACTCAATGTCTGCGATGCTTCAAGCGATGAGTGTGCCGAGCATTACCGCGTAACGACAGAGCTCCTTTCGGAGCTCGGCTGCGGTGATACGCCCGTGATAACCGTGCTGAACAAATGCGATTTAATGAACGATGTTTCATTGCCGCTTGTGGGCAACTGCGTACGCATTTCCGCGCTGACGGGCGCGGGGCTTGACGAGCTGCTCGAAAAAACAGCTAAGGCTTTGCCGCCCACGCGCCGCCGCGTAACCTTGAAACTGCCGTTTTCGATGGCGGGAGCGAGTGCCGCACTCAGAAAAAACGGCATAGTTCACAGCGAGCAGTACGATGAAAACGGCATTGTGCTCGATGTGACCGCCGATGTTTATGACCTTGAAAAATATAAGGACTATATTGTATAAAACTCTTGATATAATCCGAAAAATTTAGTATAATGTCAACAATAAGTAAATCACGAAAGGGGATTTATATATGGAAAAAACATATATCGGATGGAAAGAAGCCAACTACAAAAGCAAACAGACCGAATATACAGAGCCCACAAAGCTGCTCGGTGCCGACGGCACCCTGCTTGCAAAGGGCTGGGCGCGCCATAATGTTTTTGATTATGACCGCAACAGCGTAAAAGCCAAAATGCGCCGCAAGGAATGGGATTTTTACCAGATTTCAAACGGCAAACTTATGGTTCAGCTCAGCATGGCAAATATTTCGCTCGGCGGTTATGTTTCGGCAGCTCTTGTTGACCTTACCACAGGCGAAAGCATCGCCGCTCCCATGGCTCTTTTCCTCGGCGGAAAAGATAAATATGTTCTTCCGCCCAAGGGCGATGTTCCAAATAATGTTAAAATGGCTTTCGGCGGCGCCGAATTTGAATTCGATACCAAAGAAACAAGCCGCACACTCCGGTTCAAAATGAAAGATGTTGAGTGCAAGTTTGAAATGGATATTTTCCCCGACCACGAGAACATCACCACCGTTCTGCCGTTTGCAGGTCACCCGGACCGTTACTTTATGACCACCAAGCAGAATTCCATGCCCTGCAGCGGCACCTATAAAAAGGGCAGCAAGGTTTATGAATTCTCCAAAGATGATACCTTCTGTGTGCTTGACTGGGGCAGAGTTGACACTCCTTACAGCCTCGTTTGGTATTGGGGCAACGGCTCCACCTACATAACCGATGCCGAGGGCAAAAAGCATATTTTCGGCTTTGAGATAACCTGGGGCATAGGCGATGAAAGCAACGCCACTGAGACCTGCGTGTTCTACGACGGCAAGGCTCATAAGGTAGGCGCGGTAGATGTTGAAACATTCCCGAAGCCCGACAAGTATATGAATCCGTGGAAGTTCGTTTCCGAGGACGGCAGATTTGAACTGACAATGACACCGTTCTATGACCACCACGCCGATACAAACGCACTCGTTATGAGAATGCACAGCCATCAGGTACACGGCAAGTGGAACGGCTTTGTTATTCTTGATGACGGCACAAAGCTCGAAATCAAGGATATGTACGCTTTCTGCGAATATGTTGAGAACAGATGGTAAAATAAAAAAGATTTACGGGGCTGCCGCCTGTGCGGCAGCCCGTGATTTTTGAGAAAATCGGTTTCATACTACAATCGCATTGATGTGGGAATATTCCTTTGTGTTCTTGAAATATGTATGGAAAAACAAGAAATATGCTTTGAGAGAACACTGCTTACCGATGACGGCGCGGACAGGGAGTATACAAAATCCGCGGAATATGTGCTGTCGAAAGAATAAAAACAGGGAATGATACTATCATTCCCCGGTTCGGTCATCCTCCTTATTTTATTTGAGATAGTAATTTGATATGGATTTTAAAGAGCGAATAATATTTTTCGCTTTTTTCTTTTCCGTATCGTTGCTGCAGTGAGGCTTTGAAAGAGTTGAGATTTGCTTTCTTTTTCCATGACGAAATAACAAAACTCGGAAAATCGTTTGGCATTGTCTCACCGGGAGCAGAAATTGCGAAAACGATAGAACAATACTGCTTTTGCTTATCGCTTAAGGAGAGCTTTTGATGCTTGGAAAGAAATTCAGAATAAGCTGTTTTTGCTTTGAAAGCATTGTAAAGTGCTTGTCCTTGTTTGGTGCCGTAAAGTTGTTGAAGTGCTTCGTGTAAATTCTGAAGATTTTCTCTACCCATAATATAAAGAATTTCTTTGGAATTATCATCAACAACAGGCAAAGTGTTTGTGTTTGATTCCGTAGTTTGTACTGAATTTTCCGAGGATGGTAAAGTGTTGCTGACAGAAGCAGTGTCAGTTACCTTACCATTATCGTTTGGAAGCTTGCAATTATTACATTTAATGCGTGAAACGTTTATTTTTCGTTTTTGCCAATATTTGACAACAACATCATATCCGGTATCGTTTGAAACGATAATAAACATACAGTCATTTGTGGAATGAATGCAATTTCCCAATTCAGTGGAAAGTTGAAAATCAAGCGCGTTATTTCCGCAGAAGCATTCAATAAATTGAATGCTTCTGTCAGATTCCTTAATGGCAATTACACTGTCATAACTCATATGCGGACTTTTGGAAGTGTAAAATACCAAAAGAGTATCGTTATCGGAAACATCGGATAAAAGATTAATCCAACCTTCACCAACATTTTCACTGTCAATGAAATAAATCTTATTCATATTTTTGACCGAACAAAATAATTTTAGCACAAATTTTTTGTTTGTTCAAGCAATTTGGGGGATAAAAGTGCAATATGTTTGTTGGCTGATAATAGGAAAACCGTAAAGCGGATAATAAAGTGTTCAAAAGATTTCTCTAATGAACACTTTTGTGGTTCAAGCGTTAATGACGTACTTGATTTCGTTTAATGATATATCGCTTAGCGATATGATATACTTGCTTCGCAAGCATGATATATTTTCGCCTCGCTCAAATATGAGGTAATATCCGTTCCTTAATATGCCGAAGGCATATCTCATCCGCTGAAAGCGGATATCATATCGAAGATATATCACCCGTTCCGGCAGAAACGGATATCATTGAAAAAAGCACTTGCCGAGGTAAGTGCTTTTTTCATGGTCGGAGTGAGAAGATTCGCGGCTGCGCCGCGAGCTTGCTTTGCAAGCATCCGATTGTGTTCGGCTTCGCCGAGAGAAGTTCGAATCTTCTCTTTCTCTGAATAAAAAAGTGAAGTGTTCAAAAGATTTCTCTATTGAACACTCGTTAATGGTCGGAGTGAGAAGATTCGCGGCTGCGCCGCGAGCTTGCTTTGCAAGCATCCGATTGTGTTCGGCTTCGCCGAGAGAAGTTCGAATCTTCTCTTTCTCTGAATAAAAAAGTGAAGTGTTCAAAAGATTTCTCTTATGAACACTGTTATGGTCGGAGTGAGAAGATTCGAACTTCCGGCCTCTTGGTCCCGAACCAAGCGCTCTACCAAACTGAGCCACACCCCGAAATATATGTAATTTATTTATAAAGGCGGTTCAATGAACGGTTGCAACATAGTCGCCTTGCTCGCTGTTCGCTTCGCAATTCTCCTTGTTGCGCCCAGAGCTTTTTGTTCGCTTCATCCGCCACAGGCGGCGCTCACAAACGCTCACTACCAAACTGAGCCACACCCCGAAATATATGTAATTTATTTATAAAGGCGGTTCAATGAACGGTTGCAACATAGTCGCCTTGCTCGCTGCTCGCTTCGCAATTCTCCTTGTTGCGCCCAGAGCTTTTTGTTCGCTTCATCCGCCACCGGCGGCGCTCACAAACGCTCACTACCAAACTGAGCCACACCCCGAAATATATGTAATTATCAATACGCCTGAAACGCAAGTAGAATTATATACTATTACCGCTGTAAAATCAAGTATTTTTTCGGTATTATTTTTATATGCCGAAAAAATATTTTTATATTTGGGCAACGGTAATATTGCAACATTCAGAAATAAATGGTAAACTAAACCTATAATGCAGGAAAGGACGGCTTTATTATGAATAATCCCGTATTCTATGTAACATATTTTTGCAACGGTCAGAAAATTGAAGCACGCGGTGCAAAGAACGCTCATTACGAGCTGAATTACGAAATTACCGACGGCGCAGTCAAGGCTTCGCTTACGGCGCGCGAGCGCATCACGCTTGAACGCGTAGACATCGTTTTCGATTACGCATTCAAGGCAGGCGACAAATTCTACGGCAACGGCTACCAGGCGTGGACTACCTCCAAGGAATATGTTGTATCCGACAAAATGCAGGATATTATTCCGCTTGCGTGTGCGCGTCCGCTTAAGGAAATGGCAGGCGTTTCCGCTGATTTTCGTTTTGTGAAATTCCCGAAAAAAGCGGGCGAATTTTTCAGCCATACATATACATATATCAAAAACGGCAATACATTTGATTTTATCGGCTCGCTTACCGAACGGCAGGGCTTTACCGTGATTTATGCCGATATGAATAATAATACCCTTGCATTCAGCAAGGATGTTGAGGGCGTAACCGTTGAAAAGGGTACAGAGTATGCACTCTTTGATATGTTCAGGGCAGTCGGCGGCTATGACGATGTGTTTGACGGCTACTTTGCCGCCATGAATCTTGCAAAGCCGAGGCTCGATCACCTTTCGGGCTACACATCATGGTATAACTATTTTCAGAAAATCGACGAAAACATTATTCTGCGCGACCTCAATTCGCTTGATGTTGCCAAGGATGATGTTTCGATATTCCAGATAGATGACGGCTACGAAACATTTGTTGGCGACTGGCTTGACCCCAACCCCGTAAAATTCCCAAGCGGTATGAAGCACATTGCCGATGAAATTCACAAAAAAGGCTATATGGCAGGAATATGGCTTGCCCCGTTCAATGTGCAGATAAAGTCCCGCACTTACAAGGAGCATCCCGAGTGGGTGATCAAGGACAGAACCGGTCTCCCGCTTATCGGCTGTATGGGCTGGGGCGGCGCATTCACCATGGATATTTACAACCCCGAGGCGCGCGAGTACATTAAGCATTTCTTTGATGTTGTACTCAATGACTGGGGCTACGATATGGTCAAGCTCGATTTTCTTTACAGCCAGTGTATGTATCCGCGCAACAATAAATCCCGCGGCACCATTATGTGCGAGGCTATGGAATTTCTGCGCGAATGCTGCGGCGACAAGCTCATTCTCGGCTGCGGCGTTCACCACGGCGCAAGCTTCGGCTATGTGGATGCCTGCCGCATAAGCTGCGATGTTGACCTCAAATACGGCGGCAAATTCTACAACAAGCTCCATGTTAATAATGAAATTCCCTCGGCTAAAAACGCCATTACCAATACCGTTTTCCGCCGCCACCTTGACGGCAGGGCGTTTGTCAATGACCCCGATGTTTTCTTCCTCAGGTACACAAACCTTGATTTCACCATCGACCAGAAGCTGCTGCTTGCGGGTATAAATCACATTTTCGGCAATGTTCTTTTCGTTTCCGACAATGCCGCCGAATATACCGATAACGATATTGCGGTGCTCAAAAAAGCGTTCGGCAAAAACGATTTCAAGGTGCTTTCCGTTGATGCCGATACAAGCGATAATTTCACGATCGAACTGCTTGACGGGGAAGAAAAGAAAACGCTTCGCTTTAATCTTAAAACGGGCGAAAGCAATATCCGTGAAATTCTTGATTTTCCGAAATATTGATTGCTATGAGTGAGGATTGACAATGGCGTATATTAGAAACAGAGATGAAGAAATTACCGGTCTGCAATGCCACGGCGGCTATGACGCTCGCATAGATGTAAGCTGCGATTTCATTATGAGCTACGGCATCGGTGATGACTTCGTGCAATGTGTTGACAGCTGGCGTAAGGCAGGCTATGCCGTCAACTGCATGACGGGCATCGCCTGGGGGCATTACTGCGATTACCTTGACGGCGAATTTGACGGCAGGCAGCACTGGGATGAGGCACAGACGGACCGTTTCGGCAATCAGGTGCTGCACGGTCCGCGCGTGCCATATATGGTTCCCACGGTCGATTTTGCCGAATTTATTACGGCTCGTCTGAAAAAAGCCGTTGATGCCGGCGTAGGCGCGATATTCGTTGAGGAGCCCGAGTTTTTTGACCGCGGCGGCTATTCCGAAGCATTCAAGCGCGAGTATAAAATCTGCTACGGTACCGATTGGACTGCTCCGCACGAAAGCATAGATGCGCGCTATAAGGCGGCAAAATTAAAGGCGTACCTTTATAAACGCACCATCGACAGAGTAAGTGCCGCTATCAAGACTTATGCGCTTACAAAATACAACAGAAATGTGCGCTTTTATGTGCCCACGCACAGCCTTTTGAATTATGTTCAGTGGAAAATCGTAAGCCCCGAGGCATCGCTTACCGAGGTGCCCGGCGTTGACGGCTACATAGCGCAGATCTGGACGGGCACTTCACGCGAGCCGAATGTCTACGAGGGCAAAATCGCGGAACGCACCTTTGAGACCGCCTACCTTGAATACGGCGTTATGCAGGAGCTTGTAAGCGGCACGGGCAGGCAGATGTGGTTTTTGCACGATCCCATTGAAGACCAGCCCTGCTACGATTGGGACGATTACAGAACAAATTACTACAAGACCGTTACGGCTTCGCTCCTGCACCCGCAGATAAATACATTTGAGGTTTGCCCGTGGCCTAACCGCGTTTTGGACGGCGAGCATAAATACCCCTCCGGCAGTCCCGATGCAATGCCGATTCCCTCTGAATACAGAACGCTCCTTAACGGCAATTTTCAGATGCTCGGCGATATTCCCAAATCAAAATCAAGCGCGGAATTTACGGTGGGTATGCTCATAAGCGATACCGCACTTTATCAGCGCGATTACCCCGACGGCGTTATAAATGCCGAAGCCGAATCGCGCGTGGGTACTGTTTTAAGAGATACCGAAAACGATGACCGCGACTATGAAAATATACTGTTCAAGGGTAACGGCGACCTTGATTTGAGATTCCGCTTTGAAAAATCCGGTAAGCTGCCCGTTTTCTACGGACTTACGCTTCCGCTTTTGAAGCAGGGTATTCCCGTGCGCCCCGTTTTACTCGATAACGCAAGGCGTTTTGTGGGCTACCTTGACGGCTACGACGTGCTTGTTTTAAGCTACGAATACTGCAAACCCGAGTTCCCCGATACAAACGCAACACTCGCCGCGTGGGTGCGCGAGGGCGGTACGCTTATTTATGTGGGTGACGGCAAGGACCCGTACCATAAAATAAACAGCTTTTGGACGGGCAAATACGATAACCCCGCGCAGCATCTTTTCGATTTGCTCGGCATCAAAGAGCCCGAAAACGGCGAGTACAGTGTGAACGAAGTCGGCAAGGGCAGGGTGTGCGTGTGGAATCACGCACCGTCGGAAATCTGCCATTCTAAGAAAAATGCCGATGAGTGGCGCGATTTGTTCGACAAGGTTATTTCCGCCTCCGGCTGCAAATGGCAGCGCAGAAATTATCTGCTTGAAAAACGCGGTGCATATACGGTTGCCGCCGTTTTCGACGAAAGCTTTGACGATGCTTTGAAATTAAACGGTGTGTATGCGGATATGTATTCCGTTGATTTCAAGACAGTTGAAAATCCCGTATTGAAGCCCGGTGAAAATCATGTGTATTTTGATTATGCCGAAATCGCAGACGAAAAGCTGCGCGTAATAGGCACATCGGCGCGTGTAAATGCCCTCGCCGAGAATGACGGTGAAATCGAGATAACTCTGCACAGCCCCGAAATGACCGAGGTTTACACAAGGCTTCGCGTGCCTTACGAGGTCGAACTTTCAGAGGATGATGCAGACCTTGAGCTGACCTGGGATGCGCAAACGAATACCGCACTTATAAAAGGCGGCAGATACGGCGCACAGGGTACGGACAGAACCGTGAAGCTGATTAAAAAATAATATTTTATTTCAGACCGCGAATTGCTGATGCAGTTTGCGGCCTTGTTTGTGAGTGTAAAATCATAATAATAGTGATTGAGCGTTGACAAACGAAAAAATTCGGTATATCATTTAAGTAATCGGAAATAATGTGAATAGTCACACTAAAATCGAACGGAGCATAGCGTATGAAAGATAATAAAGTGTTTGAAAGAAAAGAGTATTTATCCCGTTTGATAAAGAAACGCGAAAACGGACTTGTAAAAGTAATTACCGGCGTAAGGCGATCGGGCAAATCTTTTTTGCTTTTCAATTTATATAAAAATTATTTGCTTGATAATGGGGTTAAAGAAGAAAATATTATTTCTTTGGCTCTCGATAATGCTGTAAATGCAGTATATCGGGATCCGTTGAAATTATCTGAATTTTTGAAGAAAAAAACCGAAGATTCTCAAAAAGAGTATTATGTTTTTCTCGATGAGATACAGTTTGTAGGTAAAAAGAAAATTCAGGATAACCCCGAAATATATGTGTCCTTTTATGATGTTCTGAATTCCCTTTTACAAAAAGGCAATGTGGATATTTATGTGACCGGCTCAAATTCCAAAATGCTTTCACGGGATATTGCAACAGAATTTCGCGGCAGAGGTGATGAACTTCATATAAGACCGCTTTCTTTTTCGGAGCTTTATGAGGCTTACGGCTCAGATAAAACGGAGCTTTTAGTTGAATATATGACTTATGGCGGTTTGCCTTATGTGCATATTCTCGAAAGTGATGAAGATAAAAAGAAATATCTTTACGATTTATTTAATGAAACATACCTTAAAGATATATTAGAACGCCATAACATCATATATCCGGATGCGCTTGCTATGATAGCCGATGAATTATCATCAGCGGTCGGCTCGCTCACGAATGCAACAAAAATTGCGAATACTCTTTACACACATCGCAAAACTGAAATTGACAGTGAAACGGTAAGCTCATATATCGGGTTTCTTACGGATGCGTATTTGTTTTCAAAAGCATCGCGTTACGATATAAAAGGCAGAAAATATTTTTCTTACCCGAATAAATATTACTGCGTTGATTTGGGACTCAGAAATGCCAGACTGAATTTCAGACAAATGGAAGAAACACATTTGATGGAAAACGCGGTCTATAATGAACTGTGCGCAAGGGGGTATTCTGTTGATGTGGGTGTGGTTGATGCCATAGAAACTACCAACGGAATCCGAAAAAGAAAATCGTACGAGATTGATTTTGTAATAAACGCAGGGAAACCGGGCGACCGTATTTATATTCAGGCGGCGCTGAATACCGATAGTCAGGAAAAATCAGAGCAGGAAATACGGCCGTTTTTGAAGCTTAAAAACGATTTTTCAAAGCGGATCGTCATAACGAAAACCGCAATGAAACCGTGGACCGATGAATATGGTATTTTGCATATCGGGATTTATGATTTCCTGCTGGATTCCAACCTGTGATGTGTTGTTGTGAATAAATTATTTCAGACCGCGAATTGCAGAAATGCTTTTCGCGGTGTTGTGTTATGCATTTTTTTGCAAATGATATCAAAAATATACATTATTCGTGTAAATATACATATATTTTATGGAGCAATTGTATAAATACTCGAAAATGTATTGACAAACCTTGATTTTAGGTGTAAAGTCTATGTATATTTATACACTGTGAACGAGGGGTCAGTATGACGAAAGTTTTTGTTGACGGCAGTGCCGGAACTACCGGGTTAAGGATATTTGAGCGGCTTGCAAATCGCGGTGATATTGAGCTTATCACGCTTGCCGAGGATGTCAGAAAAGATACGCAGGCACGGAGCGAGGCAATAAACAGTGCGGATATTGTGTTTTTGTGCCTGCCCGATGCGGCGGCAGTTGAGGCGGTTTCGCTTGTCGAAAACAATAATACCGTTATTATCGACACTTCCACAGCGCACCGAACAAACGACGGGTGGGCGTACGGCTTTCCGGAAATCAACGGCTTGCGCGAAAAAATCAAAAGCTCAAAGCGTATTGCAAATCCGGGATGTCACGCAAGCGGTTTTATTTCACTTGCAGCGCCGCTTGTTCAGGGTGGCTTGATTAAAAAGGATGCGCTTCTTTCCTGTTTTTCGCTCACCGGGTATTCGGGCGGCGGCAAAAAAATGATAGCCGATTACGATGAAAACGGCGCGGCACTTCTTGCACCGAGAATGTACGGACTTTCGCAGCAGCACAAGCATCTGCCGGAAATGGCGAAAATCTGCGGCCTTGATACCGCACCGGTATTTTCGCCGATTGTTTCATCCTATTACGCGGGTATGCTTGTTACCGTGCCGCTGTTTGCGAATCAGGTCGAGGCAACGCTTGATGAAATAAAGAAGTATTACGCCGCGTATTATACCGGCGATGTAATAAAATTCGCAGATTCACCGGATGAAAACGGCTTTCTGTCGGCGGGAACGCTTTGCGGCGATGACGGTATGCAAATCGGCGTTTTCGGTAACGGTGACCGCATAACGCTTGTTTCGCGGTTCGACAATCTCGGCAAAGGGGCTTCCGGCGCGGCAATACAGAATATGAACATTGTTCTCGGAGTCGATGAAGCAACAGGACTTAACTTGAGGAGGGGTCAGGTATGAATATTATCAAAGGCGGCGTGTGCGCGGCAAAGGGCTTTACGGCAAACGGAGTCCACTGCGGCATACGCAAAAACAGAACTAAAAAAGATTTATCGCTTATTTTCAGCGAGGTCGAGGCAAACGCGGCGGCAGTTTACACCACCAACCTCGTTAAAGGCGCTCCGCTGACGGTTACGAAAAATCATATTTCCGACGGTAAGGCGCAGGCAATAATCTGCAACAGCGGCAACGCCAATACCTGCAATGCAGACGGCATCGAAATTGCCGAAGAAATGAGCGCGCTCGCGGCTGCGCAGCTCGGCATAAAAGCTGATAATATAATTGTTGCATCAACAGGTGTTATCGGTCAGCCGCTTGATATTACACCCATAGCGACGGGCATTCCCGAGCTTGTTAACGGGCTTTCGGCAAACGGCGGGCAGGATGCCGCCGAGGGTATAATGACCACCGATACCGTTATGAAAGAAATTGCGGTCGAGTTTACAGTCGGCGGCAAGGTCTGCTACATAGGCGGCATAGCAAAGGGCAGCGGTATGATCCACCCGAATATGGCGACAATGCTCGTTTTCATCACCACCGATGCTGCCATATCCTCTGCGCTGCTTCAAAAGGCGCTTTCAACCGATATTGCGGATACCTTTAATATGGTGAGTGTTGACGGCGATACCTCTACAAACGATATGGTTACGGTGCTTGCAAACGGTATGGCAGGCAACCCCGAAATCACCGCCGAGGGTGCGGATTTCAATGAATTTATGAAAGCCCTTAACACCGTTACCGTACACCTTTGCAGAATGATTGCGGGCGACGGTGAGGGCGCAACAAAGCTGCTTGAATGTAATGTCAGCGGTGCAAAAACGCTTGCTTGTGCCAAAACCGTGGCAAAGAGCGTAATCTGTTCAAGCCTTCTGAAAGCGGCAATGTTCGGCGCGGATGCAAACTGGGGGCGCGTGCTTTGCGCCATAGGTTACAGCGGCGCGGATGTCGATGTGAACAAAGTAGGCGTTTCGTTCAAGAGCGCAAAGGGCAAAATCGAGGTTTGCAGAAACGGCTCCGGCGTGGATTTTTCCGAGGATTTTGCAAAAACCGTTCTGCTTGAAAAAGAAATCGAAATCATAGTTGAGCTGAATGACGGCGATGAAGCCGCAACGGCATGGGGCTGCGACCTTACTTATGATTATGTGAAAATCAACGGCGATTACCGCACCTGATGGGGGAACTGTTATGAATGATAAATTTTCAAATTTTGAAAGGGCAGAGGTGCTGACGCAGGCACTCCCGTACATAAAACGCTATACGGGCAAAACCGTGGTAATCAAATACGGCGGCAACGCCATGGTGGATGAGCAGCTCAAAAAGCAGGTTATGGAGGATATTGTACTGCTTCACCTTATCGGCGTGAAAATCGTGCTTGTGCATGGCGGCGGTCCCGAAATAAGCGAGCTGATGGGCAAGCTCGGTAAAAAGAGCGAATTTGTTGACGGCCTTCGCGTTACCGATAAGGAAACGGTAGATATTGTGCAGATGGTGCTTGCCGGCAAAATCAACAAGACGCTTGTCAATCTTATTGAAATGTACGGCGGCGAAGCCGTGGGCATTTCGGGTATGGACGGTAAGCTGATCGAGGCAACCGTAAAGGATGAAAAGCTCGGCTATGTGGGTGAAATCACAAATGTGCGCATTGATATAATTACGGATGTGCTTGAAAAAGGCTATATTCCCGTAGTTTCAACGCTCGGCTGCGACACCAACGGCAACACCTACAATATAAACGGCGATACCGCCGCGGCTTCCATTGCGGGAGCGCTCGGCGCAGAACGACTTATTATGATGACGGATATTGCTGGAATACTTAAGGATAAAAATGACCCCAATTCGCTTATTCCCGAAATCAGTATTCACGAGGCGGAAAAGCTCTATAACGAGGGCGTAATTTCCGACGGTATGATACCCAAGGTGAATTGCTGCATAGAGGCTTTGAAAAAAGGCGTTAAAAATGTTGTTATTATGGACGGCAGAGTACCGCACTCCATTCTTATGGAGCTGCTCACAAACGAGGGCGCGGGTACTATGGTAACGGAGAAAAGAGATATGAGCATTAAAGAAAAAGACAGTAATTATATTGCGGGTACATACAATCGCTTCCCGGTGGTGCTTTCGCACGGCAAGGGCTCGCTTGTGTGGGATGAAAAAGGTAAGGAATATATTGATATGGGCTGCGGCATCGGCGTAACTTCATTCGGTTATGCCGACGACAAATGGCAGGCGGCGGTTGCCAATCAGGCGGCAAAGCTTCAGCACACATCCAATCTTTATTATTCCGAGCCGTGCGCGGTGCTTGCCGAAAAGCTCTGCGAAAAAACGGGTATGAGCAAGGTGTTCTTTTCAAATTCCGGTGCAGAGGCAAACGAGTGCGCCATAAAGGTCGCAAGAAAATATGCGGCGGAGCACAAGGGCGCGGAATATAACACGATAGTTACGCTTGAAAACAGCTTCCACGGCAGAACGCTCACCACACTTGCAGCTACCGGTCAGGAGCATTACCACGAGCTTTATCAGCCGCTTACACCGGGCTTTTTAAGCGTTAATACCGATAATATTTATGAGCTTGAAGCGGTCGGCTCATCAAATAAGATCGCCGCCATAATGTTCGAGTGCATTCAGGGCGAGGGCGGCGTTGTCGATTTGAAAAAATCATTTGTGAACGAGGTCGTGGAGTACGCGCAGGCGCACGATATACTCATTATTGTCGATGAGGTGCAGACAGGCAACGGCAGAACGGGCAAGCTTTACTCATATATGAATTACGGCATTACTCCAGATATTGTTACCACGGCTAAGGGACTTGCCGGCGGCTTGCCGCTCGGTGCCACACTGCTTTCCGACAAGGTAAAGGATGTTTTAGGCTTCGGCGACCACGGCTCCACATTCGGCGGCAACCCGGTTTGCTGCTCTGCGGCAATTTCGGTGCTTGACCGTATCGACGATGCGCTTCTTGCCGATGTTGCGGAAAAGAGCAAATACCTTTTCGATGCATTGAGCAATGCCGACGGTGTTGAGGAAATAAGCGGTATAGGGCTTATGATAGGTATTAAAACCAAAAAGCCTGCGGCGGATGTTGTCGCAGAGTGTATGGAAAAAGGCGTGCTTTGCCTTACGGCAAAGGATAAGGTGCGCTTACTGCCCGCACTGAATATTCCGTTCGATGTACTCAAAAAAGCGGCGGCTGTTATTAAAGCTGCGTGCGCTCCCGATGCTTGATGCATAATATAGAAATCCCGCTGAAAAGGTAAAACTTTTTCAGCGGGTAGTTTCTTTTGTTGTTTTAGATTCTATTACATTGTATGTGATTATCGAAACAAGCACTATTACCGCGCCGACGAGCGACAGCGGTGTGAGCACCTCTTTATAAAACACCGCCACAAGTACGGGGTTGAGTATCGGCTCTATGCCGGAAATAAGTCCTGCTGCCACGGGTGTGGTTCCCTTGATGCCCGATGAAAAGCAGATTTGCGCAAAGCCCTGCTGCAAAATGCCGAGTGCGAGCACCGCAAGTAATATTGAGGGCGCGGTGGCGCGAATATCGGTTTTTATAAGCGAGGGTAAGCCGATAAGCGCCGTAATTATGTACGATAGAATTACGGCGGTGAACGGCTCCGATTCCTCGCGGCTGTTGAATACAAAATACATCGCGTAGCTCACGCCGGAAATAAGCGCGAGCGCGTTGCCGAGCATATTGCCCGCACTCAATGAATCAATAAAGAAGCACACTATGCCCGCAAGCACTGCAAAGCAGGTGATAATTTCCGTTTTAGTCGGCTTTTTGTGAAAGAACACAAGCATTATGAGTATGACAAAAACGGGCATTGAAAACTGCAGAACAATGGTGTTGCCCGCCGTGGTGAGTTTGTTCCCGAGTGCGAACAGCGTGTTTGTGCATGAAATGGAAAGTGCCGAGATTATCACCGTGCGGTTGATTCTGAATTTATGCTTTCGGATAAGCAGAAAAATAAGAATGAATGCGCAGGCGAGCAGCGAACGCGCCGAGCTTATGGCAAGTGCATCCCAGGTAATTATTTTGAAAAACAGTCCGCCGAGTGCAAAAAACACCGAGGACATAAAAACATATACGGTCGATTTGTTCATTATTAAACCTCGGTTTCGTAATCGGGCATAAGCGGGCGCAGGTGCGACATATCGTTCATAAACGATATGCGCTTGTCGCCGTCATCGGTGTATTTTATTTTTGAAACCGATGTATTGTTGATGCTTAATATGAAATCTCCCGTTTTCATACCTACCGCGGCAGGTATAAAATGGTTGCCGAACGAGCCGTGTGCCACCACGATTATGCGCTGACCGTATGTAAAACGCGAGCGCAGATATTCGATTATCTTTTCGGCGCGGGCATCGTTTTCTTCATCGTTGCGGTTTGGTATTGCTTCGTCTTCACCGAAAATACAGCCGTTTGTAACGGTGATATTCGGGTAGTATTTTTTCAGATGCTCTGCATCACAACCGCGGTAGCCGTAGGTCGAGCCGTTTTCAATAAGTTCGGGTATGACCTCTATTGCGGGCGCGCCGTCAAGCTCGGCAGCAACGGCGGCTGCGGTTTTCACCGCGCGCACAAGCGGACTTGAAAGCACCGCATCAAAGCGCTTACCCTTAAACCTTTCGCCCACAAGCGCCGCCTGCTTTTCACCGAGCGGGCTGAGGTCGATATCGCATTTGTCGCGGTCCTCGCAGGAGGCGGCGGAGGTATCGCCGTGGCGTATGTAGTATATTTCAAATCTGTCAGAATAAGTGTTCACACAAAAACTCCCTTTCAAAAGAATTATATATGCGAAACAAAACGCCGTCAAGGTTTATTTCACTTGACGGCGCGTTATATTGTGATAAAATATGATTATATTTTACAGGGGTGATTATATGCAGAACAAAACACTTTGTATGTCAATAAGCCCGTCATACGGCATACCGCTCGATGAACAGATACACCTTTTGAGAAAAACGGGCTTCAACGGCTTTTTCACGGGGTGGAAGCACGGCGCCGATATGGCTCTCTGCCGCAAGGTCGCCGACGAATGCGGTATGATAATGCAGTCCGTTCACGCGCCGTTCGGCGGTTGTGCCGATATGTGGTACGACGATGTTGACGAAGCCGAAAAGTTTATTTCGGAGCTTTGCGAATGTGTGGATGCCTGCGCTGCGGCAAAGGTCGAGCTGATGATTTCACACGCGTTTATCGGCTTTGACGATGACGTAACCGTGCCGAACGATATGGGATTATACAGATACGGCAGGGTAATAGATTACGCCGCAGAGCGCGGTGTGAAAATCGCATTTGAAAATACCGAGGGCGAGGAGTTCCTTGCGGCATTACTCAAAGAATTCGGCTCACGCGAGAATGTCGGTTACTGCTGGGATTCGGGCCACGAAATGTGCTATAACGGCAGCAGGGATCTGCTCGCACTTTACGGTGATAAGCTGCTCGGCACGCATATAAACGATAACCTCGGCGTAAACGACCCCAACGGCGTTATTACATGGCGCGACGATCTGCATTTACTGCCGCTTGACGGCATAGCCGACTGGCAGTATAATATGCAGCGCCTTAAAAAGTGCGGTTTTGGCGGCCCGCTTACATTTGAGCTGAATAAGCAATCCAAGCCCGAACGGCACGATAACGATAAATACGCCGCTATGCCGATTGAGCAGTATTTTGCCGAGGCGTATGCAAGAGCCTGCCGCATAGCAAAATTTTTCTAAGACGGAGCGGTAAAAAGAAAAACAAGAACAAAAGTGATGTTTTTATCTGCAAAAGTGATGTTGACTTTATACCCGATATTACTTATAATGACATAAATAATATGAAAGGAGGCGGACAAAATGACAATGAAAAATATGCACCGTACAGAACAGCACATATTTTACAAAAACGAGAAGTGTCGTTTTGCCTGCTTTCGTAAGCCACGCGATCTTTAATCAGGCAAGACAGTATAATTCAGGCGCTTCCGACTAAACGGAGGCGCTTTTTGTATTTTGTAATATTGAGGTGAATTAAGATGCACATCTGCATTTGTGATGACGATAAAAGTCAGCACGAGATAATCAGGAATTACATAAACGGTTTTTTTCTGCTTACACAGAAGCCTGAAATCGTTTCACATTTCAGTGGTAATGATCTGATTAAAGACTGTCTGTCGGGAACCGGTTATGATATACTTTTTATGGATATTCAGCTTGATTGTGTGAGCGGCATTGAGGTTGCTCAGACAGTAAGACGGCTTAATCCCAATGCCATTATTATTTTTGTTTCAAACCATCCGGATTATGTCTTTGAGGCGTTCAGCGTTGAGGCTTTGCACTTTATGGTGAAGCCCATAACCGAGCTTGAATTCGAGCGGGTATTTGTCCGTGCCATAAGCAAATATAACTCGCTTCATTCTTTTCTGCCGGCACGGTTTTTGAGCGACAGAGCGGTTATCTGCATCAATGATATATTGTACTGTGAGGGCTATAACCGCCATGTAATGATTTATACGGACAACTGTAAATATGAAAGCGTTGCCAAGCTCAGCGATATTTATGAAATGCTTTCCACGCACGGATTCCTGCAGACGCATCAGGGCTTTATTGTAAATATGAGCCGCATCCGCCGTTTTGATAAAGAAAGCGTAACGCTGAATAACGGCACCGCGGTTCCCGTCAGTCAACGCAGAAGAACTCAGGCACTCAGAATATTTGACGATTATCTGAAAGGAGTTCTTTGGTGATGAAAGAAGCCGCTACTGCTTTATCGGGAATGTTTGAAATATTTATTGCGTATATGCTGTTCAGCAATCACTTTTGTATTTGAAATCATCACCTTTGCAAAACCCGTTGAATGCAAACAGAATATTATTTATCATAGGCGCATCGGCTATCGGTGTGCTTATTTTTTATCCCATAAACTTTAACAGGAGGAAAACAGATGTCAAAAAACAAAGACAAAAAATACGGCGTTATCAGCAATCTTAAATTCATGATAAAAGAGCATAACGCCTATGACAAAAGGTTTATTCCGTGTGATTTTGCTTCGGCACCGCTTGCGGCAATAACCTCGGTCATTACGGCTTTCTTGCCTAAATTTGTGCTTGACTGCCTCGAAAATGACAAATCACCAAGCTTTATGGTTACGGTGATAGCTCTTCTCTCGGTTGTAATAATCGTTTTCGGCTATGCACAGTTCTTTTTATCGCAGTACTATTTTCGCAATTTCAGAGAAATGAACAATGTATGGTTTTATTCACGCATCAACAGTAAGTTGATGAATATGGAGTATATGAAATACATCGGCGGCGAAACAAGAGTAAAGCGTGAAAAGGCATGGACGGCCCTTGAAAGCTGGGAGGACGGCATTTGCGGTTATGTGACAAGAGCGGTTGAGATTTTATCGTCACTGTTCGGATTTACGGCTTTCACGGCAATTATTGTTCAGGCTTCCTGGCTGTTCATCCCCGTGCTTGTTGTAAGCTACGGTTTGAGCATGGTCGGTTGGCTCCTTTTGCAGAAATACAAGGATAAGCTTAAGGATGAACGCAGTGCTGTCAAACTTAAGCTCGGTTATGTTACCTACAATTCAAAGGATTTTACCTCGGCAAAGGATATTCGCGTTTACGGCATGACGGATTTTATTATGAGCAAAATTAACCGCCATGTTGCCGATATAACCGATATCAACAGGCGGGTCAACATCGGTCACATTTCAAACACCGTTTTGGAGGATGTGCTGAAATTTGCCATAGGCATTGCGGCTTATGTGTATCTTATCAAGTTGAAAATGAGCAGCTCGATGACGATAGGTGATTTTTCGCTCTACTTCGGCGCGATAACGGGCTTCGGAATGTGGCTTTCAAAGTTGGTTGACGGAATATCCACATTCATAGATGCTGACCATAAGGTGAACGATTTCAGAAATTTTCTCGATATTCCCGAAGAGCCCGAAACCGAAAATCCTGTTCCCGTGCCGACAGGTGAATGTGAAATTGAACTTAAAGATGTGAGCTTTGCCTATGAGGAGCAAGAAAAGGATACGCTGAACAATGTATCTCTGAAAATCGGAAAAGGTGAAAAAATAGCAATAGTCGGCGTGAACGGAGCGGGAAAATCAACGCTTGTAAAACTGATTTGCGGACTTTTGAAGCCTCAAAGCGGTGAAATACTTGTGAACGGTGTGAACATATCCGATTACGGCAGAAAGGATTATTATTCTTTGCTTTCAACCGTATTTCAGGAGGCTTCGATTCTGCCATCAAGCATTGCAAAGAATATTGCTCTGTGTGAGGAATCGGAGATTGACCGTGAACGCCTTTTTGAATGTATGCGCCTTGCGGGAATCCTTGAAAAAGTGAATTCTTTGCCGCAAAAGGAAAACACTCTGCTTGTGCGTGAGGTACACGAGGGCGGTGTGGCACTTTCCGGCGGAGAAACACAGCGACTGCTGCTTGCGAGAGCACTTTACAAAAATTCACCTATTCTCATTCTCGATGAACCCACGGCGGCACTTGACCCCATAGCCGAAAATGATATGTATATGAAATACGGCGAATTCTGCACGGGTAAAACAGCGATATATATTTCTCACCGTCTTTCCTCAACCCGTTTCTGTGACAGAATTTATCTTTTGGGCGACGGCAGAATTATTGAGGATGGCACTCACGAGGAACTGCTTGCACTCGGCGGCAGATACGCCGAAATGTTTAATACACAGAGCCGCTACTACAAAGAGGAGGCGATATTTTGAAAGAAAAGTTAACATCACTGAAAAATGATATTTCGATAATTCTGAAAAGTTTAGGTCTTATCAATGATTATCTCGGCAATCACTATCTGCTGATAAATACAGTACAGATGACACTGCGTACCGTTGCACCGTACATCACCGTTTACTGCACGGGACTTGTAATAACCGCACTGACGCAGGGCAAAGAATTTTCGGTAATGCTCAGATATGTGCTGATTGCGTCATTTTCTACCCTC
>JAZLHL010000032.1:0-2111 GCA_045616765.1 Acutalibacteraceae bacterium
ATGTCCTGATAAAAGAATGGAACAAATTCGGCATTGACAGAAGTAAAGTGTCCTGCGATTATTACGAATATCTTTCGGGTAATCCGGCATATGTTCATCTATATAAAGGCGATTATATGAGCCAGTATGAATGGGCAAAAAATACACTGAAAAACTTATAAACAGATACATATATTACTCTTTGAAAATCCGCATTTTGCGGATTTTCATTTTTTTGTTTTTTTTTGAAATTTTAGCGGACTTTTAGCACTTTCATGATTATAATGTAGGATAACATATCGTGTTATGTCTTTAATCAAAAGGAAAAGGTGACGCAATTCAAATGAAAACAATTAAAAAATCATTTGTATATATTCCGCTCCTTGTTACCGTTTTGCTCATAATTATCGGTGTTTTGGTGATGGTTGCACAGCAGTCAAATGTAATAAAAATAAATACGAGCAGTGACCTTATCCGTTTTCTTCAAAAGGATGCCGGCGAAACCGATAAAAGGGCGGTTCTTTATAATGACATTAAATTGACAGACTCTTTTGAGCCAATTGAGCTTGCTTGCGAATTTGATGGGAACGGGCATACGGTTGATGTTAAAGCCGGCGATGTTTCGTCTTTGTTTGATTCAGTAAGTGAAACCGGCTCGGTGAAAAATCTTGTTCTGACAGGGGAACCCGGCAGCGCCGATAACCAGGTGATTGCGGGCATATGTATACGCAATCTCGGAACCGTTGAAAATTGTGTTATAAAAGCCGATTTCTCCGGTGCAGGATTTGTCAGCGGTATTTGTCATACGAATAACGGTGTCATAACAAATTGCTTTGTCGGGCCGTACGAAGCCGGTGATGAAAATCTCCGATATATTTGGAATCCGATATGTGCCGAAAATAACGGCTCGGTCAAAGGTTCTTATTTTTCGGATGCTTCGACAGGTGATTATGAAACAGCCGGTACATTTATTTCGCAGGAAGAAATGAAATCCGGTAATCTGATCGGTATTTTGAACGAATATTGCGAAGGCGATTCCCGTCTTATCGGCTGGGAAACGGACAAAGACGGTTATCCGTGCCTTGAATCGAATGACAGTAATGTGGCGGCATCGGTATTCTCCGGCGGCACGGCCGTGTTTCTTGTGTGCATCATTACTTTGATTATCGCCGTGCCGATATTTACTATCGTGTATGTCGATAAACAAAAAAAGAAAGTTATCTATAAGAAGGGGTGAGGAATTTGACTGAGATAGGGCTTTATCAATACATTATGTTCGGTGCTATTATGCTTGCATCCATTTTCGGAATGCTGCAAATGTTCAAAAAGAAAGTGCCGATGTATTTTATGTTGCATATCTGCGGTGTGTGGTGTTTCGCCATTCGACTGATCTACATTTTCCTCATACAAGTCTGCGGCGAGGTTTATAACGAAGCAAGCAGTCTCGGATTCTTAGGCATAGGCGGTATGTTTGCTTTTTTCTCGACCGCCAATTACGGAACATTTAATTCATTGATTGATGACAAAAGCCAAAAGGTTCATCTTATCCGTACAGTTGCACTTTTGAATGCATTATTTGTTATCGGACTTATTATTTTTGAAATAATACACGCCGATGGTTTGACACGATTTAACATCATCACGCTTCTCATTTCGCTGTTCCCGGTACCGTTCTGCGTATATTTCTGTACCAAATTCCTTTTGATGAAAAGCAATGGTGACAATTTTCTTATCGGCGTAAAGCCGCTCAATTTTGCCACACTTTTGATTTGTTTCGGTATCCTGTTTTACAACTATTTTAATATAACCGATAACGAACTCGGTATGAGCATTGCCTTCGGTGTATATTCAGTGTGCATTGTTGCCGAAGTATTTCTTGCGGATTGGGGGAGAAAAAGATGGTTGAACTGATTTTGATTTTGTTCGTGTGCTTTTTCATACCGATGGTTATGGCGCTTTTCCTCGTAAAAGGAGAATCGAAGATAACCTTGCTGTTTATGATAGTCGGCATTTTTGTTTGCCTGTTTGCTTCTTACATCAACGGCTTTGCCGAAAGCATCAGTGTTAATCTATCAAGGACGCAACTCACCTATATTGTCACCCCGGTAGTTGAAGAAGTACTCAAAGCAATT
>JAZLHL010000033.1:0-4672 GCA_045616765.1 Acutalibacteraceae bacterium
AAACTCAATGAGCGCAACGGCACCTGCTACCACGAATTTCAAAAGGGCAAATGGAATGATGAATTCTGGTTTGAGGATTCCATTTACCTCAGCGATGATTTTGTGAGCCGGGATTTATATGAACTGATTTCCGCCTGCGCGCCCGAATATGACCCGTACGGCGTTACTGTAATCACGCGCCGCCAATGGAACGATATCTGCACGCTCGCGGAAAACCACACGCCCGAAACCGCGGCGATAATCGCCGAAGCGAATATATGGGTGCAGGAAATTTTCAAGGAACATGCGGTATTTTCCATTCTCGGGATTTAATTCTTATTTTCAACTCATCTTGGAGGTACTATGAAAACGGAAAAACAAGTATTTGAAGGCATTTTAAATGCCGCTGCGGTGGATGAATGCTCGGAACACATACGCGAATTTCTTGCGGGGCTGAAGCTCACCTCGCGTGAAATTACGCGCTACACGATTTCGGCGGAAGAAATTCTGCTTGATTACCTTGGAAAAAGCGATACAACTATAAATTACCGCCTTAAAACCGGCAAAAAATTCGCGCGGCACTACATTACTCTTGAAATCGGCGGCGAACGCGAAAACATATTCACCCAAGCCGACAGCGAGCAGGGCGTACTCGGCGGCGGAATGCTCAAGAACCTCGGTCTTTCGCCCGAATACAGCTACGCGGGCGGCTACAATACTTACAGCTTTCGCCTGAAAAAGAAGCCGGTAAACCCGTTTTTGCAGTTATTTATATCCATAGCCGCGGCTTTGGCTGTCGGCTTTGCAGGTAAGCTTGTGCCTGATGTTTGCGCTGCTGTACTCAATAATTTCATAACCCCGATATACGATACATTCTTTAATATTCTCGGCTGCGTTGCGGGGCCCATGGTATTTCTCGCAGTCGCGTGGGGCATTTACGGCATAGGCGATGCGGTAACGCTTAAACGCATAGGCAAAAAACTCATAACCGGCTACACAAGCACCGTTTTCTGCATTGCCGCAATTTTCGCTGCTGTGCTCATACCGCTTTTCAAGCTGAAATTTTCCGCAAGCTCCGGTGAAAGCTCCGATATTTATACGGTGTTTTCAATGATACTCGGCATTATACCGAAAAATGTGTTCAGCCCCTTTGTTGACGGCAATACCTTGCAGATAATCTTCCTCGCAACCGTTATGGGCATTGCTATGCTCTTCCTCGGGCAGAAAACCACCGCGGTCGCAAAAGCGGTCGAACAGATAAATTACATAGTAAATTTCCTGATTGAATTTATCAGCAAGCTCATTCCGTATTTTATATTTATTGTTCTTGTAAATATGATGTGGTCGGATTCGTTATCGCAGCTTTCGGGTGTCGGCAAAATGCTTATTACATTTGTGCTGTGTTCGGTCGGGCTTTTCTTCGGCGTAAGCTGCTGGTGTGCCGCCGTAAACAGGGTTTCGCCGCTGACCGTTATAAGAAAAGGCTTGCCGACTTTTGTTATCGCATTCACCACCGCTTCATCGGCGGCGGCATTCGGCACAAATATGGAAGCCTGCCGCAAGCGCTACGGCATAAACGATACAATTTCATCGTTCGGCGTACCGCTCGGTATGGTTACATTCAAACCAACCACGGCTTTAAGTTACATTGTGCTTGCGTTCACCTTTGCCGAGCTGTACGGTATTGAAATTTCGCTTTCGTGGATTTTACTGCTGGTACTGTCGGCAGCCATTCTCGCACTTGCCACACCGCCCATTCCGGGCGGCGCAATGGCGGCATATACCGTTCTGTTCTCACAGCTCGGCATACCGACGCAGGCACTTGCGGTTGCACTCGCGTGCGATACGATAATTGACTTTATCTGCACCGGCTGCGACCAGTACACTCTGCCGCTCGTGCTGCTTAACCAGGCAAACAAGCTCGGTATGGTAAACCGCGAAACTCTTAAAAGCAAAACTTCTGCCGAAAGGAAGTAAATATGAAAAGGTATAATTACAAAGCCGCACCGTTTAAAATACACGGCATACCGTTTTTCAGTGAGCACGGAAAACTGCAGCGCCTGCCGGATTCGCTTACCGAAAGCATACCCGCATTAAAAGATGCGGCGCACCGTTTAAGCGGCGCAAGGCTTATGTTCAGAACGGACAGCAAAAGCATCAAAATAGAAATGCGCGTGTCAAATGTTTATGTTGACCGCGGCTACGCGTTTTACCAATCGAATGTTGCGCCCGTATACATTGGCGAGCACCGCACCTCGCGCTTTGCGGGCATTTTAAGTGCCGATAATTCTTACGACAGCGATATGATTTACGGCACATTCGAAAATGACGGGATGAACGATATTACAGTTCACTTGCCGCAAAAACCCACTGTGGAGGATATCGATATCTACCTTGACGATGATGCCCGGGTGCTTGCACCCACTCCGTTCACGGCAGCAAAGCCGTTCCTTTTCTACGGCTCATCCATTGTCGAAAACGGTCATTGCGGCGTGCAGAACGGCTACCCCGCCCTGCTTGCGCGTGAATTTGATGCCGATTTTTACAATCTCGGCGTTTCGGGACTTGCACGCGGCGAGCTTGAATTTGCGGAATACATCGCACAAATCGAGCACTCGGTTTTCTTCATGGATTATGACCACAATGCCCCCACGCCCGAGCATCTTGCCGCGACGCACTACCCGTTTTACGAATATTACCGCAAAAAATGCCCCGACACACCCGTGATTATGTCGAGCCGACCCGCTTTTGATGACCCGACCTCCGCCGAGCGCCTTGAAATCGTGCGCGAAAGCTACGAAAAGGGAATTGCCGCAGGCGACAAAAATCTGTATTTTGTTGACGGCAGAACGCTTTTCTGCGGTGTGGATGAAAATATATGCACCACCGACCGCACACATCCGAATGATTTGGGACATTACCTTATGTATAAACGCCTTGCGGAAATCGTGACGAAAATACTGTAATAACAAAAACCGTATGTAAATTTCGTGAAATTTATATATGGTTTTTCTTTTTCGGTAAGGGTATAATTTAATTAGAAAATTGAAAGGATGGTATTTATGTCAACCGAAGTATCACCACTCAAAAAAACCGAAAGAATCGCATCAATCGACCGCTTCAGAGGAATAGTCATATTCAGTATGATTATTTTTCAGTTTGCGGAGCATTTCCCCGCACTTGGTGCAGTCGCTGATTTTGCAAAGCACGCGCCGTCTGAAAGCGGCATTTACATTCTTCCCAACCTTTCAATAGCCGACCTTGTTGCGCCTATGTTCATACTTGCAATAGGTCTCACCTATGTGCCCTCATTGAGCCGCAGAATGGAACGCTTCGGCAAAAAGCAGGCGGTATCGCACTTTGTTCAGCGCTACCTTACTCTTATCGGCATAGGCATCGTTATGAACGGCATTAACGATATTTTAGACGGCAAGTTCGATGACCCGCTGTGCATTATGTTCATTGCGCTTACCGGGCTTGTTCTGCTGTTCGCCATTGTCGGACTTATTCTTAAAATCGCCAAAGTCAAAACCCGCTCAAAATACTATAAATTCCTCGGAGCGTTCGTTTCGTTTGTCGGTGTAGTCGGTCTTGCAGTCGCCATAGTCAACGCCGTTATGTTTGTTGCAGGCAAAACCGCAAGCTCTTACGGACATTGGCTTGTGCTGCACCACATCGGTCTTGCGGGACTTATCGCTCTGCCGTTTGCAATGCTCAAGGGCAAAAAAGGCAATTACATCCGCCTTGCCTGCGGTGTAGGTCTTCTCGCGCTGTTTGCAATTTTCCACGAAACCGACCTGCCGAACGATATGTTCGCCTCGAACCTCGCGCTTGTTGACGAGGTTGCAGACGGCGGCTTTATCGGCGGCTTCGCGTGGGGCGCAATGCTCATAATCTACCTTTTCTTTGCAGAGGAATTCAAAAACCGCAAAAACAAACTCCTGCCGCCCCCGTCATTCTTCGTTTATGCGGCGGTAACCGTTGCCGTAATAATCGGCGTTTACAAAACTCTGCCCGATGGCACAACAACTTACGCAGGCGCACTTTCATCATTCCTGCCCATCAACAAAGGCAGCGAAAGCCCCTCGTTCATAATAATAACGGGCTTCATTTCACTGTTCGCATATTATATATTCGACCTGTTCAACTTTTATAAATTCAAATTCGACCCGCTTGCATGGTGGGGCAAAAACCCGATACTTATGTACTGCATAGAGTTCGGCTTTGTGGGCGCAATAAATGTCGCATTTGAAGATTTCTTCGAAAACGCTTCTTACCCCGTGAGCGCACTTATAGTTTTTGCCATGACCGCCCTGCTCACATTCGTTGCATATATTCTCGATAAAAAGAAAATTATCATCAAGCTGTAACAAGGTTGTATAATCAGTAATCCTTAAGCATACAGACCGCAGGAAACCCGCGGTCTGCATTTTTTGTTAATTGTTATTTATTCCCGTCTTCGTAAGCCTTGATCATCTTTTTCACCATCTGACCGCCGACGGAGCCTGCCTGGCGGGATGTGAGATTGCCGTTATAGCCGTTCTTCAAGGTCACGCCGACCTCCGACGCTGCTTCCATTTTGACCTTATTGAGCTTTTCCTTGGCGGATGACTTTTTGTTTGCGGTTTTGGACTGGGTTTTACTCGAATTCGCCTTAGTTACGGATTTATCACTTTTCTTATTTGCTGCCATT
>JAZLHL010000034.1:0-9674 GCA_045616765.1 Acutalibacteraceae bacterium
AATTTTTCATAAAAACTTGTTCTACATGATACCCAAAATACTATATTTGAATTTGCTAAATCTTTAATCAGTTCACATGCTTTTTTAGCATCGTTAAAGTAGGCTTCTTCCAATCCATCTAAAAGTAATATACCATTCAAAACAGTTCCAGTCTTAATAATTTGTCGCAACTCGTCATTATAAGAGTGTTTTTTATTTTTACCTTTTTGATTTTCACAATTCAAATCTGGAGCAAAAAAATAGAAAAATTGTTTGTGTTCAATGTCTGCTATTTCTTTTTCGGTATCTGTATATAGGCGCAAAAAGGCAGAAGTTTTTCCAACCCCGCCTTCACCAATAAAAATTAAATTTTTGTCGTTATACTCTCTATATATTCTATTAATCCCTTTGCAGTCTATACCGTGTTTACATAATCTATATTTTGGCGTAACATATGCATTTTCTAATACCGCTCCTAAAGATAATTTGTCTCTAAAAACGCTAATTGCGGGACGTTTTTTAATTAAATCAACTTCTATTGCTTTTAGATCTAAAAGAGTAGTTTCTTTTCTCATTTCTTGTGTCTCCGTAATCATTTAGAATTTATATAAGTATCAATTTCGTTAATTCTATATTTCATTCATGTCAGTTCTGGTGTACAACATTACAACTTCATATCTTCCGCTAAATCTATTGTGATTATGCATACAATATCCAAAATGCTAAATTATTCTATTGCAGAGATGAATATTTAGTTTTTGGAAATGGGAGCTAATTCAACATCAAGTTGCGTAATACTACCATTTTCAACATAATTTCCTACCTGCTAGCAAATGCTTCCGGTGTCTTTTAGGCGCACTATATTTTCTTGATGATCTCTTCCTGCCATTTTATATACTCGTTCAGCGGCATCTGTTGCTCGTATTCTTTTCCAATGCCATACGGAGGAGAAGTTACAACAAGATCAAAAATAAGTGATTGGAACAAGAAAGTTATTAATTCAACTACATCCATGAAATATGATTGAATTTTGTTTGCATCTGCAAATCCAGAATTCTTTTTTCTATAATTATTGGAAATTCTGTTGAATTATTCGATTGAACATTTTCTAGCATAATTCGTTCTCTGTGTTACTTGTCGATTGCCGGAACAAAATCCATAATATCATCCGGCTTAACTTCAAGAGCAACACATATGGCACCAATAACATCAGTGGTGATATCTTTATCGTTGGCGAGCTTGTACATCTGATAGTGGGTGATGCCGGCGGCGGCTTCCAGATCTTTTTTCTTCATGTTACGATCCAAGAGGATATGCCATAATTTCTTATAACTGACAGCCATTTCGAATCTCCTTTTTGAGCCATTTGGCGTAAGGTACAATTTTACAAATAGAGTATAACACAATTCGACCGTAAAATCAATAATTTGATAAAGATTTCAAACTTTCTACAAGCAAATTTTGTTATGTTTTTTGACACTTGAATTCAGTTGGGGTTGAAACAGTTGATGATTCTTTTCTTTTTGCTCTCGGCGTAGGCGTAGGCAAGGGCGGTGCCGCTTTTTGGTTGGTAGTCGGTAAGGTCGTGGCGGCTATTTCTTCGGCGGGAGGGGAGGTAATTTTCGTCGTAATAAAAGATGCAGATATCGCTTTCCCGAATCATTGCCTGATTGCGTTCCACATAACTTGCCCGTCCGGCATTGCCAACACCTTTGGGGCAAATGCTTTCCTCATACCCGGCAATCAAAAACTGCATCGTATAATCGTCGGTATCCTCGTAATCTTTGCGGAAATTGATCCGCTTGATTGCGGGGTATTTTTCTTTCAGTTCCGTGACCAAATCATAGCACAAATCGTCAAATGCCGAATGATCACCGAATATGAAATTGAGTGTTCCGTGTTCTATTAAATCAAGCAAAATGTCCTGTAACCGTTCCCGCAGTTCCGGCGTATCCTTGATTTTTCTGTGTCCAATAAAACAACAAGTTTTGTTTTCCATTTCGCTAACATCGTCGCTTTTCAAATACTATAAATATAATATCTCTATTTTACAATATTTATAGTATATCGTCAGCAAAAACAAATATCAATAGTCTGTGGATAAACGCTTTCAATATTTATAGACTATATATGTGCTGATTTAGGAGGATGAATATGAGCGATTTATCAAAGGTTATCGGACAAAGAATCCGCAATTACCGAACAGAGAAAAATTTGAGCCAAGAGAAGTTGGCGGAGTTGTGCGGTTGCCATCCAACATATATCGGTCAAGTCGAGCGTGGTGAGAAAAATGCAACGCTCGAAAGCATTGAGAAAATTGCATCCGCATTGAATATTTCTCTTTCAACATTGTTTGAAAAGCTTGGTGCAGAGGAATCGGGAGACAGTATTCCGCTGAAATGCTACGAATTGGTTGCTTCAAAAAGCAAAACCGAGCAGGAGCAGTTGTACAAGTTGCTTTTGCAAATGGAGCAGTATAAGAACAAATAAAAATTGATGCCGTTCGAAATCAATCGGACGGCATCTTTCGGTATATCGTATTTTTGTGATGTGTTTTATATTTCTTCCTGCAATTCTTCAATAAACTCCTTGGGCGAAAATATCTTTACGCTTGACGCTTTGTAATCATCTGCGTTTCGGGTGATGATACAATCCGCTTCAATCCTTTTTGCTGTCTCTATCATCACGGCATCTTCAAAGTCTGAAACGGACGACGGAAGTGCATGAAGACAATCCACACCGGCAGTATCGACCACCTCAAATAAGGAAAACAATTTGTTCAAAATAAGCCGGGTTTCCTTATCGCTGTGTGTAAGCTTGTGTGTCAGGTAATAAATATCCGTAACGGATTTGGCTGTGACACAGCCGATAAACTGTTCATTTGCAGCGAGCAAAAAGACAGTCTGGGCATCTTTTTCAAAAGGAACTCTGTTCTGCAGAGCATCTACGATAACGCAGGTATCAATAATCGCTCTCATATTCTTTTAAGACGCTCCTCTTTGGATTCTTCAAGTGTCATCGTATCGGGCAGAATACCGAAAAGCGATTTGGCGGTATCCACTCTATCCTGAAACGGATTTGTCAATTTGCAGATCACCTTTCCGTTTTTCGTGATATAAATATCCTCAGTCGCAGACAAAACAAGATATTTACTTAAATTCGTTTTGAGTTCGGTTGCGGTAATAGACATGACCTTTCCTCCTTTTATTTGTTTTCACTATTATTATATCCAAATCGTACGATAATGTCAATATAAATCGTGAATTTCTTTTACCCATTTCGGGAAAATTATGGAATGAAATCAGTATATTAATGTGATGTGGTAGTCCTCATCATCTGCAGAAAAACTGTCAATTTCATGGAAGCCGTATTTTTGCCAAGTCGGGTTATCGTCGCCGGAGATATCAATATTCCACCAAGTGCCGTTGAAACAGGCACGGTTCCAAGTATGGTGGTTAGCACTGTTCCGTCGGTTATTGCCGTTGAGAATATAGCAGGGAATGCCGTGGCTACGGCAGACGGCGGCGAAAAGGTGCGAGTAATCAAAGCAGATGCCTTTGCGGGTGTCGAGCGTGCGACGGATATCGAAATACTGATATTCGGTATCGAAATCCGCATCGTATTCCAGATAGTCCAGCACCCAGTTGTAGGCGGCTTTGACCGTTTCTTCGTCGGTGGACTGTTTGGGACAAACTTCATCAAAAAACATCTCATCACTTTTGCTCCAGAGGCAGGATGTGCCGTTTTGAAGACCGGTTGATTTTGATAACCAAAATCCGTGCAGGATTCCTGCGGTAATGGCGACAATCAGGACGGCTATGACCATCCAAGTGATTTTCGTCACGAGCGAACGGCGGGGAGATTTTGCTCCCGCCATAAACCACCGGGACAGTGCGGCGATTGCCGACGCGGCGGTATAAAAGCCAAGCGGTCTTCGGGCGACAAGAGCGTAATAGAAGCCGAGCAGAGCAACGGTGACGAAAAGGCAATATGTAATTCGTCGCAGTGCTTTTGATTTGGTATCGAGCAGAAAGAGAATACTGCAACAGACCGACATAGCAATGAACAGCAGGGGCATTTTCGTGACCAAAATATAGTCCCGAAGCAACACCGTGAGGGCGAGGGAACAACCGAGCATCAGGCAGAAGATGAGCCACTTAACTTTCTTCGTCTTCATCTTCTTCAACCTCAAATTCCGTTTCGATGACATTGGTGAACACGGGTGGATCGGTTGCACCAAACAGGTCTATGTAGTAGAGTGCTTTCATTTGCAGTTGCTCTGCAAAGACGAACACCGGCACATCCTTACGGGTGCGCTTTCTTGGTTTTGGCTCTTCTTCCTCCTCATCTTCTTCTAAATCTTCTGCCAAATCTTCTTCGTACAAAATCTCTTCTAAAGGCAAGGGCTTTTCTTCAATTTTCTTCTTTCTCGGCATATCGGCATCTCCTTAAAAATCAAGTAAATACCCAATACGCAAGCGATTTTTTACCTCCGAAACTGTCGTTTTGTGTGATGAAAAACAGACGCATACCGCCTTGATTTTCGTATCGGGTATGGTCTAAGTTTAACACTAACAGGTGCCATGGCGGCACCCATATTGGAGGCATCCTTTATGCCGAGGTCAACTATTCTGCCTATGATAACATCCGAAACATACGGCTTGTTTGCGGTATTCTGCCCGATAACCGCAGCACCTGCACCTGTAACCGTCCACTGTGCCGCCTGCGAGCGCTGACCGCCGTATTCAAGCGGCATTCTGTACTGCCGTTCAGCGCTGCAGAAATGCGATGATGCCACGCACAGCATATTTTTGAATGCGCCGCCGTCGGTAAGCAATGCCCCAAGCGCAAGCGACATTGCCATTGTTGAGCAGGCGCCGTAAAGTCCCGCAAACGGAATACCCGTTTCACGCATAGAGAACGATGTGCCTATACATTGATTCAGCAAATCGCCGCCCATGGCAATATCAAAATCCTCAAATTTCAACCCCGCCTTTTCGACAGCGCAATTCACAGCCGTTTTCTGCAGACGGGTTTCAGCCTTTTCAAAGGTCTTTTCGCCGCAGAATTCATCCGCGAACACCTCATCAAAAGCATTTTTTAACGGTCCCTCGCCCTCTTTTTTGCCCACGGCAGCCGCCCACGAAACAAACGACGGCGAATTTTCAAGATGTATTACCGATTTACCTTTTCTGTATGCCATAATGCACCTCAATATAGCTCGAAAATATACACAATCAGCCCGTAAAGGCTTGCAGAGCCGCACCCGTACACAATTACCGGACCTGCAAGATTAAACATTTTTGCGCCAGTACCGAGTATTCTGCCCTCGGCGCTGAATTCCATTGCCGGCGACACCACCGAATTTGCAAAGCCGGTAATCGGCACCGCGGTACCCGCCCCCGCCCTTTTGGCAATTTTATCGAAGATGCCCGTACCCGTAAGTATGGCGGTGATTGCTATAAGCGTTACCGAAACGCAGAGCTTCACCTCGTCGTCGCGCAGCGATGTCAGCGAGTAAAGTGTTCGCAACACCTGCCCGAAGCAGCATATACCGCCGCCGAAAATGAATGCGTTAATGCAGTTTTTCACCGTTGGCGATGGCGGCGTTTTCTCGCTCACAAGGTGCGCGTATCTGTCTATATCCATAAAAAATCCCCCTGCGAAAATCACTTACAATAGTGTTTGCGCAAGGGGCGTTTTTTATACATATTTATGTTTTTTTACATCAATTGCGTTGATTTCTTTTTCGAGCTGAGCGATGCCTTTCAGAATTACATCAAAATCGGGTTTCTCACCAAAAATCATATTTTGCATATGCTCATAATCATCCCGCAGAGTCGGGAGATTTCTTTCGGGCGGCATCAATTTCATTGTGCCGATTTTTGCTTCGTCGTATCGAGCCCACGGACACCGATAAAACTTTTCCTTAAACTGTACGACTTTATTAAGCAGTTCAATATCCGCAAATGCGCTTTCCTTGACGGGCGAATTCATCATACAGTAAAGGTCATAATAATGGCGGGAATATCTTGCCGGAAACGTTTTGTCCTCGGGCCTGTATGCTTCACGATGGAGAATCGTCACCTTTTCCCAAAATGTTCTTTTGGGGAGAACCGTCAATATATCTGTTTCGGGCTGCTTGAAAAGCTTCGGATATTGCAGTGCGGCATAAGGTGTGATCGCTCTCATTTCCGCAGGGGTCCACGCCGCAAGTGCACCGATTTCAAGACGAATTACCGGTAGAATGGAGATGTCATCAAAACTCCGGTCATAAGCGAATACCACCGTCTGCGGATTGCTTTCTTCAATATAGCAGTTTACCGACACCCCAAGTTCTTCCGACAAATCCTTGATGATTCCGGGCATAAAAGTATCTTTCAGAAACTCTTCGGTGAGTCTGTTTGCTTCCTTGTTGAAAAGGTCTTGCTTGGTATTGCTTCTTTCTTCCCACGGCTCGTTCAGACCGAGACCGATGACACGCCAGTCGAGAATAAGATCAATATCCTCCGAGAACCGCTCAATAAGACCGTAGGATTTAGACAGACTTGTTCCGCCTTTGAAGGCAATATGATCCTTCCACTCGCAGCGATGGAAAAGATAGTCGAGCATAAAGCACACCCAATAATCTTTTTCTATAATGGCATTTGTGCGCCCCATCTTCGCTGCTGTATTTTGAAACAGAGCTTTTCGTTCTTTTTCCTGTACCTTTGCCACATTGCGCATATCATTCACCTGCAAATCTGTTTTATAAACTCATATATCCAAGATGTTGCTGCTTTTGCTTCGGAAAGCATTGCTTTTTTTTCTGCATCCGTTAATGTGCCTTGTAATTTTTGAATGGTTATATCATCCACATTATCTTTACCGAGCGCTTTCAACGCTTGAACAACCAAAGCGGTTTTGTAGGACAACTTTGATATTTCCTTGTTTGTTGTGCGCTTGAATTTAATTGTTGTGTTGTCGTAAGTATAATCCTCATATTTGCCGTCACTGACATATACCCAAGCGGCCGGGATTTGTGTTGACAATCCCAGCAGATTCAGCGCAGTATCACCGCAGGGAACGATCGTCCAACCATAATTCCGAGCAAGAGCGTGCGCAACTGCATCAGGCAACGGAACGATATATTCCTGCAGGAAATCGCTGTACTCCGGCTTATAGTAAACCCCTCGAAGAATTCTGTGAATCAATCCGCCTGCTTCAAGACGTGAAAAAATAACGCCGATTTTTGCTTTATCGGCAAGCTCGGCAAAATCTACCGACACAAATACAGTTCCGTATTCTGCTTTGACTATTTTATTTTTAATTTGACTCATAAGACTCGTATTACTCATAAGCCACCTCATCCCGATTTTGATAAAAATAGTATATACTTTTTTTATCAAAACATCAAGAGTTTTTTCGATTGTTTTTGAAAGTTCCGAATTTGTTTGCATTTGAATTTTGTAAAACAAGTTTGGAGAAAATCAACGTTTCAAGAAAAGTCAAGTACGATTCGGCAAATCATACTTGACTTTTTTGTTTCCACAAGTGGTATTATTATACACTTTTATATTTTTATAAGCGAAACCGCCGCGCACACGAACGGCACGAACACAAGTCCGGGCAGCAGATTTGCCACCTTGATTTTTGTAACCTTCATAAGATTAAGACCGAGCGCGATTATCATTACCGAGCCTGCGCAGATAAGCTCCGCGACCGCAAAATCGTTGAGGAACATACCGAGTGCCATCGCAAGTGCCACAAGTCCGCCCTGAAAAATGAGCACGAATGCCGCCGATGCAAGCACCCCTATGCCGAGGCTTGCACCGAGCATTGCCGCCGAAATCAAGTCAAGCACCGATTTCGTGTAGAGCATCTGATTATCGCCGGAAATGCCTGCGTTCATAGAGCCGACTATTGTCATGGAGCCTACACAGAATAAGAGCGAAGCCGTTACAAATCCGTTTGAAAAGCTTGATTTTTCGCCGTCGGATTTTGTCATTTTTGCGAGCCTTTCACCGAGCTTTTCGAGCTTTCCGTCAATATCAATAAGCGTGCCGACTATTGTACCGAGCACCACCGATATTACCATAACTATCTGATTCTGCCCTTTTATAACGCCGCCTATGCCTATTGCCACGGTGCACAGACCTATTGCTTTCATGACGGAATCGGTCAGCTTTTCGGGTATTGCTTTTTTAAGCAGAAGACCCACAAGCGCGCCCACAATAACGGTACCCGTATTCACAAACACGCCGCTGAAGCATTTTAAAATATCACTCAATAGTTACACCTCCGAACAGACTCCACGGGTAAATGCCGAAATCGGGCAGCGATGTATATGCAACCTTTTCGCCGCTGTCGGGGCTGAAAAAGGTTATGCGGTACGAATGCAGCGCAACATCGCAGTTTTTATCCCTGCCGCCGTATTTGCCGTCGCCGCAGAGAGGCGTTTTGCGGTGCGAAAACTGCACGCGTATCTGGTGAGTTCTGCCCGTGTGCAGAAGCACCCTCACGAGCGAGCGTTCTCCGCCTGCAAGTACTGCGTATTCAAGCGAAGCATCCTTTACGCCCTTGCGCATTCTGTCAACAACATAGCTTCTGTTTTTGGCGGAATCCTTGAACAGCAAATCCTTGTAAACACCGTATTTTTCCTTCGGCTCACCCTCGAGCACGGCGAGGTATTCCTTATAAAACCTGCCGTTCTGAATATCGCGCGATAAATCCGCCGCTGCCTTTTTTGTGCGTGCAAAAACCATAACGCCTCCAACATTTCTGTCAAGCCGGTGTAAAAGGTGAATTTCGCCGTATTTTTCGGAAAGCAGCGCCACCATACCCTTTTCGCCGGTCTGCGCATCCTCACTGAGAATACCCACGGGCTTTTCGCACACGATATGGCTCTTGCACTCGTAAATGATTTTTATATCCGCACTCATCAGCTTATCATTTCGTCGAACTGCGCCTCGGTAATTACGGTTATGCCGAGCTCGTTCGCTTTTCTCAGTTTGCTGCCGGCTTCCTCGCCTGCAAGCACATAAGTTGTTTTGGCGGAAACCGAGCCCGAAGCCTTGCCGCCGAAGCGCTCAATGATATCGCTTGCTTCCTTGCGGCTGTACTTTGCGAGAGTGCCCGTAAGCACAAATGTCATACCGCTGAAGCGGTCATCAACATTTTCCACAAGGTTTTTCATATTAAGACCGAGCTCTTTAAATTCGTTGATAATTTCCCTCGTACCGGGAGTTGCAAGCGATTTATAAAGCGTGTCGGCAGAAACCTCGCCAAAACCGTCGATTTCAAGTATATCCTCTTTGGTCGCATTGAGTATGGCATCCATATTGCCGAAATGCGTTGCGAGCAGCTTTGCCGCCTTTGCGCCTATATGCTGAATACCCAAGCCGTAAATAAGGCGGTAAAGGTCGTTGCCTTTTGATTTTTCAATGGCGTTCAGCAGATTGAGCGTGCTTTTTTCGCCCATTCTTTCAAGCGTAATCAGCTCAATGGGGCTGAGTCTGTAAATATCCGAGGCCTTGCCGATGATTTTCTCCTGCACCATTTCGGTAATGACGGCTTCACCGAGCCCTTCAATATCCATAGCATCTCGCGAGCAGAAGTGTATGAGTCTGCGCAGAAGCTGTGCGGGACAGTCGGGATTCACGCACCTTATGGCGACCTCATCCTCAACGCATACCACCCTGTCGCCGCAGGCGGGG
>JAZLHL010000035.1:0-33281 GCA_045616765.1 Acutalibacteraceae bacterium
TGTCGGAACGGGTGATATATCTTCGATATGATATCCACCTGCGGTGGATGATATATACCTTCGGCATATGAGGAACGGATAGTATCTCATATTTGAGCAAAGCGAAAATATATCATGCTTGCGTAGCAAGTATATCATATCGCGTCAGCGATATATCATTTGACGGTGGCAAATCATTAAGATATAATCAAATTGACAAATCAGAATTTATAAAGGATGGACGGAGTATATGTTAAAGGGGTTTAAGATAGCAATAATTATTTTAACCGCTCTTTTTTCTTTGATTTTTATCACAGGTATATGTTATCTTGTGACACATCCCATTAGTACGGCCTTTATTGATTTAACCCCTCTTGCGACAAAAATATCAGGTGTTTTAACATTGATTTGTGTAATACTGTTGCTTACAACGAAAAAGATAGAAAAACGTAAATAAATCCCGGTTTGCCGTGGTGTGCTTTTTGCGTTTTTCACCTTGCTTTTGCTACGTTTAGGTAGTCTTTCACATGTAAAAACACGCTTTTGTCTACCGGACAAAAGCGGGTTTTTACAATGATATCCGTTCCTTGTCGGAACGGGTGATATATCTTCGATATGATATCGCACTTCGTGCGATGATATATGCCTTCGGCATATGAGGAACGGATATTATATCATATTTGAGCGGAGCGAAAATATATCATACTGAGCAAAGCGAGGTATATCATATCGCCATTAGGCGATATATCATCAAGGTCGGCTTTGCCGACCTTGTATCTCATCACGCGCAAGCGTGTATTTCCTGCGGCTTGATGCTATACAATTCCTTACGAAATTGGTGATATACCGTTTCTTGCAAAATTGATTATATACAAGGCTTTGAAAAAATAAAAAAGATAAAATACAGTAGACATTCCTCCCCTTTTGTGATACTATTATTACATCAATATATGAACAGGGGTGTTTATATGGGTAAAAGAAAACTTGACCCGAATGTAAAAACCTACAACGGCAAAGAGCTTACCGGTTACCTTGTAGGTCTTGCAGGTCAGAATATGATTTACAACATCATAGGCAGCGGTCTTATGTATTATTTCCAGAGCGTAATTTTCCTGCCGGTTATGGTTTGCAGCGTTATAGTTGCCATTGCCCGTGTGTGGGATGCCATAAACGACCCGATGATGGGCACGATAGTCGACCGCACAAAAACCAAATGGGGCAAATGCAAGCCCTACCTTCTTTTTGTACCCGGAGTTGTTATGGTCATTACCATCCTCTGCTTTGTTAACGGCAGAGTGGAATATGCCGCAGACGGCTCATTCATTATGAATTCAAGAAACATCTTCATCATCGCATGGGCGGGCATTTCGTACATCCTTTGGGGTATGAGCTACACCGCAGGCGATATTCCTCTTTGGGGCGTTACCTCGCTTATGACCGAGGATGCCAATGACCGTTCTAAGGTTCTTGCCCTTGCCCGTATAGTCGCTTCCGCAGGCGTTATCGGTATGCTCGTTCAGCTCGGCGGTGCGGCATTTACCGATTTCTTTGCAGCAAGAGGTGTTACGGAATACGCCGCTCAGCTTCAGTATTCCGTAATTCTCATAGCAGTCGTACTTACCGTTTTCTCATCCATTCTGTTCCAGTTTGCCGGTCTGTCGGTCAAGGAAAAGGTCAAACAGCAAACGACCGAGCACCACACAATGAAAGAGAATTTTCAGACAATGTGGAGCTGCAAGCCCTTCCGTCAGCTTCTTGTTTCCGGCGTTTTGAGAAGCCCCATTCAGCTTCTTTCAACAGTTGCAATAACACTTGTTCTTTACTTCTTCTTTGATAACGATGCGGGCAAGGCGCTTTTTGTTGACGGTGCGCTGAATATATCGCTCATCATCAAGGTACTTATTATTGCCGTGGGCATCTTCGGCGGAATGCTCGTTGCATCTGCCGTTACCCCCTCGCTCACAAACAAATTCGAGAAAAAGACTCTTTACAATTTCTATTCGATTATAGGTGCTATCCCCTTCGGTCTTGTTTTCGTGATCTACCTTATTGCAGGCGAAAAGATCACCTCCAGCATGCTTTGGGCTGTTGTTACCGGCGTTATATTCTTTGCGGCATCGTGGTCGCAGGGCGGTCTCAACGTGCTGCAATCAGTTATGATCGCCGACTGTGTCGACTATGAAGAATACCACAACGGCATTCGTCCCGACGGCGTGTTCTTCTCGGGTCAGAGCTTTATCACAAAGCTTTCCGCAGGTATTGCAACGATCATTTCCGGCGTTGTTTACCACATAGTAGGCTGGAGCGGCAGTGTTGTTGAAAATGCAAACGCCGCACTTGCCGCGGGTACTGCGCACTTTGCCACCGACTATGCAAAATATGCAGGTGCAATGTTCTTCCTTGTTTCCATACCGCCGATGATAGGTATGATCCTTTCGGCGATACCCACCTGGAAATATGCGCTGCCGAACTCGGAGCACAAGAGAATACTTGCAGAGCTTGTTGAAAAGCGTCATTCGTCAGAGCAGGCTGAAAAATAAAACGATACAATGTATAATAACAGGGCTGTCGCATTTGCGGCAGCCCTGTTATTATACATTTCATTCAAGCGTTATGGGCATACTTGCAACTGCATTGAGTGTCAGGTCGGCGGTATTGCCGCTTATGAACTCGTAGTAGCCCTGTGAGGCAATCATCACGGCATTGTCGCCGCAATACTTTAATTCGGGCATATAAAGCGTTATGCCGCGTTTATCGCACTCGCGCTTCATTTCACGCCTGAGTACCGAATTTGCCGAAACACCGCCCGCAAGCACGATTTTTGACGAGCCCGTATCGACAGCCGCTTTGACGGTGTGCGAAACGAGTAAATCGGTAACCGCCTTTATGTACGATGCGCCTAAATCCTCGGGCTTGACTTCTTCACCGCGCTGCTCGGCATTGTGCACAAGGTTGACGGCAAAGGTTTTAAGCCCCGAAAAGCTGAAATCATATTCGCTGCCGGTGACCTTGGGCTTCGGGAATTTATATTTATTCGGGTCGCCGTTTACCGAAATTCTGTCAAGATTAACGCCGCCGGGGTACGGAAGCCCCACGGTGCGCGCGGCTTTATCCATAGCCTCGCCCGCGGCATCGTCGCGCGTTTTGCCGATTATCTCAAAATCAGTATAGCTTTTGACATCAACTATATGACTGTGACCGCCCGACACCACAAGCGCCGTAAACGGTGGTTTTAGCGAGGTATCGGTAACGTAGTTTGCGGCGATATGACCGCGCAGATGGTGCACGGGAACAAGCGGTATTCCCGTGGAATATGAAAGACCTTTGGCGTAGTTTACGCCCACAAGCAGCGCGCCGATAAGTCCGGGTGCAAAGGTTACGGCTATGGCATCAATATCCGAAAGTGTGCAGTTTGCATCGGCAAGCGCCTTGTCAACAACACCGCATATAGCCTCAACATGACGGCGCGAGGCGATTTCCGGTACAACGCCGCCGTAAATTTTGTGTTCTTCCACCTGCGAAGCAACAACATTTGAAAGTACGGTTCTGCCGTCCTCAACAACTGCCGCCGCGGTTTCGTCGCAGGAGCTTTCTATTCCGAGAATTTTCATAGCTTATCTCCGATAAAATATGTATATAACAGCGCATCCTCGCGGGGCGAGCTGTAAAAGTTTTTTCGCGTTCCGACTTTTTGAAAGCCGTTTTTTTCATACAGTGCTATTGCCGCCGCGTTTGAAACGCGCACCTCGAGGGTAACAAACTCATCGTTTGCTTTTATGCAGGCTTCAAGCAGAGCATTGAGCAGAGCATTTGCCGCTCCCCTGCGGCGCATTTCTTTTTTTACGGCAATATTCGTGATGCTCACCTCACCGAGCACGGTGTGCGAGCCTATATAGCCGACTGTTTCGCCGCTGTCGGCAACGGCGACAAAGTAGCGTGCATCGGCACGCGCAACACCGTCACGCAGAGCATTTTCACTCCACGGCTCAGCGAAGCACTCTTTTTCTATTTCGGCAACGGCGCGGCAATGCTCCGCCGTCATTTTTATAACATTCATCATTTAGTATCGTACCACGTTTTGCCGCATTTCGCTTCGACCGTAAGCGGAACATTGATATCGCAAGCGGTTTCCATAGTCTCCACGAGCAGAGCGGCAACCGCCTCGGCATCCTTTTCGGGCGTTTCGATTAAAAGCTCATCGTGTATCTGCATTATGAGATGCGCTTCGGGATATTCCGCCGCAAGACGCTCGTAAACGCGTATCATGGCGATTTTTATTATATCCGCCGCCGTGCCCTGAATGGGCATATTCATTGCCACGCGTTCACCGAATGAACGAATATTTGCCTTTGCATCTTTAAGCTCGGGCAGATACAGTCTTCTGCCGTAATAGGTTTCGGCATAGCCCTTTTCTTTGGCTGATTTTTTCGCATTTTCAAGGTACGCCGCAACGCCGGAATAATTGGCAAGGTAGCTTTTTATATAGCGGTCCGCCTCGGCATTGGAGCAGCCCACATCGTTTGAAAGCGAAAATGCGCCTATGCCGTAAACTATGCCGAAATTCACCGCTTTGGCGCGGCGTCTGTCCTCGGGTGTAATATCTTCAAGCGGTATGCCGAAAACCTGCGAAGCGGTAATGGCGTGAATATCGTCGCCGTTTTTGAAAGCGGCAATCATATTTTCATCGCCTGCAAGTCCCGCAAGCACGCGCAGTTCTATCTGCGAATAGTCGGCATCCACAAGCACGCAGCCCTTGCGCGCATTAAAGAATTTGCGCATTTCCCTGCCGCGCGGCGTTCTTACGGGTATATTCTGCAAATTCGGCTCGGATGACGAAATTCTGCCGGTGCGCGTTTCGGTCTGTTTGAGGGTGGAGTGTATTCTGCCGTCGCTGTCTATAACCTTCAAAAGTCCCTCGCAATATGTGGAATTGAGCTTTGTGAGGAAGCGGTAATCGAGTATTTCCGATATTACGGGGTGCTCATCCTTCAGCTTTTCAAGCACCTCGGCATTGGTGGAATAACCCGTTTTTGTTTTTTTGCCGTGCTTGAGACCGAGACCGTTTTCGGAAAAGAGAATTTCACCGAGCTGCTTGGGTGAATTGACATTGAATTCACATCCTGCAAGCTCATAAATCCTTGTAAGCTTCTGCGCGAGCAGTTCTTTCGTTTCATTACCGAATTTCACGAGCGAGTCTTTATCTATTGAAAAGCCCTCACGCTCCATTGATGCAAGCACGCGTGCAAGCGGCAATTCGATTTCGCGCAGCAGCTTCAGCTGCGAATTTTCGCAAAGCTGTGTGTACTGCTTTTGCACGACCGTTTCAAGCACCGCCGCACCTGCAACATATTGCGCGTTTTGTTCTGCATAAAACTCCGCTTCATCATCATCTTCGGCTTCTATTTTTATTTTGCCGAGCCCGTATTGCGTGCGCAGTACATAAAGCGAGTATTCCGATTTTTCGGGATTGAGAAGATACGCGGCAAGCGTTGTGTCGAAGCAGATGTTCTCGGCTTTTATGCCGCTTCGGTCGCAAAAATCGTAAAGACGCTTACTGTCATCGGTATATTTTTCAATGCTTTCATCGCTCATTAAATCTGTAATGAACGAGATGAACATAAAATCGCTGTTCTGAACGAGCGAAACGCCCTTAAGCGTTTTGAAAAGCATATTGACTATGCCGCCGTCATCATATTCGCACACAAAGTACGCTTTGCCGGTTTTTTTTATTTCGTCAAGCAGAATGTTCCTGTCCTGCTCAACATAAAGCACAATTGTTTGTGCGGGCTCCTCCGGAATACTGACTGCGGTACTCTCGAGGTCAAGTTTTTTCAGAATTTTGACCATTTCGAGTGAATGAAGTATTCTGACCGCGCCGTCAACATCCGGCTCTTTAAGACGGTAATTTTCAAGGTTTGTGTCGATGGGCGCACTCAGGCATATCGTGCCGAGTGTTTTGCTTAAAGCGGCATTTTCTGCTGAGGCTTTCAGCTTTGCCCGCATATTCTCTTTTATATCAATGGTATCAATATTTTCGTAAATATAATCAACGGAGCCGAACTCGCGTATGAGCTCGCCCGCGCCCTTTTCGCCTATGCCCGCCACGCCGGGAATATTGTCGGATGTATCGCCCTGAATGGCTTTAATATCAATAAGCTGTTCGGGAGCAACGCCGTAAACCTCTTTGATTTTTTTAATATCATAAACGGGGTTGGGCTGATTTGCGCCGTTTGTTGCAAGCACCACATTCACATTTTCGCGCACAAGCTGAAGACTGTCGCGGTCGCCCGTGGAAATGTAGCAGAAATCGTCCTTTGAGCAGGCGTGCGAAAGCGTGCCGAGAATATCATCCGCCTCGTAGCCTTCCTTTTCCACGACTGTGTAACCGAGCAGGCGCAAAAGCTCCTTGAGCGGCTCAAACTGTTCAAGCAGCTCCGGCGGCGCAGGCTTTCTTGTGCCCTTATAGCCGTCAAACATCTTGTGGCGGAATGTGGGCGCATGAACATCGAATGCCACGGCAACACCGTCTGGCTTGTACTCCGAAAGCATACTCAGAAGTATGTTCATAAAGCCGAAGATGCCGTTTGTTGCCCTGCCGTCCTTAGTGGTGAGCGGGCGCACGCCGTAATATGCGCGATTCAGTATTGAATTGCCGTCAACAACGAGAAGTACCATAGATTATCTCCTTACATACTACACATTCAAGGTTTCAAGCGTTATGAACGGGTAACCGTTCTGTTCAAGGTAATTTTCCTCGGTAAGCGCCCGAAGGCAGCCGAGCGCCGCAACATTTGTACTGTTACCCGGCAGGCGTACCTTTATACCTGTTGCCTCTGAAATTGATTTGTCGATACCGTAAAGCTGCGAAACGCCGCCGCAAAGAAATATGCCGTCATCGGTAATATCTCGCAGCAGCTCCGGCGGCGTGACCTCCAACACAGAAGCGACCGCAGCACAGATATTGTCAACACAATCGCGTATGGCAAAGTTGACCTCCTGCGCCGTTACTTCAAAGAAAAGCGGCATACCGTCTGCCATATCCTTACCCTTGGCAACTGCGGCTATTGCTTCACTGCGGAGCTTTGAGCCGCCCAGTGTAAGCTTTAATTCTTCAGCGGTAAGCTTCCCCACCGCTACGCCTCGATTGGCTTTGAGGTATTTTTTAATAAGTGCATCCATATCGTCGCCGCCGACGGCAACGGTCTTGGCTACTGCCACACCGCCCATAGTGACGACCGCAACGCCCGTAGTGCCTGCACCTATATTAACGACCATAGTGCCGTATGGCTTATCAAGCATAACACCCATACCAAGCGCAGCCGCAAGCGGTTCCTCAATAAGAGTAGCCCTGCCTGCACCCGCACGCAGAATGCAGCCGAGAATATTGCGCTTTTCAAGGTTGGTGATACCGGCAGGCATGGTGGCAACTACTGTGGGCTTGAAGATTTTATTTTTACATATACGCTCAAACAGGACGCGCAGAAGCTTTTCACTGTTTTCGATTTCGCTGATGCTGCCGCACATAAGAGGTCTGGCAAGCTTTACGGCATCGGGACAGCGCCCCGTCATTTCGTTAGCCTCGTGCCCCACGGCAAGCACTTTGCCCGTTTCGGCTTCAAGAGCGAGCACCGCAGGCTCCGACAGCACAACTCCTTTGCCCTCGACTGCGGCGTTTACATAGCCCGTGCCTATATCAAGTCCTATTTTAAGACCGACCATTTCTACGCCTCCGTTAGAATAATTCATTATATTATACATCTTTACAAGCGTTTTGTAAATATCGGAGTAACATATTTACAAACTATGATTTTTAATATAAAATAAAGATAATGAAAGGGTGATTACTATGGCAGGCGTTAAAAATTCAAAGCTTAAACTGCTTTACCTTGCGGAGATTTTTGAGAAATACACCGATGATACACATATGCTCGGGGCAAATGACCTTTGCGAGCTTTTGGCTCAACGCGATATACCTGCAGAACGCAAATCAATTTATAAGGATATTGATGTTCTCAGGGAGTACGGATACGACATTATTTACAATGGCAACAAAATGACGGGCGGTTATTTTTTAGGTGAACGCCGTTTTGAACTTGCGGAACTGCGGCTGCTTTCGGATGCGGTGCAGGCTGCCGACTTCATTTCGCAAAAAAAGACCCGCAAGCTTGTGGAAAAAATCGAAAGCTTTGCAAGCGAGGCACAGGCAAAGAAGCTGCATTCGCAGGTGTATGTTGACAACCGCCCCAAATGCACAAATGAAGAATTATTTTACACTATCAGTGCACTTGACGAGGCAATTACCGCCGGCGTAAAAATAAATTTCACCTATGTACGCAGAAAAATAACCGCAAATTTCAGAAAATCAAAAGAGGAAAAACAATTTACGGTAAGCCCGTATGCAATGATATGGTCTGATGACCACTATTATCTTGTGTGCAACAACGAAAAATATGACAATCTTATGCATCTGCGCATAGATAAAATAAAGCATCCGGAAATACTCAAGGAAAAAGCGCGGCATTTTTCCGAGGTTTCGGACTACCGTTACAAATTTGATTCGGCAGACTATGCCGGGAAATTATTTAATATGTACAGCGGCGAACCAAAGCCATTAGAGCTCGCCTGCGACAATGATTTACTTGAACCGATGCTTGACCGTTTCGGTGAAAATGTAAGGCTGCAAAAGCTTGACGATGAACATTTTTTGCTGCGCACCAATGCCGCAGTAAGCGACGGACTTGCCGCTTGGGTAGTACAGTTCGGCGGCAGAGTTACGGTAAGAATGCCGAATGATTTGATTTATGCTGTAACCGAAAAGGCTAAGGCGATACTTGAGAATTACGAATAATGCACAAAAATTGACCGACCGAGAGGGAAAGCCTTTCGGTCGGTCATTATTTTATGAAAGCGTTTCGGTAAGCGCCTTTTCAAATTCCGGCAGCCACCAATCGCGGTAGCCCGCCCTTGTAGGATGAATACCGTTCGCCATATATGTTTTGTACTGCTCGGCGGGAATACCGTTCAATTCATCATTATTCCAGAGGTCGATTACGGTTACATTCCACTTTGTACAAATATCGAGCAGCAATGATACCATTTCGCCGTAGCGTTCGCTGTCGTAGCGTGTACCCGTGTAGAATACTACGGGGCAACTCCAGGTCTCACGCGCATAAGCGATTACATATTCAACCGAGCCCGCTACCGTGGAGGTGTCGAAATCGGTAATATCGAATGAAGCGGATATTTCACCGAGCGGCAGCTTTTTTGTGGCATCGTTTGTGGAAAGCTGGCACACAAAAGCATCCGCTTTTACGGATTTGTCAATGGTTTTCATTCGCGCGATATATGAATCGGAGCCGTTATCGACAAGCGTAGTGCCGGAAACGGCTTCCTTTATCGGTATGATGCCGTCGCGTTTTTCAAGAAATTCCACAAAGCTTTCGCCGCGCGAGGCGGAGCCGTATGTAACGGAGCTGCCGAGGAATATCACGGTTTTGCCGGCAAGCAGACTGTCGGTAAGAGTAGGCGTTGCTTCAACGGAATATTCCGCGGAGTTGCCGTCGCTTAAATACCCTTTTGATGCAAGAATGGGGATCACCACCGCAGATAAAATACAAACTGCCGCCGCAAACGACAGTATGATTTTCACTTTTTTTGATAATCTTTTCATAATCAAAGACGCTCGTAAACGGAAAGCGCTCCGTTATAACGGTATTCGTGTTCCTCGTTGAATGCGGCATAAATTCCGGTGGCGGTACCGTCTTTTTCCAGAATTTTAACTACATATACGGTTTCGCCGTCGTCACCCTCGGCAACTGCGGCAACCGGCGTAAATACATACTCGGTTATTGGATTTTTCAGCCAGAGTTCTTCGGGGGCATATTTTTCAAAACGGGCTCGAATCGCGTTGTTGTTTTCCTCCTCATTAAAAGGTTCGGTGGTTGTAACGGGAGCTGCGGTCGTGGCTGCGGCTATAGTTGCAGGTACGGTGTTCTGCTCTGAATTTGCCTCCGGCGCTGTACTTCCCGCCGATACTCCTTTAAGCAGTTTAAATTCGCCCACATCGGCATCGTGGATATATAAATCCATACCCACCAATGCGAAAGTACCCGCGGCGGCACCCTCTGCCTCACCGTCAAAAACTTCTATAAGACAGCCGTCGACACCGTTTACTACGGTGTTGCTGAGTTTAAGTGTATATTCGGATATTTTCTTTTCAAGCCCGAGGGCTTCGTGTGAATATGAATCGAGAATTGTTCTGACAACATTTTCATCAACCGAAATCGAGCCGTTGCCGCCCGTGACTTCGATTTTTGTATCGGCGGTAGCAAGGGCATTGTCGCTTCCTCTGCCGCAGGCTGCAGTCAATATTAAAAGCGAAAGCACGAGTGACAGTATTATTGTTTTTTTCATAACATCCTCCGAAAGATAAGTTATATTTTCATTTTACGCTTTCGGAAGAATTTTGTCAACCGCTGTTATTTTTTAACAGCCGCTCCGCAGCGCAGATATTTTTCGCGAGTTGCCAAACCGCCGCGCAGGTGGCGTTCCTCCTTATTAACATCAAGCACCTTGCGCACCTCGCCGTAAAGGTCAGGGTCCACCTTGCGAAGCCGAACGGTCACATCGCTGTGTACGGTCGATTTGGATACACCGAATTTTTTTGCTGCCGCACGCACTGTGGCGCGCGTTTCGGTTATGTATTCGCCGAGCTCTATTGCGCGTTGTTCATAGGTATTCTGCATAAAAATTCCCCTTCATATATTTCTGTAAAAATATATGAAAGGGATATTCAAAAAATTACTTTATTTCTTGGTCGGCTCGTTTTCGCGAATCCATTTGACCATATCGCTGACCGACTGCGCAACGCTCATAGGGTTATAGCCGAGCTCGGTTTTTGCTTTTTCTATTGAGAAATTGCAGTTTGAAACGAGCTTGCGGATGGAATAGCGTGTAAACAAAGGCGTTTTCTTCGCGAGCTTATAGTAAACCTCCGCCGCAGGAGCAACAGCCTTAGCAAAGCCGTATGAAAGCGGGATTTTGGGTGCCTTTTTGCCGCAAGCCGCCGCGGTGGCTTTTATGAAATCACCTACGCTTATCTGTTCGCCGCAAAGAATGTAACAGTCGCCCGTTTTGCCTTTTTCGGCAGCCATGTGCATACCGTAGGCAACATCGCGTATATCAACGAAGTTATATGCGCCGAAGCTGAGCGTTACGGGGAACATACCGTTTACGAACATACGAACCATTTCTCCGACATTGGAAACCTTGAAATCGTAAGGTCCTATGCAGGCACCGGGGTGAGTTACAACGGCATCGATTTTGCCTGCTTTGACCTCATCAAGCAAATACTGTGTTGCGGTCGCCTTTGTTTTGGCGTATGTACCGTCAAGCTCATCGGGTTCAAACCGGTCAACCTCTTTCATAAGCTCGTTGCCGGGCAGCGGCTTGAAAGCATCGACCGAAGAAGCGTAAACAAGGCGCTTTACACCCGTTTTTTCGCACGCTTCAACAACATTTTTGGTACCGCCTACATTGACCGCCCAGATTTTATCCTCCTGGTCGGCATTTATATCGATGATACCTGCAAGGTGGTAAACAACATCAACGCCCTCAAAGGCTTTTATAAGTGCATCAAGATCAGTTACATCGCCGTAAGCCTTTTCGCACTCGATGCCGTCAAACATTCTGCTGTCTTTTCTGATAAGAATTCTGACCTTTTCGCCGCTGTCGACAAGCTCTTTGAGAAGTGCGTAGCCGATATGACCTGTTGCACCGGTTACAAGACTGAGTTTTTCACTCATTTTCAAGACCCCTTTTTTGTGTTTGAGAATAATAACTTTCATTTTTTAACCCGAACCGGAAAGTTCGGGTTAAAAATCATATTTAGTTTGCGCGAGATTGGCTTTTTACGACCGCCGAAGCGTACAAGGGTACGCGAGTTTGCGGGCGTAAAATGACAAGATTGCGTGAAATAATCAAAAATTATTCGCCTTTCATGCCGAGGAGCTGTACTTTTCCTTCGTAAGAAGCTACGCTGACCTTGATGGAATCGAAGATGGCTGCGCGAATATCATCATCGGTTACGCCGAGCTCGCGGCAGTAGGAATCGGGGATAAAGAGGTTGATATCCATAATATCGGGAAGACCGAGAGGATCGATACCGCTGTCAACATTGCGAGCCTTGTAATCCTTGATTACGCTGCCGAGACCCATTTTCATCATCCACGGGGGGATGCTGATGATCTTTCTGTCAGCGCCCATTCCCCTTGCCTCGTAAACGATTTTGAGGAATTCTTTCCAGGTCATATTATACATACCGATGGGCCATGCCTTTGCGCCGGTTGATTTTTCAGCCGCGCCGACAATGGTCTCACCTACCTGACGAACGGTAAGCATTGCGGTACCGCCGCCGGGATAAAGGGTGCAGGGAAGCTTATCCATACGCTTTATCTGCTCAATAAGAATGACCCAAACGGGCTTTCTGCCGGGCTGAGTACCGAAAATGTAGGGAAGCTCAAGAACCGCAACATCGAAGTTGTCATCGGCAAATGAGAAAGCAACTTTCTCCTGATCGATACGGCTTCTGATGTACTGATGCTTTTCATAAAGCTTCAATTCGGGGCGTTCTTTTGCAAGATATGAGAAATAAGAGCCGAGAACGACTGCTTTTTTAACGCCTACTTCTTTGGCAATGGGGAGGATTCTCTTGATGGGTGCTATATTGAACTTATAGTAAGCATCGTAAACGGGTGCGGGGAACTCTGCGCGCTCGTCAACGCCTGCGGCGTAAACGAAGCAGTCAAAACCTTTGAGCATCTCGCGGAGCTCGTCATCGGTCTTGTCGTTTATATTGCAGAATTCGAGCTTCATAGCCTCCGGAATGGGAGCGCCTTGCGGAAGCGGAGGCAGAGCAACACTCGTTACCTCATGGCCTCTTTCAAGGAAAATGCGTGCAGCCTCACAGCCTAAAAGACCTGTTCCGCCTATCATAAATACCTTCATTTTAACATCTCCTTATTTCTTTTCGTTAAATTCATCGAAAATGCTTCTGCCGTAAACATTATGTTCATCGGCATCGTGAAGCGGAGCCCAGACCTGATTGAAGAAGGGATTGACCTTAGCAACCTCGTCGTAATTCCACTTGATTTCGTGATCGCCGTCGATATCTTCGGGGTCATAGGGAAGCGGTGAGCATTCGGGGCACCAGTGGCCGCCGCGAAGCGCAAGGTTAACGGACATCTCGAATGTGTGACCGAGACCGCACTCCCATTTCTTTTTAGTGTAGATATCGCCGGGCTCGTAGCTTTCTTCAAGGAACTTGCCGCCGCGGAATGCCGCTGCCTTGCGAATATCCTCTATATCGAGATTTTCAACGCCCTTTGCCTCGTCATAGCCGTGATCAAGGAGTGTAACTTCCTCGGTGGGGCGCTCAACCTTAAAGGTATCCCAATTGCCGATGGAGTTCCAGTTTTCCATATTGCCGTAGTAAGCGGTAATTCTGTCGGTCTGGTTATTCTTTTTCCAGTTAAGTGTACCGAAAACTTCTGTTTCGGCAATCTTTTTCATAAAGGGTTTGGCGACTACGCCGACAAGTCCCTTTGCCGGGCCGGGGATAAGCCTGCAAGCTCTGTAATATGCGGGAACCTGCTTGGACATATTGTCGAAATACTTTTTAACGGGAATGTTGGCTCTGAAATGAAGAATATCATCGAGCTTGTCGGAATCTGCATACCACTGACCGTGGAAGTTGCGAAGAATGAACCAATCGGCATCGAAGAGTTTTTTCGGTGAGGGAAGACCGAGAGCGCCGAGAAGGAGCTCCTCAAACTCAAAGTTGGTGATGCGGTACTCCTTACCGGAGCCGATGTTGTAGAATTTTCTCCAGAAATCGGCGGGAACATCATCGGAGCAGACATTGGCAAGAAGTCTGCCGCTGTCTTCGATGGTAGCCCACTCGAGAACGCCGTTGATGCAGACATGGAACATAATGGGGTCCATATTTTTAAGGATGGCAGGATAAAGGATACCTGACTGACGCAGTGATACCCAGTGCTCAAGTCCGGATTCAGCGAGAATGGACTCGGCATAAGCTTTACTTACCGCGTAGTGGTCGTAAACGCTTATCTTGATGGGGTCGCCCGTTCTTGCCCAGTGAATGGGAGGGTTACGGTCGCCTGTTTCGGCAACGGTGCCTATGTAAACCACTTTAATATCGTTGGCGTTGGGCTGTGCCTTAACTGCATTAACGATATTTCTCATAGCGGTGGTGTTTGTTTTTATGGTCTTTTTGGGGTAATAGTCCGCTGCGGGTGAAACCATGCCGCCTACGTGAAGAACATAGTCTGCGCCCGTAACGCACTCAAGAACATCATTGTAATTGGTAAGGTCGCCCCAAACGAGCTTAACTGCGGGGTCATTTACATAGTCCTTGAATTTTTCTTTGTTCTTTTCGCTGCCTCTGTTAAGGAGGACGATATTGAACTCATTCTTTTTTGCATAGAGCTCTTTGAAACCTGCCCAGCCCATATTGCCTGATGAGCCGGTGAGAAATACTGTCTTTTTCTGCATTCCGATACCCCCTGCGGTTTGACCGCAAATTATTTTTATACGAATTTATTATACAATTATCGCTTCCTGATTGTCAATAGTGCTGAATACAAATTCACATTTCTTATAATAAATTAAGAAATTAAGAAATGCCGCTTCATCGGCGGCATTCTTTCGGCATATTCAGTTCTCATACTTGAGTGAAATTATCAGATTAAACTCACCGCCTGATATTTTGGTAAGCATATCGCCGCCGTATTTCTCTGCAGTACGCTTTATGCTTTTAAGCCCGAGTCCGTGGTTTGATTTATCATCCTTTAATGTTTCAAAAATCCCCGATTTCTTTTGCGGCGTTTCAAACACGGGGTTTTTCACCGCAATTATAAGCCGGCTCTGCTCATTTTTGATTTTAAGCGAAATGTACCTTTTGGTATTATCGTCGGTTTTCAGGCAGGCTTCAACGGAATTGTCGAGGGCGTTACTGATTACGGTGCAGATATCCATAGCGGAAATTTTGCAGTCTGCGAGCTTATCCACATCAAACTGTGTGGAAATGTTGTTTTTTCGCGATTTCAGCATTTTTTCGTTCAGAACGGCATCGACAGCACTGTTGCCGCTTATGGAGATATATGTTGCTTCCTCTACGGCATCGGTAAGTGTATCGAGGTAATCGAGCAGTTCCTGCCTTGTGCCGGTTTCCACTATACCGCGCAGGGTCAATATGTGATTTTTCAGGTCGTGACGGATTTCGCGCGTGTAATTATAACTGTCCTCAAGCTTTTTGAAAGACTCTTTTTCAAGGCTCATCTGAGTATTCAAGAGGTCTGCCTCGCGCTTGATTTCAAACTGACTTTGCAGCCTTGCAAAAAGCGCAAAAACAAGGATATTAATGAACACAAGCCCGACAGATGAAATAATAATATAGGCATTTATGCTTTCGCCGGGCTGAATAAGGTCGGTATAATACTGGTAAACCGTGAGTGTAAACAGCGTGGTTGCCGGAACAATGAGCAGCAAGAGCCAGTATTTAAGCGGTATATTCCTGCTCTTTTTCTTGGTAAACAAGCCGATAAGCAAAATTATGGCAAGCATAAAAAGATTCGGCATTTCGATAGAAAGCAGACGGTAGAAAAAGCCCTCGGTATCTATGAGCGGCACTTTTTCTATCACCTTATCAATAAAGAGCATAAATGTGAAATCCGACAGAATTTTTGACAGTGCGAGGCAAAGTGAAAACACAAAACCGAAAATCACCTTTATGCGTTTTTTACCCTCATATATAAATAGTGCAATAAGGAAAATCATCAGCATTTCCACTACTGTTTTTATATTGCCGGTATGCCCCGTTTCCTGCAAGGCGAGCAGTATGCCGCCGCTGACTGCAAAGCTGATGTATTTCGGCAGCTTTGACTTATACTTATCATCGAAAAAGGCGTTTAAAAGCAGGTAGGCAAAAAGCATTTCGAGTGTTGATGCAAAAAGCCTTATTATATAAAACAGTGTTGTTTCTATAATCTGTGTCATAGCCTCACCTTTGCGCCCAAAGGAACGCTTCCTTTACCTTGTCGCTTTTACTTTTGCTTATGGGCAGCACCTCGCCGTTTTCAAGGCGCACATCACTTTTTCTCACCTCCGAGATTTTCACCGCATTTACGAGAAAGCTCTGGTGAGTTCTTATAAACTCCTTTTGCGCAAGTTCCTTTTCCACCGCATCAAGCTTGCCGTAAAACTCTGCGGTTTCGTTTTTGGTGTGAATTATCAGTTTGCGCCTGTCGCTTTCAAAATACAGTATATCGGAAAGCTTTACGGTTTTAACGCTTGCCGCCGTTTTCACCGTGAAAACGCCGTCGGAGTCGGCGGAAAGTTCTTTCAGGCACTCTGCGAAAATTCTGTCAAAAGCATTTACAAGGTCGGTTTTAAGTATATAGCGAAACGCCTTGACCTCGTAACCCGAAAAAACATATTCGGCGGATGAGGTAACAAATACTATAAGCGACTGCACACCCGAATCGCGCAGCTCCTTGGCGCAGTCCACGCCGTTGGAATTTTTCATTTTTATATCGAGAAAGATAATATCAAAGGCATCTCTGTCGGCAGCGCAGCATTTAACAAGGTCGTTTCCGTCATAAAATGCAGATATTTCGGCGTTCATATCGGCAGCCGCAAGGTAGCCCCTGCACCGCTTTTCAATATAATCGCACACATTTCTTTCATCGTCGCAAACTGCAATATTGAGCATATAATCCCCCCGTATTATGATTATTTTAACACATAATTTTGATTATGAAAAGTACGGCTGTTAAAAAAATGCATACTTATCCCTCCCGAGCTTTATTATCTGCATTATAGCCCGGGCAGAATAAAAAGTGCCCGAATTGTAATTTTCGGGCAGATTTTTGTAATATTCGGTTTATTTTTGAATCCGCTTAACTGTTTTTCGAACGGCATATTTGAATTTTGCGCCGTTTTTGGTAAGGCTGATATCGTAGAGCACAAACACAAGGTTTGCCATGGCAAGTAAAATCAGCGCCGAATACCTGCCGAAGCCGCCGTAACCCTCGGCGGGTATGCCGAAAATATAAATGGCGGTAAGCGCTGTAAGCACCGTTGAGGCATTGAAATTTACGAGCTTTACGAGCAACGCGGCTATTTTCGGCAATCTTTCGTAAACATCCTTAAGCAAGGGATAATAGCCGAAAAATGTTATGTAAGTAAGCGCCGCTTCCTTATCGACCGAAAACAGCATTGAAATGAGCGAAGTTACCGCAAAAACGCCGAATGCGTATTTTTTATTGATGATATCTGCGGCAAACATAACTATAAGCCCCGTGAGTATGGGCATAACATACATAAGCACGGGCAAAAGCCCCTCTGACAGCATAAGCACCGCCGAAAGTGCCGCTGCCACGCCGCCGAGCGCGGTTTTCTGCGCTTTACGCAATTTTCTCACCCTCGGCAAGCCGCACCGCTTCGGTAACGGGCACAAACTGCGGCATTCTGATATTTTCCTTATTTATTTCAACATCGTAAAGGGTAACGGTACCGTCATCGGCAAAGCCGAACGCGGCAAACGGCAGCAGAAATCTGCAGTATTCGCCATTCTGAAGGTAAGCCGAAAGGTTCGTTACATAGTATATTTTCCCCGCCGAAAGCTCCTCGCACGGGAAAAGAAGCTGCGCGGAATCATCGGAAAGAGCGGTTGATGCAACATTTGTGAAATCGGGATATTCAAGGTCGGCAAAGGTGGTATCCTCACGCACCTCATAAAGCTCAATATTAAAAAAATCGAGTTCACCGTTCAAAATTCTGCCGTAAGTTTCGGTGTTTGTGAAATCAGCCATATCGGAAAGAGTGATTTTCAGCGTGGTGTTGTCATTGAGCATTTCGACCTCGGCGCCGCCGCATTTGACCTCGGTGCCGTAATAATCGTCGTAATAGTAATAATCGTCATCATAATAGCCGTAATCGCCGTAATAATCATCGTCATAGTTATAGTCGGTTTCAAACTCATTTATAAGCGATGTTATCATACCTATAAAAAATACAGAAAAGAGAATCACCATAAAAGCAACGGCGGTCTTTTTCTGCGAAGCGGCTTTGCCGGCGGCGGGCTTAACCTCGTTTTTGAATGTTGAAGTGATCTTTTTCAGGCTTTCGCCGGCAGAAAACGATGTTTGGGGGCGTTTGTTGTGGTCATCGTGCTGCACACTCTGCCTTGCACCGTAATTCCCCTCACGGTAAAAACGCGAAGTATCCATACCGTTATCGCAGTCGCAGACCCGCTTTGAGGTGGCAACGGCTCCGCAATGCGGGCAGAAAACATCCTTGGTCTCCACAAAAGTCTTGCCGCAGCTTTCACATTTTCTCACGGGTACTCCCCCCTTTGCTTTTATAATTCAATAATAACATTTTTCACAAATTTTGCAATAGTAATTATGGACTTTCACATTATTTAGTTGTATAATCACATAAAACACTTTAGAAAGAAGTAATTAAATGAGCTGCCTTTTTGAAATGCACGCGCACACCAAGGGTGTAAGCGCTTGCGCACACGCCACGCCCGAGGAGCTTGCCGCACTGTATGAAAACACCGAATACCGCGGCATTGTTCTCACGAACCACCTGAACGCCTCAACATTTATTTGCGGCGGCATTGAGAATGCGCCGTGGTGTGAAAAAGCCGAATTTTTTCTGAACGGATACCGCAGATTAAAAGAATTGCTCAACGGTAAAATGACCGTCCTGCTCGGCTTTGAAATTAACTTTTACGGCAAACCGAACGATTACCTCGTTTACGGCGCGACCGAGGATTTTATAATAAGCAACGGCGACCTTATGGCAATGAAAATCAAAGATTTTTCGGAGCTTGCGCACGAAAACGGACTTTTATTCATTCAGGCGCATCCGTTCAGGCAGAATATGCAGATGGTGGAGCCGGAGCTCCTTGACGGGTACGAAGTTTGCAACTGCAACCCGCGCCACGATTCGCGCAACCCCGTTGCGGGATACTGGGCTGATTATGTGGGTGCAAAGGTGCGTATTTCCGGCTCGGATTTTCATGACCCGGAGGATGCCTGCCGCGGCGGCATTTATTTTGACGATGAAATAAAAACAAACGCAGAGCTTACCGAGGCTCTTGCAAACGGAAAATACAAACTGAAAACAGATTTTTAACGGGGTGGATTTATGGGTATTTCAGGCTGCAAAGCGAATATTGAAACAAATATCAGCAAAGACGGACTCGTTTTTTACGATGTAAAAGGGCTGCCGTTCGGTCTTTACGGCATTATGAGGCCCGAGGAAAATGACCCGTATTACAGGCGCCTGCCGACCGCACTCGCTGAAAATGTAAATGACGGCGTAAAGTACCTTTACCGCAATGCCGCAGGCGCAAGGCTGCGCTTTAAGACGGATTCGCCGTATGTGGCAGTGAGCCTTAAGGTTTCATCGGTGCAGACATTTGCGCACATGGCATCCACGGGCTTTGCAGGATGCGACCTATACACAAAGAGCGAGGGCGAAAACGAAGAAATCTACATAGGCACATTTATGCCGCCGTACAAGGATTACGATTGCTATGAGGGGGTTATTGACCTGCCCGACGGCAAGCTGCGCACAGTCACGGTAAATCTGCCGCTTTATATAAACGCGGATGAAATTTATGTGGGACTTAAAGAAGGTGCAAGATATGAAGAATGTGAGCCGTTCAGAGCAAGCATACTCTACTACGGCTCATCCATTACGCAGGGAGCGTGCGCTTCGCGCCCCGGCAGCTGCTACCAGGCATATATTTCGCGTGCGCTCAACTGCGACTGCGTAAACCTCGGCTTTTCCGGCTCGGCAAAGGGCGAAGATAACATAGCCGATTATATCGCGGGGCTTGAAACAGACCTGTTCGTTTATGACTACGACCACAACGCGCCCGACCCCGCGCACCTTGAAGCCACTCACGAAAAGATGTTCAAAAAATTCAGAGCCGCGCACCCCGATACACCAGTTATTATGGTAACGCGCCCCAAAAAGCACCTCACCGCCGAAGAAACGGAGCGCCGCGACATTGTTAAAAAGACTTATGAAAATGCGCTGGCAAACGGCGATAAGAATGTGTATTTCGTTGACGGCAGCACATTCTTCGATGACTTTTACGCCGAATGCTGCCTTGTGGACAACTGCCACCCGACCGACCTCGGATTTATGTATATGGCGAAAAAGCTGATACCGATAATTGACGGGGCACTCATAAAACAAGGTAAATAAAAAAATCGGGGTTGTGATAAAAATCATCACAACCTCATTTTTTATTCATTATAAAAAGCGGTCAGGTTATCGGCATTTACCGTTTTGCCCGACACATTAAGTTCGCCGCTAACTTTGCCGAAAAAGCGGTTGCCGCATTCATTTGTGATGCGGTTTTTAATAACCGCGCGGTCATTGAAAAACGGGGTGAAATTCAATTTACCGCTGCCGAAATCAAATGCGGTGCCATAGGCATAATTTGCTTCAAACCGTGCGGTTTTCGGTGCAGGCAGATTATACATCCCGCCGTCTGCAGCAAGCACGCCGTCGGCATAATACATTCCGCCGCCGAACAGAGCAAGCTCGCCGTGCGGGTAATCCGCCCTATCACCTACGGTATAAACAAGGGTTGAGCCGCTGCCGAATTCATACTTTCTGCCGCAAACGGTTACTTCGCCTTTTACATCCGTAATAAAGCAGGTATCGCCACAGATAACGCAGCCGCCTTTTGCAGCGGTGAAGTGCGCCCGCATACCGGTATGTGTAAATATTTTTTCGTACTCACATTCAAAGTCCACGCTCTCGCCGTTTTTAAGCGAAAGGCGGCAGCCCTTTGAAAAATACGAAACGCTCTCCTCTTTTTCGGTTTGCGTATATTCGCAACTGCCTTTATGAATACCGTTTTTTTCAAGGCAGTCAAATTTTTCCCTGGTCGCGAAATCATACAACGCGCAGTCAACAAAAAAACGGCTGCCGTGCTTATCGAAAGAGAAGCCGAATACAGAGTTTCCGTCAGCGCCGAAAATACGGAATCTGACGGAAACGGTTTCTTTTTTCAAATCAAATACGCTCATATACCTTTTTCATCAAAGAGGAATACGGTTTCAAGAGCGATTTTCACACCGGTGTCGATAGCCTGCGCGGAAAGATTATCGGCAGTATCGAGGCGGGTATGGTAATACCTTGCAGGTGACGGGTCCATAGCGACCATACAGGATGCGGGAATGCCTGCCTGTGACATAGCCGCGGCATCGGTTGAACCGAGCTCTATTGTGCCGATGTCGATATCCATACCGACTGTTTTTGCAGCGGTCTGTATAAGCTCTGCAACGCGGCGGTCATTCTTTACGACACCGGTCATATCCTTTTCGTAAATCTTGGGATATTCAAGCTCGCGGATAGTATCGAAGCCGACGAAAACAGTCTGTACGCCGTCATTTTTATATTCATCGGCGTGTGCTTTGCCGAAAGCCTTTGCACCGCGAAGACCGGCTTCCTCGCCGCCTGCGCAAAGTGTAACTACCTCGGTGTTTTCAAAGCGGATATTATTATCGCTGAGGAATTTCTGAACGGAGCAGGCAATAAACACGCCGGAAAGGTCATCGTTTGCGCCCATAACGGGAAGCTTGAAGTTACAGAAATTAATGGCGATTATCATAACGGGAACGGTTATGTAAAGTACAACGGCTGCTATTCTCATACCGAGGTTGCCCTCTGCACCCCAGACCATGCCGCCGAATGCGCCGTGGTAATGCACCATGGCGTAAATGTTCATTGCAAGACCGATAACCACATCAACGCCTGCGGTGATTATAACGCCCATAACGGCAGGTCTGCCGCCCTTATAGGTGAAAGTCCACTCAAAAGCGGAGTCTGTATGACCTGAAAGGATGATACGCTTTTTTGTTTCGCCCGAGGCTTTTCTGACGCCTATAACATTGCCGGAGGTCTTCTTGGGGAAAAACACATCAAGAACGGGCTTATAGAAAACGAACTCGCCTACTATGAAGAACAGCGTAAGGCACAGAAGACCGAGCGCGATAACGGGCATACCGAATGTGTAAAACAGTATGCTGAGTATAATGGCGATCGCGCCGAAGGGCACCCACGACATAAATGCCTTGTCGCTGCACTGAAACTCCTCGCGGCGGGCTTCGTCGCAGAATTTTTCAAGGTCTGCGAGCATATAGCCCTGAGCCTTTGTTTCGGACTCGCTGCCGACGGGGCGCGGACCGAATTCCTTACAAACATTTTTTATGCTTTTGATTGCATAGTTTGTGTATTCTCTGACTTTAATGTCAAAATTGGGAATACTTTCGGAAGATTTCATAAAAATTCACTCCTTAAAGCAATATAGAAACATTATACACCAACAAATTCAATATATCAAGCCTTTAACAAAGGTTTAAGATATTGTCCCGTATATGATTTTTTGCATTTTGCAACCTGCTCGGGCGTGCCGCTAACCACCACGGTACCGCCGCCGCTGCCGCCCTCGGGACCTAAATCTATAATATGATCGGCACACTTTATGACATCAAGGTTATGCTCAATAACGATTACGGAATTGTTGTTGTCAACAAGCTTCTGCACGACCTCGATAAGCTTGCGCACATCGTCGGAATGAAGCCCCGTGGTAGGCTCGTCGAGTATATAAACGGTTTTGCCCGTCGACGGCTTTGAAAGCTCGGTGGCGAGCTTCACGCGCTGCGCTTCGCCGCCCGAAAGCGTGGTTGCCGACTGCCCGAGTGTGATATAGCCTAAGCCGACATCGTATATAACGCCGAGCTTTTTGCGGATCTTCGGCACATTTTCAAAGAAGTTCATAGCTTCCTCGACGGTCATATTCAGCACATCGCTTATGGTTTTGCCCTTATATTTGACCTCAAGCGTTTCGCGGTTGTACCTTGCGCCGCGGCAAACCTCGCACGGCACATAAACATCCGAAAGGAAGTTCATTTCTATTTTGATTATGCCGTCGCCCTCGCAGGCTTCGCATCTGCCGCCCTTGACATTGAACGAAAAGCGCCCCGCATCATAGCCGCGGGTTTTGGCATCCTGTGTCTGTGCAAAAAGGTTGCGTATATCGCCGAAAACGCCCGTATATGTTGCCGTATTTGAGCGCGGCGTTCTGCCTATGGGTGACTGATCGATATTTATTACCTTATCGAGATTTTCAAGCCCGAGTATTTCATCGTGCTTACCGGGGAATTTTTTTGCGCCGTTCAACTCGGCGGCAAGCTTTTTATATATGATTTCGTTTACAAGCGATGATTTGCCCGAGCCGGAAACGCCCGTAACCGCCACAAGCATACCGAGCGGTATTTTTACATCTATATGTTTAAGGTTGTTTTCCGCCGCGCCTTTTACTTCAAGGAATTTACCGTTGCCCGTGCGGCGCATTTCAGGCACTTCGATTTTGCGCTTGCCGGAAAGGTACATACCCGTAATTGAGCGTTCGCACTTTTTCACCTCATCGACTGTGCCTGCGCACACGATTTCACCGCCGTGCACCCCCGCACCGGGACCGACATCCACAATATAATCGGCGGTTTCTATTGTTTCTTCATCGTGCTCAACAACAATAAGAGTATTGCCGAGATCGCGCAAATTTTTAAGCGAATCCAAAAGCTTTGCATTGTCGCGCTGATGAAGACCGATGCTCGGCTCATCGAGAATATAGAGCACGCCCATAAGCGACGATCCTATCTGCGTGGCGAGCCTTATACGCTGACTTTCGCCGCCCGAAAGCGAGCCGCTTGAACGGGCAAGCGAGAGGTAATCAAGTCCGACATCGCATAAGAAACTCAACCGCGAGCGTATTTCTTTGATGATCTGCTTACCGATTATTTTATCGCGCTCGTTGAGTTCAAGCGCATTGATAAAATCGAGTTCATCGCGTATGGACATCTCGGTAAATTCGGTAATATTTTTGCCGCCCACGGTTACTGCAAGCGAGGCGGGTTTGAGCCTTGCGCCGCGGCAATCGGGGCACGGGCACTCCGTCATATACTGCTCAATATCGGCGCGCGACCAATCGCTTGTGGTTTCGCGGTAACGCCTTTCGAGGTTGTTTACAACGCCCTCAAACTCGGTCATATATGTGCCGCTGCCGTATTCGTTTACGCGCGTCATTTTTATGCGCTCGCCGCCCGTACCGTAAAGAATGGCGTGCTGCCCCTCTTTGGGTATTTTTTTGAACGGCGTATCAAGGGTAAAGCCGAATCTTTCTGCAAGGGCACTGTAATACATACCCGAAATGGTGCTTGCCTCGCCGTTGCTCCAGCCGCTTCCGCGAATGGCGCCCTGATTTACGGAAAGATTTCTGTTCGGCACAACAAGGTCCTCGGAAACGCGCATAAACACGCTCAAGCCCGAGCAGGTCGGGCAGGCTCCGAACGGATTGTTGAACGAGAACATACGCGGCTCCAATTCATCCATAAACGAGCCGTGCTCCGGGCAGGCAAAATTCTGCGAAAACAACAGAGTGTCGCCGCCGGGAATATCTATAAGCACGGTGGAATCGGTAAGTGAAAGAGCCGTTTCGACCGAATCGGCAAGCCTCGACACCACGCCATCTTTCATTACAAGGCGGTCGACGATTATTTCAATATTATGTTTTATATTTTTATTGAGCTTTATTTTTTCGCTCAGGTCGTACATAATGCCGTCAACGCGTACTCTTGAAAAGCCCTGCTTGGCGGCGGCTTCAAGCTCCTTTTGGAACTCGCCCTTTTTGCCCTTTGCTATGGGGGCGAGCACCTGAAATTTCGTGCCCTCCGGCAGCTCGCAGATTTTATCAACTATCTGGTCAATGCTCTGCTGCTTGATTTCCCTGCCGCAGACGGGGCAATGCGGAACGCCCACGCGCGCATACAAAAGACGCAGGTAGTCGTATATTTCGGTAACGGTGCCGACTGTTGAACGCGGGTTTTTGGATGTGGTTTTCTGGTCTATGGATATGGCAGGCGAAAGACCGCTTATGCCGTCAACATCCGGCTTTTCCATAATACCGAGGAACTGCCTTGCGTAAGACGAAAGACTTTCCATATAACGCCGCTGGCCCTCGGCATAGATAGTGTCGAAGGCAAGCGAAGATTTGCCCGAGCCGGAAAGTCCCGTAAAAACAACAAGCTTATTGCGCGGAATTTCCACCGTAACATCTTTAAGGTTGTGCTCCCTTGCACCCTGAACGATAATGTTTTTTTCCATTGATTATTTCTGTCCTTTTAATTTCTGTATCTGATCGCGCAGGTATGCCGCGTGCTCAAATTCAAGCAATCTTGCGGCGGCGCGCATTTCTTTTGATAGCTTTTCTATAAGCTCCGCCTTTTCGCGTTCGGAAAGGCGGCGTTTTTCCATACGCTCGCGAATATTGTCCTTGGAACTGATTTCGAGTATTTCGCGCACATCTTTTTTAATGGTCTGCGGAACAATGCCGTTCGCTTCATTGTATTTCATCTGCTTTTCGCGGCGGCGGTATGTTTCCTCAATGGCACGCTCCATAGAGCCCGTGACCTCGTCGGCATACATAATTACCTGACCGTTTGCGTTGCGCGCGGCTCTGCCGACTGTCTGTATAAGTGATGTTTCGCTTCTCAAAAATCCCTCTTTATCGGCATCGAGTATGGCAACGAGCGACACCTCGGGAATATCAAGCCCCTCACGCAAGAGGTTAATACCGACAAGCACATCAAATTCGCCGAGGCGCAAATCGCGCACAAGCTGCATACGCTCAATGGTATCCACATCGAAGTGCATATAGCGCACCTTTACGCCGTAATTGGAAAGGTATTCTGTCAGGTCCTCCGCCATTTTGCGCGTGAGAGTCGTAACAAGCACGCGTTCTTCTCTGCTTACGCGCATATTGATTTCGGAAATGAGGTCGTCTATCTGCCCCTCGGTAGGTCTTACGCTTATTTCGGGGTCGAGAAGCCCCGTAGGTCTTATCACCTGCTCGGCTATTGCGGCGCTCTTTTCCTTTTCAAAATCGCCCGGTGTGGCGCTTACGAATATGCGCTGCTGCGTTCTTGCATAAAACTCATCAAAGGTAAGAGGCCGGTTATCGAAAGCCGACGGCAGACGGAAGCCGAAATTCACAAGGCTTTCTTTACGCGAACGGTCGCCGCCGAACATTCCCCTGACCTGCGGCAAGGTTACGTGAGATTCATCCACAAGCAGAAGAAAATCGTCGGGAAAATAATCGAGCAGCGTGAACGGCGCCGAGCCCGGCTTTCTGCCGGACATAACGCGCGAATAGTTTTCTATACCCTTGCAGAAGCCCGTTTCGCGCAGCATTTCAATATCGTAAAGTGTGCGCTGCTGAATGCGCTGCGCTTCAAGAAGCTTGCCCTGCTTTGTGAAATTATCGACCGTTTCAAGCATCTCGTTGTAAATTTCATCGAGTGCTTTTTCCATTTTATCGTGCTCCACAACATAGTGCGAAGCGGGGTAAATCGCCACATGGGAACGGGTGCATTTCACCTCGCCCGTAAGCGGCTGAATTTCGGAAATTCTGTCGATTTCATCACCGAAAAACTCAACCCTTATGGCAGCATCCGAGGAATAAACGGGGAAAATTTCCACCGTATCGCCTTTAACGCGAAATTTATTACGGGTAAAACTTATATCGTTGCGCTCGTACTGAATTTCGACAAGCTTTTTTATAAGCTCGTCGCGGTCTTTCTGCATACCCGTACGCAGAGAAATCACCATATTGCGGTAATCTATGGGGTCGCCGAGCGTGTAAATGCACGAAACACTCGCAACGATTATAACATCGCGCCGCTCCGAAAGTGCGGAGGTCGCGGAGTGGCGTAGCTTGTCGATTTCGTCGTTAACGGCGCTGTCCTTTTCAATGTAAGTATCTGTGGAGGGAATGTACGCTTCTGGCTGATAGTAATCGTAGTATGAAACGAAATATTCAACCGCATTTTCGGGAAAAAACTCTTTGAACTCGCTGCAAAGCTGCGCCGCAAGCGTTTTGTTGTGGGCGAGCACAAGCGTGGGGCGGTTAAGCTCGGCAATTACATTTGCCATGGTGAATGTTTTGCCCGAGCCGGTAACGCCGAGAAGTGTCTGTTCGGCATAGCCCTTGTTAACGCCGTCAACAAGCTGCGCTATTGCCTCGGGCTGATCGCCCGTAGGCTTGTAATCGGAATGAAGTATAAAGCGGTCCGTTGCGCTCCCCCCTTTCTCATAATTGAATTTATATATTCAAGCTGTTTTCGTCCAACAAGAAATTGCATATTCCCATTGTTGCTATGCCGTATTCATTACGCCGTACTTTGATATTATCCCGCACGACTATTATTTTTTTGAAAGAATCGTTTATATTCATAAGTGAATTCTGTTCCTGCGCGAACTTATCGACATTACTTACGGAAAAAGCCGACTGAATGTAATATTTCTCGCTGCCTTTGGTAGCAATAAAATCGACTTCAAACTGCTTTTTAGTTGTCTTGTTTTCGCTGTTTTTACCGAAAACCTCCACAACCCCGATATCGACATGATAACCTCTTGTACGCAACTCATTATAAATGATATTTTCCATAATGTGATTTTCTTCTGTTTGCCTGAAATTGAGGCGCGCATTGCGAAGCCCCACATCTTCAAAATAATATTTTGCAGGCGAACCGATATACTTTTTGCCCTTTATATCAAAGCGCACTGCTTTGCTTATTAAAAAAGCATCCTGCAAATAATCAATATACTTCTTGAGCGTTTTATCGCTTATTACTTTATTTTTGACACTTTTGAAGATTTTGGCAAGCTTTGCGGGGTTTGTAAGCGACCCGACACCCGACGAAAGAATGTTCACAAGCTCATCAAGTTCATCCTGATTTCTTATTTTGTGCCTGTCAACGATGTCGGACAAATAGACCTTGTCGAATAACGAAACGAGATAGTCAGACTTATCCTCGGGGGTATCGAACATCAATATAAGCGGCAAGCCGCCGTAATTAAAGTAATCATCCCACGCCGCCTCGACGGTACCGTCATAAACCGACACATACTCCCTGAAGCTCAGCGGATGCACTCTGATTTCATCGCCCCTGCCTCTGAATTCCGTAATAATATCGGAAGACAAAAACTTTGAATTACTGCCGGTTACATAAACATCGGCATTTTTGATATGCAACAAACTGTTGAGCACATCTTCAAATTCACCGAGCAGCTGTATTTCATCCAGAATGATATAATATGTTTTTTCATCCTTTATTCTGCCTCTTATGAATTCAAGCATTTTATCGGGGTCGCGCAATTCTTTATTCATACGGTCATCGAGCGCGACCTCTATAATATGTTCTTCATCAATGCCTTTTTCATTCAGATAATTATGAAATAAATTGAAAAGCAAATATGACTTTCCGCATCTTCTGACACCTGTAACGACTTTTATAAGACCGTTATTTTCCTTGCGTATCAACTTATTGAGATAAACATCGCGCTTGATTTCCACGAACCGTTTCACTTCCCTACTCGGTGTGTGCACACCTTTTTTCGTAATACATTATAATGAGTTTTATTATTATTGTCAATATCAGCCGCAACATTCAATTCTTAAAAAACCGCTGTTGACAATCGCCTTTTTCTACCGTAAAATATCAGCGTAAAATACGAACAGAGGAAATACTATGAAGATAGGCAATCTTGAAATACACGAAAAATCAGCCCTCGCCCCCATGGCAGGCGTTGCCGACAGAGCCTTCCGCGAGCTTTGCCGCGGTTACGGTGCGGCATACACTGTTTGCGAAATGGCAAGCGCCAAGGGCATAAGCTTTAACGACAAAAAAAGCAAAGAGCTGCTCGCGATTACCGAAAGCGAACGCCCTGCAGGCTCGCAGATATTCGGCAACGAGCCGCTTGTTATGGCAAATGCAGCCGAAAAGGCGCTTGAATTTTCGCCTGATTTCATTGATATAAATATGGGCTGCCCCGCACCGAAGGTCGCTTCATCCGGCGGCGGTGCACTGCTTATGAAAAACCCGCAGCTCGCCGCAGATATTGTACGCGAGGTGGTTAAGGCTGCAACTGTACCCGTAACGGTAAAAATGCGCACCGGGTGGAATGAAAGCAGTATAAACGCAGTGGAGCTTGCAAAGATGTGTGAGGATGCGGGTGCCGCGGCAATTACGGTGCACGGCAGAACGAAAGAACAGATGTATGCTCCGCCCGTAAATAAGGATATTATTCGCCTTGTGAAACAGGCGGTGAGCGTGCCCGTAATAGGCAACGGCGACATTACCGACGGTGTAAGCGCCGCAAAAATGCTGGAGGAAACCGGCTGCGATATGGTGATGGTCGGGCGCGGCGCGCTCGGCAACCCGTGGGTGTTTGCGCAGATTAATGCGTGGCTTGAACACGAAATAATACTGCCCGAGCCGACCGCAACGCAAAGAATGGAAACAATGCTCAGGCATATTGAAAAGCTGTGCGAATACAAGGGCGAGCGCATAGGCATACGCGAGGCGCGCAAGCACGCCGCGTGGTACACCAAGGGCTTGCGCGGCGGCGCACAGTACAGAGCAAAAATGAGTATGATAAACTCGATAGACGAGCTCAAAGAGCTTGCATTTTTGCTGCTGAAGGAAAACTGAAACTGATGAAAAAGACCGGCACTGCTCGTGTCGGTCTTTTAATTCAATATTGCTCTTTCAAATATATTTTCACTCGCGCCAAAATCACCTTTGCTTTTTCGAGCTGTGATTCGGCTTCTGCCTTTGAAATATCCGCCAATCCATCTTTAAGCAATCTTCACACCGTCCTTTTCAATATTCTTATAAAACGGCAGTATGCTTGCATAGCGGTTGTAGGTTTCGGTATCTTTTTCGATAGCGGAAACCACAATACCGTATGTCAAAAGGAGTTTGCCGCACAGGGAATCAATATGTGTGCGGTATGCAGGCAATTCGTCTGACGGCAAATCGACAAGTATCAGTACATCTATGTCGGATTCCTCGTCATAATCGCCTCTTGCATAGGAGCCGAAAAGAATAACCGAGTTCAAATTGGAGCCGAAAATCTTCTTGGATTCAGCGGCAACATTCTGCAGAATTTCACTCAGTTGGTTCTGTGTACACATATCATCCCTCCGTTCGTATTTTATAAATTTATTCTATTCCCAGAATTTTTTTGGCGACCTTATAGACATCGCCGCAGCCGAGGGTTATGACCAAATCTCCCTCACCGACATTTGCCTTTACATAATCGGCAACCTTATCAAAGGTATCGAACCACACGCTGCCGTCGATTTCATCGGCAAGGTCCTGTGTGGAGATGCCGTAAGTGTTAATTTCACGCGAGCCCATAATCTCGGTCATAACAACATTATCAGCTATTGAAAGAGCTTCGGCGAAATCGTTTAGCAGCATTTTCGTGCGGCTGAATGTGAACGGCTGGAACACTGCCCACACGCGCTTATAGTCCATTTTCTTTGCGGCGTTGAGTGTGACCTCGATTTCCTTCGGGTGGTGGGCATAATCATCGGCAATAACGGCACCGTTGTATTTACCGAGAATTTCAAAACGCCTGCCTGCACCGCGGAAATTAAGAATGCTTGCGCGGCACTGTTCAAAGCTTGCGCCGCAGTAACGCGCCGCCGCTATTACTGCAAGGGCATTCGTTACATTGTGCTCGCCGGGAACGCCAAGTGTAACATCACCGAGTTTTTCGCCTTTGTAATAAACATCAAAATGCGCAAATGCGCCGTTCACCCACGAAACCTCGCCGCAGTAATAGTCGTTGGTATCGGCTCTGCCGAAGGTGATGAGGTCCTTGCCGCAGATGCCCTTTACAGAATCGCAGGTGTTTTTATCGTCGCCGTTATAGATAACGCACTTTGTTGCCATAGCGGCGAATTTATTGAATGACTTTTCAAGATTTTCAAGAGTTTTGAAATACTCCATGTGGTCACAGTCAACATTGAGTATGACCGCAACATCGGGTGAAAGGTCGAGGAATGTATCCTTATACTCGCAGGATTCGCACACAAGAATATCGCTGCCGCCGACTCTGCCGTTTGTGCCGGTAAGCGGCAATTTGCCGCCTATGACTGCCGACGGGTCAAAGCCGTTTTCAATAAGTATCTGCACAAGCATTGAAGTAACGGTGGTTTTGCCGTGCGTGCCGCACACGCCCACGCAGTTGCCGTATTTGCGGGTAATGTAGCCGAAAAGCTTGCTGCGTTCAAAGGTGGGTATGCCTTTTTCGCGTGCCGCCGCAAGCTCGGGGTTATCCGGCAGCAGGGCCGGAGTGAAAACGACCATATCCGCCCCGTCAACATTTTCGGCTTTCTGACCAAGCACAACGGGGATGCCGAGATTCCTTATGCGTTTGAGCGTATCGGTCTCGTTATTATCCGACCCGGTAAGGTAAAAGCCCTGCGAATGCAGAATTTCGGCAAGCGGGCACATACCGCTGCCGCCTATGCCGATAAAATGTATGCGTTTTGCGTTTTGAATTGCTTCTTCTATATTCATAAGAGCTTACCCCTCGTAAGTATTTTTGATTATTTTCCCGACCGGCTTTGCGAGCAGCTCGCCGAAAACCGCGCACGAAATCAGTTCACCGATAAAAACTGTCACAAAGAAAAACCACACGGCACCGTCAAGCCTGTAAACCTCTTTGAGCACAAGCGGCACCGTAACGGTATTTGCCGCAACGGGCGGCAGCATACGCAGATACCGGTGATTTTTGAGTGCGCGCGTACCGAGTGCGCCGATAAGTGTTGCAAGGCTGCCGAAAACAACATCCCACACAGCGCAGCCTGTAAACAGATTTGCGAGCGCGCAGCCTATGAAAAGCCCCGGCACAGCATACGCCGAAAATACGGGCATTATGCAGAGAGCTTCCGCAAAGCGCAGCTGCACTACGCCGTTTGATATGCCGAGAGCCGACGAAATGAATGTAAGTACTACATACAGTGCGCCCGTAAGCGCGCCGATGCAGACATCGTAGAGTTTTTTCTTATTTCTGTTCATTATAATCTCCGTAGTTTTGATTTAGGCAAAAGCCAAGTGAGGATGGTCACGAACTCACCTGCCGTAATCGGCTACTATATTTTATAACAATATAACGAATATTACAACCGTTTTTTGTCGCAGTATGAAAAAAAGTTTAAAATGAATTGACATAGGGAACAGCCGTGGTATTATATTTATATAATCTTATTGAAAGGGATGTAAGTATGATAAAAGTTACTGTATGGAATGAAAATATACACGAGCAGTCCGACCCCTGCATTGCCGAGCATTACCCCAAAGCGATACACGGCACGATTGCCGAATTTTTGGGCAGAGATGAAGAAATTGCGGTGCGCACCGCCACGCTCGATATGCCCGAATGCGGCCTGCCCGACGATGTGCTTGACGATACCGATGTGCTTATATGGTGGGGCCACTGCGGGCACGACAAAGTTCCCGACGAGCTTTGTGAAAAAATTTACGACCGCGTACTGCGCGGCATGGGATTTATTGGCTTACATTCGGCACATATGAGCAAGCCGTTCAGACGCATACTCGGTACATCCTGCACGCTGCAGTGGCGCGACGGCGACCGCGAAAGAGTATGGTGCATAGACCCCACTCACCCCATAGCACAGGGTATACCCGAATCATTTGAAATCCCCGTGGAAGAAATGTACGGCGAGCGTTTTGACATACCCACTCCCGATGAGCTTGTATTCCTCGGCTGGTTCAAGGGCGGCGAGGTTTTCCGTTCGGGCTGTTGCTGGCACAAGGGCTACGGCAAGGTATTCTACTTCCAGCCCGGCCACGAATACAACCCCACATTCCTCATCCCCGAGGTGCAGAAAATAATCACCAACGCAGTTCACTGGGCGGCACCCGTTATGAGAGTTGAAAAGCTCGACTGCCCGCACGCAAAGGTTTCCGCAGAGGAAAGAAACGGATATTAAACAATCATTAAATATACCACTCCGTACCGTTATGAAAAAGACGGTACGGAGTGGTGTTTTATACTGCAAATCGGTTTTCTTAATGAAGTGAAGCTGCCGAAAAATCACCAAACCACTTTTTGATACGCATAAAGAAGTCGTTCGGGCTTTCTCCGTTCGGATACGGCTCGTTCATTTTCAGTGAACTGAAAAACAGCCCGGGATAGCGTTCAAGAGCTTCATCATTCGACATTCCCGCCAAATCACCGTTATTCATTTCCCTCAACTGAAATTCCTCTTGTACGGGCAAATCCAATTCATCGGATATAAATTGTGCGGT
>JAZLHL010000036.1:0-13067 GCA_045616765.1 Acutalibacteraceae bacterium
GCTTATACAGCGCAGATTTACTCAAACCCATACTTGCGGCAAAATCGCGCAGATTTGTGCCCTTGTAGCCGTTTTCCGCAAAACTGATAAGTGCCGCATCAAGTATTTTTTCTTTAGTTGTGTTCTCCATAGCAACCCCCGGATAAAAATAGTGACCGTTTGGACACCTTTATTATAGTGTCCGAACGGTCACTTGTCAAGAGCCGTCGGATAATCTGCAAATAAATATCAAATACTTTAAAAATATGTGTCTTATTATGATACAAGAGCTTTTTGGTAAATCATTACCGAAGTTGTCAAATCCTGCGCCGCTATGCCGACCGACTCAAACACTATTATTTCGTCATCGTTTTCCCTGCCGGAAAGCGTGCCGTTTACCACCTCGCCCAAGCCGCCGAAAATATCATTTTCGCTTATAATACCGCGGCTTATGGGGATAAGTATGTCGCCCGATTCGCTGAGCACCGCCTCTTTTGAGTCGCAGTATATTTTATCCGCGCGGGCAATCAGTACCGGGTCAATTTCGTGCTTATGCGGCTCGTAAGTGCCTATACAACTCACCGTAGCTCCGTTTTTGACAAGGCTGCCGTCAAAAACCGGCTTTGAAGCCGTGGTGGCGGTAATAATAAGGTCGGCATCCGTCACACATTCATCCGCACTTTTCGCGCACACGAAATTAACGCCGGACTCAGTAAATTTTGCACTCATTTTTTCGGTAAAAGCCGCGCATTTTTCATAATTACGGCTGAAAATGCTCACTTCTTTGAGCTCGCGTGCAGTCAGCATTGCATCAAGCTGAGCCTGCGCCTGACCGCCCGTGCCGATAAGCGCACCCTTTTTGCAGCTTTTTTTCGCAAGCAAATCGAAAGCTGCGCAGCTTGCCGCACCTGTTCTGAGCTGCGTTACATAAGTACCGTCGAGCATTGTAAGCACATAGCCGTTTTTTGCATCAATAAGCAAAATTTCGGCAGGAGTGGTCGCAAGTCCGCTATCGGCATTCTCGGGAAAAACATTTACATTTTTAAGCACCGCAAAGCCGAGTTGCGCAGAATATGCGGGCATAAACAGCAGCGACCCTTTTTGTGCCGGTATGACTGTGCGCAGAGGCGTAACTATCTGTCCCTTTTCAGCCATGGCGTATGCAAGCTTGACCGCCTCTGCGGCATCGCGCATATCCACGCATTTTTCTATAATTTCTTCGGATAAGTATTGCACAATATTATCCCCCTACAAAATTTAAATGATTTACCGTATCTTTCGATTGTATTCGCTATTTCAACGCAATAATCTCTGATATGTGAAATTCTCTGTAAATCAGGCGACTGCATACAGATTCATCCTTTCCCTTGCAATATTCTCACGAAAAGCAATTTCACTGTGCCTCATTACAGGCTGCTCGAGTGATGAAACGGTAACAACATCCACCTCTTTACACAATGCCTCGGCTAAATCCATATATAACGCTCCGAGTTTAAAAAGCGTATCAAGATCCGTTCCCGCTGTATCGACAAGCAAATCTATATCGCTGTTTTCGGTTGCGGTGCCGCGAGCATACGAGCCGAAAAGGAATACTGCTTTAAGATTGTATTTGAGCGCGATCGGAGTAACTATCTCTTTGATTTCATCGGTTGTGTATATCATAATCGGCACCACCTTTCTCTATTATTCATTCGAAAGCAGAATAAAATCAAGTATTGTATTTTTTGTTAAACTCATCAAGAATACCGGAAATCACAGTGTATCTTTCCGGCGGCATCCACTTAAACGGTATATTGCTTGTGCAGAACGACCGCTATCATTTGCTTTTAAAAACCTCGACCGCCGCAGCCGCTGCACTTGCGGCATCGTTGGTGTAAATATCCGCACCGATTTCTTCGGCATATTTTTCGCTTACGGGAGCGCCGCCGACCATAACCGTAACATCATCGCGTATGCCTGCCTCCATAAGCGCATCTATAACGACCTTTTGATTTACCATAGTGGTGGTAAGCAAGGCGGATAGACAGACTATTTTTGCGCCCGTTTCTTTTACGGTTTCCACGATTTTTGCGGCATCAACATCTGTGCCGAGGTCTACGCACTCAATGCCCGAGCCCTCGAACATCATCTTGACAAGGTTTTTGCCTATATCGTGCATATCACCCTGCACGGTGCATATAACCGCTTTGCCGATAGGCTCCACGCCCTCTGCCACAAGGTAGGGCTTGAGCGTTTCGGTACCCTTGTTCATAGCCCTTGCGGCAATAAGCACCTCGGGAACATAAATCTCATTGTTTTTGAACTTTTCGCCGACGGCGTTCATACCCGCGCAAAGTCCGTTGTTGAGAATATCCTTTGCGGTGATTTTTTCACCGAGAGCTTGCTCGATAAGCGCCTGCACATCTCTTGCCTTACCCTTTTGCACAAGCTGGGAAATCTCTGTTAATACTGACATAATATCGCCCCATTCAATTTATTCAAAGCTTTTCATAATATCCTTTTCAAATTCGCTTGCCGACTTATTCCCCGCACCGCCGTCGTAGGCGGAATTTTTCATATATACGGCAACGACTTTATTTACTGGGTCAATCCAGAAATGCGAGCCGTAAGCACCGCTCCAGCCGAAGCAACCCACGGGAAGCGTGTTTCCCGGTTTAACTATGACACGAACGCCGAGTCCCCACAGAGTATCATCGGCGCGTTTTTCATCGGGAACGGGAGTTGACATAAGCCTGAGCGTTTCTTCGGAAAGAATCACGGTGCCGTCCTCCGCCCTGCCGCCGTTAAGAAGCATCTGCGCGAATTTCACATAATCAGCCGCCGTTGATGCCAGCGCGGCTCCTGCCGCGTGGTATGTTGCCGGAAATCCTCCGAAAACACAGCCTGGAACGGTTTTTTCATTAAACGCTTTACCGTTGGCAAAATTGTGAATACCCACCATTCTCGAAAACTGCTCCTCGGTCGGCTCAAATGTTGTATCCGTCATACCGAGCTTATCGAAAATATTGACTTTGATGTATTCGGAAAACTCCATTCCGCTTGTGATTTCAATGACCCTTGCCGCAACATCAAACGCACCCGTGGAATACTGCTGCTGCGAGCCGGGCTCAAACACAAGCGGCTGCTCCGCAAGCCATTCAGCCGCAGTTTTGCAGGTACATTTGTCTTTTCCTATTGCTTTAATGTTGACCTCGCCCACTCCGCTGACATGAGAAACAAGCTGATAGAGCTTGATAGCGTTTTCGGCTTTTTCGCCTTTTTTCATAAGACCGTTTTCATCTGTTACGGGAGCGCCGTTTTCGTCTTTTTGCGAAACATACATCCCGGCAAATTCCGGCATATACTTCGCAAGGTGATCATAAATGCTGAGATTTCCTCTGTCGTGCTCAATAAGAAGCGCAACGGCGGTTATCGGCTTAGTCATGGAGGCGATTCTGTAAACCGCATTGCCGTCAAGCGCTTTGCCGCCGACCCCATATAAGCCGAATGTTTTGTTGATTACCTGCCTGCCGTTCTGCAGAACGACGGCGTGCGCACCGGTAAGTGTACCGGCAGCTATGCGGCTGTCTGCCGAAGCGGTTATTGCCGCCTCCGCTTTTTTTGAGTCTATTACATAACTTTTCGGCATAAAACTCACTCCGACCTGATACTCTTAAAGTTTTCTCTGATTTCTCCGACCGTTCCCGTGGAAGGTTTTTATGCCGTGCAAAATAAAGCTTTTGCCCGTAATATTTTCAACGGAAACCGTTTTAACTGCCTGATTTTTTGCTTTGTTCAAAAAGCCGTCATTCAGGTCGATTGCATATTCAATTTTATTCATTCGCATCCGTCTCCTTAATATTTTCATACCCGACAACACACTGCAGCAGAGTCTGCGCATACACACGGCTGAAAAAATCATTGGGATGATTGATATTGTTGCCCGTGTAATCGCAGAACTGCTTATGCTCAAGAACTGAAAGCGAAACAGAACCCATGGGGACAACGGCGCAGGGAGTACCGTTTTCATTGTACTCTCGCGCACCGTCAAACAGTATTTTTTCCTGTGCAGGCTGATTACCGTACCAGCCGATACCGTCGGGATTGGGCGCCATGGTAGCCATAAGCAGCAGGCTGACACCGGGCGACTGCTTTATAACTCTGTCGAGAATTTCTTTTTCGTTGCCGTAAAATTCTTCGGGAGATTTGCCGCCGTCATTCATACCGAACGCGAGCAGGAACAGGTCGCAGCCGTACCGCTCAATAAAGGGAGCAACATAGGTATCGTAGTTTTCTTTACCGTCTGTTGATGACCAGCCGCCGACCGACGGATTTATATATGTAACGGTGTGCGCCGCGCCCGTATTATAATCAGCAGGTATTTCAGCGGTCTTGGGAAGATTTGTATTGATATATCTTATGTTGTACCCGAACAGGTCGGCAAGTGCTTTTGTGAACAGTACCGTGTACGGCATCTGCCCGGGCTTAACGCCCACAATGGCGCTCGCGTTTGCGCCGTAGGTTATGGAATCGCCGTAAAATATGACGGTAACATCCTCGCCGTTTTCAAGTTTATCGAGAAACGGCTTTAAGGTCTGCGCGGCACATTCCGCGGTGTAACCGTTCCAATGACCACTGTGCGTATAGGTGACATTCACCTGCCACTGCGTCATTGCTGTGCCCTCGCCCCAGTAAAGCGGCACGGTTTTGCCGCCGCGATTTATATTGATGATTGTGTCCTTGCAGTTATAGAACACCTCTGCCGTGATGCACGGAACGGAGCCGCCGTCGAGGCACACGAGCCTGCCGTTTCGCACTTCATAATCTACGCCCTCTGCATAGGAAACAGTACCGTCATAAGATGTAACGGACAGTACCCTATCAATTTTGAACAGTAAATCTTTCGTTTCACCTTTTTCAAGGAACATTACGGTTTCATTTTTTACGGTATCGCCGTCAAAAATATTCTGCATACATTCTTCAAGATTGTTCGATTTGATAGTCAAGCTGATATCCCCCGTTTCGCGTTCCTCGGTTTTGGGTGTTCTTGTAAACAATGTAATTATACATAATAAAATCCGATTGTGCAAGGTTTTAATCATTTATGACCCGGGGAATGTATGCTTGCGCGTGATGAGATAAAAAACGAGTGTTGCATAGCGTTCGGAATATAAAACGCACTATATTTAACAACCCCCTTTTAATTTATTAAATAGTGTGATATACTTAGTAATGTATGATTGTATATGCGATTATTCGCAAAAGCTTTACGAGGTGTTTTTATGAAAAGAAAAATATTGAGTATTTTACTTGCGGTGATAATGCTCATCGGTGTGATGCCGTTTTCTGCATTTGCCGGTGAACTGCCCGAGGGTGAGCCTGCCGACTTGGCGCCTGTGACTTTTATCGGGCAGGGCGGCACGGCAGAAACTGCCGATGATTATACGCCGATTGACGAAAATTGCTGTCTGTGGCAGAACGGTATCTATGTTGCTGCGGGCGATATTACGCTCAGCGGCAGCGCATCCGTTGTCGGCACTGTCAACCTTATTCTCTGTGACGGAGCGAAGCTGACTGTCACCGGCGAAAATGAAGGCGAAGCGGCAATCTATGTTCCCGAGGGAAGCACCTTGAATATTTACGGTCAAAAGGGTTCTTCCGGCAAGCTCAGTGCTGTGGGCGGCGATTATGCGGCAGCTATCGGCGGATGCGATACCGAGACATTCCCCGCTCTTTCAAATAATTGCGGTACCGTAAATGTTTACGGGGCAAAAGTCAGTGCCGTCGGCGGCTGGTGTGCAGCCGGTATCGGCGGCGGCTGGGGCGGCTCTGCTGAAAGTATTTCGGTTTACGGCGGTATTGTTAAAGCCGAATGTGATGAGTATTACGGCTCTGCAATCGGCTCCGGCGAATACGGCGAACACAGCGCGACTGTTCTTTTTGCGGGCGGCTATACCTATGCTGTCGGAAAGATTGCGGTTACCGGCGGCGATGTGACTGTTGCCGACGGGCTGTGCGTTTTTAACTTTGATACGCCCCAGCAGCAGTTTTTCAATTACGGCTGGCGTGTCGGTTATGAAAGCAATCCTGCGACGGATGTTCTTATCGGTCCCTGCACCTATTATGAAAACGGTACCGAAAAGATTTTTCCCGCATATATCGGTTTTTACAACGGCGAAACAACATTAAGCAGCGGTTTTTATTTTGCAATAGATGATTTTGAGCCCGACGGTAAATTGACCGCTTCCGGCGAAGCGCAGCTTGTACTTGCCGACGGTGTTTCGGTCGATGTAACGGAATACGGCAGACAGACCGGAAATAATCTTCATGTTTACACAACATCCCTCGGAAATGCGCACGGGCGTATGCCGGGCGGGCTTGCGTTTAATGAGCAGGGAAAAACCGCAGATGTCAGCATCGTCGATCATCCCGTATATAACGGCGAGACCGCACTTGCCGCAGGAACATATTATGTTACCGAAAGCTGTACACCCGACGATATTCTGACTGTAACCGGAAAAGTTACTTTAATCCTTGAAGACGGTGTGACATTTGATTTAAGAAACGGCGGCAGACGGGTCGGAAGCAATCTTCGAATCTTAACAACATCTTTCGGCGAAACGAAGGGGCGTATGCTGCCGACGCTTATGTATAATGAGCAGGGCGAGGCAGTAACGGTTCCCGATTTCAACATTTATAACGGTGAGACCGAGCTTGCAGCGGGAACATACTATGTCAGCGCAGATTACACGGTTAACGGTACTCTGACAGCAAACGGAAAAGTTGCTTTTCTGCTTGCAGACGGTGTGACGCTGAAAGCCGATATTTTCGCTGTCGAAAGCAACTCCTCATTTGAATTTTACACCGAATCCAACGGCGAAGAAAAGGGCGTTTTTGAGGGCTTCGGAATGTCCTCGCATAAATATATCGATGAAAACGGTGCACTTTGTGAACTACCCGACGGTTTCAATTATTATAACGGCGAAACAACACTTGAAAGCGGCTGGTATTTTGTAAGTGAAAAGGGCTGTAATGAGCGCGTTACCGTCAACGGAACGGTTCATCTGGTGCTGGCTGACGGTGCCGATGTGTTCTTCAGCCGCGGCATCAATGTGACCGGCAGCAATAAACTCTGTATTTATGCCCAGTCAACGGGCGACCGCATGGGTAAAGTGAAATTTAACGCTCCGTTGGATTATGCCGCTATCGGTTCCGGTTCGGAAGGCACCTGCGGAACCGTAATAATCAACGGCGGCAATATCGCTGCAAACGGCGGTTACGGGGCGGCAGGTATAGGCGGCGGATGGCACGGAAACGGCGGCAGAGTTACGGTAAACGGCGGTAATGTGACCGCAAACGGCGGTTACGAAGCGGCAGGTATAGGCGGCGGCGCAGGTGCAAAAGCATGGAGCGGTTCAATAGCTACAACGCCGGCAGTAAACACAAGCGGCGGCAGCGTTACGATAAACGGCGGTTTTGTAACAGCAAACGGCGGCGAAGATGCAGCGGGTATAGGCGGCGGCAGTTACAGTTCCGGCGCTGATGTGACAATTACCGGCGGCACGGTTTGGGCATACGGCCATGGCAACGCGGTGATCGGTCCGGGCTTCTACGACAGTTCTTCTACCAACATTACAACCGGCAGTTTTTATATGGCTAACGGGTTGGTCGCTTACTGTCGGAATACAGATGAATGGATCTTCGGCCCGAACCGGAACATATCATATTTCAAAGGAAAATCTGCTGCGTTTATTTTTGACGGGCATTACTATGATGCCGAAGGCACACAGCAGATGATGACAGCCGATACTCTTGCCTATAACGGCGAAACCTCGCTTAAAAAGAATCGCACCTATTATGTGCGCGAAAGTTACACAATAAATGATCCGATATTTGTTCCGGAAGGTGTTACGCTGATTCTCGCCGACGGTATTGAACTGAATGCGGCGAAAGGTCTGCTTGTCACAGGTGACAGCGCACCGACAATACTCACGCAGTCGCTCGGAGCAGATAAAGGCATTTTCACGGGCGAAATCTATTATTGCTATAATAACGAAGGCGAAGGCGGTAAGTTCCCGTCGGGTCTCGGTTTATATTGCGGTGAAAAAAGACTTACGCAGGGTTATCTTGTTACCGAGGAGGTGACTGCCGAAGCACCGATTCTTTTAGACGGTAATGTTTCGCTGTTTTTGTATGACGGCGTAACTTTTAACGCCGCTGAGGGGTACCTGATGACTGCCGGAAGCACGCTAACGCTTTATACACTCTCGCAGGGCGAAAACAAAGGCACTTTCATCGGCGAAAGGTTGACAGAAGCCTGCGGAAAGACCTTGCCGGAATATGTTAAATACTATACCGGTCAGACTTCTCCCGTGGCAGGGTGGTATTATGTGCAGGAAAACCGCACTTTGGATGCCGCAATGATACTTCAAAGTGATGTGCATTTCGTTATTCCCGACGGTGTAACACTTGAGGTTCCGAAGGGTATTTATATGACCGAAAGCGCAAGCCTCGATATCTGCCCGCTTTCAGTCGGTGAAAATGCAGGTCGGGTGACAGGTCAGATTTTCAGTGAATATACTGACGGCAGCGGCAGCCACGCCATTCCCGACTCTGTTACGGTTTATGCAAAGAACACAACAACCCTGAACAGTTCATATTATCTTGTTCTTGAAAACAACTCGGTCGATGTATTCTCAATTCCGAAAGAGAATGTTACGCTTCTTATTGCCGACGGTGTATCGCTTAAAGGCAATGCCGGTTATTTCGGTTATGTGCCGAATATCGGCACATTCTCAACCGATGAAAACGCAGGCAAATTCATCGGCGACGCACTTTCTTATCTTGATGAAAACGGCAGCAGCTGCCTTGTTCCGTCGGATGCACATCTTTATAACGGCGAAACCGTTCTGACTGAGGGCATCTGGTTTGCGGGCAGCAGCAGAACCGCAGCTTCCAGGATAACCGTTTCGGGGGATGTGCTGCTTGTTCTCGGTGACAATGCAACACTCAGGGCAAACAGAGGCATTACCGTGGCAGGCGGTGACACTCTGACCGTCACGGCACAGTCCGAAGGCGATAACAAAGGCAAACTTCTTGCATATACTTTCTTTAACGGCAATCCTGAAGATATTGACGATTGCGACTACGGCGCGGCAATCGGCAGCAATGACGATCCCGAAACAATAATGGGCACCGTGGTTATCTGGAACGGTTATGTTGAAGCGCACGGTTTCTCGGGCGGTGCGGGTATCGGCTGCGAAACTCTTGATGTCGGCGGTACAGTTACTATATACGACGGTACGGTCATTGCATACGGCAATAATGGCGGCATCGGCATAGGCGGTGACGGCACGACCGTGACTATATACGGCGGCAATGTTTTCGCATACGGTGACGATGGAGGCAAGTTCAGCGGCATCGGTTTCGGCGGTGAAGGTTCGGTATTGAATGTACTCGGCGGCAAAGTTTATGCCCGCGCTACAGGCGGTAAATGTGCAGTTAAAGGTGCGTCAGTAAGTTTCGGCGATAAAATGCGCGCCGCAGTCCCCGATACCAATATAGTCTGCGATGATACGCTCTTCAGCAGTGTTCAAAGCAAGACAGAAGAAGTTCTGTTCTTTGATGCTTCGGCTGTTGATGAAAACGGTGATACTGTTTTATTCCCCGAGAGCGGTCGCATTTATAACGGCGATACCGTTCTTGAAGAAGATACATGGTACTATGTTGACGAATCCGCTGAGACAGAAGCTTTGCTTATCTTCCGTGATGGCGCCTGCATGGTGCTTGCAGACGGTGTGACACTTAATGCAGTAAACGGCATTCTTTGCCCGGCATCCGGTGTACTGGCGGTTTACGGCACTTCGAACGGCGAGAACAAAGGCGAACTTGCAGGAACGCTTCTGCTGCCTTATCTTGACAGTGAAAACGCGGCGCACGCGCTGCCCGATGATGCATCAATTTATAACGGGCAGACGGAGCTTGCCGGCGAATGGGTTTATGTTGACGAAAGCTGCACTCTTGCAGAATCCCTCTCCGTGCGCGGAAATGTAAACATCGTTATTGCCGATGGTGCGGTGCTTGATGCCGCAAACGGCATTGCGATTGAAGAAAACGGTCAGCTGAATGTTTATTTCACCTCAAACGGCGAAGATAAAGGCGTTTTCATCGGTGAAGAAAAGGGCTATATTGACGAAAACGGCACACAAAGAGACCTGCCGAATGGCTTTGCAATATATGACGGCGAAACGGTGCTCACTGATAATTGGTATTTTGTGACCGCAGACACCGTGCTTGACAGTCCCGTTGAAATTTCGGGTGATGTCACTCTTGTTATTGCCGACGGTGTAACACTTACGGCAAATAAAGGCATATTGCTTGCAGACGGCAATTCTCTTACCGTTTATGCGCAGTCAAACGGCGAAAGCGCAGGCGCACTCGTAACATACGGTGATAAGGGTGCTGCAGGTATCGGCGGTGACTTCTCGGCTTCGGATGCAGGCAGTCTTACCGTCAACGGCGGCAATATAACGGCTGTCGGCGGCACGGGTGCAGCGGGTATAGGCGGCGGCTTGGGCGGCAGCTGTGCAGATGTTGTTATCAATAACGGCGCAGTTACCGTAACGGGCGGCAGCGGCGCAAAGGCAATCGGCGGCGGCACGGGTGCAGACTCTGACGGCACTCTTGCGATAAACGAAAGCCTTGCAGTCGAAGCAGGCGAGAGTGCGCAGAGCATTTCCGCATTTGAATATAACGGTCAGAGCTTTGTTAAGGTGACAAATCACGGTGAAAAATACCTTTGCGGTATTGTCGGCGTTTTTGACAGTATGGCAGAAAATATCACCGTAACTCTTACCGGTACCGAAAATTCTGCGAATGCTTATAACGGCGAAACCGACGGCACGAATGTTTATTATGTAGATAACGCTGCAAACGGTACTTATCTTATGGCGGTAACAGCCGACGGTACCGTAACGCGCACATATACCGTTACGGTAACAGACGGCAGAGTCGTAAAATCGGCAGAGCTTTATATTGAGGGTGATGTGAACGGCGACGGCGAAATCACCGTTGAAGATTACTCGGCAGCGGTAAATGCGGCACTTGCGAGCGACAGCTCGGTACCCGCGGACCTCACGAAAACCGCCGATTACCAAAAAGCGGTAGCCGACCTCGACGGCGACGGCTTCGTCGATGTGCTCGATGCGGTGCTTCTTGAAAGAAAGATTTATATTTAACAAATTGTAGGGGCAGCGCACCGGCTGCCCGGTTTGCCCGAAATCTGCGATTTCGGGCAAAAGGAAAACGGCGCGGTTTTTCGTAAACCGCGCTGTTTTTATCAAGGCAAAGCCTTGTATATCATCCGTTCGCAGAACGGTATATCATCAAGCCGCAGGAGCAAATGATATATCGCTGCGCGATATGATATACGGCAAAGCCGTATGATATATTATCGCTTCGCTCAAATATGATATAATATCCGTTCCTTCATACGCCGCAGGCGTATATCATCCGCCTAGCCGATATCATATTGCGAAGCAATATATCACCCGTTCCGCGGGGGAACGGATATCATTGTAAAAAGCATCTTTTGTCCGATACACAAAAGAGGTTTTTTACATGGTGCCGGCGGCGGGGGTCGAACCCGCACGGGTTATTAGCCCAACGGATTTTGAGTCCGTCACGTCTGCCAATTCCATCACGCCGGCAAATTATTAAGTTGTAAATATCGTAAGGCGTGTAATGACTCTTGCGGTGCCCAAAATTTACTCTCGCTCATTCTTCGCTGCAAATTTTGACCGCTGCGCCTTTTTCGCCTCGCTGCATCCGCCACCGGCGGCGCTCGGCGAACAAGCTGCCAATTCCATCACGCCGGCAAATTATTAAGTTGTTGATATCGTCAGGTGTGTAATGACTCTTGCGGTGCCCAAAATTTGCTCTCGCTCATTCTTCGCTGCAAATTTTGACCGCTGCGCCTTTTTCGCCTCGCTGCATCCGCCCCCGGCGGCGCTCGGCGAACAAGCTGCCAATTCCATCACGCCGGCAAATATTCAGTTTGGACTTTCCAAACCGTAGTGCAACAATTATATTACATAAGCTTGCAAAAATCAATATGAAAATAAATATTTATTATAAGATTTATTATAAGAACCACAAAAAAATAATAAAAACCTATTGACAAAATCCCTTTATCATATTATAATAAGCAGGCTTTCGAAAGAGAGCGACAGTCACCCATATAGGTAAGATTGTTGTTCACATATATGGCGGCATAGCTCAGCTGGCTAGAGCACACGGTTCATACCCGTGGTGTCGTGGGTTCAAATCCAACTGCCGCTACCAAATCCAACATCCTACCTATACGGGTGTTATATAGAAGGGTTCGCCCTTCATCATACGGCCCGGTGGTCAAGCGGCTAAGACACCGCCCTTTCACGGCGGTAACACGAGTTCGATTCTCGTCCGGGTCACCAAACACGCATTGGGCGAACACCGTTTATTTCAAGGGCGGCTTTGCCGTTCAAGTGTTCCTTTAATGCCTATAGCAAAGTACCCAAGCCAATCGGCTTGGGTACTTTGCTTTTTACGCCATTTTGTCGGCAGTTTGCGTTCTTCCCTCTATTCCGAGTGAGTTCCTGCCTTCTTCTGTTAAACACATTTCTTTCAGTAAAGAAGCAAGAAAACGGGCATATTCATCAACGAGTTCATCGGGCAATTCGATTTCACCCCGCTCGTCACAAAACAAAACGAAACGGGCATACAGACCTAATAAACCTATGTAATTCTTTGAATACTGTTTTGCGGTGCGGTCGTATTTGCAGTTTTGCTTGAACCACTTCTCCGCATTCTCGCAGAGAAGTTTTTTAATACTTTTGCTCACTCGGTTTCCTCCTTTCTTCAAAAATCGGGCTCAGCCCTTGTTAAAGTGTTACAGGTCTGTTGTGTTCCCGAAAACATCAACACTCCCAAATTATTTAGCGTGTCAGCAACTTCCACGGTGAGAATTGCGAAAATCCGTTGCAGTTTCCTTTCGGCATCAATCCGATTATTTTCTGCATTTTCGCCGTAAAAATGGTTATTTTCCAAACCTCTCGGTTTTCAAAATAACC
>JAZLHL010000037.1:0-27855 GCA_045616765.1 Acutalibacteraceae bacterium
ATATCTCATCCACCGCAGGTGGATATCATATCGAAGATATATCATCCGTTCCGCAAGGAACGGATATCATTGAAAAAAGGACTTGCCGAAGCAAGTGCTTTTTTCAATGCGAAGCCTTGTATATCATCCGTTCGCAGAACAGTATATCACCAATTCCGGAAGGAATTGTATATCGTCAAGTCGCAGGAACAAATGATATATCGCTGCGCGATATGATATACTTGCTACGCAAGTATGATATATTCTCGCTTCGCTCAAATATGAGATAATATCCGTTCCTTAATATGCCGAAGGCATATCTCATCCACCGCAGGTGGATATCATATCGAAGATATATCATCCGTTCCGCAAGGAACGGATATCATTGAAAAAAGCACTTGCCGAAGCAAGTGCTTTTTTCATGGTGGGCCATCAGGGACTCGAACCCCGGACCAACCGGTTATGAGCCGGTTGCTCTAACCAACTGAGCTAATGGCCCGTATCTCAAGGACGAATAGAATTATATTAAATTACTGCATATTTGTCAAGTGCTTTTTTGTATTTTTATAATAAAATTGATTGCAGACTTAAAGGAAATATGGTATTATTTTGTAAAAGGGGGCATATTATGTTAAATGATTTTGCCGGTAAAAATTTTTATGATGTAATTGTTGTCGGCGGCGGTTTCAGCGGGTGTGCGGCTGCTCTTGCGGCGGCGCGCGGCGGCTGCTCGGTATTGCTATGCGAGCAATACGGCGCTTTGGGCGGTGCGGCAATCAATAATCTTGTGCTGCCGTTTATGCCGTGGTACACCAATATTGTTAACGGCGACGGTAAAAGAGAAAGGTTTTACCTTTCTCGCGGAATATTTAGCGAAATCTGCGGTGAACTGAAAAAATTCGGTGCACTGGAAAACGGCTGCTTTAATGAGGAATATCTGAAAATAGTGCTTGACCGTATGCTTGCGGCTGCAGGTGTTAATGTGCTTTTTCACGCAACGCTTTGCGATGTTTGCACCGATAACTCCGAAATAACATCATTATCGGTCATTACGAAAGCCGGCAAACTGAATTTCAGCGCAAAGTGCTATATTGACTGCACCGGTGATGCCGACCTCGCCGTTATGAGCGGTTGCCCGTTCCGACTCGGCAGACCCGCGGATATGCTTTGCCAGCCCATGACACTTTGTTTCAGGGTGGCGAATGTTGATACCGAACTGTTCTTTACTGCTGAAAGCCGTGAAAAGATGCAGGCGATTTATAAGAATTGGCAGGAATGCGGCAAAACATCGGATCCGCGCGAAAATTTGCTTGTTTTCAGAACTCTAATTAACGGTGTCGTTCATTTTAATTCAACAAGAATAGTCAAAAAAAATCCCGTTGACCCGTTCGATGTTTCATACGCAGAAGCAGAGGGCAGAAAGCAGATGCTTGAAATATTCACAATGCTCAAAGAGGAGCTTCCGGCATTCAAAAATGCGCAATTGCTTGAGTCTTCAATAGCAATCGGTGCGCGCGAAAGCAGAATGATAGACGGCGAGCATATACTCAGCGAGCTTGAGCTGAAGAATTGTACACGCTTTGTTGATGCCATAGCCGCAGGGAATTATGATATTGACATTCATTCGCCCGACGGTGCGGGCACCGATCATTATTATTTTAAGGATGGTGAGTATTATACCATACCTTACCGCTGCCTGTTGCCGAAAAATATAAATAATCTGATTGTTGCGGGCAGATGCTGCTCCGTAACTCACGAAGCGCAGGCATCCATCAGGATAATGCCCATTGTATGCTGCCTCGGTGAAGCGTCAGGCACTGCTGCGGCAGTTGCGGTTAAAAACGGCGTCGGTGTAAAAAATGCGAATATTACGGAAATACAAAGAATATTAAAAGAAAACGATGCTTTTTTCGGATGAATATAAACGGAGGTTATGCTGATGACGGATAAAAAGGAAAATAAAAAGACTTACATATCGCGTAAAGATGTGATTAAAAGTGCGTTGAAGGAATTGAAAATCACAACATTTTTGATTCTCTCGCTTGCCGGAACCATAAATGCATTCGGGGTTACGGTATTTCTGTTCCCGGTAAAACTTTATGACAGCGGAATTTCAGGCGTTTCGATGCTGCTTGATCAGGTTACGCCGTCATATTTGACACTTTCGATTTTCCTTTTACTGTTGAATATTCCTATTTTTATTTTCGGCTTAAAACGCCAGGGAATGACATTTACAGTTTATTCGGTCTTCACGGTAGGGGTATACTCTTTGGTTTCATTCCTGATAATGGAGGTTTTACCAATAGATGTTTCGTTTATTTCACCTCTTGCCGGATCGGATTTGTTGCTCTGTGCGATTTTCGGTGGTATTATATCGGGTGTCGGCAGCGGAATGACCATTCGCTTCGGTGGTGCCATTGACGGTATTGATATTCTTTCGGTTGCTTTCGCAAAGAAAATCGGTGTTTCAATAGGTTCGTTTGTTTTAATATTCAATACAATACTATACATAATTTGCGGCATTGTAATCAAAAGCTGGATATTACCGCTCTATTCCATAGTTACATATTATGTGGGCTCAAAAACAGTTGATTACATTGTTGAAGGCTTTGACAGAGCGATGTGTGCAATGATTGTTACTACTAAAGCCAATGATATTTCAAATGCTCTTTCAAGTTCATTCAATTCAAGCGGTACCATAGTAAATGCAGTAGGCGGTTATTCAAAAGAAGAAAAAAAGATTATATATTTCATTGTTAATCGTTTTCAGGTAAACAAACTCAAACAAATCGTTCATGATATAGATAAGGCTGCTTTCATCTCTCTTGAAGATGTTTCCGATGTTATGAAAGGCAACGGTTGATAAAAAACTGAACACCCCTCCGGTCGGGTCTTTCCTGTGCGGAGGGGTGTTGTTTAACCTATAAATATCTGTGTAACAAAATATGCGCTGCCGGTATATTCAATACAAATAGCGGCAGATGTGTAATTGTTGTTCATAATATTTGAACGATGTGCTTCCGAGTTCATAAAGGCATCTGCCATTTGCTGAACGGTGTTGTCCGATGTTCCGCGCTGTATGTTTTCGCCCGCCGTGGAATAAGATACGCCGTCATTTTCGAGTATGGTGTTAAAGTAGCCGCCAATAGGTCTTTCGTGGCTGAATTTAACCATTATTTCAGCCGTGCGAAGCTTTGCACAGCGGTAAGCATTTTCGTTGAATGAAAGGGGAGCGTAGCCCTCTTTTGCGCGCTCGGTATTCAAAAGGCTCAACAGTTCATATTCCTGCTCGGCATTGTTATGCGAAACAGGCTCCGGGTCGGCGACAAGTTTGGGTATCACTTCGCCTCTTTCAAGTTCTGCACCGCAGATTCTGCAACGCTTATCGCCTGAGTAGCCGGGCGTGTTTTTAGTGGGTTGAATTATATTATATACTTCAACCGAAAGGTGACCGTCAGGTTTGATTTCTTCACCTTTTTTGATTAATCGGCCGCAGTCTTTGCAATATATATCGCCTGTGTAGCCGCTTTCTGTGCAGGTTTGTGATTTTATGTTTCGGGTTGTGGTGTTCAGGTGTTTGCAGCTTGCAGCAGTTGTTGTTTGCGATTGATTTTTCGTTGTTTCCGTATTTTGCTTGTTCTGCTTGTCACTATCGGATTTCACTGTGGTTTGTTTGCTGTTGTAGTTTTGTGTATTTTTGGTTGTTGAGGAAGTTTCTTGATTATTATTGTTTTCAGCCGTGTTTTGTTCGGTTGTGTATTCGGTTAAATCTACCGTATTGCTTGTTGTGACCATCGGCTTTTCTGTAACTGGCTCGCTGAATTCGCTGCCGGTTTGCTGCTGCTCGGAAAAATTGCCGGTAATTGCCGTATCGGTGTATTCGGTATTGAGCTGCGGTTTGTCGGGTTGAGCATCGCCTTTGGCACACGCGCATATCATAAGTATAAGCGATAGCACACACAAACCTGAAATGAATCTTTTCACGGCAATTCCTCCTTACATTCTTATGAATATTATATATTTAATTTTTGTTTCAGTCAATAAATATATTATCTTTAGTACATTATTGTAAAACTTTTAACATAGCGGTTGACATTGATTTAACAATAATTTAAAATGAAACTGTATTAAAAATTCGGAGGTAGTTTTATGAAAGCAGCAATTTACGGCGCGGGTTCCCTCGGTACGGTTCTCGGTGCATACATAGCAAAGTCTGGCGAGTCAATTGACCTTATCAATAGAAACAAAGCACACATTGCCGCAATGAAAGAAAACGGCGCAAAGGTAACCGGTACTGCCGATTTCACGGTTAAGGTCAATGCTTTGCTTCCCGATGAAATGAGCGAGAAGTATGACATTATCTTCCTTATGACAAAGCAGCTTGATAATAAAGCGGTCGTTACTATGCTTACACAGTTCCTTGAGCCCGACGGCGTTATCTGCACAATGCAGAACGGTCTGCCGGAACACAGTATTTCTTCCGTTATCGGTGAGGACAGAACTTATGGCTGTGCTATCGGTTGGGGTGCACAGCTTACCGATTCCGGTGTAAGTGAACTCACTTCCGAACCGGATGCGCTCGTGTTTGCTCTCGGTGCACTTACCGAAAAAGGCGAAAAGGATGCTCATTTTGAAGAAATTAAAAGATTGCTTTCGCTTATGGGTACTGTTGAAGTTGAAGAAAACTTCATAGGTGTTCGCTGGTCCAAGCTTCTTGTAAATAGTGCTTTCAGCGGTATGTCTGCCGTGCTCGGCTGCAATTTCGGTGAGGTTGCGGCAAATAAACAGTCAAGATATCTCGCTCTGTGCATTATTAAGGAAATCATTGACGCAACACGCAAGGGCGGCATTAAGATTGAGCCGATTCAGGGCAAGGATGTTGTTAAACTTATGGATTACTCCAATGGTTTAAAGCATGCCGTCAGTATGTTCCTTATGCCCATTGTTATTAAAAAGCACCGCCTGATCAGAGCGAGTATGCTTCAGGATATCGAAAAAGGCAAGCCCTGCGAGGTCGAGGCCATCAACGGCGTGGTAAGCGACTACGGCAAAAAAGTCGGCGTTGCAACACCCGTAAATGACCGTGCAGTCAAGATTATTCATGAAATCGAAGACGGCAAACGCAAACCCGGCTTTGAAAATCTTACGGCATTCAATGACCTTCTTAGATGATTAAAAGGTGTTTATTATGGAAAAAGAACAAATTACTTACGGCATAAAGTTTAAGGATAAACTCGGTTATGCCCTTGGTGATGCAGGCGGTTTGCTGTCGTTTTCGCTTATCTCATCGTTTCAGCAGATGTTTTATACCGATGTTCTTAAAATCAAGCCTTCTAAAATTTCCACTTTGATGCTTGTTGCCCGTATTTGGGATGCAATCAACGACCCTATGTGGGGTGGTTTTATAGATTCTCGCAAGCCCACGCGTTTCGGCAGATTCAGACCGTATATTCTCGGCGCTTCAATTCCGCTTGCGATTGCCGCGGTCCTGATGTTTACCCAAATCCCCAGGCTTTCTGCAAATCAGTATCTGATTTTTGCCTACATTACGTACATTTTCTACGGTATGATGTACACGGGTGCGAATATCCCTTACGGCTCGCTTGCTTCGGTTGTTACTACTGATGATGTTGAACGCTCATCGCTTTCAATGTGGCGTTCCGTAGGAGCGGGTGCAGGCGGACTGCCTGCAACAATACTGCTGCCGATGCTCGTATATTCAACCGTTGAGGGCACGGATATCAAGTATCTTGACGGCGGTAAGCTTACCACTGCAGTTGCCGTTCTTGCGGTAATTTCGATAGTTGTTTACTTTATTCACTTTAAGCTTACCAAGGAGCGAGTGACCTTGCCTCCGAAGCAAAAGGATACTAAGTACAGCTCGGTAAAATCCATCGGCACTTTTATAAAAAATAAGCCGTTTATGGTTATGTGCGCGGTAAATATGCTCTTGATCGGCTTCCAGTTCTATACGCAGACTTATTACAATTATCTGCTGAAAAACTTCTACAACCGCCCCAAACTTTACAGTTATGTTACTGTTTTTACATATCTTCCGATGGGTATGCTTTTGCCTTTTATGGGCAAGCTTGTGAGAAAGTTCGGCAAAAAAGAGATATGTTCTTTTGGTATAGCGATTGCAGCGGTTGTGAATATTCTGTTATTTGCTCTGCGTGGCAGCTCGCTTGCTGCAAATCCGTATGTTTTCCTTGTTTTCATTTTCCTGAGCGGAGCGGGGCAGACATTCCTTATTCTTGAAATATGGGCGCTTGTTATGGATGTGCTCGATTACCACGAGCTGCGCACCGGCAGATGCGAAGAGGGGACGGGTTATGCCTGCGTTTCGTTTATGCGAAAAATCGGTCAAACTGCGGCAGGTGCAGGCTCTGCGGCGTTGCTTGATGTTATCGGTTACGATGTGAATGCCGTTCAGCAGACCAAACCTGTTCTCGATAAGCTGTATGATGTTTCCACACTTGTGCCGGCAATAGTATTGATTTTATTGTTTATAACATTAAAATTTTTCTATCCTTTCACTAAGGCAAAGCTTGCCGAAATGAAAGAACAGTTAGTTGCACAGCGAGCTGAATGAGTTTTCGCATTAAAAATTAATTACGGCTGCGAAAAGGCGATTTGCTTTCCCGCAGCCGTAATTATTATGTTAATTGTAGAATTTTTCGAGCTTTGCAACATCGTTTTCGTCAAGTGCATAGTCAAAAATCACAAGGTCATCAATGTTCACTATCTGTTCAAGGCTAAAGCTGTTCCATTCACCGCAGCTATCATCACCGAGCCTGAATTCAAGCCCGTCAAGGTCAACGGAGTATTGCGGCTCTATTACCGTGGAATGAGCTTCCTTGAAGTTGTAGTACATCTTCAGAAGCATATTTTCTTTATCGACTGTAAATATTGTATGTACCCAGCCATCGGAAATATCATCGGGGAACGGGGTGATAAAATCAAAATCGTCATCGCCGCAGCCGATATTGAAAATTGTGTCATTGCGCCTTACTGCCAGGCAAATGCCGCAGCGGTCGCGGTGTTCACACCAGCACTTTGTTGCAAGTATCACGGCTTCGCGTTCGAGTGAACGGTCTATTTTTATCCAAAGAGAAATTGAAAAGCTTTTATCACCGAGTTTAAGCGTGGGTATTTCAACACTGCCCGTAAGTCCGAATTCACCGCGTGAGCCGCGAATACCATCAGAATAGTATTTAACCGTTCCGATTTCATTTAGTTCGTTTTTTCGGGTTTCATCTTTAATCTCGTTGTCAAAGAACATACAGAGCTTCATTCTTTCGGCGTTCATAACAGTGCCGAGACCGTTTTCACCATTGAAGGGTTCGGTCTTTTTGAATTCGGGAATATTGGGTTTTGCAATTGGGTGCGCGTATTCTTTTGTATATTCACCGAAAAGATTTTCGGGGATTTGCGAAGCAAATGCTCTTTCATCATATTCCGGCATATCAATACCGAAAGCATAAAGCACGATAGCGGCAATATCCACTGTGCGCATATAGCTTATGCTGCTCTTTGTTATGCCTTTGCCTGCTGCGCCGAAAAATACGAATTTTTCGGTATCCATATAGCCGCCGTGGCTATGGAAGTATCCGCCGTGGTCAGCGATCACAATAAAGAGTGTTTCGTCGATTATTCCGGCTTTTTCATAGGCTTCGTAAATTTTGCCTACATGACCGTCGGTTTCGGTGATTTTGTTGAGGTGTTCTTCCTCGCCGTAGCCGGCGTGATGACCTGCGCCGTCAACATTGTCAAACTGTACGAAAAGGAATTTCGGTTTGTTTGCAACCGCCTCTATTATTTTGTTACAAAGAATAATATCGTTATCGGCGGTCTGCGTGTCTACATTAAGTCCGTGTTCAACAAGTCCGATGTTTATAGGATTCCATTTGGAATATGATGCGATATAAGCATCGGGGAATTCTTTTCTTATACGTTTGAATACAGAGGGGAATGTTTCATTTTTATATTCAAGATGACCGAGTGCACTGTTTGTAAGACCGTGTGTAACCGGTGTTAAGCCGAGAAGCATTGCGCCCCAGTTTTCGGCACTTATGGTCGGGTCCATAGAAAGCGCGTGTGTTGCGGTTGCGCCGTTTTCAAATATCTTGTCCATATTCGGTGTTGCAGTGTTGAGGTTAAAGTTGCCCATACCGTCAATGCCGATTACCGCTACATAATTATAAACTGTTCTATCCATATTTTATTCTCCCAAGCAAAGCTTAATAAGATCGTTCACATCGGCACTTGCCATACACTCAACTGTGTCTGATGCGCCGTAATAAATCTTAACTTCACCGCTGTCTTCAAGAATCATTCCGCCGGGGAATATCGCATACTGACGGAAGCCGTCTTTAAGCTCAAAATCACGGTCACATTCAATAATCGGCTCTTTGCAAATACCGAGCACCTTTGACGGATTTTCAAGGTCAAGAAGCATTATGCCTGCTCTGTATATCTTCTGCCAACGGTCTTCCCATCCGTTTTTGCCGCGAGTAGTGTCAAGCTCAACAGCGTGGAATGTGGTCAGCCAGCCTTTTTCCGTTTTGACCGGCGGAGCCGCGGGACCGATTTTATCGTTTGCGAACGGTATATCCTCAACACCGGCAACGAGCTTGTGTTTGCCCCAGAATTCAAGGTCGGGGGATTCGGAGAGCCAGATATCGAAAGTATCCCTGTGACCGCGCGAATAAACAGGCATCGGGCGGTCGAGTCTTATAAAATTACCGCCGATTTTTTCGGGGAAAAGCACCATATTTCTGTTGTCGGGTTCCGACATTGAAATAAGGTCGAAATGTTCAAAATCTTCCGTTGTAGCAAAGCCTCCGCGAAGTCCGTGCTTTGTATCTACTGCAAAGCACATATAGCATTTGCCGTCGATTACGGTAAGACGCGGGTCGTAAGCACGCTGAATCTCATCATCTTTGAGAGCAAAGCAGGGGGCGGGTGCGACCTCCCATTTAATACCGTCATCGCTGTTAGCAAGGCCGATATTTGTTCCCGTAAGCTTGTGGGCTCCAAAATCGCCGTAGTCATTACGGAAAGTCATAACATATTTGCCGTTGAATTTTGTAACGCCGGCGTTAAAAACAAGTGCGGCGTTGTAGGGAACATCGTGCCTTGTAAGTACCGGGGCATCGAGTTTTTTAATTACATCTGACGGATGAAGCATAATATTACCACCTTTATTATGATGATTTGATTTTAATATTTTGAAATTGTAAAGTCAATGATTAGTTGAAAATTACTGTTGAAATAATCGATGATATTTGTTAGAATGTTAACAGAAAAATTCGGAGGTGTGTATTTTGACTGCTAAATCATTTAAAAGATTTGCCGGCGGTGTTGTTGCCGGCGGCGCCGCATTCGCAGGTCTTTCTTATGTCATTTTTGATTCGGTTATGAATCGCAACGGGCAGATTTTCAGAAAAGTTGCCGACGCTATGACTGTGATGCAGAATAAAAAGAACGGTAAAACCGCAGAGGTGACCGAAACTGTCAATCCGCGTATCGAGTGGTTCAATAAGCAGCGTTACGATGTTTATGAAATCGAAAGCGTTCGCGGCTATAAACTTAAAGGCTATTTTTTTGAAGCCGATGAGAAATCGAATGTATATGTATTTATGAGCCATGGCTACCGTTCAAGCGGTCTTGGCGAATTTAACCGTATGGCAAAGTTCTACCATGATCTTGGGTACAATCTTTTCATTGTTGACCATCAGGCGCACGGCGACAGCGAGGGAAAATACATAGGCTTCGGTTACTATGAGTATCAGGACGGCTTGCGCTGGCTCGATTTTCTCAATGAAAAATTCGGTAACGATATACAGATAATTCTTACGGGCGTATCGATGGGCAGTGCCACCGTTATGATGATGACCGGCTCGCCGTGTTTGCCCGATAATGTTAAATTCACCGTAGCCGATTGCGGTTATACGACCGCATACGATGAGTTCGTTCACGATCTCGGTATGGCAAAAATACCTCCGCGCCCCATCCTTGACGGTGCCGATTTCTTTAATAAGCTGGTCGCCGGTTATCATTTTAAGGATGCCGATGCACTTTCCGCCGTTAAAAGAGCTAAAATACCGATGCTGTTTATACACGGCTCGGCAGACTGGTTTGTTCCCACAAGTATGGGCAAGGAGCTTTTCCTTGCCTCAAGCGCTCCCGACAAGGAGCTTGTTATCATAGAGGGCGCCGAGCACGCCGAAAGCTATGATGTTGACCCTGAAACTTATGAAGCCGCAGTTAAAAGATTTGCAGATAAATTCATTGTAAAATAATATGTCCCGAGTTAACGATTTCACTGAAGGTAAAATTTTATCACCGCTTTTAAGATTTGCGTTGCCTGTATTGGCAGCGCTTTTCTTGCAGGCAATGTACGGTGCGGTCGATTTGTGGGTGGTTGGTAAATTTGCCCAAACCGCCGATATTTCGGCTGTTTCGACCGGCAGTCAGATAATGCACACGATCACGGGTTTCCTTGTCGGTCTTTCCACCGGTATTACGGTGCTCGTTGCGCAGAAAATAGGCGAAAAACGCCCTGATGAAGCCGGTAAAGCGATAGGTAACGGAATATCGCTTTTTGCGGTTCTGGCGGTGATTTTTACTGTTTTGATGCTTTCTTTCACACCTCAGGTCGCTTCACTTATGAATGCTCCGGAAAAAGCATTCGCGCAGACTGTATCTTATGTGCGCATTTGTTCCGCCGGCACTGCTTTTATAATAGCTTATAATGTTCTCGGCAGCATTTTCAGGGGAATAGGCGACTCGAAAATGCCGCTGATCACCGTTTCCATTGCCTGTGTTATAAATATAGTCGGCGATGTAATTCTCGTTAAAGTATTCGGCATGGGTGCTTCGGGGGCGGCATACGCCACGGTCGCAGCGCAGGCTATAAGCGTCTTTCTTTCGATGTTTGTTATATCAAAGCGCAAGATGCCGTTTGCCTTTTCAAGAAAATGTCTTACGGTCGATTTTTCCGTATGCCTGAAAATTTTGCGTATCGGCTCGCCGATAGCTTTTCAGGATGCGCTTGTTTCCGTTTCGTTCCTCGTTATTTTTTCAATCGTCAATTCGCTTGGCCTTATTGCTTCGGCAGGTGTCGGCGTTGCCGAAAAGCTCTGTGCATTCGTAATGCTCGTACCGTCTGCCTATTCGCAGTCCATGTCTGCATTTGTCGGTCAGAACATAGGTGCGCGCAAGCCCGACAGAGCCAAGAAAGCACTTTTCTGCGGTATTGCTTCATCACTTGTCGCAGGCGTGTTTATGGGTTACCTTTCATTCTTTCACGGCGATATGCTCTCACTTATATTCGCCAAAGACCCCGAAGTTATTGCAGCTGCGGCTTCATACCTTAAAGCCTATGCCATCGATTGCCTTTTCACATCGTTCCTTTTCTGTTTTATCGGTTTTTACAGCGGTTTGGGCAAAACGGTTTTCGTTATGCTGCAGGGCGTTATAGGTGCTTTTTGCGTAAGAGTGCCTGTTTCGTATTTTGTCAGCAGGATTCCCGATGTGCCGCTTTTCTATATAGGACTTGCTACTCCCGCTTCAACAATTTTGCAGATAATTATGTGTTTTGTATTTTTTGCATTTGTTAACAGAGAATTTCAAAAACTTTACTCTAAATCTATTGACAATGAAAAATAAGATTGTTATAATTTAATCAAAGTAAAAACAGATTTTGCGACCGACGGATAATCGCGGAGCACCGCGGAGGAACAAAGTCTGTGTTAAGCCGACCGTCTGGGCACACTTCATCAAAAGTGAAGTGCGCCCTTTTTGTTTTCTTGAGGAGGTAATTTTATGAGAAAAGTCGGTATTGTTATGGGCAGCGACAGCGACCTGCCCGTAATCCAAAAGGCTGTTGATACCCTCAAAGCCCTCGGAATACCTTACGAGGTGCACGTGTATTCAGCCCACAGAACACCGCAGGAGGCTCGCGATTTTGCCTTGAACGCCCGCAGTGCAGGCTTCGGCGCGATAATTGCAGCCGCAGGCATGGCGGCGCACCTTGCGGGGGCAATTGCAGCCAACACTACCTTGCCTGTAATAGGTATTCCCTGTAAATCATCGGTTTTAGACGGTATTGATGCACTCCTGTCAACGGTTCAAATGCCATCGGGTATTCCCGTAGCGACCGTTGCCGTAAACGGAGGTGTCAATGCCGCTTTGCTTTGTGCGCAGATTATAGCAGTAGAAGATGCCGAGCTCGCCGCAAGGCTTGATGAAAAACGCAAAAACGATGCTGCCGCCGTTCTTCTTAAAGACGCCGACATTGAAAACAGATTAAATTAAATTTTATATTTTGGAGGAATTATTATGGAAAACAAACTTGTGTATGTAGGCAAAACAAAAAATGTTTACGCGCTTGACAACGGCAATTATCTTCTTAAATTCAAAGATGACTGCACCGGTAAGGACGGCGTGTTCGATCCCGGCGAAAACTCCGTTGGTCTTACTATTGACGGTGTCGGCGATGTAAACCTTCGCATGTCCGTATATTTCTTTGAAAAAGTTAATGCTGCCGGCATTAAAACTCACTATGTCAGCGCAGACCTTAATGACACAACCATGGAAGTTCTTGCCGCTAAGCCGTTCGGCAAGGGCCTTGAAGTTATTTGCCGCCACAAAGCAGTCGGCAGCTTCTACCGCCGTTACAGCGATTATTGCGCAGAGGGTGCCGACCTGCCCGCATATGTTGAAATGACTTTCAAAAATGATGAAAAGGGCGATCCGCTTGTTACCAAAGACGGTCTTATCTGCCTTGGCGTTATGACTGATGAGCAGTACGACGCCATTAAGGAAATGACACAGAAAATCACTCAGATAGTTGCCGATGACCTTAAAGAAAAAGGTCTTGTGCTTTACGATATCAAATTTGAATTCGGTTACGATGCCGACGGTAAGGTTATGCTTATTGATGAAATCGCTTCGGGCAATATGCGTGTTTATAAAGACGGCGAATACATTGATCCTATGACTCTTTCAAAACTTTTCTTTGCTTAATCGAAAGGCAGGTAAATAATGGGCGGATTTTTCGGTATTGTTTCCGAAACTGACTGTATTTCCGAAGTGTTCTTCGGTACTGATTACCATTCACATCTGGGTACACACCGTGCCGGTATGGCAGCCGTAAATGCAGATGTCGGTTTTCAGCGAGAAATACATAATATAGAAAATGCTCCTTTCCGTACAAAGTTTGAGCATATAGCTGATGAAATGAGCGGTAATTCCGCAATAGGCTGCATAAGTGACGGCGAGCCGCAGCCTTTGCTGATTCGTTCAAATCTCGGCACTTATGCAATTTGTATGGTTGGCGTAATCAATAATTTTCAAGAGCTTTCACATCAATTCCTTTCTTTCAGCGGAGGTCATTTTAACGCTCTTACCGGCGGTAAAGTCAACTGTACAGAACTGCTTGCAGCTCTCATAAATCAAAAAAGTGACTTTGTTGACGGCATTAAATTTGCACAGAGGTCAATTGACGGTACTGCATCAATTCTTATTTTGAAAGAAGACGGCAACCTTATTGCCGCACGCGACCGTTTTGGCAGAATACCCATCCTTATCGGTAAAAATGAAAACGGCTACGCAGTATCTTTTGAATCGTTTGCTTATGAAAAACTCGGTTACGAGGATGAATGTGAACTCGGACCGGGTGAAGTTGTTGAAATCAGTACCAATGGTATTGAAAAGCTTGCCGCTCCCGGTAAAAAGAAAAGAATTTGTTCGTTTCTCTGGAGCTATTACGGTTACCCGACTTCAACCTATGAGGGTGTGAATGTGGAACTTATGCGTTACCGTAACGGTGAACTTCTTGCCGAAATGGACAAGAAATCCGGAATTACCGAAACACTTGACTATGTCGGCGGCGTTCCCGATTCCGGTACACCTCACGCGATCGGCTATGCCAACAGAAGCGGTGTTCATTTCGCGAGGGCATTTATTAAATATACACCCACATGGGCGCGCAGCTTTACACCGTCCAATCAGCGTGACCGCAATAAAATCGCAAAAATGAAGCAGATACCGGTTAAGCAGCTTATTGAAAACAAAAACCTTTTATTTGTAGACGATTCAATAGTTCGCGGTACTCAGCTTCGTGAAACGGTTGAATTTTTATATGAAAGCGGAGCAAAGTCCGTTCATATGCGCTCTGCTTGTCCGCCGATAATGTTTGGTTGTAAATACCTGAATTTTTCACGGGCAACAAATGATATGGAACTCATTGCTCGCCGAGTTATATATGAACTTGAGGGTGATGCGGGTTCTGAACATATTGATGAATACAGTGATGGCAGTACGGAACGCGGCAAAAAACTTCGTTCTGAAATTTGCAGAAAATTCAACTTTGCTTCTCTTGAATTCCAATCTCTTGAAAATGTTATCAAAGCAATAGGAATTGACCGGGATGACCTTTGTACTTATTGCTGGAACGGAAAGGAATAATTTATGATAAACAATTCTAAGTCCGATGTTTATGCGGCAGCCGGTGTCGATATTACCGCTGGCTACAAGGCTGTTGAACTTATGAAAGCTCATATTGCAAAAACCATGACAAGCGGTGTTTGCTCAGATGTCGGCGGCTTCGGTGGCTTGTTTGAGCTTGATGTGGAGGGTATAAAAAAACCCGTGCTTGTAAGCGGTACAGACGGCGTCGGCACAAAGCTTAAAATCGCTTTTCTTATGGGAAAGCACGATACCGTCGGTATCGACTGCGTAGCAATGTGCGTTAACGATATTATCTGCTGCGGTGCAAAACCGCTGTATTTCCTTGATTATATCGCCTGCGGTAAAAACTACCCTGAAGTCATCGCCGACATTGTTAAAGGTGTTTGCGACGGCTGCATTCAGTCGGGGGCGGCTCTTATCGGCGGTGAGACTGCTGAAATGCCCGGATTTTACCCCATAGACGAATACGACCTTGCAGGTTACTGCACCGGCGTTGTAGATAAGGAGAAAATTATAGACAATAAAAAAATGAAAGCAGGCGATGTGATTATCGCTTTGCCCTCAAGCGGTGTTCATTCAAACGGTTTTTCACTTGTGCGCAAGGTTTTTGATGTTGAAAATGCCGACCTTGAAGCCCCGCTTGAAAAGCTTGGCGGCAAATCTCTCGGTGAAACGCTGCTTACTCCCACCAAGATATATGTTAAACCCGTTCTCGCTCTGCTTGAAAAGGTTGAAGTAAATGGTATTTCACATATTACGGGCGGCGGCTTTTATGAAAATATTCCGCGCAGCATTCCTGACGGTCTCGGTGCCGAAATAATTAAAGAAAATGTCCGCATTCTGCCGATATTTGAACTGCTTGCCGAAAAAGGCGATATCACAGAGCGTGATATGTTCAACACATTCAATATGGGTGTCGGTATGAGTATTGTCGTCGGCGCAGAAGATGCCGATATAGCACTTGAAATTCTTAAACAAAACGGTGAGGACGCCTACATAATCGGCAAAATCATCGAAAGCGAAGAAAAGATAATCATAAAATAACCGAAAGGGGAAGCCAAATGGCAAAAAAAGCTAAGGTCGCGGTACTCGTTTCCGGCGGCGGTACAAATCTGCAGGCTATTATCGATGCAGAGAAAAACGGAATTATCAACAGCGGCTCGGTCAAACTCGTTATTTCCGATAAAAGCACCGCTTATGCACTCGAAAGAGCTAAAAATGCCGGTATCAAAACAGTAGTTGTTTCTAAAAAAGAGTGTGCAAGCCGTGTTAAATTTGAAAATAAGATATGCGAAGCGCTTGATAAGAACAACATTGACCTTATTGTGCTTGCAGGCTTTCTTTGCATATTGAGTGCGGATTTCACTCGAAAATATGAGCGCAGAATCATTAATGTCCATCCGTCACTCATACCGTCTTTCTGCGGTGACGGCTTCTACGGGCTTAAAGTTCACGAAGCCGCACTTGCAAAGGGCGTAAAGGTTACGGGTGCTACCGTTCATTTTGTCAATGAAATTCCCGACGGCGGTGAAATTATTTTGCAGAAAGCCGTCAAAGTTCGCGACGGAGATACTCCGGAAATACTCCAGAAGCGCGTAATGCGCCTCGCCGAATGGAAAATTCTTCCTGCCGCAGTCGAAAAGGTTTCGGCGGAAATTATTAAAATAAGTAAGGGGAGCATATAATGGATATTTATAAAATTAACGATATTGCAGAGCTTATTGAGGGCAATTCCTATGTGGGCAGAGGTTTGGTAATCGGCAAAACCGAAGACGGTAAAAAAGCCTGCGCCGCATATTTCATTATGGGCAGAAGCGCAAATTCACGCAACCGTATTTTTACCGAAAAGAACGGTGAGGTGTTCACCGAACCATTTGATGCTTCAAAGGTCGAAGATCCGAGCCTGATTATTTATGCCGCATTAAGAACATTTGAAAATAACCTTATTCTTACAAACGGCGACCAGACTGATACTATTTATGACGGTCTTAAAAACGGTCTTACATTCGGCTGTGCGCTCACTTCGCGCGAATTTGAGCCGGACAAGCCAAATTTCACTCCGCGCATCAGCGGTATGCTAACCTTTGCCGACGGCGATTTCACTTACAGTATGAACATACTTAAAAGCATTGATGAAAATGGCTCCGCCTGTGCGAGATTTAACTTCGATTATCCGTCTGTAAACGGTCTCGGTCATTTTCTGCACACCTATGTATGCGACGGTAATCCCATTCCAACATTCCAGGGTGAGCCGGAAAGAGTTAAGATTCCCGACAGTATTGATGTATTTGCCGATAAACTCTGGAACGCTCTTGATGCCGATAACAAGATTTCGCTTTATGTGCGTTATGTTGACCTTGCTACCGGCGAAACGGAAAACAGACTTATAAATAAGAATAAGTGAGGTAATTGTGATGAAAGAATTTGAACTTAAATACGGCTGCAATCCCAATCAGAAGCCCTCTAAAATATTTATGCACGACGGCAGTGAACTGCCGATAGAAATTCTTTGCGGCAGACCCGGTTACATAAATTTCCTTGATGCTTTCAACTCATGGCAGCTTGTTAAGGAGCTTAAAGAAGCTCTCGGTCTTCCCGCAGTTACATCATTCAAACACGTCAGCCCCACTTCCGCTGCTGTCGGCATCAAGCTTTCCGATGATTTGAAGAAAGCCTGCTTTGTTGACGATATCGAAGGTCTTGACGATTCGCCGCTTGCCTGCGCTTATGCACGCGCCCGCGGTACCGACAGAATGTGCTCTTTCGGCGATTGGGTAGCTCTTTCTGATGTTTGCGATGTTACCACCGCAAAGATGATAAAACGTGAGGTTTCCGACGGAATTATAGCCCCCGGTTATGAGCCCGAAGCACTTGAAATACTTAAATCTAAAAGAAAAGGCAATTACAATATTGTTAAAATCGACCCCGATTATGTTCCCGCCGAAATTGAGCATAAGCAGGTATTCGGCATAACGTTTGAGCAGGGAAGAAATAATTTCAAAATAAACCGCGAGCTGCTCGCAAATATCGTTACCGCAAACAAGGATATGCCCGACAGTGCAATCCGCGACCTTATAATTTCACTTATTACCCTTAAATACACACAGTCCAACTCCGTTTGCTTCGCCGTTGACGGTCAGGCGATCGGTGTCGGTGCAGGTCAGCAGTCAAGGATTCATTGCACACGCCTTGCGGGTACAAAGGCAGATACATGGTTCTTACGCCAGGCTCCCAAGGTACTTGCGCTGCCGTTTAAGGATGATTTAGGCAGACCAGACCGCGATAATGTTATTGACGGTTACATAAATCAGAATGAAGAGGATGTTTGCGCCGACGGTAACTGGCAGAAATATTTTACTGTTCAGCCCGCTCCCTTTACACGCGATGAACAAAAAGCGTACCTTGCAACAAAAACCGGTGTTGCGCTCGGCTCCGATGCGTTCTTCCCGTTCAGCGACAATATTGAAAGAGCATACAGAAGCGGTGTTTCATACATCGCAGAGCCCGGCGGCTCCATTCGCGACGATGCCGTTATTGAGTGCTGCGATAAATACGGTATTGCAATGGCATTTACCGGTATGAGACTTTTCCATCATTGATTTGTAAGGATGATAAAATGAAATTGCTTGTTGTAGGTGGCGGCGGCAGAGAGCACGCCATCATAAAAAAACTCAAAGAAAATAAAAGCGTTGATTCCATTTTCGCTTTGCCCGGCAACGGCGGCATTGCAAAGGATGCGATTTGTGTCGATATTAAAGCGACCGACATTGACGGTATAGTAAACTTTGCCGTAGAAATCAAAATTGATTATGCCGTGGTTGCACCCGATGACCCGCTTGTGCTCGGTTGTGTTGATGCGCTTGAAGAAAAGGGGATACCTTGCTTCGGGCCCAAAGCCAATGCCGCAATAATCGAGGGCAGTAAGGTGTTTTCCAAAAATTTAATGAAAAAATACGGCATACCTACCGCCGAATACGAAACATTCAACGATGCCGAAAAAGCGCTTGAATACCTTAAAACTGCCCCTGTTCCCACCGTTATTAAAGCCGACGGACTTGCCCTCGGTAAAGGCGTTATTATTGCAAATACGCGTGAGGAAGCCGAAAAAGCAGTTATCTCCATTATGCAGGATAAGCAGTTCGGCAAAAGCGGAGACAGTATAGTTATTGAAGAATTTCTCACAGGTCCCGAGGTTTCCGTGCTTTCATTTACAGACGGCAAAACCGTTGTTCCTATGGTTTCATCTATGGACCATAAGCGCGCGCTCGATAATGATGAGGGACTTAACACCGGCGGAATGGGCACAGTTGCACCCAACCCCTACTATACCGATGAGATCGCCGCCGAATGTATGGAAAAGATTTTCAAACCGACTATTGAAGCAATGAATAAAGAATGCCGTACATTCAAAGGCTGCCTTTATTTCGGACTTATGCTTACAGAAAACGGTCCGAAAGTCATAGAGTATAACTGCCGTTTCGGCGACCCCGAAACTCAGGTAGTGCTGCCTCTTCTCAAAACCGATTTACTTACCGTGATGCAGGCAGTGACAAACAGTACACTTTCAGAATGTGATGTTGAATTTTATGATAAAAATGCCGCTTGCGTTATAATGGCTTCGGCAGGTTATCCGGTGTCTTACGCCAAGGGATATGAAATAAATATCTCCGAAGATATTTCCGACAGTGTTTATGTTGCCGGTGCCGCGCTTAAAGAGGGCAAGCTCGTTACATCCGGCGGTCGTGTTCTCGGTGTAACGGCTACTGCCGAAAATCTTCAGCAAGCCGTAAATGACGCATACGAAAAAGTCGGTAAAATCTCATTTGAAAATGCTTTTTACCGTAAGGATATCGGCGCAAAAGCCTTAAAAGCTACGGAGGTCAAATAATTTATGGTTTATCGTATTTTTGTTGAAAAAAAGAAAGATCAGGCGCAGGAAGCAAAGGCTTTGCTTAACGATTGCGTTAATCTTCTCGGTATTTCCGCGCTTACGGATGTTCGCATCATAAACAGGTATGATGCCGAAAATATCACCGATGAGCTCTTTGATTACGCCGTTAAAACCGTTCTGTCGGAGCCGCAGCTCGATATTGCAAGCACCGATGTTTCTCTTGACGGTGCAAAAGTGTTTGCAGTCGAATATCTGCCCGGTCAGTTTGATCAGCGCGCCGATTCAGCCGCGCAGTGCATACAGATTATCTCGCGCGGAGAAAGACCGATAGTGCGCTCCGCAAAGGTTTATGCGCTTTACGGTGAGCTTACAGAAAACGATATTGATGAAATAAAGCATTATGTTATTAACCCGGTTGAAGCGCGCGAGGCTGCCCTCGAAAAGCCCGGAACACTTAAAACCGAGTATGTCATTCCCACAACAGTAAAAACTCTTGACGGCTTTTTAAAGCTTGACCGTGCCGGACTTAAAGCGTTCGTTGATGAATACGGTCTTGCAATGGATGTAGACGATATCGCCTTCTGTCAGAATTATTTTGCAAGTGAAAAGCGTGACCCCACAATAACCGAAATCAGAATGATCGATACTTATTGGTCTGATCATTGCCGCCATACAACATTCCTTACTGTAATTGACGGTGCAAGCTTTGAAGATCCGCTACTGCAAAAGGCTTATGAGGATTATCTTGCGGTACGCAAGGAACTCGGCAGAACAAAACCCGTTTGTCTTATGGATATTGCGACTCTTGCTGTCAGGTATCTTAAAAAGAACGGTATGCTCGATAAACTTGATGAGTCTGAAGAAATAAATGCCTGCACCGTAAAAATCAATGTTGATGTTGACGGTGTGAGCGAGCCGTGGCTTTTACTGTTCAAAAATGAAACTCATAATCACCCCACCGAAATCGAGCCTTTCGGCGGTGCGGCTACCTGCATAGGCGGTGCTATACGCGACCCGCTTTCGGGCAGGAGCTATGTCTACGGCGCAATGCGTGTTACGGGCGCTGCAGATCCGACAGTTCCCGTTGCAGATACAATTCCCGGTAAATTGCCGCAGCGCAAGCTCGTTACTACTGCGGCGGCGGGGTATTCCTCTTACGGCAACCAGATCGGTCTTGCCACGGGTATAGTTGATGAAATCTATCATCCCGGCTACGCCGCAAAGCGTATGGAAATCGGTGCAGTTATTGCCGCAACTCCTGCCGAAAATGTAAGGCGTGAAGTGCCTGATGCAGGTGATGTAGTAATACTTTTAGGCGGTGCTACCGGTCGCGACGGTATTGGCGGTGCAACAGGTTCATCAAAGGCACACAATGCACATTCGGTTGAAACCTGCGGTGCAGAGGTACAAAAGGGCAATGCGCCCGAAGAGCGCAAATTACAGCGTCTTTTCCGTAATAAAGAAGCTTGCAGAATGATTAAACGCTGCAACGACTTCGGTGCAGGCGGCGTATCTGTTGCAATAGGCGAGCTTGCCGACGGTCTTAAAATTGACCTTAATGCAGTTCCCAAAAAGTATGAGGGTCTTGACGGTACAGAGCTTGCAATTTCCGAATCGCAGGAGAGAATGGCGGTTGTCGTTGAAAAGGAAAATGTTGAAAAATTCCTGAAACTTGCCGACAGTGAAAACCTTAATGCCTGCTCAGTAGCGGTTGTTACCGAGGAGCCGCGCCTTGTTATGACATGGAACGGCAACACCGTTGTGGATGTCAGCAGAGATTTCCTTAATTCCAACGGTGCCGAAAAGCATATTACGGTTACTCCCGTTAAGCCGGGCGATTTCAAAAAAGATATCCCCGCAGATTTTGCCGACGGTTTAAAGTCACTTGCTTCCGATCTCAATATATGCTCAAAGAGGGGACTTTCCGAGCGCTTTGACTCAACAATTGGCGCGGGTACGATTCTTATGCCTTTCGGCGGTAAATATCAAAGAACGCCCATTCAGGCGATGGTGCAGAAAATAAGCGTTGAAAAGAAACATACCGATAACTGCTCGCTTATGGCGTGGGGCTACAATCCGTTCATAACCGAAAAGAGTCCTTACCATGGCGCATATCTTGCAGTTGTAGAGTCTGTTTGTAAACTGATAGCTACCGGCGCAAAATATGAGGATGTTTACCTTACTTTCCAGGAGTATTTTGAAAAGCCGGGCACAGACGGCAAGCGCTGGGGTAAACCGTTTGCAGCCTTGCTCGGCGCATTTGAAGCTCAGCTTGAATACGGGATAGGCGCTATCGGCGGCAAGGACTCTATGAGCGGTTCGTTTGAAAAGCTCGATGTTCCGCCTACGCTCGTTTCTTTTGCTGTTACTACCGAAAAAACAAAAGATATCGTTTCACCCGAATTCAAAAAAGCAGGCAACAAGGTATATATCCTTAAACCTGATTTTGATGAAAACGGTTTGCCCGTAACAGAAAGTCTTAAAAAGCTTTTTGATACCGTTTGTGAACTTTTACGCAGTAAAAAAGCGGTTTCCTGCTACACACCCACGCTCGGCGGTGTTGCGGAAGCGGTAATGAAAATGGCGTTCGGCAACGGTTTCGGTTTCAGATTTGCCGATGATATTACACTTGATGAGATATTCGGCTACAATTACGCTTCATTCATACTTGAAGCTGACGGCGAAATTGACGGCGCTGAGTATATCGGTACCGTAACAGACGACGGTAAATTTACTTACCGTGCAGATTCCGTTGACTGTGCCGAAGCTGCAAAGCTTTATGAGGATAAGCTCGAAAGTGTTTATTCCTGCAACATTAAAGCAGATGAAAACCCTGTGGAAACATTTTCTTTTAATGCAGATTCACACCTTGCACCCGCAATCAAATGCGCTAAACCCAAGGTGCTTATTCCCGCATTCCCGGGTACTAACTGCGAATTTGACAGCGCCAAGGCTGTTCGCGATGCGGGCGCAGAACCCGAAATAATAGTTATCAATAACCTTTCTGCCGAGGGAATCAGTCGCAGTGTTGAGAATTTTGCAAAGCAGGTTAAGGATGCGCAGATGATTTTCATACCGGGCGGATTTTCCGGCGGCGATGAGCCCGACGGCAGCGGTAAATTCATTACCGCGTTCTTCCGCAACGCCGCAGTTAAAGAAAGTGTTACGGAGTTACTTGATAAACGTGACGGTCTTATGTGCGGTATCTGCAACGGTTTCCAGGCGCTTATTAAGCTCGGACTTGTTCCTTACGGTAAAATAATTGACACAGATGATAAATGCCCGACACTTACATTTAATACCATTGCGCGCCATCAGTCAAAAATCGTTCGCACCCGCATTTCTTCCAATAAATCGCCGTGGCTTTCCCTTATGAATGTCGGTGATATTGTGAATGTACCCATTTCACACGGTGAAGGCAGATTCTTTGCCGATGCCGAACTAATTAAACAGCTTGCTGCCAACGGTCAGATTGCCACGCAGTATGTGGATTTTGACGGCAACGCCACAAATGACATCAACTTCAACCCCAATGGCTCAATGTATGCCATTGAGGGCATCACTTCACCCGATGGCAGAGTTTTCGGTAAAATGGGTCATAGCGAAAGAATCGGCGACGGTCTTTACAAAAATGTTTCGGGCGAGTATAATATAAGAATGTTTGAAGCAGCTGTTAAGTATTTCAAATAATCGGAGGAATTATAATGGACTATAAGTCAGATATTGAAATTGCTCAGGAATGTAAAATGCGCCCGATAGGGGAAATAGCCGAAATTGCTCATGTTGATGATAAGTATATTGAGCAGTACGGCAGATATAAAGCAAAGGTTGACCTTTCGTTGATTACCGATTCCGATAAACCGAACGGCAAGCTTATTCTTGTTACCGCAATCACACCCACACCGGCAGGCGAGGGTAAAACAACTACGACCATCGGTCTTGCCGACGGTCTGAAAAGGCTCGGTAAGGATGTAACGGTTGCGCTGCGCGAGCCTTCATTAGGTCCGGTTTTCGGCGTTAAAGGCGGCGCAGCCGGCGGCGGTTACGCACAAGTGGTTCCAATGGAGGATATTAACCTTCACTTTACCGGCGATTTTCACGCAATCGGTGCGGCTAACAATCTTCTTGCCGCTATGCTTGATAACCACATTCAGCAGGGTAATTCGCTCAATATCGACCCCCGTAAAATCACTTGGAAACGCTGCGTGGATATGAATGACCGTCAGCTTCGCTTTGTTGTTGACGGATTGGGCGGCAAGGTGAACGGTATGCCGCGTGAGGACGGTTTTGATATTACCGTTGCGAGTGAAATTATGGCGGTTTTCTGTCTTGCAAGTTCAATTACCGACCTTAAAGAACGACTTTCGAGAATTATTGTCGGCTACACTTACGATGATAAACCCGTTACCGCAGGCGACCTTAAAGCGGTGGGTGCTATGACTGCATTGCTTAAAGATGCCATTAAACCCAACCTTGTACAGACTCTTGAGGGTACGCCCGCATTTGTTCACGGCGGTCCGTTTGCCAATATCGCGCACGGCTGCAACTCGGTCATGGCTACGAAAATGGCTCTTAAAATGGGCGATTACACCGTAACGGAGGCAGGCTTCGGTGCCGATCTCGGTGCTGAAAAGTTCCTTGATATTAAATGCCGTATGGCAGGTCTTACACCTGATGCGGTTGTTGTTGTTGCAACTGTCCGTGCCCTTAAAATGCACGGCGGACTTGATAAAAAGCAGCTCGGTACCGAAGACCTTGAAGCACTCGGTAAGGGTGTACCGAATCTTCTGCGCCATGTTTCCAATATAAAGAATGTTTATAAACTTCCTTGCGTTGTTGCAGTCAACAGATTCCCGACCGATACCGATGCTGAAATAGATTTTATAATCAAAAAATGTCGTGAACTCGGCGTAAATACAGTTCTTTCAACGGTATGGGCTGAGGGCGGCAAAGGTGGCGAGGAGCTCGCGAAAGAGGTTGTACGCCTTTGTGAAGAAGAAAAAGGCGATTTCACATTCTCTTATGAGCTTGACGGCACTATCGAGGATAAAATCGAAGCCGTTGTTAAGAAGATTTACGGCGGCGGTGGTATAACGGTTCTGCCTGCTGCGAAAAAGCAGATCGAAACGCTTACCGCGCTCGGTTATGATAAAGTTCCCGTTTGTATCGCGAAAACACAGTACAGCTTTTCCGATGACCCCACAAAGCTCGGTGCACCTGAAAACTTTACGGTTACCGTAAAGAATGTCAAGGTTTCCGCAGGTGCAGGCTTCGTTGTAGTACTTACCGGCGATATTATGACAATGCCCGGTTTACCGAAAGTTCCCGCGGCAGAGAAAATTGATGTTGACGAGAACGGTAAAATCAGTGGGTTATTCTGATGATTAATAATTGTGGTCTGTCGCATTTAGATGCGGAAAGCGTTTTCTTCGCACGACTGCGTATATAAATGCTCTGAGTGAGCAAAAATACGCTTAGAAAAACATATAAAATCAAAAATCCATAAAAGTATAACGGCTTACGGTTTATTAAACACTTAATTCACCGTAAAGCCGTTGTCTTTTACCATTCTGTTTTTCGCTCTGCGCTAAATGCGACAGACACATTAGAATTATTTATTAACTTATGGGGTGGTTGTGGTTTCAGATGTTGTTACTGTAATATTATCGCATTCCGAGCAATAACAATTTCCGTTTTTATCGATTAAGTAAATAGCTTTTTCATTGCATGGGCAAACAGGGAATTCTTGGTTGCTGAAATAATAATAAATAGGTCTTTGCGTTTCTTGCAGACTGAATTTTTTTAAATAGTATCCTTCGGCGCAACCGTCATCATATGTTGGCTTTACGGCGGCACCTAAACCCTCAGAGCACTCCGTTCCGTCAGATTTAAGACGATAACGACCGCGGATATCGGCAATTGTGCAAGCTCCTTCAACAACTTTAACTGTTTTGCCCTGTGCATCAACTTTTGCAACTAATTTTCCTAACTGAATATAGGAACCGTCAATTATACTGTTTTTAACATGTGTTTCATTGATTATAATTTCTTCCTGTGCTTTACCGCTGTCCATCATTCCCGCCATAGCTTCTTTAACAGTGGTGGAAATCATTTGCTTTTGGTTATTGCAATCTTCTTGTTTCCTCTTTTTCAGTGAAACAGTGAATATCGGAACGGCAACTGCGGTGAGTATGCCGAGAACTGTAACGCAAATAAAAATTTCAACAAGTGTAAAACCGGTTTTATTCTTTATTGATTTTAAAAACAGATTGTACATAATTAAACTTCTCCTTTTTAAAGTGTAATTATTTTCTTTCATTTTACTCTTTAACAAAAATAATGTCAACTCTTTTTTGCAGCTGAGATTTTGTCAATAATTTTATTGATTAAAAATTTTTATTCTTATATTGCATTTTAAATATTCAGTGATATAATTAAGAAAAAAACGGAGGTAATTTTTATGTCATTGATCAAAAAATGTATTGCCGAATTTATCGGCACATTCGTTCTTGTACTGTTTGCGTGCGGTACTGCCGCGGTAGTCGGCTGCTCGTCGGAAAACGGCACGGGCTATCTTCTTACCGCTCTTGCTTTCGGACTTGTTATTGTTGCCATGGCTTACTCCATCGGCAATATTTCCGGCTGCCACATCAATCCGGCTGTTTCAATAGCAATGCTTATCAGCGGCAAAATGAGCGTTACCGATTTTATCGGTTACCTTGTTGCTCAGTTTGCGGGCGCTACTGCCGGTGCAGGCGTTCTTATGGCTCTTGTCGGTAAAGAAAGCGGCCTCGGTGCAAATGCTCTTTATAACGGCGATGCGGGCATATCATTCCTTATAGAAGTTATTCTCACATTCGTTTTCGTTATTGCAATTCTCGGTGTCACCTCCAAGGTTGAGAACAGTTCGGTTGCAGGCCTTGTTATCGGTCTTTCGCTTACGCTCGTTCACATTCTCGGCATATCTTTTACCGGTACATCCGTTAACCCTGCGCGCAGCTTCGGTCCGGCTATTCTTGTAGGCGGCGATGCTCTTGCCGGTCTTTGGGTATTCATCCTCGCTCCGCTTGTTGGCGGTGCTCTTGCGGCTGTTGTGTATAAATTTCTTTCTGCCGAAAAAGCGAAATGAAATTTTAGTTTTTCGAGCCTGCTGATTTGTGTCGGCAGGCTTTTATTGATTTTAACCGTTTTGTGTGTTATAGTTATTTTCGGAGGCGGATAAAATGCTTGACCTTGATATTGAACAGTTCTGGAAAGATGATGAAATTGCACATAAAGAAAATTGTTTTACCAAAGAAGCAAAGCAGGTTGCACTCGGTATCAGAATGAGCGGTGAATGTGTTTTTGCCGAGCTCGGTGAGGAGGGCGACCCGTGGGGCTATACGCCGCCCGAAAGAAGACTGGAGCTTAATAAACGGTACAATGAAAAGGCATTAAAGATCGTCGGCAGAAAGCTCCTGAGCGAAAATCTGCCCGACCCGGAGGACAGTAAATTCCCCGCATACCGCGAAATAGGCGAGGTGTTCGGCGGCAGATATTTTTTTGACGGTCACACTACTTGGCTTGAGGGCAGTGTTGAAGATGAATTTGCCCTTGAAAAAAAGCTTGACGAAATAGACAGAATGGATTTAAGGCAATTCATTTTACCGCCCGATTGGGAAGAAAAGAAAAAATACATCTTTGAAAAATACGGTAAAAAACCGCGCGTTTTTGATGATATGCGCGGTCCGGTAACACTTGCAACTTCTGTTTTCGGCACAGAAAACCTGATTTTCCTTTTATATGATTCACCGGACCTTGCGCGGAGGTTTGCGGATACAATTGCAAATGTAGTTATCGGGTACTACGATATTTTTCAGATTGAATCCGGAAAGCTCGGCAGCGGGGATGGCGGTTTCAGATTTCGTGACGATAACTGTTCGCTTCTTAACCCCGAACTTTATGAACTGTTCGGCTATCCCATATTAAAAAAGATCTTCGATCATTGCGCTCCGCGCCCGGAAGATTGGCGTTACCAGCATTCCGATTCCGCTATGGAACATTTATTGCCCATTTTAGCGCGTTTTAATTTAAGTGCCTGTAATTTCGGTCCTACCGTTACAGTCGATAAAATACGCAAATATATGAAAACTACACGCATTGACGGTGCGCTCGCTCCGTTTACTTTTATGAATAATGACACCGAGAAAATTATTGAAGAGGTCAAACGCGATTGTGCAGATGCGCGCGTTGACGATATCCGTGGTCTTAATCTCAGCACCGCGGGCTCAATAAACAACGGCAGCTCGCTTGAAAGTATGCGCACAGTTATGGCTGCAATACAAAACTACGGCAGATATTGATCTGCCGCAGTTTTTTAAAAATACATATTTTCCATAAACCGTTCATTGAATTTCTGGTTTCCGCCCAAATCCATTAACCTGAATTTCTTCGTAAGCTTCTGCATTTCAATCAAAATATCCGGTGAAGTCAAACAGTTTAATGCACCCTGCAGGCTTGTGTTGCCT
>JAZLHL010000038.1:0-60433 GCA_045616765.1 Acutalibacteraceae bacterium
AGATACAAACAGTGATAAATCACCGTTTTCTCTTAAACTGGGCTTGAGAAACTTTTTGATTTTCTCAACCATACAGTCACTCCTTTCTACCAAAATCGGCATTATTTTTGTAAAGGGAGCTGTATGGTGAAAATCACCATCACCTAATTATATCACTGTGTACCCTATTTGTAAAGAGGTGTCGCGACTTGTGTCGCAACACCTCTTTTCCTTTTTTATAACTTATTATTTTAAAACTCCACTGGATTTGAAAACAACGGTTTATTATTTTAGTTTTAAACTCTCCAATAGATTTGAAAGCTTTTTGTTGTCTTTTATTTTTGTATTGTTTTTAACTCCAACAGATTTGAAGTATCCAAACCGTCTTTTGCCGTTTTTTCGTTTGCGCATCATTCAATGATTTCTATAATATCTCCGGTGTGAATTTCGCCGCCCTGCAATATGCGCACAAAAATCCCCTCGCGCGGCATTACGCAGGTGCCGACTTTTTTATATATCTCACAATCGCCGTGGCATTGTTTGCCTATCTGTGTGACCTCTGCGAGGCAGCCGGCAATTTTCAGCTTTGTGCCCACGGGCAGGGTGTAAAGCTCAATTCCCTCGGTGGTGATGTTTTCGGCAAAGCTTCCCCATTCGAGCTCGCCCGCGCCGAGTGCTTCCATTTTGGCGTAGCTTTCCTTTGCAAGCAGGCTCAGCTGGCGGTGAGTGCCGTCGGCGTGTGCATCGCCCTCAAGTCCTTGGTTTTCAATAAGTATTCCGTCTGCCGACGGTGTTTTCAGCGTTCCGCGTTTCTCGCTTTTGTTTATTGAAACTATCTTAGCCATTTTATCCTCCTATACCCGTCATCGGGCGAGCCGATGTGAAATTATTACCGAATTCGTTTTTCAGCGGTTTTTCTTTCACTGTTTTTTCAATAAGCGCTTTCAGTGCACATTCATCGCGCGAGGTGATTGCTTCGCGCACATCCGTTTCGCAGTCAACGCCCAGACAGGGGCGCAGCCTGCCGTCCCAGGTCAGGCGCATTCTGTTGCACTCGCCGCAGAATGAACAGCTTACGGGACTTATAAAGCCGATTTTACCGTTGAAGCCGTTGGCGGTGTAAAGCGTTTCGGGTGAATGGGGGTCCGCCTTTTCGGTCGGCACAAGCTCGGGGTAACGGTTGAGCAAATCGCCGCTTTTCACACCGCTGCCCGCGGCTCCCATAGGCATAAGCTCTATAAAGCGCACGGTTATCGGGTATTTTCTCGCAAGGTCAATAAGCCCGTCGGGCTCGTCATTCACGCCCTTTAACAGAACGGCGTTTATTTTTACGGTGTCAAAGGTTTCTATTGCTTTATATAGTGCCGAAAGCACGGGCTTCAGCTCCGCGCCGGTTATTTTTTTGTATATGGCTTCGTCGGTTGAATCAAGGCTTAAATTTATGCGGTCAAGCCCTGCATTTTTCAGCGGCTCGCAAAGCTTTTCAAGCAGCAGACCGTTTGTGGTTGCCGCAATATCTTCGTATTTACCGAGTGCCGAAATGCCGCTCACTATATCGACAATATCTTTTCTTATCAGCGGCTCACCGCCCGTAAGGCGTATTTTGCGAAAGCCGAGCTCTGCAAAAGCACTTGCGGCAAATATGAAATCATCGGCGGTCATTTCGCGCTCTTTAAGACAGACGCCGCCGTTTTCGCGGGCGCAGTATGTGCATTTCTGCTGGCATCTGCCCGTAAGCGACATCCTTATGTAATCAATATTCCTTGAATAAGAATCAAGCATATTCATCTTAATCATAACGGTTGTATTCTCCGCTTTTGCCGCCGTCCTTGTGAATGAGCTTGACTTCGGCTATTACCATACCTCTGTCTATTGCCTTGCACATATCGTAAACGGTAAGTGCGCTGACCGCGGCGGCGGTGAGCGCTTCCATTTCTATCCCCGTTTTCCAGGTGCATTTTGCAAATGTGTGGATATACAGCTCATCTATGTCGTTATTGTCAAATTCCACGCGCACGCTGTCAATCGGAATGGGGTGGCACAGCGGTATAAGCTCGCCCGTCTTTTTTGCCGCCATAATTCCCGCAAGGCGCGCAGCCGCAAGGCAGTCGCCTTTTTTCAGCTCATCGCCCAGAATCGCTTTAAGTGTTTCGGGATTCATTACTATTTTGGCAAAGCCCTCGGCATTTCGTTCGGTTATCTGCTTGCCGCCCACATCCACCATTACCGCTTCGCCTTTTTCGTTAAGATGCGTAAATTCCATAATACCGCCTCAAATCGTGTAGCCGCCCATTTCGTCGAGCCGCTTTTTTAATTCTTCGCCGTGAAGCACATCGAGAAAAGCCTTTACCTGCGGCGAGTCGATGTATTTTTCATCAATCAGAAAATCGTATTCCTCGTTGCAGACGGGTATAAAATCGAGCCCGTACATTTTCGCCGCAGAATATATTCCGAGACCGGCATCCGCATTGCCTGCGGCAATCAGAGCCGCCACCGCCGTGTGTGTGTATTCTTCGTTGCGGTAGCCTTTTATTTCATCGGGCGCGATGCCGTTCTTTTTCAGCAGATAGTCGCAAAGCACACGCGTGCCCGCGCCGCGCTGACGGTTGACGTATGTGTGGTCTTTTATATCGGCAAATTCTTTTATTTTGCACGGATTGCCGCTTTTCACCATAAGCCCCTGAATCCTGCCTACGCCCTTTACAAGCACGGCGCCGCCGTCGGGGAAATACTGCTTTATATAGCTTTCGTTATAGATGCCCGTTTCGCCGTCAAGCAGGTGCGTTGCACCGAGGTGTGCCTGACCGTTTTTAACGGCGTTAAGTGCACCCATACTGCCCACGTGCGACGAAATCACCGTAAAACCGCAATTTTTATTTTGCAGAATATCGTTTATTTCATCAATAAGCGGGTCATGGCTGCCGGTAACTATGAGCGAATTGCATATTTCATCCCTGCTTTTCAAAAGGCGCACGGTTACAAGCTCGCCCGCATCAATGCCCTCGCAGTTCTGCGGCACTTCGATTATGCCTGCCGCCTTTGTGAAGCTCGTTATTATTCCGGCACCCCTTGCAAGCGGCACGGCAAAAAAGCTGTCGCCGAGCCTGCCGAGCGAAACGCGCACATATTCCCTGTATTTAAGCGATGAAACGATGCGCTTTGACAACACGGCTTTCACCGTTTCATACGGGTGCGGTGCACGGGTGTAATATATATCGGTCAGCTCCCTGACAAATTCCTCCATAACCACTATTGCGGAAACGGGATAGCCGGGCAGTCCCACAACGGGCGTGCTGCCTGCAATGCCGAGCACGGCGGGCTTGCCGGGTTTTGCGGCAACACCGTGAATTATCACCTCACCGAGCGCATCAATAACGGTGCTTGTGTAATCGTCGCGCCCTGCGGATGAGCCCGCAAGCACAAGCACGGCATCACATTCGGCGGCGGCTTGGGCTATTGCCTGCAAAAGCAGGTCTTTTTTATCCTTAACTATTTCGTATACCTTGCTTTCGGCGTTCCATTCATTGAGCATTGCCGAAAAAACGGTGGAATTGAATTCGATTATTTCGCCTTTTCGGGGGTTCGATGTGGGCTTTACTATTTCATCGCCAGTGGGTATTATGCCGAACAGCGGTTTTTTCCTGACCGCCACCTCGGTTATGCCGCCCGCAAGCAGAGCGCCGCAAAGCGACGGCGTTATTACCGTACCCGTCGGGGCTATCATATCGCCCATACATAAATCTTCACCGACCTGCCGCACATTCTGCCACGGATGCACCGCCGCTATGAGTTTTACGGAGTCGTCGTCGCTTTCGGTAACATCCTCTATCATAACAACGGCATCGGTGCCGTCGGGCAGGGGGTCGCCGGTATCGACTGCGGTGTATTGCTTCGCCGTAAGTATTTTCGGCTCGCTTTCACTTGCACCGTAGGTTTCGGCGGCGTTCACGGCAATGCCGTCCATAGCGGAGGCATTGTAGTGCGGCGAGCAGATTTTTGCATATACCGCCTGCGCGAGTACGCGACCGTGCGCCTGTGTTACGGGCACGGTTTCTGTTTTATATGAAAAGCCCGAAGCGATTACGGCAGAACGGTATTTTTCTTTTGCTTCGGTAATCGGAGTGTTATCAAGATAATTGTGTTTCATAATTTCACCTGCTGAATTTGTGTACCGAAACGCGTTCGCCTTTTTTTACGCCCTCGGTATTTCTGCCTATTCTTATATATCCGTCGGCTTCGCAAATCATTGACATAATCCCCGATTTGCCGTACACGGGTGAGGCATATCCGCCGTCGGTTTTAACACAGATAAATTCCTCTCTGCCGTTATTGGAGGATATATTTTCCGTAACGGTACATTCTTTCGTAAAGGCTTTTTCGCATTTGCCGAGCAAAAGGTCTGTGTATTCCTTAACAATAATTTCCGTTACAAAAAAGCACGCGGCGGGGTGGCCGGGCAGACCGAAAACCGCCTTGTTGCCGCATTTGCCGATAATAGTCGGCTTGCCGGGCTTCATTGCAAGTCCGTGGGCAAGCACCTCGCCCTTTTCGGCTATTACATTCACGGTCATATCCTTTACTCCCGCCGATGAGCCGCCGGAAATAAGCACGGCATCGCATTTGCCCAGCGCATCGCTTACCGCCGCAAGAATACTGCTGTATTCATCCTTTATTGTGCCGAAAAACTCCGTATCGCAGCCGAAGGAAGCACACAGTGCAGCGAGCGCAAATGAATTGACCTCGCGTATCTTACCGGGGGTGATTTCCTCATCTGCGGCAATTATTTCATTACCTGTGGAAATAATGCCGATAAGCGGCTTTTTTATGACGGGTACATCGAACACGCCTGCGGAAGCAAGCAGACCCGTATGCGCGGGAGTGAGCAGCGTGCCTTTTTCGATTAAGACCGCGCCGCGTTTAATATCGTCGCCCTCGCGCGTAACATTTTCAAACGGGCTTACCGATTTGTAAATAAGGCATACGCCGTTTTCCTCATCGGTGTTTTCAACGGGTATGACCGCATCGGCACCCTCGGGCAGCATACCGCCCGTGGAAATTTTCACGCATTTTCCTCTGCAAAGTGCGTTTTTCGCTTCTTCGCCCATCAGTATCTCGCCGTCAATATCAAGCATAGAGGGTATCGCTTCGCCTGCGCCGTAGGTGTCGCACGCAAAAAGCGCGTAGCCGTCCATCGTCGAACGCGAAAAAAGCGGTACATTTTCGCGGCTTGTAATATCGCAGGCGGCAATTCTGCCGCAGGCAGAGGGCAGGGGAACGGTTTGTGCGGCGGTGCTCTGTGTGAAATTGTTTTTTATGAGCGTTACCGCCTCATTGACCGAAATAACATTAAGCATCAGTTAATTCTCCACTGTTCTATGAATTTTCTGCCGAATTCGCTTTCGGGCGTTTTCAGCTTTTCGATATCCGTATATTCCGAAACACGACCGTTGTTCATTATAAGCACCTTCGTCGCGGCGCACAGAGCCTGCGCCGGCAGGTGCGTGGACATAAGCAGGGTCGTGTTGTTTTCTTCGCATTCGTTTTTGAGGTATTCGCAGAGCGAAGCCGAGTATTCTATATCGAGTGCGCTGAACGGCTCATCGAGCAGCAGCACACCGAAATTCCCCGCCATCATACGCGCAAAGCACATACGCTGTTTCTCGCCGCCGGAAAGCTTTGAGGATTGCTTGCCGCGTATATCCGCGATACCGCAATTTTCGATTACTTTTTCAATATCGGCACCTTTTTTTGCGCCGAGCCGCACATTCTGTTCCGCCGTACCGCGGAATGAATACGCGTTTTGCGGGCAGTAACCGATTTTTGCACCGTCGACCGTTATTTCTCCGCGGTCGGGCGTGATGATTCCCGCAATAAGCCTTAAAAGAGTTGATTTGCCGGAGCCGTTTGCGCCGATTATCGCCACGCGCTCGCCGTCTTTGACGGTGAGTTCATCTATTTTGAGTGTAAAATCATCCGAAAGTTTCTTTTCAAGTCCGTTTATATGTATCATTTCAGTCTCTCCTTCAGCGTGTGTGCCGCAATATTTACGGCGAATGAAATAAGAAGGAGTATTATTCCGAGTGCAAGGGCTTTTTCAAAATTGCCCTTGTTTGATTCAAGCATTATTGCCGTTGTCATAACACGCGTTTTGAACTGTATGTTGCCGCCGACCATCGAAACGGCACCGACCTCGGCAACAGACCTGCCGAAGCCCATAAGCACAATGCTTATGAATTGCACGGAGCATTCTTTTATGAGAAGTGAGATCTGTTTTCCTCTGCCGAGTCCGAGTCCGCGGGCGGTTTCGGTCACGGCGGCGGCTTTTTCTTCAGCCGCGGCGGCTGAAAGCGCGCATATGACCGGTGAAATAAGAAGCACCTGCGCTATCACCATTATTTCCACCGTGAACATTATATGAAACGAGCCGAACGGTCCCACGGAACGAAAAAGCATAAACACAACAAGACCTGCCACAACGGGCGGCAAGCCCATAAGGGTGTTTATGATTTTTAATATTATTCCTTTGCCTCTGAAACGGGCGGCGCCGAGCATTACGCCCGCGGGTATGCCTATTACGGAGGAAATACCCGTGGAAAAAAGCGACATCGTCATAGTGGTGAGTATGATTTGCCTCAGCTCCGTGTCGCCGCTGAAAATAAGCTCAAACGCCTGCTTAAAACATTCCATATATCGTATATTACCGCCGCCGTTGATGGCGGCGGCTTCAGTCAGAATTTATTTTTCGATAAGGAAGAACAACGCTTCGCCGTATTCTTCCGTGCCGTAGGCTTTTATAAGCTCTGCCGCCTCGTCGCCGAGCAGCCAGTCAATAAGAGCCTGCGCGCCGTCGGTGTTGATTTTCACATCGGCATCGGCAAAGGCTTCTGCCTCGGGATCAACGCCGAGAAGCGAATAGGTGTTTTTCATATCGTCCGCTTCCGCCTTGAGAATTTCAAGGTTCGGGAGTGATTCCTTCATAGAAAGGAATGTTGCCTTGTCGGTAAGGCAGTAAGCACCGAGCTCGTTTGCCTTGGTGAGTGTGTCGCCCATTCCCGAGCCGAGTGAATTGTACCATTCTTCTTCGGCGGGGTCGATTCCTGCGGCTTCCCAGATACCCGTTTCCTTGTTGTGAGTACCGGAATTGTCGCCTCTTGATGCGAATGCGCAGCCGTTTTCGGCAACTGCGGCAAATGCTTCGGCGGCGGTTTGTGCATCACTGATGCCTGCGGGATCGTCGGCGGGACCTACGATTACGAAGTAGTTATACATAAACGAAAGTCTTTCGGTTGATGCATAACCGTCGGCAATAAACGCTTCCTCCTGCGCTTTCGAGTGAACGAGAAGCAGGTCGGCATCGCCCGATTTTGCATAGCCGATGGCTACGCCCGTTCCGGCGGAGGCAACCTCGACCTTGCAGCCGGTTTTTGCTTCAAATGTCGGAAGCAGGTAGGGCAGCAGACCGGAGTCGTTTACCGATGTGGTGGTGGCAAGTCTGATAACGCCTGTTTCGGCGACCTGCGATACGGGCTCTGCCGATGTTCCGGTGTTACCGGCAGTCTGCGAGCCGCAGGATGCAAGTGAAACGAGCATCACCAGTGCGAGTAAAATTGCAAGGCTTTTTTTCATAACTCATTCTCCTTTTCAAGCACGGAAGGCACCGCCGTTTCCCGCGGTACCCTTAACCGACAAAAGCGCGTGTGCGCTTACGGTGAAATTTCGGTTCGTTCCGATGCCCGTGCAGCGCGGCGCTGTTTAGGGCATGGGAATCGGAAATGAATTAAAAGCGGTTTCCCGCTTGCCTTTTAATTTCAATATGGAATTTTACAAAAAACATAATGAATATTGAAAAATTTTTGTTAATATGTTACACTATACCATACTATTAAAAAAACGGCAAGGGGGATTTTGAAAATGTTGGCGTCCGTTGTAACCGTCAGCGACAGATGCAGCCGCGGCGCGGTTGAGGATAAAAGCGGTCCCGTTATAACCGAAATGCTTGCCGATTGCGCACAGATTGCGGAATATGTCATTGTTCCCGATGAAAAGGAGCTTATAGAGGCTGCGCTCATAAGGCTCTGCGACGATGTGAAATCGGATGTTATATTCACCACGGGCGGCACGGGCTTTGCCCCGCGCGATGTTACGCCCGAGGCGACCAAAGCCGTTATTGAAAAAGAAACACCGGGCATACCCGAAGCCATACGGCAAAAAAGCCTTGAAATCACTCCGCGCGCCATGCTTTCAAGAGCGGCGGCGGGCATAAGGGGCAAAACGCTTATAATAAATCTGCCGGGCAGCCCGAAAGCCGTGCGCGAATCACTTGAGGTCGTTCTGCCCGTGCTCGCTCACGCGGTCGAAACGCTTTCGGGCGTTACGCAGAATTGCGGAGGCGATTACAAATGAGCCTTAAAAGCGATACGCAGGGCTTTGATATAAGCAAAAACTCGGCGGCGGTAATAGGCTGCGGCGGTCTGGGCAGTAATGTGTGTGTTCACCTTGCGGGTGCGGGTATCGGTAAGCTCGTTATCTGCGATTACGATACCGTAAGCGAAAGCAATCTCAATCGGCAGTTTATGTATAAAAAGTCCGATATAGGCAGGCTTAAAACCGAGGCGGCGGCTGAATTTTTAAGCAATTATGCGCCCGACTGCGAAATATCTGCCGTTAACCGCAGGATTACGGACGCGTCAAGTCTTGACTTTGCCGCAGAGTGTGCCATAATTGTAATTGCGGCGGACAATACCGAGGTAAGAAAAACCGTTTACGATTTCTGCCTCGAACACGGCATACCGCTTGTTAACGGCGGCATAAACGGCGCATCGGGCAATTGCTGCCTGTGCATACCGGGCGTTACGCCGTGCCTTGACTGTATGGGGGCGCTGTGTGCCTCCGGTCAGATTAAAAATGTAAGCAGTACCGCCGGAGTGATAGGCGCTTTGGAAGCCTCACTCGCACAGCGCTGCCTGCTCGGCGACAAAAGCCTTGCCGGAACGCTTCTTGTGTATGACGGTGAAGAAATAACCCACCTTGCCGTAAAACCGCAGGCGGATTGTATATGCAATAAAACAACGGGAGGAAAAACAGTATGAGTGAGCTCAAAGGTTATATGGGCAAAGTCCTTTTTATTGACTTATCAAAAAAGGAATACAGTCTTTTCCCTTGGACTGATGAGGACAGAAAAAGGTCTCTCGGCGGCAAAATAATGGCGGCGGATATTCTGCTCAGCCACATAAAGCCCGGTATGAAGGCTTTTGATGAGGATAACTGGATAGTCGTTTCCACAGGTCCGCTTACGGGCTGCGGCTGCCCCAACTCATCGCGCTTCAATATTTCAACAATTTCGCCGCTTACGAATATAATAACCTCGTCAAACTGCGGCGGTGATTTCGGTCTTTCGCTCAAGCGCGCAGGCTATGATGCCGTTATCTTTTCCGGCAGGGCGGAAAATCTTTCAATAGTTTCCATCACCGTTGACGGCGTAACATTTGAGGATGCCGCAGAGCTTTCGGGGCTTACCACAAGCGAAACGCAGGAGCATTTAAGACCGTGCGCAGGCAAGCTCGTTATAGGCCCGGCGGGTGAAAATAAAGTTCTGTATGCAGGTGTGTTCAGCAACGAAAGAACTGCAGGCAGGGGCGGCACAGGTGCCGTGTTCGGCGATAAGAACATCAAAGCGGTTACCGCTTACGGTCATCTTGTTCCGCAGGTCGCCGACAGAGAAAAGCTCAATAAGGTCAATGAAAAGTGGTCGCATCTTCTGCGCACCCATCCGCTTACGGGCAAGCAGCTTCCCAAGCTCGGCTCGGCAGGTCTCGTTGCTCCCATGCAGGCACACCGCATACTTGCCACAAAGAACTTTTCCGCAGGCAGATTTGACGATTTCGAGAAAATCTCAGGCGAGGAAATGGCTGAAAATCACCTCGTTTCAAACGCCGCCTGCACTGGCTGCGTGATTCGCTGCGCCCGTCAGGTCAAGGTGGACAATAAAATCGTCAAAGGTCCCGAGCTTGAAATTCTCGGTCTTATGGGTGCCAATATCCTCAATAACGATATAGAAAAAATCCTTGAATGGAACTATGTTATCGACGAAATGGGTATGGACTGCATATCGCTCGCGGGCGTGGTAGCCTTTGCCATGGAGTTAAGGGAAAGAGGAATGGCTGATTTCGGTCTTGAATTCGGCAGGAATGACAACATCACCGAAATAATCAAAAAAATCGCTCACAGAGAGGGCAAATATACCGAGCTTGCAGACGGCTCAAAGCGTATGAGCAAAAAGTACGGCGGCGAGGATTTTGCAATTCAGTCAAAGGGTATGGAGCTTTCTGCTTACGAGCCGCGTCACGCGGTCGGTCAGGGGCTCGGTTACGCCACCTCGAACCGCGGCGGCTGCCACCTCAATGCAGGTTACCTCGTAGTTGCCGAGGGGCTCGGTCTTGATATGGACTCGCTCACTCCCCATGGCAAAGCGGCGCTTACCATTATGTTCCAGAATCTTATGGAGGCTGTTTCGGCTTGCGGCGAATGCCTTTTCACAAGCTACGCGGTATTCCCGGGCTTCCTTATAGACAAACCGAACTGGTGGGTAACAAAAGCCATAATCGGCTGCTTCCCCTATGTGGGCCCCGCGGTGAATGTACTTAACCATTTCACAAAGCTCCCCAAAATCAATATACCGCTTCTGCCTCATTCATCGGCGGTCAAATACGCCACGGGTATGAATTCCACTATGGCAAGCTTCCTTACCTGGGGTGCTTACGGCTACAATGTCGAAAGAATTTCAAACATCATCCTCGGTCAGAAGGCGGGAGCCGACAAGCTCCCCGGCAGACTTATTAACGAGCCGCAGGATCCCTCGGACCCGCGCACAAAGGTGCCGCTTGAAAAAATGAAAAAGGTCTATTACCGTGCAAGGGGCTGGAAGGACGGTATACCGACCTATCACCGCCTTGCTTCGCTCGGCATAAAGCTTGAAAAAGCAGTTTACGATAAAGCGGCAGAGGAGGCAAGAAAACATGGCTGAAGTAACAGTTAAGCTTTTCGGCGTGTTCAGAAGCGACACGCATCTTGCAAAGGAAACAATAAATGTCAGTGCGGTTTCCGATATTTTCCCATCGCTGAACGCAGCGGCTGAAAAGGCATATCTTGATAATAAAAAGGAAAACCCGTCACTTGAAAAGCCCGCGCCCATAGAATTTAAGGATGCCGTTGTTTACATCAACGGCGAGCGCGTATCAAAAAAGAGCCGTAAGCTCAGTAACGGCGATGAGGTATGGCTTATGTCGCCTGCATCGGGAGGTTGATTGTATGTCATTTGTAATAGATAAAGAAAAATGTCTCGGCTGCGGCGCGTGCGCATTTATATGTCTGTTCAATGTGCCGGAGCCCGTGAATTTTGAAAAATCACTTTACACCATTGATGCCGAAAAATGCCGCAGCTGCGGTCAGTGCGAAAATATCTGCCCCAACAATGCCATAAGCTCCTCGGCAGATAATAAGCCGATAAAAAAAGTCAGCATCGACAAGGAAAAGTGCATAGGCTGCTCGCTCTGCGCGAGAAACTGCCCCACGGGCGCGCCGCAGGGCAAAATCAAAGAGCCGTTTGAGATCGACCAGAGCAAATGCATAAAATGCGGCGTGTGCGCGGAAAAGTGCCGCAAGGAAGCAATTATTGTTGAAAAATAAATGAGTAAAATCCGTCAGAGCGGTAATATAATACAGTAAAAGTATTGACAAAATGCGTTGTTGATGGTAAAATCCAATTTTGTTGAAGACTCTGTTTTCTTGGAAAGTCTATCAGGGAGAATGCTCCGTGACTGAAAGGGCATTTTAGATGAGTAGTAAACACGGGAACACTTCGGCTTAATAAAATTCAATATGTTATAAAGCGGGTGCTTTTTAAGCACCAATACGGGTGGCACCGCGGGTTATTTTATAATTGCTCGTCCCGAGGATTTATTTCCTCGGGATGTTTTATTTTTATTGGAGGTATGCTCAGTGTACAGAACATTAATGTGTAACGATATTCGTGACGCTCATATCGGCAAAACGGTAAGTCTTGCCGGTTGGGTGGATGTTGTGCGCGACCACGGCGGCGTTATATTCGTTGACCTGCGCGACTACACCGGCGTAACGCAGGTAGTCGTTCACGATGAAACTCTGCTTAAAGAGGTCACGCGTGAAACCGTTATAAGCGTTACGGGCAAGGTTTGCAAAAGAGATGAAGAAACCGTAAATGCAAAAATCGATACGGGACTTGTGGAGCTTGTTGCCGATACCGTTCAGGTGCTCGGCAAGAGTAAGAATATGCTTCCGTTTGAGGTGCGCAATTCAAGGCAGAGCAAGGATGAGCTTCGCCTTAAATACCGCTACCTTGACCTGCGCAACCCCAAAAACCACGACAATCTCGTTAAGCGCAGCATGATTATACGCTACCTGCGTAAGCTTATGGAGGAAAAGGGCTTTTTGGAGATGCAGACTCCCATACTTACCGCATCCTCGCCCGAGGGCGCGCGCGATTTCCTTGTGCCGAGCCGCAAGCATCCGGGCAAATTCTACGCTCTGCCGCAGGCACCGCAGCAGTTCAAGCAGCTGCTTATGGTTTCGGGCTTTGACCGCTATTTCCAGATAGCGCCCTGCTTCCGCGATGAGGATGCAAGAGCGGACCGTTCGCCCGGTGAGTTCTATCAGCTCGACTTTGAAATGGCATTTGCCACTCAGGACGATGTGCTTGAAGTCTGCGAGGATGTTGCTTACAACACCTTTAAGACTTTCTCCGATAAAAAAGTATCGCCCGCACCGTTCAGGCGCATCACATTTGCGGATGCCATGATGAAATACGGCTCCGACAAGCCCGACCTTCGCAATCCGCTTATCATCTGCGATTTGACCGGCTTCTTTGCAAATGTTGCGTTCCCGGCGTTCAGGGGCAGACCCGTAAGAGGCATTGTTGCAAACTGCAGCGGCAAGTCAAATAAATTCTTTGAGGATTCACTCAAATACGCCACCTCGAGCGAAGTCGAGCTCGGCGGTCTCGGCTACATCACGCTTAAAGACGGCGCGTTTTTAGGTCCGATAGCAAAATACCTCACCGATGAGCAGAAGAAAGAAATCACCGAAATCACCGGCGTAAAAGAGAGTGAAACACTTTTCTTCATCTGCGACGATAAAAAGGACGCTACCGAGAAAAAGGCGGGTATGATCCGACAGTGGCTTGCACAGAAGGAACAGCTTGACCTTATTGACGAAAGCGTTTTCGAGTTCTGCTTTATTGTCGATTTCCCGATGTTCGAGCTTGATGAGGAAACCGAGCAAATAATATTCACTCACAACCCCTTCTCAATGCCGCAGGGCGGTCTTGAAGCACTGCTTACAAAAGACCCCACCGAGATACTCGCATACCAGTACGACCTTGTGTGCAACGGCATAGAGCTTGCATCGGGCGCTGTGAGAAACCACGATATTGAAATAATGAAAAAGGCGTTTGAGATCGCCGGTTATTCCGAGGATGAGCTCAAAAGGCGTTTCAGCGCACTTTATACCGCATTCCAGTACGGCGCACCGCCCCATGCAGGTATGGCGCCCGGCGTTGACCGTATGGTAATGCTCCTTACGGATGAAGAAAAAATCCTTGATGTTATCGCATTCCCGCTCAACGGCAACGCGCAGGATCTTCTCTGCGGCGCACCGAGCGAGGTTACGAGCCAGCAGCTTGAGGATGTTCACCTGCTCGGCAACGGCAGCATATTTGCAGCGCAGGCTCCCGCTTCGTCAGGCGCAAAGGCGGTGCAGAGCAAGCGCTCGGCATTCTCGAATGCGCAGCAGCTTAACCAGCTTGCCCTCACCGATGACGAGGAAAAAACAATGCAGGATATTTTCGGTATGATGAAAGAAAACGAGGAAAAGCTCAAAGCCGTCGATACCGAAAACACCGAAATTATGGTACACGTGATGCCTATGAAGAATGTTCTGCGCGAGGATTTGCGCGAACAGCCGTTTACAAGGGATGAGCTTATGGACGGCGCGCCCGAGCACAGCGACGGCAGCTGGCTTGTTCCCAGACTTGTAAAGTGAGGTGCTGAAAATGAGTTATTATTCGGAAATTTTGAACGAAAAAGGCAATATTGCGGTCGATGATACCATTCTTACAAAAAACGGCATTACCTCCGCAGGCTCAAAGATATTGGACGGCTTCAAATCACTGTTCGGTGCCGAGGTCGTTGACCGCCTTGAAAAAACAGGTTATGTCATTTCCGGCAAAACCCATGTGGGTGAATTCGGTCTTGACCTTGTAGGTGAGTTTTCACATTATAATACGCAGAGCGGCGTTCTTGCGGGCGCGGCGGCTTCACTTGTTGCCGAGGGTAAGGTCAAAGCGGCACTCGGTGTTGATATGAACGGCGCTCCCAGAAGGGCGGCGGCTCTTGCGGGCGTTTCGTTTATTAAACCCACATACGGCACTGTTTCGCGTTACGGCGTTATTTCCTGCGCGGCATCGGGCGAGCAGGTGGGTGTTTATGCGAAGGATGCAGACGGCGCCGCCGAAATCCTCGGTGTTATAGCCGGGCACGACAGTAAGGACGGCACAAGCCTCCCCGAAAAGAACTACACTTACACCGCCGACGGCGATGTTAAGGGCAAAAAGGTTGCGGTTGTAAAAGAACTGATCGCACTTGCCGATGGCGAAACCCAAAAGCGCGTTGAAGCATTCGCCGCCGCACTTCGCAAAAACGGCGTTGAGGTCGAGGAAATCTCCTGCAATATCTTTGAAAATGCCAATATCGCCTGGCAAATTTTAATGTGCGCCGAAACCTGCAACAATGTTTCGCGCTATGACGGCGTTAAATTCGGCTACCGCTCCGAGCAGTACCGCACCATAGATGACCTTTATACAAATTCAAGAACAGAGGGCTTCAATTTCCTTACAAAAGCGGTAATTCTTTACGGCTCCGATGTTCTTTCAAAAACGCGCTATGCCGATTGCTACGACAAGTCGCTGCGCATTCGCCGCATAGTTGCCGATGAGCTTAAAAAGCTCTTTGAAAATTATGCAGCGGTGCTTACACCCGTCTGCACCAAAACCGCTTACGAAGCCTACGATATCAGCGAAGCCTTTGAAAAGGTGTTTACCGAGAGCGTATTTACCGCGGCGGCAAACCTTACCGGTGTACCCGCGCTTGTCAGCGGCGGCGTTCAGCTTTTAGGCGCCGCTTTCGGTGAAAGCGAACTTCTCAGCCTTGCAAAATGTGCGGAAAGCGAGGGTAAATAATTATGAAATATGAAATAGTTATAGGTCTTGAAACCCATGTTGAGTTAAGCACCGAATCAAAGCTTTTCTGCTCCTGCGGCGGGCACTCTGCCGCAAAGGAACCCAATGACTGCGTATGCCCCGCGTGCTGCGGTATGCCGGGTATGCTGCCCGTTATGAACAAGCGCGTTGTTGAGCTTGCCGTTACCGCGGGACTTATGCTCAACTGCGACATAAACAGATACACCACATTCGACAAAAAGAACTACTATTATCCCGACCTGCCCTGCGCATATCAGATTACCCAGCTCAATCACCCGATATGCACAAACGGCAAAATCAAGGTCAGCGCTCCCGGCGGCAGCCGCGAGATCCGCATTAAGCAAATTCACATGGAGGAGGATGCAGGCAAGCTCGTGCACCGCGGCAAATACTCGCTTGTTGACTTCAACAGAACGAGCGTTCCGCTCATCGAAATCGTAACTCAGCCGGATTTCCGCAGCGCCGAGGAGGTCGTTACCTACCTCAATATGCTCAAATCAATGTTCAAGTCCGGCGGTATCTCCGAGTGCGAGGAGGGCGCAATGCGCTGCGATGTCAACATTTCCGTTCGCCCCGAGGGCAGCGAGGAATACGGCGTGCGTACCGAAATCAAGAATATGAGCTCGTTTGATGCTATCGAGCAGGCTATCCGCTACGAATCGCAGCGCCATATAGATGCCATTGAATTTAACCTTGAGGAGCTTGTTCAGGAAACAAGGCGTTTTGATGAGGTCAGCGGCAAAACATTCGCAATGCGCGATAAGGAGACCGAAGCCGATTACCGCTATTTCCCCGATGCAAACCTTATGCCCATCGAAATAGACGACGAGTGGCTTGAGCAGATAAAGGCGAACAGACCCGTTGCGCTTGATGAAAAGGCGGAGGAATACCGCGCCGCAGGCATCAGCGAGAAAGAGATCGCAACTCTGCTTTCTTCAAAAATCGCCGGCACTCTGCTTGACGGCACCGTTGCACTCGGCTGCAACGCCAAGGATGCCGCCGCGTGGATCCTCACCGACTGCGCAGGTATCCTCAGAAAAGACGGCAAGGTGCTCGATGAGCTTGAAATAACACCCGCAAAGCTCGCCGCACTTATAAAAATGGTCGACGGCGGCACGATCACCCGCGGTGCAGCCAAGAAAGTGCTTATTGCCGTAATCGAGGACGATGTTGACCCCGAGGAATACTGCCGCGAAAACTCAATGAGCGTGCAGTCCGACAAGGGACTCATACTCGATGTTGTCAAAAAGGCTATCGAAGCCAACCCGAACAGCGTTGCCGATTATAAAAACGGAAAAACAAAGGCGCTGCAGGCTATTTTCGGTGCCTGCATGAGAGAACTCAAGGGCAACGGCGACCCGGCGGTTATCAAGGAACTGCTTGAAGCGGAGCTTAATGCATAACGAGTAATGAATGATGAATAATTTCGGGGCGCAAAGCGCCGGATTATAATTAAGAATTAAGAGGTCAGAATTAAGAGTTAAATACTCGAAGTTCTGACCTCTTTGTTATGCGTATTAATTTCTGTGCAGCCCTGCCGGCTCATCCGTAAAGCCGAAAATGTAATCGGCGGAAACATTGTAAATCTCACACAATTCCTTTATTATGTGCGCGGGCATTTCGCGCTCGCCGGATTCCCACCGTCTGTATGTTGTAAGGTATTCACCCAATTTATCTGCCACAAATTCCTGAGTCCAGTCATTGTCCTCTCTTAAATCGCGTATTCTCGGGTAAATATACATAAAACCACCTCTATTATGTATTCTACCGAGTAACACAATTTTGTGTTGACAATAACACCGAACGGTGTTATAATGACATCAAAACAATAAATATTAAGGGGTTGCAATAAATGAGTGGATATGTAGATTATCAATATGTTTATAAAACAATTGATTTATTATATAACTATAACAAAAATAGTTCTATAATAGATTGTTACCGTGCCAATGTAGTATGTTATCCGGAAGATGATCATAAGTTTTATCATATACATTTATTTGCAGAATGTGAAGATACGGAAAGCGATATCGCGAGAATTCAACAACTTGCAAATAAATTTCCTGATAGTAGCGATGCTCAAAAGTTGAAAGAAGTAAAAAGCAATTTTGAAATTAAACACTTTATGAATTTTGGTTTGTGTTTATATGCTTCTATAGGATTTTTTGACAATCTTGACGAGAGTATAGAGGCTATGTCAAAAATTAAACAATACTGCGATGAAAAATATGGTGAAAATAGTATTCATGTGAGTGTTCCGGAAAAAAGTAAAAAACACTGCTATGTCGCTACCGCCGTTTACGGCTCTTATGACTGTCCGCAGGTCTGGCGTTTCAGGCGTTACCGCGATGAAACTCTTTCAAAAAACATATTCGGAAGATTATTCATAAAATTATATTATGCCGTAAGTCCGACCATTATTAAATATTTCGGAAAAACCAAGTGGTTTAATTCGTTTTTCAGAAGACATCTTGATAAATTCTATCTGAAGCTTGCCGAAAGAGGGTATGACGATACACCGTATCAGGATAAATAATTACAGAGGTGATTTTTTGTGAGTTGTCCGTTTTTAGACGAAAGAGTATTCGGGAAAGATTATTGCAATGAAATGAAAGATTGGGTGGAAAATCAATACAGTTTTAAGTATTGCAGGGATTCAAGCAGATATGAGGAATGCCCGAAATATAAAAAGAAGGTTAATGGTGACGGCTGCTTTCTCACATCCGCCTGCACCGAGGCACGAAATCTGCCCGATGATTGCCGTGAGCTTACCACACTGCGCAATTTCAGGGATACATACCTGAAAGCGCGCGAAAACGGCGAAAATGATATAGCCGAATACTACGCCAAAGCACCGCTTATTGTTGCAAAAATCAAAGAACAGGAAAACAGCAAAGCAATTTTCGAGAGCTTTTACACGGAGCTCGTCGAGCCTTGCATAAAGTACATCAATGCAAATGAGCCGGAAGCGGCTTACAGACATTATGCCGATTATTTCAAAATGCTTAAAGAAAAATACGGCATATAATTAAATAAAAAATCGAGAGGTCGGAATTAAGAGCGCCAATGCTTTTACTCCGACCTTTTTCGTTGTGCTTTCATAAGAATATTCGGCGTTCAATAAGAAAAGTACTTTATTTTCCGTTTTGTCTGTTCAAATCCGTGAAAATGTGATATTATGTACTCATTAAACGGAGGGGATAATATGGTAAAAACCGCAGATAAAACCGAAACCAAAGCCGTACCCGCTAAAAAAGGCAGGGCCAAAAAAGCACTCAGGGTGCTTCTGGTAATCGTGCTTGTAATAACCGTTGCACTCGGCGTATGTGCCGCTGTTTCCGCAGCCGGCAGTAATTCAAATCTTAAACTCGCAAAGTCATTTAATAAGGTGGAATATACCGAGCAGCTCGTGCCCGTTAAGGATGCCGAGGGCGACTGGGTATTTACGCTCGACCGCGATTTAAAAATAGTTCAGCTTACCGATGTGCATCTCGGCGGCGGCTTTATGTCCATTACCAAGGATGCCAATGCGCTTAAAGCGGTTGCGGCTATGCTCACCGCCGAAAAGCCCGACCTTGTAATAGTTACGGGCGATGTGGCATACCCAATACCTTTTCAGGCAGGCACACTCAATAATCAGACGGGCGCAAAGCTCTTTGCAAACCTTATGGATGCACTCGGCATTTATTGGACTGTCTGCTTCGGCAACCACGATACCGAGCCTTACAGCTACTATGACCGTGAGGAAATTTCCGACTACTATATGCAGCCTGAATTTGAATACTGCATTTTTGAAAAAGGCCCTGCCGAAATCGACGGCTTCGGCAATCAGGTGATTAAGGTCGAAAATTCAAAGGGCGTTATCACGCAGGCTCTGTTTGTTATCGACTCCCACGATTACGCTACCGACAGACTTATAAACATTATGTCGAATTACGACAATATTCATCAGAATCAGGTGGATTGGTACGCCGCGCGCGTTAAGGCGATTAACGAAGCCAACGCCGCCAAGGGCGAAAACGGTACCGTGAAATCAATGCTCTTTTTCCACATTCCGCTGCCCGAGTACCGCGATGCGTGGAACGAATTTGCCGCCAACGGCTACAAGGATACCGAAAATGTTAAATATGTGCGCGGTATGCTCGGTGAAACGGGCGACTGCATCTACTGCGGCGACGGCGAGGATGAAATGTTTGAAACCGCGCTCGAACTCGGCAGCACGCAGGCGATTTTCTGCGGTCACGACCACTTCAATAACTTCAGTATAAATTACAAGGGCATTGACCTCAACTATGCTTACAGCGTGGATTACCTTGCATATATCGGCATTAAGAATAAAGGTTCGCAGCGCGGCTGTACCGTTATTACCGTTAAGCCGGACGGCTCCTATGAGAGCGAAAACTACAATCTCTACGAAAGCGGCAGATACGAATTGCCCGATGAACTCACAAAGAACATCAAAATGCAGTTTGATGGTGTAGAGTACCAATATTTTAAGGACTGATAAAAAAGCAAGAAGCGAAAATTCTGCGGAATTTTCGCTTCTTTTATTATGCTCAAGCCTCTTGTTTTAACCGTAACAATATGCTAAAATCAGCGTATGGAGGGATGACTGTGAAAAAATCAATTAAAATTCTTGCGCTTACTATGTCGCTTGTGCTCACATTCGGCGCATTTTGCTGCGAGTCTGTTTTTGCCGAAGATTCAGACGGCGTTGTGCCTTTTGCGGCAGCAACAACATTTGGAGCCGGCGGCGATGCCCTTAAATCGACCGTAGAAAAATTACCTGCCGATAAGGTGATTCTTGCCGATGAAAGCGGTCAGGTGCGCATCACCGAAAAAACACCGCTGCTTGATGAAAACGGCAAGCTTACCAAGGCGGGCTACTGCTTCACAAATATGTACGAATATGACCGCAGCGCCATAAAGGCAAACGGCAGCCGTATTAAAGAATGGGATTTCTACCAGATTTCAAACGGCAGATACTGCCTGCAGATAACCTGGGCGGATATTTCGCTTGCCGGCAACGCGAGCCTCGGTCTTTTTGATATGGAAACAGGCGAAAGATGGGATGTTGCGGATATAAAGCTGCTTACCTTCGGCAAATACGGCGTAAGTGCCGATGCCATGAAGCCGCACACGCTTTCGCGCCATAAAAAGAACTTTAACCTTGATATAAATGTTACTGAAACAAACCGTACCATAACATTCGACGGTAAGGTGAAAGGTGAAAAATACACCGTTGACCTTACTATGGATATGTTCCCGAACCACGAATCACTTGTTATGGCTCTGCCCTTTGACCGCGGCAACGACAAGCAGTTCTATTTTAATCAAAAGGTGAACTGTATGCCCGTTACCGGTACCATAACCATAGGCGATAAGGTCATAACCTTTGACCCGTCGGACTCATTCTGCGTGCTCGACTGGGGGCGCGGCGTGTGGCCCTACCACGAAAACTGGTATTGGGGCAACGGCAGCACAAAGCTTGAAGACGGCTCGATTTTCGGCTTCGAAATCGGCTGGGGCTTCGGCGATATGAGCGCCGCCACCGAAAATACGCTTTTCTACAACGGCAAGGCTCATAAAATCGGCGAAATCTATCTTAATGAAGATAAATTTGAAACCGAAAACTGGATGGACCCGTGGGTGTTCACTTCCTCCGACGGCCGCTTTGAAATGACCATGACCCCCGTTTACGATAACATTACCAAAGCCCGCGTTATCTGTGTCGGCAACATCTGTCACCAGGTATTCGGTCTCTGGAACGGTACCGTTGTTCTCGATGACGGAACGGTGCTCGAAATACATGATATGATGGCATTCTGCGAAGATTCCGACAATATGTGGTAATATTTATACCTCTTAGCCGTTTTTTCTCACTCGGCGTATCCTGTATACGCCGTCGTTCGAAAATTCCGGCTAATAGGCATAAATATCATACTGTAGGTTTAATAATTGTTTAGGTGATTATATGTTAAGTGCTTTCAATAATGCAAAATTTATTACTGCAAAGTTTGAAAATTACTGCGACACAAGCATGTCGGCGTGGGCTCAAAAGCGCCCGGCGCTTTATCAGCACACCGATTTAATATCGTGGAACGGTCTGCCTATGTTCGCAAAGGATTTCACCGTTGATGAGGTGAGTGATTCCGTTCTGTATTTTACGGCGCTCGGTTGTGTTGATGTTTTCATTAACGGTAAGCGCGTCGGTGATGGCGAAATGAAGCCCGGCTGGACCGCGTACTACAAAAGAACGCTTTATATGCAGCGCGATATTACTCCGCTTCTTAAAACGGGTAAAAACAGAGTGCTTGCGGTCGTTTCAACCGGTTGGTATTCGGGCAGAATTGCAGGCGGCTACTACGGCAATCACGACCCCGCGGTCATGCTTAACGCCGTATGCGGCGGCAAAAGCCTTTTCGGCACAGATGAAAGCTGGCTTTGTTCTGTCGGCGGTCAGATAAGAACTGCCGATATATGGGACGGTGAGTACCGTGACGGCACTTTGCCCGATTATACGGTTTTATCCGAGCCCGATTTTGAGCTTGCAGATTGGAAAACCGCCGGTATTTTCACTTATGACGGCGAGGTTACACCCTTTATCGGCTCCGAAATCAAGGTGCGCAAGGCTCTTGCGCTTAAACCTGCAAACCTCACAGTGTTTGACGGCATCAGCTATAACGGCAGTTATTTCGGCAAAATCAATGCCGTAGATACCTATGCCGCACTTCCGCTTGCTCTTAAATTAGGGCAGAAGCTCACCGTTGACTTCGGTCAGGAGACTGTCGGCTGGGTCAAAATTAAAATAAATGCCGCCGCAGGCACGGTTATTAAGATGCGCTATGCCGAATTCCTTAATGACAGCGGCGACCTTGAACGCGGCAACGACGGAGCACAAGGCTCTGTTTATACCGTGAATCTTCGTTCCGCACTTGGCAAGGCATACTATGTTGCCAACGGCAGCGGCACCGAGGAATACCGCCCCACATTCACATTCTTCGGTTACAGATTCGTTGAAATCAGCGCAAATGCCGATGTCGAGTTTATTGATATTACCGCCGAAATCGTCGGCAACGATAACATTGAAACAGGTAAAATAGAAACCTCGAACGAGCTTGTGAATAAACTCTTTTCAAATGCTCTGTGGGGGCAGCGCGGCAACTATGTAAGCGTACCCACCGACTGCCCGCAGCGCGACGAGCGTCTCGGCTGGACGGGGGATGCGCAGGCATTCAGCACCACGGCCGCCTACAATGCCGATGTTTACGGTTTCTTCCGCAAATGGATGCAGGATATGCGCGACTCGCAGGGCGAAACGGGCGGTTACGCCGATGTTAACCCGCGCGTAGGCTGCTGCCACGGCGAGGATGCCTGCGCCTGGGGCGATGCCGGCGTTATTATACCCTATAACTTATACAAAATTTACGGCGATGCCGAAATGATAAAAGAGCATTTCTATTCTATGGAAAAGTACATTGCCGGACTTGTTGAAAAATACGGCTATTCGGGTCCCATACCGCGTTACGGCGATTGGCTCGCATACGATTGGTGCGAAAATGAGTACATTTCTTCTGCCTACTTCGTGCGCGATATAGATATGATGATTTATATGTGCTCCGTTGCCGGCAGGGAAGACCGCATAGATTATTACAAAGACCTGCGCGAAAAGGCGTATGCCTATTTCTGCGAGCATTTTATGAAAGACGGTGTGCCCGTTGAAAACACACAGTGCAACAAGATAATTGCCCTTGCTTTCGGTTTGCTTGATTCAGAGCACGAAAAGCCTGTTGCGGATGCTCTTGCCGAGCAGATAAAGGAAAACGGCGACAGACTTTCCTGCGGCTTCCTCGGCACATACAATCTTTGCCCCACGCTTTCAAAATTCGGCAAGGATAAAACCGCCTACAATCTGCTTTTGCAGCGCAATGAGCCTTCGTGGCTTTACAGTATCGACCAGGGCGCAACCACCATCTGGGAGCGCTGGAATTCCTATACAAAGGAAAAAGGCTTCGGCGATGTGGGTATGAACTCATTTAACCACTATGCCTACGGCGCAATAGTTGAGTGGATGTACCGCTTTATGGCGGGTATAGAAGCGATCGAGCCGGGCTTCAAAAAATTCGAGCTTCATCCGCGAATTGATATGCGCACTGCCGACGAGCTCCCCTCAGGTCAGCAGAATATCAAATGGGTAAAAGCGGAATTTAATTCTGCCGCAGGACTTATAAAGAGCGAATGGAGCACCGAAAACGGTCTTACATATAAATGTACCGTTCCCGAGGGCGCCGAAGCGCTTCTTACCCTGCCCGCGGTAAGCGAAACCGTTACCGTAAACGGCAAAGCATACGAAGCCGTTAAGGGCGGCGAGTTCACTTTAACTCTCGCTTGCGGCGAATATGAAATTTTACAGAAATAACGGAGGCAATTATGGAAAGAATTAAAAGCTTTACGGTGGACCATATGAAGCTGCTGCCCGGCGTGTATGAAAGCAGGGTGGATTTTGCAGGAGCCGAAGCGCTCACTACTTACGATATACGCATTACGCGCCCCAATTTTGAGCCCGTAATGGGCACGGGCGAAATCCACACCATAGAGCACCTCGGTGCAACCTACCTCAGAAACCGCACCGATATAAAAGACCGCGTTATTTACTGGGGACCTATGGGCTGCCGTACGGGTTTTTATCTCATTATGTCGGGCACAATTCCCGTTCCCGAAATAGTTAAGCTGATGATTGATGTGTTTGAGTTTACTGCCTCTTTTGAGGGTGCAATACCCGGTGCCAGCCCCGTCGAATGCGGTAATTATACCGATATGAACCTTGCCGGCGCAAAGGAACGCGCCGAAAAATACCTTGAAGTTTTAAGGAACAGCAAATAATAAAGAAGGTTGTGACGAATGGTCGTCACAACCTTCTTTGTGGTTAGTGTATTCATTCCAGAACACCGTGAACATTGTCCTGCTGCATAGGTGCTTCGCGAGTGAATTTTGTTTTTATTTCGGTGGTACTGCCGCTTTCGCCGCTGTGAACGAACGCCTGCAAAACCTCGAGTACGTGAAGTGTCTGTTTGTAAGAGGTGCGCGATTTTCTGCCCGTTTCAAGCGATTTCGCAAAATCGGCAAGACCGAGACCGCGTGAATTGTCCTTGTAGTCAAAGCAGATCGGCACAACGCTTTCTTCGCCCGTTTCACCGTCATAGTATTTTATTTCATTGCCGAAGCAGTTGGGGTCGGGTACAAACAGTGTGCCCTTTGAGCCGTACAGCTCAATGTTCGGCAGCTTCGAGCCGTACACATCGAATGTGGTGGTGAGTGTTGCCATAGCGCCGCTTTCAAAATGCAGAATGCCCGAAAGGTATGTAGGTACATCAACATTTATAACTTCGCCGTAATGGTCTTTACTTGTGATTGTGCGCTGCCTGAACGAAGTCCTGACCACGCTTGTGACGCTCTTAACGCCACCTATAAGGTTGATGAGTGCCGTAACATAGTACGGACCCATATCCATCATCGGACCGCCGCCGTATTTGTAGAAAAATTCGGGGTCGTGGTGCCAGCACTCCGGGCCGTGACCCATCATGGATGCGGTAGCGCCCACCACAGTACCGAGCTTGCCGTCATCAATAAATTTGCGGCAGGTCTGTATGGAGGCGCCCATAAATGTATCGGGTGCACCGCCTATCATAAGACCTTTTTCCTCTGCGATTTTTACAAGCTCAAGTCCTTCTTCAAGTGAAGCGCCGAGCGGCTTTTCGCTGTAAACATTTTTGCCTGCAAGCAGAGCGCCCTTTGAAACGCCGTAATGCTCATAGGGTCTTGTGAGGTTAAGCACAAGCGTGATGCTTTCGTCTGCAAAAAGCTCCTCCATAGTGTCGTAAACCTTGGGGATACCGTACTTTGCCTGCGCATTGAGAGCGCGTTCTTTAATAAGGTCGCACACCGCAACAATATTAAGCTCGCGGAATGTTTCCGTAATATTTTTAAGGTAAATTCCGCTAATGTCGCCAATGCCTACTATACCGATGTTTGTCATGCTATCACCTGCTGTTATGAATTTTTAATAATACAGATTAAATACCTGCAAGGAATTTAAGGAACTGTGCCTTGCCTTTTTCGGTGCGTTCAAATACACCGCACTGCTCGAGTATGCATGAAAATGCCAAGCCGATTTCATCTTCTAAAATTTTGTCACAATTTTCGGCTGTGACGGTGTGCCTTGCCATAATATCCTTTGCCCAGTCGGCGTGCTTTGCTATGCGCTCGTCGGCGGCAATATCCGCACCTGCGAGCATAGCATCTTTAAGCAGTGACATTTCGGCTTTAAGGCGTGAGGGAAGCACGGCAAGTCCCATAACCTCTATAAGACCGATATTCTCTTTTTTAATATGGTGGTATTCGGGGTGCGGGTGGTAGTAGCCGTCGGGGAACTGCTCGGTGGTGATATTGTTTCTGAATACAACATCAAGCTCGTATTTGCCGTCACGAAAACGCGCAATAGGCGTAACGGTGTTATGCCTTTCGCCATCTGTTTCGGCAAAAATGAAAGCCTCCTCGTCGGTGTAGCCTTTCCACTTATTAAGTATTTTGCCTGCAAGCTCGCAGATTCTGTCGGTGTTTTCGCCTTTAAGGCGCAGTACCGACATCGGCCATTTAACAATACCCGCTTCAATATCGGCATAGTCTGCGAAGCTGACGGGTGTTTCTATATGTGCTTTTGCCATTGCAAATGTGTAGTTGCCGCCCTGAAAATGCTCATGGGTGAGAATGGAGCCGCCGGAAATCGGCAGGTCGGAATTTGAGCCGATGAAGTAGTGCGGGAACATTTTAACAAAAGCAAACAGTTTTCTGAATCCGCCTTCACTTATGAGCATGGGGGTATGGTTTTTGTCAAAAACGATGCAATGTTCGTTGTAGTAAACATAGGGTGAATACTGCAAAAACCACTCGTCACCGTCAAGCACAAGCGGAATAATGCGGTGGTTCTGCCTTGCCGGGTGATTCACTCTGCCGGCGTAGCCCTCGTTTTCAAGGCAGAGCATACATTTCGGGTATGCTTTTGCCTGCTTCACTTTAAGTGCGGCGGCAATCGCCTGAGGGTCTTTTTCGGGTTTGGAAAGGTTTACGGTTATATCAATATCGCCGTATTCGGTAGAGGCGACCCATTTTAAATCGTTTTTTATGCGGTATTCGCGTATATAGTCGGTTTTGCGTGCAAAGCGGTAATAATATTCTGTTGCGGCTTCGGGGGATTTTTCATACTCCGAATAGAATTTTTCTATGACCTGTGATGGTCTCGGGGTAAGTAAGCCCATAATTTTCGTGTCGAACAAATCGCGGTACGCAACGCTGTTTTCGCAAAGTCCGTTTTCGCAGGCGTAGTCGAGAATAGCTTTAAGCAGTTCTTCGAGGCTTGCATCAGAAATTTCCGCTTCTGTATCGGGTGCATCTACGGTAAGAGCCTCGGCAAGACGGTTTACCGCCCACACACTGTCGGCAGGCTCAATAAGGTTTTCCTTTACTGCATACGCGGCAAGCGAAACAAGCGCGCTGTCAATGGTCATATCAATTACCCCTTTCGTATAAAAATATTATATATCATTTTTTCGCTCTTTCAAGTTTTTTTGCCAATATTGTTGAAAAACGCAAGCAAAACCTTTAGAATATAGTCATAAACTACTCGGAGGAAAAAGATATGGCAATCGAAAAAGTAAGGGAATATTTCAAAACATTCGGTATCGAGGATAAAATCCGCGAATTTGATGTTTCAAGCGCAACCGTTGAGCTCGCGGCGGAAGCGCTCGGTGTAAAAGGTCAGCGCATAGCAAAAACAATGTCCTTTAAAACCAAAGATGACGGCTGCCTGCTGGTAGTTTGCGCGGGCGATGTTAAAATTGATAATGCAAAATTCAAGCACATTTTCGGCGTTAAGGCAAAAATGCTTACGCCCGATGAGCTTATAGAAATGGTCGGTCACGCCATGGGCGGTGTCTGCCCATTCGCAATTCCCGAAAATGTTGAGGTTTACCTCGATGAATCTCTTAAACGCTTTGAAACGGTTTTCCCTGCCTGCGGCAGCTCAAACAGCGCAGTTGAGCTTACCTGCGAGGAGCTTGAGAAATACTCGAATGCAAAAGAATGGGTGGATGTATGCAAGCTCAGAGAGGAAGTATAATTCTGTCAGGATATTGATACATTAACGGCAATTGTGTTAAAATGGTCACAGTATTTATTCAGAGGCGTATTTTTAATGAAAATTATTAACGGCAATACCTACGATGAGGAACGCGCACTTTACGCGCTTACCGATGCTAAAGTTATTAACTGCACCTTTGCAGGCGCGCGTGACGGCGAATCGGCACTTAAAGAGGCGCACGGTGTGGAGGTCGAAAACTGCACATTTTCGCTGCGTTACCCGTTTTGGCATACGGTGGATTTTACCGTAAGCGGCTGTAAGCTCGGTGAGGGTACGCGCGCGGCGGTTTGGTATGCGAAAAACGGCATATTCAAAAACTGTGATATTCGCGGCGTTAAATTTTTGCGTGAATGCAAAAATATAACACTTTCGGGCATCACTGCCGATTCCGCAGAATTCGGTTGGCGCAGCGAGGGCGTTACAATAGAAAACAGCGAAATCAATTCGCAGTATTTTCTGTTTGAATGTAAAGATGTTGCGGTCAAAAACCTTAAAATGACAGGCAAATACTCGTTTCAGTATATTGAGAATATGACCGTCGAGGATTCAGTGCTCGATACAAAGGATGCTTTCTGGCACACCAAAAATGTTACCGTTAAAAATTCTGTCGTAAAGGGCGAGTACCTCGGCTGGTATTCCGACGGACTAACGCTTATTAACTGTAAAATAATCGGCACGCAGCCGCTTTGTTACTGCAAAAACCTGAAGCTCGTGGACTGCACTATGGAAAAAACCGATTTGAGCTTTGAATATTCTGATGTTGAAGCTACGGTAAGGGGCAGTATCGAGTCAGTAAAAAATCCCAAAAGCGGCAAAATCACCGCAGATTCAATAGGTGAGATAATAACCGGGGATTCCGTTATGGAAACTTTTTGTGAAATAAAAACGAATTAACGGGATCTATGCTGTTTTATTTTCTGATTGCAAAAACGATGTAATTTTTTTATAAGTCTACGGGTATTAAGGGTGCAACGAACATAGGGGGAATATTTATGCCTAACTTTAATCAGGAGTTTATAAATAAACACAAGGATCTTGCCGCGGAATATGTCAAAACCAAGCCTCCGCTTCTGCAGGATGTGCAGGAAATACAGGCTGCCGAGAAACGCCGCTCAGAAGCGACCGATGAAATCATGCGTGATGTTGCCGATGCCGAAGTGCAAAGACTGAAGGGTGAGCTTGAACAGAAAGTTCCATCGTTGCGCGACGACGCGATAAAAAACGATTTAAACGGTCTTGTAAAATATTCGCTCGATAATATGTTTGAGCCGGATATGACACCGCAGGAGCTCACCGCATATATTCAGCGCAGAGTGCCTACCTACCACTTTGACTGCAGCGAGCAGCATCTCAGAGAGCAGAATAAGCTGCACGAAGCAGCAAAAGCCGCTGTTACGGAATACTGTACGGATATTCTGCGCCCGGATTCGCTTTACCATGCCGGAAATAAGGTGTTCAGCGGTCGCTCAAAAGGTGAGCTGGGCTATTTTATTGAAAAACATATGAGCGATGAGCAGAAAGCGGAATTAAAGCGCCTTGCGGATGAAGCCGATGAAATAAGCGAGCTTGATAAAGCCAAAGTGAAATCTCCGCAGGATACGGAAAGAGTTAAAGCTCATAAAGCGGCGGCTTCCGAATTGCACGCAAATGTCTGCCGCAAGCTCATAGAAATGACAACCGATGAGCAGCTTGATAAGTACAAGCATATGAGTATGCAGGAGCTGTTGGCTGATAAAAAAACCTATGCGCTGTTTTCCGCATACGGTTCGCTTAACGATTCCAAGGAAAGCATCGCAAAAAGCTTGAACCCCGAAGAAACTGCGCTGTTTCATGAGCGTATGCTGAAACTGCAGAGTGTTTACGGTTCGCTTTCAATGAAAGTGAACGCTCTTGCGACCCCTCTCGGCAAAATGATGGATGTTGAACAGCTTAAGTCAATTACGCCTGAGCAGGAGGTGTTGCTGACAGACGGTGCGGAAGTACCGCCTTATATGAAAAATGTCAATCATCTTATCGCTTCTGACCCCGTCAAAGACTTATCTTTCGGCAGAGGCAACGCTTTTTCAGCCGCTACCGATGTAATGGCAGATAAATTCCCGCAGTTCAAGCGGCAGTTTAATACCGTGGCTACCGAGGATGCACGCTACGCAAAGGGTTTTAAGGACGGGTTTATTTACTGGGATGCCGACGGCAACGAACTCAAAACGGAACAAAAGGCTGCAGATGAAGCTTTGCAGTGGAAACGCCCGATTTATGTTACTACCGCCAACAACCCGGAAGCCGATCCCGTGCTTATGTATATTGACGAAAAGGGCGACCCCCACTTCGACGATGCTGCTGTTGCCGCTTTCGGCGAAGCGAAGGAACCCGAAATATCACCGTACCCGAATCCGCCCGCACCCGAGGAGCAGCCGGGCTTTTTCGGTAAGCTGTGGAACGGTCTGCTCAGAGGTGTTGAAACGGTGTTTGCTTTTGCAGGTGCGGACGGCGATTCGCTTCGTACTGAAAAAATGCTTAAATATAATCAGTACCTTGATGCAAAAGAAATGTATGATAAACACCGTTCGGGTATTGAAAAACAGCAGACCAAAAACGCCAATCTGCGTAAGTCGGCCAATGCGTTTGATAAATCCAAGAATAAAATAACCGGCAAAATGGCTGAAAAATTCGGCTTTGAAGTGAAGCCGAAGGAAGTAAAAGCCGCCGAGCAGGCGCAGAAAGTTGAAACTGCCACCAGAGAAAAGGCTGCCGATACCCGCCAAAAGCTTATAGAAGCCAAGGCGGACAAAGTCCTCGGTTATGTTCACAAAACCCTCAACGATCCGTATGACGATATGTTCCTTAATGAAGTCAAGGGAGTTATCGGCAAGGATACAAAAGAGGCGACTGCCATAAGCACCGAACTGCTTAAATGCTCGCACGAGCAGCTCAATCAGATTTATATGGAGTACGGTCAGAATTCGGACAGCGAAGGGTACACTCTTGAAAATGCGCTTACCAAATTTGCAACCGATAAGGGCGAGCAGGACAGAGTAAACGAAAGAATTGCCGACAGACTTGAAACCCGTGCCGAGGCCGGTATGTATATCAATTAAGAACCTTATATTTATGCTGTGAAAACGCTGTTTTTGCAGCATATTTTTTATATTGGGGCATTACAGAGTTTTGGCATAAAAATGAATTGCATTTTATTTATTATTGTTGTATAATTATATATCAATATAAAATTTTTCTTTTATGGGTGTATGAAATGAAGAAAAAATTGACCTTGCTTACGGCAGTGCTTCTTGCAGCGGCAACGCTGTGTGTTTCGCTTTCACCGCTGACCGGCTCTGTTAAAATTACGCGCTATTACGGCGATATCGATTGCGATGGCTACATAACATTGCAGGATGTAATCGTTGCCCTGCAATGCGCTATACACATTTACCCGCGCGAGCTTTCGGGTATGGATCTGAAAGCCGGTGATGTTGACGGCAACGGGAGCATTGATACCACCGATGCCCGCCGCATTTTGCGTATTTGCTCCGGCATTGAAGCTAAAAAGAATATGGAAAGCTACGAGTTTGAAGTCGATACGAATCGTTTTCTTGTTCTTTGCAATGCCGCAAGGGTAGAGACTGACGGAAAAGCTCCGCTGCTTAAAACTTCAAAGGACCTTTGCAAAATCGCTGCTGCGGCAGCCGAGGAATTCGCCGTTTCTACCGGCTCGGCATTAAGGCGTGCAGACGGCTCGTATTACTATAAGGCACTTTCGGATGCCGGCATCACATTCACCACGGCGGATAAATTCATTCAGGTTTCCACCGGCAGTACTGATGTTACATTTGAAAAGATTATGGATGATGTGCAGAATTCAAAAACGATCTGCAACAGAGCCTTCAAAAACATAGGTGTGGGAGCCTATTCTTCTGACGGTAAATCATTCTATTGGTGTGTAATTCTTTACGGATAAAGGGGTGTATTAAGTGGGGAAAATAGGAGATAAAGTAAAAGATATCTGCGGTATAGAGGGCAATACCAAAGAAACTCTGCGCCCGATGCTTAATTATACCTGCGTAAATATTACAATAGGCGGCGCAGGCTACCCCATAAATCAGTTCCATCAGCAGTTTCTCGCATTCGTTGAGGGTATGGGTACTGCCGCGGCAGGTAAAATTTCGCTCATAAGCGGTCTGTGGGATGCGGTGAGTGACCCCGTTATGGGCATTGTTACCGACAGAACGCGTTCCAAAAACGGCAGGCACCGTCCGTATCTGCTCGTAAGTGCCATACCGTTTGCGCTTTCGTACCTTTTCAAGTGGACTTCGTTCGGCATCAGTTCCGGCGGTAACGATAAGGCTGTATGGTGGTGGTATCTGTTTGCGGCTATTATGTACTGCACATTTATGACTATTATGAGCATACCGCACACCGCTATGCTGCCCACGGTAGCGCCCCATTACTTTGAGCGTACGCAGTATAAAATAGTGGAATATGCCATGAACTCCGTCGGGCAGGTTTCATCCTATGTATTTACGGCGCTCGCGTTAAGCGGCTTTAACATTAAAACGGCACTTACGGCATTACCTACGCCGTCTGCCGCCGACAGACCGAATTACGCCATGGTCGGCATAGTGCTTGCGCTGTGGTTTTCGTGGTCGCCGTTCCTTTGCTACTTTAAAACAAAGGAGCCGTCATCGCTCGGTCAGCACAACGAGCCTTTCGATTACAAATATTTTTTCAGTGAGTACAAAAGTGTATTTGGAAACCGTGCATTCAGGCAGTATTTCATAATTTCGCTTTTCTATTCAATGAGCAAATACTTCTGCAACTACGCAGACCAGTATTTTATGGTAAGCGTTACCGATACATACAATATTTTCATTTCAATGAACATAATTTCAGGCATAGCGGAATTTTCCGGTTCGCCCGTAAACTATGTAATTACTCGCTACAAGGGTAAAACCGCCTGCGGCAAAATACTCGGGCCGCTTATGGTCGTGGGTATTGCCGCAAACGGCTTTTTGAGCTACGGCACACCGAAGACAATAAAGTATATAGTTATAGTGCTTTCCGCTATATGCTACAATTTCGGCTTCTCCGGTCCCGGTTTTGTGTATGAAAATATCGAACCCGATGTCACCGATGTTGATGAGCTTATTACGGGCAGACGCCGTGAGGGAGTTATCTCCACATTCAGCACATTCTGCAAAAAAGCGGTCAGCAGCTTTATGGGCTACGCAGTAGGGCAAACTCTTGAATGGTTCGGATATGACCCGAATATCAAGGACCCCAAGCTTCAGAAGCCGCTTACCACATTCGGTTTAAGGCTCGATTATGCCATTATTCCGGCAATTCTCGCGTTTTTCTGCGTGCTTTCGATATTCCGCTACACTATGACTAAACGCGACCACGAGCTGATAAAAGAAATCATAGAAGAAAAGCATAACACGGGCGAATGTACCGTATCCGACGAAGAAAAGGCGCGCATCGAAAAGATAGCGGGCAAAAAGTGGGAGGATATGTGGATAGGCAAGCCCTGTGCCGTTAAGGCTGAATAAATAAACTCACCGAAAGGAATGATAAATATGAGTGATTACAGAATCGAAACAAAGTGCGTGCAGGGAGGTTATACTCCCGGTAACGGCGAACCCCGTCAGATACCGATAATTCAGAGCACCACTTTCAAATACAACACGAGCGAGGATATGGGCAAGCTCTTTGACCTCGAGGAGAACGGCTATTTCTATTCGCGCTTGCAGAACCCCACCTGCGATATGGTGGCAGCTAAAATTGCAGAGCTTGAGGGCGGCACCGCCGCCATGCTCACCGGCTCCGGTCAGGCGGCATCGTTCTATTCGGTATTCAATATCGCTTCCTGCGGCGACCACATTGTTTCAAGCTCCACCATTTACGGAGGCACATTCAATCTGTTTTCGGTTACCATGAAAAGAATGGGCATTGATTTCACATTCGTTTCACCCGACTGTACCGAGGAAGAACTCAATGCCGCATTCAGACCGAATACCAAAGCCGTATTCGGTGAAACGATCGCAAACCCCGCACTTACCGTGCTCGATATTGAAAAATTCGCAAAGGCAGCTCACGCACACGGCGTTCCGCTTATTATAGACAATACCTTCGCCACTCCCGTAAATTGCCGCCCGTTCGAATGGGGTGCAGATATCGTTACACACTCCACCACAAAGTATATGGACGGTCACGGCTCGGCAGTGGGCGGCTGCATTGTTGACAGCGGCAATTTCGACTGGATGGCTCATGCGGACAAGTTCCCCGGACTTTGCACACCCGATGACAGCTACCACGGTGTTACTTATGCCGAGCGCTTCGGCAACGGCGGCGCATTTATCACCAAAGCCACCGCGCAGCTTATGCGTGACTTCGGCTCTGTACAGTCGCCGCAGAGCGCATACTACCTCAATCTCGGACTTGAAAGCCTGCATGTAAGAATGAAACGCCATTGTGAAAACGGCCTTGCCGTTGCGCGTTTCCTTGAAAGCAGCGATAAAATAAGCTGGGTGAACTACTCGGGTCTTGAGTCAAGCAAATACTATGCACTTGCGCAGAAATATCTGCCCAACGGCAGCTGCGGCGTTGTAAGCTTCGGTGTAAAGGGCGGCAGAAAGGCTGCCGAGGAGTTTATGAAAAAGCTCAAACTCATCGCCATTGAAACACACGTTGCCGATGCAAGAAGCTGCTGCCTGCACCCCGCAAGCGCAACACACCGCCAGATGAACGATGAAGAACTGATTGCCGCAGGTGTAAGCGGCGACCTTGTAAGACTTTCCTGCGGTCTTGAAAATGCAGAGGACCTCATTGCCGATATCAAGCAGGCGCTCGGCGACTGAAAGGTGAATATTTAAAATGCCTATTAAAGTTCCAAATGAATTACCTGCGGTAAAAACACTTGCCGATGAAAACATCTTTGTTATGACCGATACGCGCGCCATAACTCAGGATATAAGGCCGCTTAAAATACTCGTGCTGAATCTTATGCCGAAAAAGACGGAAACCGAAACACAGCTTTCGCGTCTGCTCGGCAACTCACCGCTTCAGGTCGAGCTTGAGCTGATACACACAAAAACACATCAGTCAAAGCATGTTACGCAGGAGTATCTGCTCGCGTTTTACAAGACCTTTGACGATGTTAAGCACCGCAAATTCGACGGTATGATAATCACGGGCGCCCCCGTTGAAAAAATACCGTTTGAAGAAGTCGAGTATTGGAACGAGCTTTGCGAAATTATGGAGTGGAGCAAGACACATGTAACCAGCACATTCCATATCTGCTGGGGCGCGCAGGCAGGGCTTTACTACCATTACGGACTTCAAAAGCGCGACCTCGGAGAAAAACTGTTCGGTATTTATAAGCACAAGGCGGAATATAAAAAGTCGATTCTTTTAAGAGGGTTTGACGATGAATTCAGCGTGCCGCACTCGCGTTACACTACCGTTCTGCGTGAGGATATCGAAAAGGTGCCGGAGCTGAAAATCCTTGCTTCGTCACCCGAAGCCGGCGTTTACATAACCACCACCGAAAACGGCAAGCAGATTTTCGTTACCGGGCATTCGGAGTATGACCCCGATACACTTAAAAATGAATACCTGCGTGATGTGAACGCAGGCATTGATATTAAGGTGCCGAAGAATTATTTCCCCGATGACGACCCGACGAAAGAGCCGCTCGTCACCTGGCGCTCGCACGCAAACCTGCTGTATTCAAACTGGCTCAATTACTTTGTGTACCAGACTACACCTTATGATATTGAAACGATAGAATAAACAAAGAGGTCGGAATCAGAGCGAAATGCTCAAAGTTCCGACCTCTTCTGTCGCATATTATAATCGGCGCTTCGCGCCCCGAAGCTGAAAACTGAAAACCGAAAGCTGAAAACTTCAATAATCGGCGCTTCGCGCCCCGAAATTATTCGTTACTCGTTATCCATTAAACGAAGTGCTATCCCATTACAAATTCAAGTGTTCCGCCGCCGAGAAGCTCTTTTGCGGTTATGCGGTAATCGGCAAGCTCTCTGCCGTTGAATTTTACGGATTTTACATATATATTTTCATCGGCGTTGTTGTTGACTTTGATATTCAAAGTATTACCGTTAAAAAGGCTGACCTCGGCACTGTCAACAAACGGCGAGCCTATAAGGAACAGATTCTGCCCTGCAACCGGGAAAAGACCGAGCGCCATAAACACATAATATGATGAAAGTGCATCGGAATCGTTGTTGCCGGGAATGCCGCCTCTGCCCGTGGTAAACATATATTTCATACCCGCGCGCACTATTTCGCAGGTGCGGTCGTGTCTGCCGGCATAAATATACGAAAACGGTGATTCTGTATCTGATTCGTTGTTGAAGCCCTCAAATCTGCCGAGCTTTATGCCCTCGGCAACGGGGTCATAATTAAACGGGTCTGTCGGTTGAACGGTATCTTCTGCGCCGTAGCCGAAAAATCTGTCGAGCAGTTTAACAAAATTCTCATTGCCGCCCGCAAGCTTTATGCGCTCATCCATTTCGACCATCTGACGGAATGAGTAATTATATAATGTGCCCTCATAGTAGCTTGAATCGGCGCCTAAAAGCCCGGTTTCGGCGGAATACGCCCTGCGCCAGAGCGCTGCAAAGGGCGCAAGCTCGGCGGCGGTTTCAAGGTCGCCGTTTTCTTTTGCGACCTGCGCGGTGAGCGCACAGGCATCAGCCATATCCAGAAGCCATGTGTGCGAGCCGCATTTGCCGTCAATGGTGAAATCGGTCTTGTTGGCGGCGTAAAGGTCGGTTTTTATAACCTTTATCATCCGCTTAACGTCTATATCATAGCCGTAGCGGTATGCCGTGAGCAGTACATAGGTGCCGAGCATACGCGCCTGCGCCGTGGGCTCCTTGTATTCGTCGGAAATACCGAAGCTGTTCGGCATAACTTTCAGTGTTTCGCATAAGCGCATAAGCGTTTCAACCGTCTTTTCGCCTATATCGCGGTTTACCGCGAGTATAAGCGGCAGGGCGGTTTTATACATATCCCACAATGTGTTCAGGTCTGCAACAAGGGGATAGTTCCCGTCATAAATGAAGCCGTCGCCCGACCAGTCGCCCGGCTTTATGAATGAGTGGTAAAGGTTTGAGTAGAATATTTCCTTTATTTCTTCGTCGGCGGTTTCAATTTTGATTTTTGAAAGCTCCGCTTCCCATTTTTTTGCGGCGTACGCCTTTACTTCGTCAAAATCTTTGCGGCTTTCGGCGAGTGAAAGTGCATGCTGCTCGCTTTTGAGCGAAATTGCAATGCTTAAATTTGCGGTTTTGCCGTTCACCTTGAAAATTGCGCTGTTTTCGCAAGCAGTTGCTTCGCAATCCGAAACAACTGCAAAATATAGCGTAACTCCCTCAATTACCGCGGTGGCGGTTACGGTGCTGCCGTTTACCGAAATGCTCAAAACCTCGGCTTGAGCACGCTCAATATCGGGTATATTAAGTCCGTTATTATCGAAATTGACGGTTACAACGCCGCCCTCTTTGCCGAATGTGTAGCGGTGCAGCGAAACACGCTCGCAGGAGGTAAGCTCGCACTTTATATCTTCAAGCGAGCAGGAGTAGTAACCGGGTTGAGCATGCTCATTTTCGGGCGCGCGTCTGAACGGTGAATTTTCATATTTCGGCACGGTTACGGCGTAATTATAGTAGTAGCCTATGGCACCCGTGCCGCTTTGCTGCAAATGCGCAAAGCCTATAAGCTCACTGCCGCCGTCAAATTTAGGCGGGCGCGAATGGCTGTTCGGCTTGTGGTTGCCGTAGCCTGTGGGGTAGCCGCCCGAATAGGGCGCGGCGCTCATTGCGCCGAACGGCACGCACGCAGCAGGACTTGTATTGCCGCAGCCTGCTTTAATAAAAAACCACTTTGCGGCGATTCCCTCGGGCTTCGGCAGATCTATTTCACCGCAGCCCTGAAAAACATTTACATAATCAATATATCTTTTCATATTCAAGTAATTCGTCAATAACGGCGGCGTATTCTTCGTTTTTAAGGCGCTGAACAAGGTATGCGTGAGTGCCGTTTTCATCTTCGGTAAATGTGTCATAGCCTGTTTCGGCATCCACGTGGGCAACACCGCGCACGGTATCGTAATCGGCTGCCGCCTCGTCATTGATTATCGCCGTTAAAACAAGCATCGGGTCCCACGAAAATCTGCCGCACTTGCATCCGTTCGCTTTAAATGCAACATTCACAAGGTCGTTTTCGGGCAGATGTGTTCCGGTAACGACATCCGCACCGATTTCCCAACCGAGAAATGTTACGGGCACGGGCGAATTTTCGCATATAAAGTTACCCGCTTCCGATGCAACGGGGTAGGCGGAAAGGTTGTATTCCCTGCCGGGTGTTTCGTCCCATCTGCCTGCCATAAGCCAGATTTTATGTACTTTTTCTTTTACAAGCGCCATGCCGTCAAGCGGCGATATTTCGTCGGCGGGGCTTTTCATAAGCTGCATTATTATCTGCGGAAAGCCGACATCGGTTATATCACATTTGCAGTCGGCATTTGCGAGCGCGCGGCGGTAAAGCTTGTAGGCGGGCTCACATTCGCTGTTTGAACTTATCTTTTTCGGGTACTGTGCAAGCACCTGCTGATATTTGCACCGTGAGCCGTCATACTGCGCGTTAAAATCAACGCCCACGGGAATATCCTCCAAGCCCTCGCTTGCGAGGAATGCGCTGACCGACGGTGCGGAATGTTCCATGACCGCGTTTATTCCCACACATTCGAGCTTAATAATGCCTGCCTTGTGAGCGCGGCACAAAAGGCGCAGTGCCGCAACATCGTCGCAGTCGGTCCACCAGTCCGTGCCGTGCAGAATATGTACCGGGGCTTTGCGTTCGGCTTTTAATCTGTCAAAAACATTCATATTTTCCACTCGCTTTCAGGTAATTCAAGGTATTTTGAAAATGCTTCAAGCAGTCTGTTGTTGCGCTCGCCGTCATCAAGGCTTATGCCGTGCCACGATACCGCCGTGCGCTTTTGCGGATGAAATGCTATTATCTGACTGCGCGAGCCGGTTTTAAGGTAAATGCCCGTGTTTCTGAAATTGGTGAGTGCGAAATCCTCTTTCATTGAAAGGTCTATCCACTCTTTTGAAACAATGCGCTCGCCGTTGTAAACGCCGCCGCAGGCATAGGTGTAGCCGAGCTTTGCGCTGTCAAGCGCACGGGTGAAGAAGCCACCGCCGCCTATCATATGACCCTGCGGGCATTTTGCGGTTGCCCACTGACCGAAATTGAGCTTGTCGGCAATATTCTCTTTTAAGAATACATCCGCAGGTACGCCCGCCGCCTTGGCGATTATGCGAGACAAAAGGTAGTAGGCTTCATCACTGTACCGGCGGAATGTGCCCGGCTCGTGCTCGATTTTAAGGCTGAATACCGCTTTCAGAAAATCACCGAGCAGCACCGGGGCTTCGTCGGTATCCACTTCGCACGGATTTGTGTTGTGTTCAAACCCCGTTTTGTGCTGCATGGCGTGGCGCACCGTAACGGTGTTCCATTTTTCATCCATATCCCGAGGCAGTTCATCTGCCGTGAAAAATGATGTTACGGGAGCATCAATGTCTATAAGCCCTCTGTCGCGCAGAATACCCACGCAGCAGGTCATAAAGAGCTTTGTGGTGGAGTGTCCGTTATTTGCGTTATTCGCGTGAGGCTCGCGGTAGTATTCCGCGCCGTTGTCGCTGATTATTGCAATATCGAATATAGGCTCATTCTCGTTCTTAAAGGCTTCAAAAAGCACATTATCCATATTTTATTCCTCAAATTTAAGCTTTTTTATGCGCAAACGGTTGAGCATACATTTATCTTCAACACCGCCGGCGCAGTAGGCGAGCAGTATCTCGCCGTTTTCGAGTTCGTGGATTGCGGTGTAGGCATAACCGCATTTTTCGTCATCCTCAATAATATGAAGCTCACCGAAGCTTTTGCCGTCGTTATCGCTGAAAGCGGCGGCGAGGGGAGTGCGTGCACCCGTCCACACACCGTCAACATTTTCGCTCCTGCCGTTATAAACAGGCACGGGATTCCACACGGCGAAAAGCCTGCCATCTTTAAGTCGTTTTATTGAAATAGGCGAGGCGGGTGCGGTGAACTGCGACGGCTCGGGCGGTGTCCAGCTTTCGCCGCCGTCAACCGAGTATGCTTCATACTGTCTGCCGAGGTCTGTTCTGAAAAGCGCCCATAATGTGTGATTTTTAAGCTCCACCACAAGCGGCTCCTGCAAGCCCGTTTTACATACCGAGACTTGCGGCGGCTGGCATTCACCGAGCTTGCGCCAGCTTATGCCGTCATCGTCGGAGGCATAGAAATATGCAGTGCCTATGCCGAAGCTGCCGTTCATATCATCGTCAAACAGTACATTGGTATATGCGGCTGGCGCAATAAGCCTGCCGCTTGAAAGACGCGTTACGCGGTCGTTGTTTACCACAAAATACCCCTTGTGAGGGATACATGCCACCGGCTCGCCGAAGGTTTTGCCCTCATCCGCGGAGCGCACAAGGTAAAGGCGGCACTGTATCGGTTTTTCTTTTTTCAGGTAGAAAAGACCGATATCGCCGTTTGCCATTCTGCGAAGTGTTACCGACATTACATTGTCGGCATTTACTCTTTCGCGGCTGAAAATAAGGTAAGGCTCCGAAAAACTTTCACCGTTGTCGGCGGAAATGCTGCCGTACAGGTCAGCCGCCGCGCCGTCTTCATAGCCGTCGCCGTAGCGGGTGTATATAAAAAGTATTCTGCCGTCATTGAGCGTTATAAAATCGCCCTCGCTGTTGCGGCGGTTCTGCTCATTCGGAGCGAAATCTTTGATAATTTTTGTTGTCATATTCATAGCGGTTACGGCATATACGGGTCTTCAACGATGTTGTTATATTCTTCGGGCATAAGCATATTGCTTATAAAGCGGATGGTGTAGTCAACACCCCACTGACCTCTGCCGCCGTGCCAGTTGCGTGAGTGCGGCTCTATGGAGAGCATACCGTTGTAGCCCACATTGTAAAGCACTACCATAATGCCTTTCCAGTTAAGGCAGTCAAGCCCTGCGGGGCAGTCGTCGTAGCCCTCGCCTGCAATATCCATGGTGCCTTTTACATGGAAATGTACTATTTTGCTGCCCCAGTCGCGTATTTCTTTAAGGTAATCACCGTGTCTGCGGTAGCAGTGCGAGGGGTCGTATTTAATGCCGAGCTCGGGGAGCGCACCGTGAATGACCGACCAAGCCTTTTCATTATAAACAAAGTTTGCCCAATCGCAGTTGTATGTGGCGATTTTTACATTCTTCGGGCGCGCATATTCAATAAGAGTGCTGAAATAGTCAATAGCCTTTTGGCAGTTTTCGTAGTAATCCATACCGTCAATGCGGTTGAAGCCGACATTGTAAACGGGGCAGCCGACTATCGAGGCGAGGTCGATAAGGTTTTTATCGTGTTGCAAAGCCTCGGGGATGATATTGCCGTTTTCATCCATTCTGTCCATACCCCAGCGGCCTATGGAGCCTACCTTAACGCCGTATTTTTCGGAATACGCCTTGATTTCGGCGGCTTTTGCAAGCGGCTCTGCGGAGTCGCGGTTATAGTTGATGCAAAACTCTATGCCTTTAAGACCTTTCGCGCTGACTGCTTTGAAATGGCCTTCTTCCCAACCGTTGATTATACCGAGATACATAAAAACACTCCTTATCAGATGTTATACTTCTGCTATGATTTCGACCTCGCAAAGTACATTCTTAGGTAACTGCTTTACAGCTACGCAGGACCTTGCCGGTTTGGAAACAAAATATTTTTCGTAAACTGCGTTGAATGCGGCAAAGTCAGCCATATCGGCAATAAAGCAGGTAGTTTTTACGACCTTTTCAAAGCCTGTGCCCGCTTGCGCGAGTACGGCGCTTATATTTTTGCATACCTGCTCCGCCTGCGCGGTAATATCGGTGCCGTTTACCTCGCCGTTTGCCGGGTTTACGGGGATCTGACCCGAAGCGAAAAGGAAACCGCCGCTTACCATTGCCTGACTGTACGGGCCTATTGCCGCAGGAGCTTTATCGGTGTAAATTACTTTCATACAAATCATCCTTTCGGTAAAATATTCATTGAAAACAGTTTAACAAAAAGCATACGATTAGTCAATAGGCGTCTGCGCGTGCTCATCTGTATAAATACCCTGCTCAAATGATTTGAAAACAGTGATTTCTTTTGCAGTAAATCGCTGACGGTATGCTAAAACGCACCGGCTAAAAGGGTCGGTTAAGCGTGAGCGTGCTCAAAAATGAAAATTTTTATAAAAGTTCAAAAAATGTATTGACATCGTGCTCGTTTTTTGGCAGAATATATATAACTGAAATTATGAGCAAGTATACCCTTGCGCGAATATAGTGGATTTTAAGTTTCGAGCAGGGTGTTGAGCACGATGAGCAGCATTGTTGGTATCGGCAGGTTACGGAATGAAAGATGAAATTCTCAGCGTAGGTATAGATATAGGCACTACCACCACGAGTATGATAGTAAGCATGCTCGGTGTCTCCAATACTGCCTCCGCAAATATGGTGCCCGATGTCAACATTACCACAAAGCGCATAATTTACAGAAGCAGCTTGTATTTTACACCGCTTAAAGACAGAACTCTGCTTGACGGCGATGCCATACACGCAATAATTGAGCAGGAATACGCCGCGGCAGGCATACGCCCCGAAGATGTGGATACGGGTGCGGTCATTATTACGGGTGAATCCTCGCTTAAAGAAAATGCAAAAATCGTAGTCGATTCGCTCAGTATGTTTGCAGGTGATTTCGTGGTAGCCACGGCAGGCCCCGATTTAGAGTCGATACTCGCAGGCAGGGGCTCGGGCGCGGAGGCTTTCTCCAAAAAATACGGCTGTATCGCTGCTAATCTTGATATTGGCGGCGGCACAACGAATATCGCCGTTTTCGACTGCGGCAATCTTGTGGGGCAGACCTGCATTGATGTGGGCGGCAGAATAATGAAATATGACGATGGCGGCAGAATTACCTATGTAAGTAAGCGGCTGAATGACCTCGGCAGCGTAAGGAATATACGTTTCACTGAGGGCGATACCGTTTCAGACAGCGCATTGAGCGCAATAGGCGGGCTGCTTGCGGATACGGTTCTTGATGCCGTGCACCAAAAGCATACCGACCTTACGGCGATTTCCACTACAAGCAGCAGTAAACCGCTTGTGCTCAAGGATGCCGTACAGTTTGTTTCTTTTTCGGGCGGTGTTGCCGATTGTTTTTACAATAATGAACACGATATGCGCCGTTTTAACGATTTGGGTCCGCTTATTGCCGCGGCTCTGCGCGAAAAATGCGCGGCGGAGAACTTCGAGGTGGTAACTCCCTGCGAAACCATACGCGCTACCGTTGTGGGCGCCGGTACATATATGACGGAAGTCAGCGGCAGTACCATATCATATACCGAAAATCTGTTCCCGATAAAAAATCTGCCCGTATTCGTTCCGAGTGAAAAAGCAGAGGATGCTCTGTATGAAAATAATGCGAGCATGCTCATTGATGAACTTAAATGGTATATGCAGCAAAGCGGTGCAGAGCATTTGGGAATATGTGTGCACGGCAAAGCGAGGTTAGCATATATTGATGTGCTCAATATGGCGGAAGCCCTGCTCGATGCCGACAGCGCAGTATTCTCACCCGATGAAACCTTTATAATAGTTTGCGAAAACGATATGGCAAAGGCACTCGGTCAGGTCATGGGCAGAATAGCCGCCCTAAAACCCGTAAGACCGAACAATATCGTTTGTCTTGACAAAATCCGTATTCGCTCCGGCGATTACATTGATATAGGCAGACCGGTAATGGATGGCGTTGCTTTACCGGTGGTAGTTAAAACGCTGATTTTCAGTTAGGAGGAGTAACGCGTGAGACTTCAGTCAAAGGTCGGCGGCAGAGTTTATCAGTTCGAGTCCGTAAAAGAGGTGCTCGGCCGCGCCAATGAGAAAAAATCGGGTGACGAAATGGCGGGTATTGCCGCCCGTTCCGATGCGGAGAGGATTGCCGCAAAGGATGTTCTTTCCGATATGCTTATTTCCGATATACGCGATAATCCCGTTGTACCGTACGAAACCGATGAGGTCACAAGGCTTATTCAGGATGCGGTGGACGAGTCCGTTTACAGTCAGATACGCGGCTGGTCGATAGCGGAATTGAGAGCCTTCCTGCTTTCAGAAAAAACCACGCAGACCGAAATAGATTGGCTCAGAAAAGGTCTTACGAGCGAAACCGTTGCCGCGGTGGCAAAGCTGATGTCAAATCTTGACTTGATTTATGCGGCAGATAAAATCCGCGTTTTAAGCACCTGCAACACCACTATGGGTGTGCGCGGCACGCTTTCGTCAAGATTGCAGCCCAACCACACGCTTGACGGACTTGACGGCATTCGCGCTTCGCTTTATGAGGGTTTGAGCTACGGCTGCGGCGATGCGGTCATAGGTCTTAACCCGGTAGGTGATACGGTAGCAAGCACAAAGGTGATACTCGAGCTCTTTGACGAGGTCAAAAATACATTTCAGATTCCCACGCAGATTTGCGTGCTTTCACACATAACCACACAGATCGAGGCGGTAAAGCAGGGCGCACCCACCGATATGATTTTTCAGAGCATAGCAGGCTCCGAAAAGGGTAACGAGGCTTTCGGCTTCAATAGCGATACGGTGCGCGAGGCGGTAAGTCTTTTGCAGGCAAAGGGTACGGCGAAGGGCGAAAATCTGCTGTATTTTGAAACGGGACAGGGCTCCGAGCTTTCGTCGGGCGCAAACTTCGGCGCAGACCAGGTCACAATGGAAGCGCGCTGCTACGGCTTTGCGAAGGCATTCAATCCGTTTATGGTGAATACCGTTGTAGGTTTTATAGGCCCCGAATATCTTTACGACAGTAAGCAGGTTATTAGAGCAGGTCTTGAGGATCACTTTATGGGTAAATTAAGCGGTATCCCCATGGGCTGCGACTGCTGCTATACAAACCATATGGATGCCGACCAGAACGATATTGAAAATCTTGCGATTCTGCTCGCATCCGCAGGCTGCAACTACATAATTTCCGTTCCGTCGGGCGACGATGTAATGCTCAACTACCAGACTAACTCTTATCAGGATATTATGGCGGTGCGCCGCGTGCTCGGTCTGCACCCCGTAAAAGAATTTGAGCAGTGGATGGAAAGGATGGGTATTATCGAGAACGGCAAGCCCACCGCGAGAATGGGCGACCCCACCATATTCTCCGAAAGAAAGGGGGGTGCTCTGTGACACGCGAGGAACTTATAGAGAGAATAACCGCCGAGGTCATGCGCTCTCTCGGTACTGTGGGCAGCGTTCCTCAGGCAGCGGTAAAAGAAGAAAAATCATACACACCGCAGCCCGTTAAAACAGAATTTCACGCCGGTCCCACTGTAAAGACATATTCATCCCCAAATGCGGGAGCACCCGGCGCGGTGAAGGATCTGACACTTGCGGAGTATAAGGCTGAAATTCAGCTTGATGCACCCGAAAATCCGCTTGCGCTGCGCGCTATGGAACGCACCACCACCGCAAGAATAGGTATAGGGCGCAACGGTGAGCGTTTGAGCGCAAAGGCACTTATTTCGCTGCGCGCCGATCACGCCATGGCAAAGGATGCCGTTTTAAAAGCGGTCGATGAAAAACTGCTTGCGGATTTAAAACTGCCGATAATACAATCAAAATGTACCGATATTGATATGCACCTTACACGCCCCGACCTCGGACGGCAGCTTTCAGACGAAGCAAGAAGCTTTTTGCAGACAAGCTGCGAAAAAAATCCGCAGATACAGATATATGTTTCGGACGGACTTTCAAACGCGGCAATAGAAAACAATATTCAGGATGTACTTTCAATTCTCACAGACGGACTTAAAGCTGACGGCGTTAAGCTCGGCACACCGTTCTTTGTGAAATACGGCAGAGTTCCCACTATGGATGCCGTTTCAGAGGCGGTCGGCGCGGAGCTTACCTGTGTGCTTATAGGCGAACGCCCCGGCCTTGCGGCTTCCGACAGTATGAGCGCATATATCACATACGGCGCGTATGTGGGCATACCCGAATCGAAAAGAACAGTTGTATCAAATATCCACAAAAACGGTACACAGCCTGTTGAGGCGGGCGCGTACCTTGTGGAGCTTCTGGAGCGTATATTAAAAGAAAAGAAAAGCGGCGTTGACCTTAAAAAGTAATGCCGCATGATCGGGAGAAAGTTTATGAAAGGTGACCGTATTTCCGCAAAGCTTTTAAGCCTGCAGGAAATTCCCAACGCAGAGCCGGGATTACTTGAAAAACTTAATGTGCCGCAGGGGTACAAGAGCCTCGGCATAGTTACCACCACCATTGACGATGTTTCGTATGCCGCAATTGACGAAGCAACAAAAGCGGCTGATGTTACCGTGGTGTATGCAAAATCGTTTTACGGCGGCTCGACCAATGCCTCTACGGCGCTTGCAGGCGAATTTATAGGTATTATTGCAGGGCCTGACCCGTCGGATGTGCGCAGCGGACTTAATGCGTTTATAAGCTACATAGAAAATGTTGCGTTCTTTTACAGTGCCGATGAAAACGGCGATATCCCGTATTTCGCACATTGTATTTCACAGACCGGCTCATATCTTTCGGAGCAGGCGGGTGTGGAACGCGGAACATCAATGGCGTACCTTATAGCGCCGCCCAACGAAGCGATCGTGGCGCTCGATGCCGCACTCAAAGCCGCCGATGTGGAAATCAAAGTCTTTTACGGACCGCCCACCGAAACCAACTTTGCAGGGGGCTTGCTTACGGGCGAGCAGTATGCCTGCGAGGAAGCGTGCCGCGCATTTGCAAAAGCGGTGTGCAGAGTTGCCGATGAGCCTATTACCGAGGAGGAGTGGTGACAATGGAATTTGATAACGATTTACGCGCCATACAGGATGCGCGCGATTTGATACAGAACGCCGTTCAGGCGCAAAAGGAATATGCTGAATACACTCAGCAGCAAATTGATGAAGTCGTAAAGGTCGTGTGCCGCGCCTGCGTTGACAATGCCGTGATGCTTGCCAAAATGGCGCACGAGGAAACCGGCTACGGCAAGTGGGAGGATAAGGTCTTAAAAAATCTTCTCGGCTCGCAGATAGTTTATGACTCAATAAAGGATATGCAGACCGTCGGCGTACTCTCCGATGACCCCGTAAAAAAGGTTATGGAGGTAGCCGTTCCCGTGGGCGTGGTAGTTGCGCTTATACCGTCGACCAACCCCACCTCCACCACTATGTATAAAACTCTTATTTCGCTCAAATCCGGTAACGCGATAGTGATTTCACCGCATCCGGGTGCAAAAAATTCAATACTCGCAACCGTAAAGGTGTTAAAGGAAGCCGCCGCAAAGGCAGGCGCGCCCGACAATATAATTCAGGTAGTGGAAAAGCCCTCGGCAATCGCTACCGACACACTTATGAAGCACAAGAACACAGGTATTATTCTCGCCACGGGCGGCGAAGCCATGGTGCACGCCGCGTATTCCTCGGGTAATCCCGCGCTCGGCGTAGGCCCCGGCAACGGTCCGTGCTTTATAGAAAAATCTGCTGATATTCCGCTCGCCGTTAAGCGCATATTCGACAGCGAGACTTTTGACAACGGCACCATCTGCGCTTCGGAGCAGTCCATAATTACGCAGAACTGCATCAAGGATAAGGTCGTTGCCGAAATCGAGCGTCAGGGCGGCTACTTTATGAGCCAAGAGGAAAGCGACAAGGTAGCAAAATTCATTATGCGCGCCAATAACACAATGAATCCCGCCATAGTCGGTAAATCCGCGCAGGCTATTGCCGATATGGCGAAAATCACCATTCCCGACGGCACAAGGGTACTGCTTACCGAGCACACGGGCATAGGCAAAAATCAGCCGTATTCAAGGGAAAAGCTCTGCCCAATACTTGCTTTCTTTACCGTGAATGACTGGGAGGATGCCTGCGACAAGGCAATAGAGCTTTTAACGAATGAAGGCTCCGGTCACACCATGACGCTTCACTCGCAGGATGAGCGCATCATACGCGAATTTGCATTGCATAAGCCGGTCGGCAGAGTGCTTGTGAATACTCCCGGCGCGCTGGGCGGCACGGGCATCACCACGGGGCTTGACCCTGCGCTCACACTCGGCTGCGGTGCGGTGGGCGGCAGCTCCACATCCGACAATGTAGGACCTATGAATCTTATAAATATCCGCCGTCTTGCATACGGCATAAAGGAGTTTGATGAAGTGAGAGCATACGGTGAAAAGCTTACCGGTACGGCACTCGGCTCGGCTGACGGTGTGCGTAAAACCTACGGCACTCAGAGCGGTACAGGTAAAGACGGCAGAACCTACGGTACTGTGGGCTCCGCCGGCAAACCCGAAAATCATGTTTATGTTACCACATCAGAGCCGTATAACCGCGTTATCAAAAAGGCGAATTATGTCAACGAGCCTCAGGGCGCGGCAGGTAATATAAAGGAAGTCAACAAAGCCGAGGCTTTTCCCATGAGCAAGGACAGAGCGCCCGTTTCGGCGGAGGAGTTCAGCGAAAAGGATATTGCGGATATTACCCGCGAGGTCGTTTCGCGCATTCTCGGCTCACAAAAATAAGCAGGTAACCGGTATAACCGGACCGAATATATCAAGTAATTTCATTTTATAATGGAGGAAAAAATTATGGCAAAAACAACAGAAGCATTAGGAATGGTCGAAACCAAAGGTCTTGTTGCATCTATCGAAGCGGCTGATGCAATGGTAAAAGCTGCTAATGTAAGACTTTGCGGCAAGGTACACGTAGGCGGCGGTCTTGTTACCGTTATGGTACGCGGCGATGTCGGCGCGGTCAAGGCAGCTACCGAAGCAGGCGGCGCAGCAGCCGACCGTGTAGGTGAGCTTATCTCCGTTCACGTTATTCCCCGTCCCCACAGCGAAGTTGAGTACATTCTTCCCAACCTTGAATTTGATAAATAAGGTTAAACCGTGGAACTTGAACAGATTGTGCGGGGCATAGTTGCCACCGCAGTAGACGGTTATATGAACAGCGCAGGCAATTCCGGCGTTTCGCAGGCTTCTGCTCAGTATTTTGAGGTTTTGGCAGAGGCTTCGGGCCGTCATGTTCACTTGTCGCAGCAGGATGTTGAAAGGCTGTTCGGTGCAGGCTACAAGCTGACCGAAAAAAAGGCGCTTTCACAACCGGGGCAGTATGCCGCCGAGGAGCGTGTTACGCTTATAGGACCTAAGGGTACGCTTAAAAATGTTGCGGTGCTCGGTCCGCCTCGCAGTCAAACGCAGGTCGAAATCTCGGCAAATGATGCGCGCGAATTGGGGCTTGATCCGCCCGTTGCGCTTTCGGGCGATCTGTCAAAAGCCGCCGATATGCTCATAGCCTCAAAGGATGCTTTCCTTATGGCTGAAAAGAGCCTTATTATTGCAAAAAATCATCTGCATATGTCGCCCGAGGAAGCTGCCGCGGCAGGCGTTAAGGACGGCGACCTTGTGGATATTCGTATGCAGACCGAAAGACCGCTTACATTCAACGATGTGGTGGTGCGCTCGGGCAAGGCCCATAAGCTCGCTCTGCATATTGATTTTGACGAGGCGAATGCCTGCGGCTTTAAGAACGGATGCAGGGCGTTTATAGTCGGTAAATCCTGCGGTGCGTTCCCTGCGTGCGTAAACAGCGGCGTACAAGTACCCGAAGCACCGAAAAGCGCTGCGCGTGAATATAGGTTTGACGGCAGATTTCTTTCCGAGGTAACGGCACGCGAAATAGTTGCTTCGGGCACCGATACAGTTAATGTTAAACCCGGCACAGTCATATCACCGCTGGCGAGGGATATTTTAAACAACCGCCATGTGACGATTATAGGACTGTGACAGAAGGATGTGAGTACAGATGAATGAACAGACAGTGCCTCAGGCTCTCGGTATGATAGAGGTGCGCGGAAGAATCGGCGCAATAGAAGCGCTCGATGCCGCATTAAAGGCGGCAAATGTGCGCTTTGTAAATATGGCGAAGGTCGGCGGAGGCTTAACTGCTGTTTTTGTTGAGGGCGATGTAGGTGCGGTAAAAGCGGCAACAGAAGCCGGCGGAGCCGCGGCTGACCGCGTATCCGAATTGATTTCGGTGCACATTATTCCCCGCCCCGCAGTCGGCATTAAAAATCTGACTGCCGCAGAAGATACACCCGTTACTCCCGTACCCGCGCCGAGAAAAGAAGGAAACGAAGTTCCGGTTTTGCAGGAGGAAAAAACGGAAAAACTCCCTGCATATAAGGATATTCGGAATTATAATGTCAGCAAGCTTCGTGCTCTCGCGCGTTCAATAGGCGATTTACCGATGAGCCGCAAGGAGATAAACTTTGCGAAGCGTGAGGATATTTTGAAGCTGCTTGAAGAAAGGCTCGACGGGGGTAGTAATAAATGAAGCTCATCTCCCGTGAGGAAGTCATAGCCATGCTCAAAAACGAGCGTCCCGAGATTTTCTATATTCCCGAGGGAAAGGTGCTTTCACCTGCGGCTAAGGACTACCTCAACGAACAGTGCATAAGGTTTGACGGCTCATGCCGCCGTACTCTGAACGAAAAAAATGAGCAGAGCAGCCGTTACCTTAACCATAATTACACCTCGCGCGGCGGTGCTCCTGCCGCAGGCGGCAATCACGGCGACCTTACGCACACCAAAAACGATAACGGCGCGGCTTCGCATATACGCTGCTATGGCTTTCAGCGGTCGGGCGGTGTGAGTGCGGCTAAGCCCTCAAAGCCCGAGGAAATGACGAGCATTTACGGTGACACGCTCGTTTATAAGGATGACCCCGTCATTCAGTACCGCGGCAAGCTCGATTCGGCGCAGGCGCAGACCGTGTTTGTGCAGAGTATGCTTGCGCAGTCCGGCGGCAATAAAAGACTGCTCGGTGATTTGGACGATATTCTTTACAATATGCGTGAGCTTATGCGCGCCGAGGTCTTGGGTGAGACTTTCACAAATGTAAGAATAATAGGTCTTGACAGCGCAGAACTCCGCGCACAGTCTCACGACCCCGAAAAATATTTCGGTATTAAACCTATGCAGGTGCCGTCATACCAAAACGGCGCAGCATACGCGGGACTGAACCTTATCAGAGCCACAGTGCGCGAGGCGGAGGTGCTTGCGGTCAAGGCATTTCGTCAGGGCAGTACCGTAAAGCGCACGGACATTATTGAGGCGCTCAACCGCTTGTCGAGCGCGTGCCATATTTTAATGTGCAGGTATCTTGCGGGGTATTACACTAATAATTAAGAGGCGTTTATGTCAATTCTTGAAAACTTGAACAAAGCGGGCGTAGTCGGCGCAGGCGGCGCAGGCTTCCCCACGCACGTAAAACTGAATACCAAAGCCGAGTATGTTCTCTTAAACGGCGCGGAATGTGAGCCGCTGCTGCGTGTTGACCAGCAGCTTATGAAGGCGCACCCCGTTGAAGTCATAAACGGTCTGCTGCTTGCAAAAAAAGAAATCGGCGCGAGTTATGCAATAATCGGCGTAAAGTGCAGTCACCCCGATGTTATCGAGGCGCTTCGCGCGGTTGTTTCGCGCGAGGGGCTTTCAAGCGAGATTGCGGTAAAGGAGCTGCCCGATGTTTACCCGGCAGGCGATGAGCAGGTGCTCGTATATGAACTTACCGGCAGAATAGTACCCGAAACCGCCATACCCGGCGCGGTGGGGTGCGTAGTCATAAATGCCGAAACCACCTTTAATATTTATAATGCCTGCAACGGTCAGGCGGTTACGGAAAAATTCGTTACAATTACGGGTGCGGTACCGAACCCCGTAACGGTTAAAGTACCCGTAGGCACACCGATTAAAACGCTTTTAAACCTCGCAGGCATATATGACTGCGGCGGTTACGAAATTATAAACGGCGGACCGATGATGGGGCCGCTGCTTGATGTGAAAAACAAACCCAAGGATGCGTTTGTTACCAAAACCACAAAAGGACTTGTGGTACTGCCTGAGGAACACGGGCTTATTCAAAAGAAAAAAAGAACTATGCAGACTGCGGTGCATATAAACCGTTCCGCTTGCGAGCAATGCACAATGTGCACGGATTTATGCCCGAGGCATCTGCTCGGTCATTCCACCGCACCGCATAAAATGGTGCGCTCGCTTGCCGCAGGGCTTTGTGCCGATGAAAATATGACGGCGGCGCTTACCTGCTGTCAGTGCAATCTGTGCGAATATTTTTCGTGTCCGGCAGGTATAAGTCCGCGAATGGCAAATCTTTACTATATGACGGAATTGCGCAAGGAGGGTATAAAGCATACCCCGAAAAGCGAGTTTAAGGCTTCGGATATGCGCAGTTACCGCCAGATACCCACAAAGCGCCTTATAGCAAGGCTCGGTCTGAATAAATACAATGTTGCGGCTCCGCTTTGTGAAGACGCTCTTAATATACCGCCCGAGTATGTGGCTATTCACCTTAAAGACCATGTCGGCGCACCCGCTTCACCGCTTGTGAGTGTCGGCGACCGCGTGCAAAAAGGGCAGGTCATAGCCGCCGTAAAGCCGAATGAGCTCGGCACCTCGGTATGTGCGAGTATATCGGGAACAGTTGAAAAAATCGAAAACAATCTTATCTTTATTCGCAGTTAGGAGAAATACAAATGGAAAAAGCAATAGGAATGGTCGAATTCAGCAGTATTTCACGCGGTATTTACGCTGCGGATCAGATGGTCAAAAAATCGGAGGCGCAGGTAGTTACCGCAACCACCGTATGCCCCGGCAAATATATAGCAATAGTGCACGGCGATGTTGCCGATGTTGAAGAATCGGTCGAAATCGGCGTTGAGGAAGCGGCCACCTTCCTCGTTGATTCGATAATCATACCGAATGTCCACCCCGGTGTGTTTCCCGCAATTACGGGCGCGACAATGCCCGACGGTATCGAAGCGCTCGGCATAATCGAATCGTATTCACTGTCGGCAATGATAATAGCGGCAGATGCCATGCTCAAATGCGCCGATCTGGAGCCGCTTGAATTAAGGCTCGGCACGGGGCTGGGCGGCAAATCGTTCTTTACATACACGGGCGAGGTCGCCGCGGTGCACAACGGCGACGATACGGGCAGAGAAGTGCTCGGCGAAAAGGGCGCGCTGCTCAATTCCGAGGTAATACCGTTCCCGTCGGAAAAACTTATAGAGAATTTATTTTAAGGTAGTGATATTATGGGCTTTGAGGGCAAAGAACGCATTATTCAGGAATATGTGCCCGGCAGGCAAATTACGCTTGCACACATCATTCCCAATCCGGTAGAGGACCTTTACACAAAATTAGGCGTGCTCGATATGAACGGTGCCATCGGCTTTTTTACAATTACGCCGAGCGAGGCTTCGATTATCGCCGCCGATGTCGCGAGCAAGGCTTCGGAAATAAAAATCGGCTTTGTTGACAGATTTTCCGGCTCGCTTTTGATTTACGGCGAGGTTGCCGCAGTGGAGGAATCCATGCGCGCGGTAATGCACACCCTGTGCGATGTTATGCACTTTACACCCATTGATATAACCGAAAGCTGATATGAAAAGAGTAGTATTTATAGGTACGATAGGCTGCGGCAAAACAACGCTCGGTCAGGCAATCCACGGTGATGAAATTCATTATAAAAAAACGCAGGCGGTCGAAATAATCGGCAGGGAAATACTCGATTTACCGGGCGAATTCCTTGAACGCGTTGACAGACGCGGTGCACTTATGATGAGTACGATGGATGCCGAGGTAGTAGTGTTTATTGAATCCGCAACAGAGGTAAGGGCAATGTTTCCGCCCGAATATGCGGGCTCATTTGCAAAAGAGGTCATAGGCGTAGTTACAAAAATCGACCTTGCAACCGAGGAACAGATAGAAAATGCGGAAAAAAGGCTTCAACTCGCAGGTGCGCGCAAGCTGTTCAGAGTGAGCAGCGTGACCGGCAGCGGACTTAAGGAACTTGTAGATTATTTGAGTGGTGATTGATATGAAAAATCTGCCCGACTTTGAATATTGCGACGATTTTGTTGCACGCTTTGAGAAAGTTATGGAAAACCCCGTAAAATCGGGAGGGCCGTATTACACGGGCGTGGATTTAGGCACGGCGTGTGTTGTTATGGCGGTGCTCGACAAAAACGGTCAGCCCGTTGCAGGCACATACCAATACGCCGATGTGGTGCGCGACGGTATGGTGGTGGATTATATCGGCGCCATAAACATTGTGCGCTCTATGAAAGAAAAAATGGAGCAGGCACTCGGCGAGGAGCTCGTTTACGCGGCGGCGGCAATTCCCCCGGGTACCGACAGTCTTGACGGCGGCGCGGTGCGCAATGTGGTGGAATCTGCAGGCTTTGAGGTCACCAATATGAGCGATGAATCCACCGCGGCAAACAACCTGTTAAATCTTGAAAACGGTGCGATAGTCGATATAGGCGGCGGCACAACGGGTATTACGGTGCTTCGCGGCGGCGAGGTCGCCTACACAGACGATGAAGCCACGGGCGGCACGCATCTTTCGCTTGTAATATCCGGCTCATACCACGAGCCGTTTGAAAAAGCCGAGCAGTATAAGCGCGATGTAAACAATCACCGCGAGCTTATGCCCGTAGTAAGACCGGTGTTTGAAAAAATCGCGGTAATTATTACGGATGTGCTCAGTGAATACAAAAAAGAAACAGGGGAAACCGTTGATACATTGGTGCTTGCAGGCGGCACAAGCTGCTTTACGGGCATTGAAAAAGAGATTGAAAGACTTACGGGTATTCCCTGCTATAAACCGAAAAATCCGCTTTTCGTTACACCGCTCGGCATTGCGCTGAGCTGCGAGGGCGCCGAATAAAAGGAGGAATTTACTATGATGATATGCAAAGTGGTCGGTCACGTCTGGGCGACTAAAAAGGAAGAAAGCCTTGAAGGCAAAAAGCTTATGGTAGTTATTCAGTGCGATGCTCATGGCGAAGCCGAAGCAGGCGAAACCTTTGTGGCGGCTGACCTCGTGTGCGCAGGCATAGGCGACCGCGTGCTTGTGGTAAACGGCAGTACAGCGCGCAAGGCTCTCGGCGGCGACAGTGTTCCGATTGATGCGGCTATTGTAGGTGTAATAGATTCCGTGGAGCTTGACAGAGCAAAATTCACATTTTAAATTGAATGCAAAATTGAAATTCGGAGGGAATCGTAATGAAAGTTTACGAAGGTGCCGTGCTTACGGTTGACAGTAATGACAGTGTTGCAAAATTCCTTGTAGAAGACGGCGGCAAAATAGTTTTTGTCGGTAATGAGCTTCCCGAAAAATACAAAAATGCAGAAAAAGTGAATCTCGGCAGCGGCTGCCTTGTACCGGCATTTGTTGATACACACCAGCATTTTGCAAGCTTTGCGGTGTTCAATTCCGGGCTCAATGTTATGAATGCCGAATCCAATGCCGAAATACTCGAAATGTCGCGCGAGTATATCAAGAAAAACCCCGATGTGAAAACGGTTATCGCTTTCGGTGCATCGCCGTATTCTGTTTCCGACGGCGTGCTTGTTTCGCGCGAGCAGCTTGACTCCGTCTGCCCCGACAAGCCCATGTTCGTTGCAAAATATGACGGTCACGCGGCAATAGTAAATACAGTCCTTTTAAATAAACTTAATGATAAACTCAAAGTTCTGCGCGGCTACCACCCCGATACGGGCGAAATGAATCAGGAAGCATTCTTTGTGGTGTCGAGCTATGTTACAAACAGCATAAATATCCCCGAGCTTGTTTCTTCCATGCAGAAAGCGGTCGATTACGAAGCCGCTAACGGTGTCGGTATGATACATACCGTTTCCGGCATAGGATTCCCGCTTGATATGGATATTTCACTTGAAAAGTGGTTCGGCAGAAGCCTTGAAAACGGCTTCCAACTTCGCGTGTTCTCGCAGACTATGGATACAAAGCTCGCAATTAAACGCGGATTTCCGCGAATAGGCGGCTGCTTTGCCTGTGCGCTTGACGGCTGCTTCGGCTCCGATGATGCCGCAATGAACGAGGATTACGAGGGTGCCGAGGGGAACGGCGTGCTGTATTATTCCGATGAAAAGGTTACATCATTTATGAAGGAAGCCAACCGCGCCGGCTTGCAGATAGAGGTGCACGCCATAGGCGACCGAGCCTTTGACCAGGCTACAAGGTGCCTTAAAGCCGCACTTGACGATTACCCGCGCAAAGATCACCGCCACACCATTATTCACGATTGCCTGCCCACCGATAAGGGCGTTGCGATTTGTAAAGAGTACAATATTCTTATGGCTATGCAGACGGCATTCATCGGCTGGAAGCAGGAACCCGACGAATACCTTGAAATGCTTATGGGTAAGGAACGCGCTTCGAGACTTAACCCGATGCGCGATTTGTGGGATAACGGCATATTTATAGCCGCAGGCTCGGATGCGCCCTGCACCGACCCCGCACCGCTTGAGTGGATAGACCACGCCGTAAATAACAGAAGCTGCCCGAAGCAGGCGCTCACCGTAAAAGAAGCACTCAGGATGTGCACATATAACGGCTGCTATATCACATTCGATGAAAATGAAAGAGGAAGCCTCGAGGTCGGCAAGGTCGCGGATATGGTAATTCTTTCAGATGATCTTTATGAAATCCCGACGGAAAAATTGGGGCATGTAAAAGTGGTAAAAACCGTTCTCGGCGGTAAAGATTACACGAAACTTTCAAAGAGCTTTCTCGGCACGATAGTATCCGGTATGCTCGGGAAAGGGAAGATATAATAAATCGCAGAGGTCTTTCATCATGCTGAAGGAAATACACGCTTACGCGTGACGAGATTAAGTGAAATATTTGCATGACGACAAATGTGAAATAATGGCTTTGCCATTATGAAATATTCTCGTTTCACTCGAATGTGATAGTGACCCGGACGAGAATCGACAAGGCTCTGCCTTGTCGACTTTGCTTCGCAAAGTATCCGATTGTGTTCCGCTTCGCGGAGAGAGTTCGATTCTCTGTGTTGTTTCTTTAATCTGCTTTTTCAAAAAAATAAAGCCCTCACTTTTGTGAGAGCTTTGGTGAACCGCTCGGTGTGTCAGACGAACAATCGGACTCTGCATTATTGCCGGAAAGTTTTTTCTCGGTTTCGGTCAAAAACACTTCCGTTAACTCAGTTTCGTTGTGACTGCCGTTAAAATAAATAATGAGTTTGTTGTCATACACAAAAACCTTGTTTACAAAAATATTGATTAAAACCCGACGGTTGCGGGGTTCTTTCTTGGCTTTGTTTTTCAATTCAAAGAAGAATCTGCGGATTGTATCTTCATCCAAAACAAATTCGGAGAGCTGTTCTTTGGCAAGCTGCCTTTCAAGTTCTTCGATTTCTTTTTTGCGTTCTTCAATGCGTTTTAATAACGCAGGCACTTGCTCACCCAATTCAATGGAATCCAAAAGGTTTGAAATGGCTTTTTCTCTTTTCTTGATTTCCGTTTTCAAACGGGCGGTTTCGCTGTTTTCGTATTCGTGCTTACATTCTTTGAGAATACCTTTGATAATTCGTTCCGACTTTTTATCGGTGAGAAAATCCGAAATGACCTGAATGACTTTATCCTCAATCAAATCTTTGTTGACCGCTTTTTTATCACATTTATGCTTCCGTGCATTTTTGCAAATATAGTAACGGTAGACAGAGCTGTTTTTGCTTGTTCCGCTGTAACCAATCATCATTTCTCTGCATACTCCGCAGAAAAGTTTTGTAGTTAACAAAAAAGGTTCATCCGTTGCATTAGAAGCACGGTGTTTGCCGTTTTTCACCAAAACCTTTTGAACACTGCCGAAAAGTTCATCTGAGATAATACGTGGAATGCCGTCTTTGATTTCAACATCATCAAAAACATAGATGCCGAGATACTTTTTGTTTCGTAACATTCTGTAAATAACACTTTTGTCAATCGTTGAGCCTCTTGCGGTCTTGATACCTCTGTTTTTTAAGTCGTTGATAATATCGGTAATCGGTTCGCTTTGAGCATAGCGTTCAAATATTTCTTTCACGATATTTGCTGCAAATTCATCAATTTCAAGCTGCTTGTTTTCATTGAGCCGATAACCGAACGGAACAACACCGCCGTTGCTTTTACACTTTAAAGCATTCTCTTTCATACCGCGGTTAACCTTTTCCGCAAGGTCGGCAGAATAGAATTCGGAATATCCGTCAATAATGGATTCCATTATAATGCCTAAAGAACCGTCTATGATTGGTTCGGTTGCAGAAATCAATTTCACACCGTTCTGCCTTAAAATTGTCTTGTTTTTGATACTGTCGCCGCGGTTACGGGCAAAACGGTCAAATTTCCATACAATCACGGCTTCAAATGTCTTGGAATAACTGTCTTTTAACATTCTTTGAAAATCCGGTCGTTTGTCGTTTCGGGCAGATTTCGCACGGTCTATGTACTCACCGACAATATCAATGTTGTTTCTTTTTGCATATTCTCTGCATTCCCTTAACTGACCTTCAATAGACTCTTCACGCTGATTTTCACAAGAGTATCTTGCATAAATTACACCTTTCATTAAAAACACCTCTGTCAAAATTTTTCGTTTCTAAAATTATGACATAATAAAAGGTTAAGAATCTATATTTTATTTTCACAGAGAGATGTTTTTTTATTAAATTTTTGTGAACAGAGAGATTTCGGGTAAAAATGGCTCTCTAAAAGTTTTATTTACAGTAATAAAAAATAGGGGGCTGCCGTAGCATCCCCCATACAAAAATCCGAAGATTTTTTAATATCTTTCATATTATATGATTAATTTTGTAAAAAGTCAACCAATTTTTTAGAAAATTTATACGAACTGACAATAATTTCGTTTTTTTCAAAATAAGCAGAATGCTTAATTAACCTATCATTGAATAAATCTGACAATTCTTTGATACGGTTTTCTTTAACTTGAGGAGAAACTACTTCAGAATACAAAAATAATAATGATGCAAATTCTAACAAAGGTCTGGAAGACAAGTTTGCCTTCCTTTCAGACTTGCTTATTCCCGGAATATCTTTTATAAAATCTGTAATAACTTTCGGGGCTTTTGTTGCAGTGCTGCGTTTCAAATCATTAATTAAGCAATTGTTGTGTGCACAAGCGTTACGTAAACTTTTAACTGAATTTATAACATTCGTCAAAGGCTTTCCTTTTGGATATAACTCATAGTAAGAAGTATATAGTTTAGTAAAATCACCGAAAGATATAAGTTTTAAAAATGCCCAAATAGGACAATTAATTTCAGTTGAATCGCAGTCCAATTTATTTGTTTCTTCATTTATTGCAAAATTAAAGTTTTTTGAAATTAAATCGCCGACATAAGTCGAATGCCGTTTATAATATATATCTTCTAAAACCCAAGTGTTTTCATTAAGAAACCTTTTTACAATCTCATAACCATCCTCGGCATCATTGTTGGTAATATCTGTCAATAATGAAACTTTAAGGTCGTGTTCAATGTCAAGGCACATTTTAAGTATTAAGAATCGCAAATGCATATCAATAGTAGATAATTCTTTGAGATATGCAAAATCCAATCTAATATATTGACCTTTATGTTCGCCCTCATTATATTTTATGTAGTTTTTCCTATAGGCGGCTGTTCTGAAATAGTTATTATGGTTTTCTATAAAATCTTTAGTTCTTTCCTTACCATCTATTTCATATGTTATGCCTTTTTCATCCATTTTATTTATAAGTTCTTCTGAACTTAGTTTAGGAGCATATTTCACAATTACACATCCTTACTATTTTAGCAATCCCACACGGTTTCATCGCCGCAGATGTTACGGATTTTTAATCGGATACGTTTCTTTTTAGAGCGAATATTTTCGTTTCAAAAGCGTTTCGTGTGGTTAAATAATACATATTGACTTTCCGACATAATATAACTGTTTATATCATTCTATCACATATTGGTAAATAAGTAAATATATTTCACTTTTCTGCTTGCTTTATAATTTGATTGATTTGCAAGATTGAATATTACGCTCATAACAAGAGTTTATATTTCAACTTATGGTTTAGATTGTTATTATTTCGATAACTTATACAGTTATTGAGAAATAACGAAAAATGATTATAATAAAGATGTGAAGTGCTTCAAGTATAAATTAAGGAGTAATGAATATGTCTTTTAATGCACAAAAAGTAGGCGAACAAATCGTTGCCTTAAGAAAAAGAAAAGGTTTAACACAAGCCGAGCTTGCACAACGACTGAATATATCTTTTCAAGCTGTCAGCAAATGGGAACGTGGAGAAACATTGCCCGATACGGCAATTTTAATAGACCTTGCGAATATTTTAGAAACTACAATCGACAATATATTGACCGGTGGAGAAAAAATGATGAATTATAGAGGTAAAATAACTGTTTCTGATATGCGTAGGGGAATTGAATGTTTAGGTGAGATGGGTAAATTGCTTGGAAAGGATAACATAATATATCGTTATGCAATAAACGGAATAAACGAAAAAATGAACACTGATATAGAGCCTGCTTTTTCAGATGAATATGTTTTGGAATGTTTCGTAGCTGAAGCGATTATTCAAAATTTGAAAGCTGGTGCCTACATAGATATAACCGATGTAAAAAACAACTTCAAAAACGAACATTTTTCAAAAATTGTATGCGACTATGCCGAACAGCACAATATCAAATAACCTGTGTCACAAATCAGAATTTAGTGGGGTATTGCAATATGCTTATTCGTACAGCAAAAAAGGATGACTTTGAACAAATTGACAAAATGTTTCATCACCTATACTCTCTCCATATTGAAAACAGACCTGATATATTTAATGACAATGGATACCCATATTCATTAAAATGGTTCACTAAGATTATTAAAGATAAAAATTCGATAACACTTGTATATGAAGATAATGGAGAAATATGCGGC
>JAZLHL010000039.1:0-76280 GCA_045616765.1 Acutalibacteraceae bacterium
TTTCGTGAGTTGTACTTTTACGGGAACAGCCGTATAACTTTTACCGTCATTCGTAATTTTGCAGGTGAATTCATAAATACCGGGCGGATATGCCGATAAATCTGCCGATGATGACGGGAACGGGCGTGTGGTAATACCATACAGCATTTTGCCGTTTTTCATAGGAATTTCGGCTCTGTAAAATGCGAAAATAGCGATAATCCAACCGACTGCACCGAAAACGATGCCGAAAGCAAGCAGCACAAGCGAAAGAACATCTTTTACAATGATCGCGGAAATAATTGAAACAATTATCATTCCGACATTACTGCCCCACTCCTCTCTGCTTTCGTATGAAAATGAGGTTTTGGGCATTTTGTTGATAGTTAAATCAACCGGAGTATTGAATATTTTGTAACCGATAAACTGCGCCAACGGACAAACCGCGCAGTAAAGAACAATATGCGTTACGCTGTATTTACCCGCCATAGCCGAAAATGATTTACCGACTATTGCACCAAACACACCAAACCATACCGCGCCTTTAAGCGCAAGTCCGCCTACACCTTTTTTCAGGTTATGAACGGCGGGCGGCGGGTCAATAACATAGCTTATGGTATCGCCGTACGGCTCAATTCCGCCGAATGTCATACCGGCGAGACCCGCGGCGGCAGGTATCCAGTAATATTGCGAAAGAGCGTCGCCGGAGAACATCGCAAGTGTCAGCGCTATAAGAAGCCCCGGCAGCATTGCCCCCTTTTCACCGCCTATGATAGTGCCGCGCATACCCCAGCCGTAGCAGCCGGCAAGCGTGGCAACGGCTATGCAGATAATTGCTTGTGAAAGTGTCATAAAATCACCAACCCATTTTCAGTGAAATCATTTCAAATGTCCAGCTCCAATAATTCAAGCTCGTTTATTATGTCCTTCTGACGTTCATAGAAAAGCAATTCTTTATTATGGGCGAAATACCCCTTGCAGCCGTAGCGGCTTATGAAACGCGCAGCGTACGAGCTGACGGTAAGCTCTGTGACAAGGATGAGAATCTCCTGCCCTTCACCAAAGACTTCTTCGAAGAAGGTGAAAACATTTGAGAGTGCTTCTCCCGTTTCCTTTACCGACTTCTTCATATCTGCCGTGCCTTTGTCGAATTCTTCTTTTATAAGCTTAAAGGCATCAGTGCCGTTTGCCGGTGATTTTTCTTTAAGCACCGCCAACTGATTTTCAAGCGCCGATACCGTGCCGTAGTACGCTTTGAGCATATCCGCCGAAACCGAAGAAGCCGTTTTGCCGGTTTCTATTTTTTTATTTACGGTGTCAATTTGGTTTTTCAAAAGCTTTACCGCATCGGCTGTCGGACTTGCGAGTCCGGCTTTTACGGATTTCAGTTCGGAAAGCACTTCGGTTTGTATTAGTTCAAGATTTGAAACCGCCTTCATTTCGCCGTTTACGGCATCAAGAATCATGCCGAGCAGCGATAGCCGTTCATCAAATTTGGCATTTTTCGCGCGGTTCTTTATTTCTTCGCTTGCCTTGCCCGAAAGAATTGTATCAACCTGATAATCCGACTTATATTTTAAGAACAAATCATAATAAATCGCAAATTCTTTGGCAATTTTGCGGTTTTGCAGGTACTGTGCTATCAATTTTTCATCAACCGCAATACCGTTTTTCTCATAAAGCTTTATCATATCCGAAAGGTCGCACCAGCCACGCGCGGTAACAAAGCTTTTACCGTCAACAGTTGTTTCTATTTTGTAGAAATCATCCTTGCGTATGTCAAGGTATGTAGTTATTGCGGGGTGGACACCGCTGTTTACCGCATATTCTTTCCAAACGGTGTAATCGGGTTCAACATCGACACGCTTTAGTCTGTCCCATGTTACGATATCGAACTCACGAACAGAATTATTATATTCCGGCGGGTTGCCTGCGGTTACAACGAGCCAGCCGGCAGGTACGGTATGCCTGCCGAAAATTTTATACTGCAAAAACTGCAGCATTGCAGGCGCGAGCGTTTCGGAAACACAGTTGATTTCATCAAGAAACAGAATCCCCTCTTTATGCCCTGTTTTTTCAATCATATCGTAAACACTGGCGATTATTTCGCTCATAGTATATTCCGAAACATCGTATTCCGTGCCGCCGTAATTCTTTTTTACAATGAACGGCAAGCCAAGCGCCGACTGCCTTGTATGGTGAGTCATGGAGTACGAAACAAGACCGACGCCGAGTTCCGCAGCAACCTGCTCCATAACGGCTGTTTTGCCGATACCGGGAGGTCCCATTAAAAATACGGGGCGCTGTTTTTCAATCGGTATTGCCATATTGCCGTATTCATCCCTGGTGAAATATGCCGTTACGGCGTTTTTTATCTGTTCTTTTGCTTCTTTGATATTCATTTATTTTCCTTCCTGCGTTCAACAGCTTTTTTATAATTTCTTGCTTTGTTGCGTAGAATATAAGTTAATGTTTCGCCTTCTCGAGCAAAACTTTCAACTTCCTCGGTACATAATTCCTTTTTCAGCAAAGCATGTATCAATTCATTTCGGCGTTTTATCCAACTATTTATTCTTATGATGATATCATCGGAAAAATAGCGATTGGGCAAGCTGTTAGTTTCTCTTGCTATGGTAGAAATTTTATTGAGTTTTCTGGTTATGCTGATAAATTCCTTATCGTTTTTCGGTTTGATTTCATTGCCTTCATATAAAAGTATTGCTTCAACCCGGTCTTCCATAATGGCGTATTCAATAAAAATTGCTTCCATATAAAATCTATAATAAAATGCTTTTTTCAACCGATTGAACTGTTCTCTGTAATTTTCATACTTTTGCATACTATCGTTTGTCTCTTTACCTATAGTACCGCTCATTGTATTTCCCCCTATTCCGTTACGAACGGTTTATATCCTTTTGCGTATTTTTCGGCATAACTGCCGGCAGAGCCGCGGATGGTAAGCGATGAGCAGCCGTAAAATGCATAAGAGTCGATTTCCGTCACGCTGTCAGGAATGGTAATGCTTGTCAAACTCTTGCAGCCTTCAAATGCACCATAGCCGATTTCCGTCACGCTGTCAGGAATGGTAATGCTTGTCAAGCTCTCGCAGCCGTAAAATGCATTATAGCCGATTTCCGTCACGCTGTCGGGAATGGTAATGCTTGTCAAACTCTCGCAGCCGCAAAATGCATACTCGCCGATTTTCGTCACACTGTCAGGAATGGTAATGCTTGTCAAACTCTCGCAGCCGTAAAATGCATCTTCACCGATTTTCGTCACACTGTCCGGGATGGTTATGCTTGTCAAACTCTCGCAGCCGAAAAATGCACACTCGCCGATTTCTGTCACACTGTCGGGTATGACAACTTCATTAACACCTGATTCTTTATAATATTTTTTCAAAATCCCTTTTTTAATGACAAACCCCATAATAATTCTCCTTTTACATATTATTTAATATTATCTATGCCGCGATTATAACGCTCGAAACAGCAGAAAGCACTGTTATCCTCACTGTTATATCTCATCTTTTTGCAGTACAAGTTTTATTGCCCACGGAGGAACATCCGGGTTGTTGTATTCGTCGTCCACAAAAACGAATGCCGTATCATAATCCGGTTTTTTGAAAGGGAAATCGCCGTAACCGTCGGTGAAATATATAAGTCCTTTTAGATTGGTAAATTCTTTATTACTCAACAATTCGTTTACTTTTGCGAAAACAGGGCGAAAATCGGTACCACCCAGTCCTTTGACGGTCATATTTTTTATGTAACTGTCGAATTCTTCCTGTGTGGTTATTTTAACATGCTCCTGAATTGCGGCATCACACTGTATAATGTGAAGATTTATTTTACTGAAAAAGCTTTCGGTACTCTTAAGGATATTATAAGTTTTTTGAATGAAAGTCTGTACAAGTTCACCGGAAGTTGATCCGGATGTATCAATAGCGATTACAAACTCCTTTATACGCTTAACTTCCTTATATTCAAGCGGCTCTATAAGCGGCATCTTTTCGTACAGTTTCAAACCGTATGTATAAAAGATATAATCAAATTCATCATTATTGAGCTGCATAACTTCGCCGAGTGTTGCGAATTTTTTCAAAAAAGAGGCGTAATCGTACTTTTCGCGGTTAACCTCCTTTAAGTTTTGCAGCATGCCGCCCGGGGTATCCCCCTTTTGCTTGCCGAAGGTTTCCATATCCACCTGCATACGTTCGGCAATACGCTGCCACTCGGATTGCAAAGCTACCGCAGCCGACGCTGCACCGTTACTCTGCTGCTCCTGTCCGTCAGTTCCGTTTTGTCCGTTACCTCTGTGTTGTTCGTTACTCTCGCCGTCTCCGTTTTCACCGGAATCAGAATCCGTACCGCTTTGCTGCATACCGTAAGCAGACTTTTTTTCGTCGGCGCTCATATACCATATATCGTGCTCATCTGCACAAAAGCACTCACGAATATTTGCCGCCTTTTCAGGTGAAATCTTTTCTGCTTTAAGCAGTGCATAAATCTTTTCGGCGGTTAAAAATTTAGTTTTTTGAGAGAGCTCTTTAATATATTTCTGCTGCGTATCCACTCTGCTCGCGGCAACGGATTTTAAGCCAATATCGTTAATTACATTTTCAACGGCAATATCACAAGCCAGATCCCACAACGGACGGTCGATTGCCGGATTGGTAAACATGTGGCGGAATACGCAGTGCATCACCACATGAAGATAATCGCGTACAGGTATTTCCTTTTCGGCTTTATAGCATTTAAGGATATGCACAGGATCATAAAGCAAATGTTTGCCGTCTGTAAGCAGAGTAACAGCTTCATTCGGGCACAATTCAAACATACTCAACGCCATATCAAGATAGCGAAGGTTGACAAGCAAGGTGTTGCGGGAAAGAAGCAGCACATCCTTTGCTGTTTTCTGCAGTCTGATTGATTGTTCTTCGGTCACAAAACACACCACACATATACATCATTTAATAAAAATTATACCATCGCAAATTTACAGTGTCAATAATGACAAGCTTCAGAATAAAGTATGCAGCTGAATATAAATACGGAGATTCTCAAGTTTCCACAACCGATTCGGAATACGTGAACACCTCTTGAATCTCCGTTTTAGCAGAGGCGATATTATAAAAATCGTATCATCTGCTCATAGAATTGATTTTATCCCAGATCTCCATATCGTCATGGTACAAACAGTATTTCTTATAATACTCAACGGCTTTCTTAGTACTCCTTTTAACGCCGAGACCACACTCATAGCAAACACCAAGACTCCTATATGCAAGATCATCCCCTAACTCTGCAGACTTTTCAATAAGCTTAAAGCCTTCTTTTTGCTCATTGGAATCGCCGGATAACAATTCGCAGCCCAATAAGCGCAAAGATTCGGGATCTCCGTTTTCAGCCATATCCCTGCAGGCTTCAACAACCCTTTCGAAAGGAATGGAAAGATTATAATTATGATTTTTGGCCCACATAAGTATTATAACTGCAGAATTATCACCGTTTTCAATAGCTCTTTCCGCCCAGTAAATAGCGTCTTCGCAGTCTTTTTCACTACCAAATTCATTCAGTGAGTCTTTCATAATATAAATATTTTTCGCTATATCAGCCTGTGCATGAGCATCACCCGCAATAGCTTTATCCATAGTCTCGGCATACTCCAAACAGACTTGGGCAAGCTCACTTGAATCCGGATCGCCGTTATCGGCTGCCTTGTTATACCATTCGGCAGCTTTACGAAAATCGCGCTCAACACCGCAGCCTTTCATATAATATATACCCATATTATATTGCCCGATGGAGTTACCTGTTTCAGCAAACTTCAGTGCCCAGTATGCTGCTTTTTCATAATCGCAGTCACATTCCTCATCGTATTCCTGCCCTACCAGATATGCTCGAGCAACATACTCCAATGCCGCTTCATCGCCTTTTTCGGCAAGCGCGAGGCGTTCCTCAAAAGACATGAAATCAGCACCGAGACCCAACAAATCTAAAATATTCATATATTATCCACCATTCGATTTTAATTTTCATCCAACTTCATAGACATCTCCATGCCTTTAACATACATAGTAAGAGCAATATCATCAGCTTCTTCGAGATAATCTTTATACCATTTCAAAGCGAGTTTTTTATTCTGTTTACAACCGATTCCGTTATCATAGCAATTTCCGAGCTCTTTCTTTGCAACAGTATTATCCTCTTCCGCGAGTTTTTTCATAAGTTTGAAGCCAACCCCTTCGTTCTTCTCAATATATTCTCCGCATAATAATTCCTTCGCAGCAATATACATAGAATCATCGGAATCACCGGCATGAGAAACACAAGCTTCAACAAGGTCGCGAATATTTATATTAAGCTCTAAATTCATATCACGGAAAAGTATCATAAGTAATCTGACGTTTCTTTCCGATTTATCACCGGCAAGCCATGCCCTTTGAGCATAATCCAAAATATCGTCATACTTATTCTCGTAGTCAAATTGTTTAAAGTTTACCAAAAGTAGAAACATATTCCACGCATTTTCGCCAAGTGCCGATGTATCGCCTTCATCTGCTTTTTCCTTTATCTCGGCAAAGCTCGAAAATGCCTGTTGAAGATTGTATTGATTTGCCTCTTCTGCCAATTCAGCCGCACGGTTCAAATCACGCTCAACACCGTAGCCTAAAGAATACATAATTGAAAGCTGTGTCACTCCGTCACGATTACCGTCTGCTGCAATTTTTTCGCCCCAATAGAAAGCTTTTTGGGGATCAGACTTAACCGCATCGCTGCCGTTGATATAGGTGTTATAAACAGATTGAATGCACTCCTCGTCACCTTTTTCAGCATAAGATATTTTTTCTTCAAAAGTCAGGTTATCAAATGTTACACCAACTTTTTTGCCGTTTTTGTCAACTCTGATATAGCCGATAACATCATCTTCAGTAACTTCTCCGTCGATTTTAACATACATCGCAGGACGAACGCCGCAGGGATGTAAAGCTTCTGAGCTAATTGTGCTGTCGATTTCACCCCACGGTCCCACATATTGCAAACCGCCGACCTCGCCAAGCATGTTGGCCTTGTCTGCGTGAGTGCGCAGCATCCACGCTGCCGGTCCGTAAGAGTCGTTGTCTTCAAAATTCACATCTTTGGACATCTCGTAATCGGTGGGATATGCAGTTCTCGAATTACCACCGCCGAAATAACTTGCAGCAAAACCCAAAAAGCCGTTGGCGTCGCCATCATCGCCGTAATACTTTTGGACCTCATTGGCGCTGAGTAAAAAGAGCTTATCATAAACGGTGACAGGTTCTTCCTTATCGTCAACCAAAATAGGTGTTGTCATAATTTTAGCTTTTTCGGCGTCGGAAAATACCTTGGAACAAAAATCGTTGTTAAGCCATTTGCGCATCCAGGAAACATCCCAGGTATCTTCTCTTTTCTTGGAGAAGGATTGGCAATCAATCACTTTTTCAGTGATAAGTAAAGCATATTTGCCTTTCACATCCAATACTTCCCATTCTAACGGCTCGGTTTCCTTCGAATTACTGATGTAATATTTACCGAATTCTACTACATCGCCTTTTTCTTTGATCTCCATAATAAATAATCCTCCTTTTGTTTTTAGCCTTGCGGCTTAATAAAACCTAATATTATGTAATCTCTATCGATTTTTCACCAATGACATTGTAATCCTCATCATACACGATAAGCGTAAATGTACCTAAACCGTAATCACCTGTGAAATATGTATATCCAAAGCTGCACCAACCGGTTGAGCCCTCTTGCCATACACCCTCCCATTCATTTGTCTTCTGATCACCATCGGGGTATATGCCTTTATAATAAAGCTTTGTCGATTCATTAGGCTTACCGCCGCTCAATTCAATATGGAAGTACCAGTCATTCCTGCGGTTGAAATATTTAGATTCATAGGTTTTATAATTCTTATTAGTATTGGCAACTATATCGACCTTCCACGAATAAAGTTCATCAAATATAGCGGCACTGTCCTTATAATAAGCATCGTTTAATGCAGTCAGAAACAGTAAAGTTGTATTATCGTCGTTATTTCTGTTTTGAAGAACATACTCATACATAGAGCGCAAATAATAATCATACGCATCCTTGTAATCGATCAAATAGTCTTCGCCGAAAACATTTGCTGATTTTGAATAATTCTTCTTTTCAAACAGTTCCAAGCCGATATTATACCGACACGCTCTGTAAAGCTCGGAATACTCATTAAAATCAGTGCATTTTTTATAATACTTTACTGCATCCGCGTATTTCTTTTCATTATACAACTGCTCGGCATAACCACGATAGCTTTCACTTAAAAGTGACGGTGCGTCTTCATATTTGCCTACATTACCGAACACATCGCAAGCAACAGAATATTTTTGTGCGGCAATCAGTTCCTTGCCATAACGGTATCCCGCCTGCGCCATTTTTGACTTGCTGTCGGAATAGTCTGCAAGTAAAAGGAACTGCTCGTACGACTCCTTATAATTTCCGGCATTGAGATTATAGAGCGCATATTGATAATTCGCTTCGTTCTTTCGCCGCGGTGAATCGCTGAAATTGCCGAGTTCGCTGAAAATCTCAATGGATTTCACATAGTCTTTTTTATTCAGTAACTCTTCGGCTTGTGCGTATTTCGCCTCAAGCTGCTTTTTGGCAGAATCCGAAAAATCGCCGAGTTCGCCGAATAGCGCCGCAGAATCTTCGAAACTACCGCTCTCAAAGAGCAATTGCGCCTGCTTATATTTTCTGCCGGGTAATATAACAAATATTATGAGCAGTACACATACCGTTGCTGTAAGGCATAACGCCGTTATAACAGCCGCTTTCTTTTTCTTCTTTTGCTTTATTACCGCAAGTTCTGCTTTCAATTCTTCGATAAGCTGCTCAAACTCATCGCAAACACGCTCCGCATCCTTGAAGCCGTTAAGGTCTTTAAGTTCCGAAACTGCAGCATTCAATTCCGAAATACGAACGGAGATATTATCAAATTGCCGATCTTTGACCGAACAGGCGGCCTCGTATCTTTCGGTAAGTGCGGCAATCCGTGCTTTCTCCGCCATGCGTCGTTCTTCTTCCGCACGGCGCTCTGCTTCGCGCCGTTCTTCTTCTGCACGGCGCTCTTCCTCAAGGCGCCTCTCTTTTTCTTTTCGTTCTTTTTCTTCAAGTTGCTTTTGAAGCTTAATAATTTCCTTGCGGCATTTACCGATATTTTTTACCGAATCTTTCCAGTCGCCGAGCGATTCAAATAAAGAAATTGCTTCTTCAAATTCCTCAATTGTACCGTAGCCGAATTTCATTTTAGATAACGCCGAGGAATAAATTTCATCTTTCTTTTTTGCCGCTGCCTCCTCTTCTTCTTTCTTCTTAAGGAGCTTTGCGTTGCCGGTACATTTTGCTATGTAATCTTTTGAATCAAGGTAGCCTGACAACTTTTTGAATTTAGATTTAGCATTTTCAAAATCAGTTGATTTTTTCGCTTTTTTAAAAACGTTTACGGCATCCGAATAATTTTTGTGTAAATCAACTTCCTTTAACAGCAAATGATGCTTTTCGGCATACTCGTTATCTTCACGCCACTTTATTAATTCGTCTGCAAAATCTCTTGCTTCTTCAAGGACATCTTCATCAATTGTACATACTTCAACTGCTGTTCCCACCACTTTGACCGCGCGAGCTACAAGATGAGTAATTTCTTCAATCTGCCCGTAAATCTCATTTATGAGACAAGTTGGTGTTCCCTTTTCCAAATCATATAATGTTTCCAACAACTCTTTTGCTATATCATCTAATTGCTCATTATATTTAATATATTCATTGATTTGCTCATTGATGGGTTCTTGCCAACCATGATCATAAAATTCATGTAAAGCATCAATTAAATCATCCAACTCATCATAATCAGTGTAATACCGATAATATTTTTGAACGATATTCTTATTGGTTCTTTCTAAGTCATCGTACAGTTCTTCAAATTCTTCCTCATTGGCATTTAATGAATAACGAATCGCCGGGACATCCTTTTCGGCTTTTTTTACCTGCTGACGAAATTCTTCTCTTTCTGCCTGATATAGCTTTTCAAAATCGTCCATAGCTGGTCTCCTTAATATGATTTACGGTTTTTTAACCGTATTTTTTGCAAAAATGCATTGTAAAAACACTCACTCAGCGGCAAAGTCGATGTTCAATTCTTTTGCATACTTTTCAGCAAAACTGCCTTGGGGTGCGTGGATGGTGAGATTGTCGCAGCCGGAAAATGCCTCTTCACCGATTTTCTTCACGCTGTCGGGAATGGTTATGCTCGTCAAGCCTGTACAGCCCTTAAATGCCCAACCACCGATTTCCGTCACGCAGTCGGGGATGGTTATACTTGTCAAACCCGTGCAGTCTTTAAATGCCTCTTCACCGATTTCCGTCACGCTGTCCGGGATGGTTATGCTCTTTAAGCCCTTGCAATCTGAAAATGCCCAATCACCGATTTCCGTCACACTGTCCGGGAGGGTTATGCTTGTCAAGCCTTTACAACCAAAAAATGCATAATCACCGATTTTCGTCACACTGTCCGGTATGGTTATGCTCGTCAATCCTGTGCAGCCTTTAAATGCCCAACGACCGATTTCCGCAACAATGCTTTTGTCAATCATCTGCGGTATTACAACTGTGGTTTCGATGCCCTTGTACTTTTTAATTAACAGTGTACCGTTATCCGGTTTTGTGGTTGACCAGAGTTTTTTCAGTTCCGCCGTGGTAAGCTCGCGCAGTCCGAGGTCTTTTTCAAATTTACTGACTTTCTGTTTATGCGAAAAAGCAGTCTCACGGTATTCCATTAAAACGGTACGTGCCGATGTATCAATATCCGTTCGGTTTATCAACTCGTCTGTATCGTCTATAGAGAGTATTTTATTATCCGTCATATACTTTAAAAGTACAGGATGTTTAAATGCAAGCCAATACAGTTCTTTTCTATTGCTTTTAATATATTTACGGTTTTCTTTAAGTGATTCTTCGGAAAAAATCTCACCTTTATTAAGCATCTCCGTAAATCCGAGCGCAGCCTTCGGTCTATCGGATGTCGAAAACAGCTTAAATGGTATATGGGTACTAATTAATGCATTACAGCCGGAAAATGCACCATCACCGATTTCCGTCACACTGTCCGGTATGGTTATGCTTGTCAAGCCCGTGCAGTAGGAAAAAGCCCGCTCGCCGATTTTCTTAACGCTGTCCGGGATGGTTATGCTCGTCAAGCCTTTACAGCCATTAAATGCTTCCATACCGATTTCCTTCACGCTGTGGGGAATAGTTATACTCGTCAAGCCTTTACAGCCTCTAAATGCATAATCACCGATTTTCGTCACGCCGTCGGGGATTACAACCTCTCCGCCATCGCCGTGATAATTTCTAAGTACCGTTTACTATTTTAAAATCCTGAACACTCATTTGCATAACACTCCTTAAACAATTATTTTTACGCAGCTCGGACCTTTATCAGGTCTTTCAACAATAATCTGCTTGTCGATTTTTTCCTTGAACTCATCCACATGGGAAATAATACCGATAAGACGGTTGTTTTCGGAAAGAGACTGCAAAGCTTTCATTACATCGTGCAGATATGAAGAGTCAAGAGTACCGAAGCCTTCATCCACAAACATTGTATCAAGCTTAACGCCGCCGGCAGATGCCTGAATTTCCTCAGAAAGACCAAGAGCCAGCGAGAGTGAAGCCACAAACGATTCGCCGCCGGAAAGTGATTTTGCCATTCTTACAGAGCCGTTATAATGGTCGATAATGTCGAGGTCAAGACCGCTCTGTGTTCTTCTGGAATCGGGCTCGCTTCTTATGAATTCATATTTGCCGGATGACATTTTCTGCAAATGAACATTGGCACGCATAATGATACGGTCAAAATAGAAGGTTTGTATGTATGTTTCAAAATTGACTTTAACTTTGCCGGAAAGAGTACCGTTCGCCGTATCGGAAAGCACGGATACAGTCTGCCACTTTTTATCGAGAGCATCCAGATCTTCGGCTTTGGCAGAAAGCTGAGATGTAATTGCTTTGTTTGAATTCAAGCGAGAGTTCAAATCTTTAAAGATTTCCGTAATCTCATACTTTTTATTTGCAAGCTCACTTTTTTCGTTTTCGAGTTTTTCCAGATCAACCGCAGGTGCATCTTTAAGAAGCTCCTTTGCACTGTTGATAGCACCTCTGCAAGTATTCGCGGCGGAATTTGCTTCATTGAACTCAGCAGTTACTCCATCGATGTCGTTTTTGATTTTATAAGCATCAATGCGAAGTTTTTTCGCTGTATTCTCGGCATCATCCTTGCTCTCAAAGGTAAGTTTGGATTTAATCTCGGAAATCTGCTTTTTAAGATTTTCCACCTTTTCGGTCAAAGCGGCAATATCGGCATCTAAACCGTTTTGCGTTTTGGTAAGAGTTTCCTTTTTGTTTTCCTGTTCCGGTATAAGCCGGGAAAGTTCCGCCGCTCGCCTGTTTGCAGCGCTTTCTTTTTCCTTTTTGGCGCGGTTTTCTTTAATAAGAGCATCCAGCTCAGCAATTTTTTCTTTTGCAGATGCGCTGATAACCACAATCTCCGAAACATTCAAAACAGTCTCGGCATCTTTTTTAAGTTGACTTTCGGCATTGGTAAATCTGCCGCTGACTTCGCCAGACTTTTCACTTGCGAAATTGGCTCTGCCGTTTGCAATTTTGGCGTCCTGCTCGGCTTTTTCGACATCAGCCTGTGTGGGCGCGGATGCGGGCTTTACGGCTTTATGGGGATGTGTAACGGAGCCGCACACCGGGCAGGCGTCGCCATCGTTGAGAGTTTCAGCCATTATGCCCGCCTGAGCATCATTGAACTGAGCGCGTAGTTCAGCCGCGCGCTGCGATGCCTGCTCTGCTTCATTTTTATAGTTTATATACTCTTTTTGTTTTTGCTCCTTTTCATCGCGGAGCTTTTCATAAGCGGCAAATGAATCGAGCAATTTGCCTATATCTGATTTCTTCTTTTCATCATCTTCAATCGATTTTTGAAGTTTTTCAATATTCACGCCTGAATCTGTCAATGACGCCTGTTCTTCCTTTAATTTCTGTATGCGTTCGGTAAGCGCATTCACAGCTTCGGCGGTTCTGTTCTTTTCACTCTGTTTGGAAGTGAGGGAATTTACTGACTCAGCAAGCTGCTTATTTACATCTTCAAGCTTTTCATACTCGGGCAAAACCTCGTCTATTTTTAAGGCTTTTTCCTTTAATTTTTCGATTTCGGGCTCATTTTGCTTTGCAGCATCAAGTTTTTCTTTAACAGTGGCAATACGCTCCTCGGCAAACTTAAGCTTTGCGGTTTGCTCATTAAGAGTTTCTTGGGCTTTTTTCTGCTCCTGAGCCTGACCGAGAGATTTATTTACAGCGCCGAGCGATTCATCGATTACTGCCAAATCTTCCGTAACCTTTTTATAATCCACGCCATCTTTTTCAATTATAGAATTGAGAAAAGCAAGAACATCGGCAACCATTGCATCTTCTGCACGCAGTTTCTGCAAAGTAATGTAATCGGTGCTTTCCTTATCGCAGGCTATTCCGTTTATGTATTGCCTGATGCTGTCTTTTGCAGACTTACGGTTTGATTCAACTTCACTGAGTTTTGCCGAGAGATCTTTCTGAAATGTCTCGATAATCTTTGTATTAAAAATATCCCTGAAAATCTCGCGTCTCTTTTTGGTTTCGGCGTTAAGCAGATTCAGAAAATCCCCCTGCGCAATCAAAGCGATCTGTTTAAACTGTCCACCGGTGATACCGAGTATTTCGTTTATGCGGTTGTCAACATTTGTTTTCTGCGTTACGACAGAGCCGTCCGGCATTATGAGCTCGGCAGAAGCGGGCTGGACTGTTTCGCCCTCGCCGGAAACCTTGGGGCGCGAATACTGAGGATTCCTTTTAACAGTATACTTTTTGCCGTTACAAATAAATTCGAGTTCAACAAAGGTTTTTGTGTTTTTGTCGGCATACTGTGAGCGAAACATTTTATCGTCTTTTCTTTCGCAGGTTGCATTATCAAAAAGCGCGTATGTTATGCCGTCGAAAATTGTGGTTTTACCCGCACCGGTTTCACCGCTAACAAGATAAATTCCGTTTTTGCCAAGGGCATCAAAATCAATTACCGTTTCGTCCGCAAAGGGTCCGAAAGCCGACATTGTAAGTTTTACCGGTCTCATTATTCATTCTCCTTTCCGCGCTCAAAGAGCTCCTCAATTATTTTCTGCTGTTCTTCTGTCATAGGCTGACCGTTCTGCATTTCGAAGAAATCCGCAAACAAATCCATATTTGATTTGCTCTCGATATTCTCTAATTCTATTAAATTCACCGATGCTCTCGTTCTTGTGTTATCGTACTTAACTTCCATGACATTGGGGTAAATACAGCGGATTTTATTCATAACATCGGGGATATCGTTTTCATCGGTAAGAATAATTCGAACATAATCATCTGTATTGGTGTTCTCGTAATTCTCTTTTTTGGTAATATCTGCAAAATTGCCTTTTATTTCACGCATATCGTGTATCGGTTCAAGCGGTACCGTGCTGACTGTGACATTACCCTTTTCCTTAAGTTCAACGACTGTTACACTTTTTTTGTGTGAACATTCCGAAAATGAATATTTGAGCGGTGTACCGCAATAACGAACAGTATCGCGCGAAATTTTCTGCGGACCGTGAATGTGGCCGAGCGCAACATAATCGAAGCCGTCAAAGACAGACACATCTGCATTATCGGTACCGCCGACCGAAATCTCTTCGGAATCGCAGCGATCGGCTCCTGTGATAAACTGGTGCGACAGAATGATATTGCGTTCATTGGTGTTTAAACCGATTTTATCTATTACAAATTTCATGGCATCGGTATAATCGGATATTTCGGCATCCTCAAACAGAGCACGCACATGAACCGGTTTAATAAACGGAAGAAGATAAACATTCATTTTGCCGTAGGCATCCTCAAGAATATAAGGCTTGATTTCGCCGTTAAATACCGGCGAGATATGGATGCCGCTTAAATCAATAAGACTTGAACCGAAGGAAAGTCTTTCGGCGCTGTCGTGATTGCCGCTGATAATAAATGTCGGTATTCTGCGATTTGCAAGTCGGCACAGAAAGTCGTCGAACAACTGTACGGCTTCGGTAGAGGGAACGGATTTATCGTAAACATCGCCGGCAATCAATACCGCATCGGCTTTTTCGCTATCCAGAATATTCAATATCTTTGTAAGTATGTATTTCTGGTCCTCTATCATGGAAAAACCGTTTACTCGCTTACCGAGATGTATGTCGGACAAATGGATCACTTTCATAAAAATTTCTCCTTAATATGATTTACGGTTTTTTAACCGTATTTTTTGCAAAAATGCATTATAAAAACACTCACTCAGCGGCAAAGTCGATGTTCAATTCTTTTGCATACTTTTCAGCAAAACTGCCTTGGGGTGCGTGGATGGTGAGATTGCCGCAGCCGGAAAATGCCTCAGAGCCGATTTCCGTCACGCTGTCCGGAATGGTAATGCTCGTCAAGTCTGTGCAGTCTTCAAATGCACTATAACCGATTTCCTTCACGCTGTCGGGGATGGTTATGCTCGTCAAGTCTTTACAGCCATGAAATGCTTCCCGACCGATTTCCGTCACGCTGTCGGGGATAGTTATACTCGTTAAGCCTGTGCAGCCATTGAATGCACCTTTACCGATTTCCGTTACACTGTCGGGGATGGTTATGCTCGTCAAGCCTTTACAACCAAAAAATGCATAATCACCGATTTTCGTCACACTGTCCGGTATGGTTATGCTCTTTAAGCCCTTGCAATCTGAAAATGCCCAACGACCGATTTCCGTCACGCCGTCGGGGAGGGTTATGCTTGTCAAGCCTTCACAATATGAGAATGCATCATCACCGATTTTCGTCACACTGTTGGGAATGGTTATGCTCGTCAAGCCCTTACAGCCGGAAAATGCATAATCACCGATTTCCGTCACGCTGTCAGGAATGGTAATGCTTTTCAAACTCTTGCAGCCGGAAAATGCCTCTTCACCGATTTCCGCAACAATGCTTTTGCCGATCATCTGCGGTATTACAACTGTGGTTTCGCTGCCCTTGTACTTTTTAATTATCAGTGTACCGTTATCCGGTTTTGCGGTTGACCAGAGTTTTTTCAGTTCCGCCGTGGTAAGCTCGCGCAGTCCGAGGTCTTTTTCAAATTTACTGTCTTTCTGTTTATGCGAAAAAGCAGTCTCACGGTATTCCATTAAAACGGCACGTGCCGATGTATCAATATCCGTACGGTTTATCAACTCGTCTGTATCGTCTATAGAGAGTATTTTATTATCCGTCATATACTTTAAAAGTACAGGATGTTCAAATGCAAGCGAATACAGTTCTTTTCTATTGCTTTTAATATATTTACGGTTTTCTTTAAGTGATTCTTCGGAAAAAATCTCACCTTTATTAAGCATCTCCGTAAATCCGAGCGCAGCCTTCGGTCTGTCGGATTTCGAAAACAGCTTAAATGGTATATGGGTACTAATTAATGCATTACAGTCGAAAAATGCCTCTTCACCGATTTTCTTCACGCTGTCGGGAATAGTTATACTCGTCAAGCCTTTACAGCCTCTAAATGCATAATCACCGATTTTCGTCACGCTGTCAGGAATGGTAATGCTTTTCAAACTCTCGCAGCAGGAAAATGCACCATCACCGATTTTCTTTACGCTGTCCGGGATGGTTATGCTCTTTAAGCACTTGCAATCTGAAAATGCCCAACCACCGATTTCCGTCACACTGTCCGGGAGGCTTATGCTTGTCAAGTATGTGCAGTCTTCAAATGCACTATAACTGATTTCCTTCACGCTGTCGGGGATGGTTATGCTCGTCAAGTCTGTGCAGTCTTTAAACGCACTGTCTGCAATTCCTAAAGTACCGTCTTTAATGGTTACTGATTCCGGGCAAGTTCCTTTATATTTATACACAACCTTACCGGCATAAACGACACCGTCAGGTTGATTCTCATACCATGCTGTTCCGTTAAATGCATCTGTACCGATTTCCGTCACGCCGTCGGGAATGGTAATGCTTGTCAAGTCTGTGCAGTCTTCAAATGCACTATAACCGATTCCCTTCACGCTGTCGGGGATTACAACATCCCCACCTTTACCGCAATATTTTACTAATTTTTTGTTGCGTATCTTAAATTCCATACTATTACTCCTTTTTTTAACGCAAAAACTACGCAAAAATACAGATTAAATTACCTACGCTCTTTAACTTGCATTTTATTTAATATCTGCCGGAGCTTCTTTTATTAATTTTTTCACGCAGATAATCTATTTCACTGTCGGTCAAATCGCCCATATCCAAATCGTCCAAATCCTCACCGTAGCTTAATGCATCAAGACATTCATCGATTTTATTCTCGACAACCATATTGCGATAACCCATAAATTCCATAAAATCATTGTTGTAACTCATTTTTCTTTACCTCCGTCAATTATTTCTAATATATCACCCTGTCCACGAAGCCAGATATCAACACCGTCTCCGTAAACCTCGGCTCTGACTGTATAGCCGCTGTCGTCATGTTCAATTATTTCAGCGGTTGGAAATCTGTCCAGCACCGATTCAATGCTGAGTCCCCTGTATTTAAAAACAATCGTTCTCAACTCGCCGCCGAACATAAACTGTATTCTTTTGCGAAATTCGCCTTCCTGAAAGCGCTCTGCATAAGGCACGTGAAATCGCTCATCCAGCACCTCAAATTCATCGATACGGTCAATTCTGTAAATTGTCGGGAACGGGTGACTGACAACCTCGGGCGACTCCTCGCTCTCACAAATATAGGCACACAGGTAAAAATAATACTCCGAAAACATTATACCGACAGGCTGAATAAGCCGTTTGACCGGGTCCTGCTCTTTTAGTTTCCGGTAACTAATGCGCATAAGCCGGTGTTCATAAACCGCGGTGCTTATATCCCACATTTCGTCAACGTATTTTCTGCCGTGGTGCGGCTCAAGGTAATGGAATTTTTCATTAGCAATCAACTCAGCAACCTTTTTGTAATTTGTGAACGGTACACAGCATTGCAGAAGCTTGTCAATTATGGGGTACATTTCATCTTTTACAAGCGAGCGGCTTTCGAGCATTATTTTGCAGACAGTAAGTATTTCACTGTTTGTAAGCGCTTTATGCATATTCTGTACAAGCAAATACCCCTTTTTATTGCGGTCATAAACCAAATCGCAGTTCAAATCCGGATCTTGAGCAAAATATGCTCTGATATCGTCTATATCGCGCTGAATAGTACGCTCATTCACCTTATACCGTGCGGCTTCATCGGCTTTCACGATAATATCACCGTCAACAACCCGATTATATAAGCTGATGATTCTTTCAACCTTTTTATCCAAAATGCCACCTCACATTCATTTTATAACATTATAACAAACGACCAATGACAGAATGTGTCTATACCGAAACTTTATTTACTGTCAAAAACAGTAAGCAAATCTTCAAAGCTCATATTTCTGCCTGTATCCGTTCTGTTAAGCTCAAGGTACACCTTTGCAGTTGTTACAGCATCTGCAAGCGCCTTATTCTTACGCGGAGTTTCAATATTCAATTTAGCGGCAACTTCACTAAGTTTCACTCTATTGCCGGTAATACCGAGTTTTTTATAAGACCTTTTCGCATAATGTGAAACATCAAAATACAGATTCATAACCGGATAATTGCTGTATCGCCCTGCACGAACAAGAAACGCGCAACAAAAGCTCATACAGTTATATGCCACAAGCACATTATCACCGACGAAAGACATAAAATCAGTAAACACTTCCCGAATATCACGCGCATACATTATATCATTTTCGGTAATTCCGCTTATGTGTAAGATTCTGTCGTTTACCGGTTTGTTGTTTAACGGCTTAACAACTTCACTGAAAATGAAGTCCGACGACTCCGGAATAATTCCGTCAACAACCTTAACTGCCGCTATTTCTATAATCGATTCAAAATGAGGGTTGAGACCGGTCGTTATAATATCAAACGCCACAAATGTATCAAAGTTCGCGTCCTGGGTTTCGCGCGCAGGCGGATAATCGTCTGACGCCATAAGCATTTTGTTGCGGCTATTTTCGGATTCACTGAAGATGTTATTAGTATTTTCTGTCATAAAAATCCTCCCCAATATCCGATTTACCGCAGACATAACGCATATCGCAGTAGGTGCAGGCATAACCGTTTGTTACCCCGCTTTCAAAATTCTTGGATTCTATATTGCGAACTGTCTGCGAAACCTCGGCAATAGCAGCAGCGATATCGTGTTCATTACACTCAAATGTGATTAACGGATCACCATCAGGACTATCGGTATAATATAAATGCGTTCGGCTGACGGGTTTACCGTACTTTTTCTCTATAAGGTACGCGTAAATCAAAAGCTGTTTTCTGTAATGCTCAACAATCTCCGGCTGACTTTGCACATCCGGCTTCGGTGCTGTTTTAAAATCAACAATTTCAAACACATCGCCGTGGTCTTCGATAAGGTCAACAACACCTTGCAGAATATAATCGGGAAGAACAAGATTGATTTCCTCCTCCGCTTTCCACACGCTTGCGGAATCATTGCCGCGGCGAATACTATACCGAATTGCCTGTTCAAGTGCATCACTGCGCACGTCATTCGACAGCGAATAACCGGTTTGCGCCTGAAAGCGACGACAGTTAATTTCAAACCAATCCGCAACGGAAGCGGCATCCGGCGTATCGGAATTGCCGTCTAAAAAGTAATTATTTATATTCTCAATCGTAGAGTGAATAAGCGAACCAAGTGATGTTTGAAACATTTTATTCTGTGCAAACGCATACTCTTTGTAAAACTTATACTGTCTCGGGCATCCGTCGTAAACGGAAATATGCGATGTAAAGGAATATATCTGCTTACGGTTAACGGACTTTGCCCGAGCAAACTGAACTTTTTCATTGAATTCCGAAACATTTTTCAGCTCTGCAAGATAGTGCCCGAAATACTTACTGTCGGCTTTTTTCTTAGCCAAAACAAGAAGATTCTGTGCGCGGGAAAATGCCGTATAATAGATTCGCCAGAAATCATAGAATTTAATATCTGCAATCGGTTCAAACGGCTTCCTGTGGAAAAATCTGTTTTCCGCTTTGTAAAGCAGCGGGTCGTTATTTTTTCTCGGCACATTTCCGAGTGAGCCCACTACCACCACCGGAAATTCCAGACCTTTTGACTGATGAATAGTCATAAAAGAAACACAGCCACTCGGCGCATATTCAGATTCTTCTTCGTATTCACCTATACCGTCATCATACATAAAACCAAGATAAACATTAAACAAGCCATCTGTCAGCAGCGTTTTGTTTGCAGCGGAAATGTTATGAACATTGTGAACAAGTGAATATTCGGACAAAATTCTCGAAATCTCGGATAGATTTCGTGCAGCACGGCTTTCTTTAATATTTCCCTTTAAGTTGGCTTGCAGGTAAAGTCTGAACGGCTTGAACGAAAGAAGTCTGTAAAATATATCAAGCAGCCCGAAATCCGTTTCACCATTGAGATTGTTGATGATATTCTCTGTTTCTTTAATAAAACGGTACAATTCAGAATCGGCGTATATCAGCGAACGCGCTTCATATAAACAGGAAATATAATAATTTTTCAGTCCGTATGAAATTTTATGAATAACCGTATTATTTTTTAAATCAAGCACGTAATTGCGGAAGCACCACATCAGACAACCGAGCATCTGTTTGACCTCGCGTCTGTCAAAAAACATCTCGGAACGCGGTGAATAAACAGGTATACCGTTTTGTTCAAAAAAAGCACCGAGTTTTACAGCCTCTTCGCTTTTTACAGAACGGAATAAAAAGGCAATCTGATTATAATTACTGACATTACCGTTTTCGAGCAACGATTTTACCATTCGGAGCAATTCTTCCGCTTCTTCATCAATTGAATTGCCGCCGCAAAAATAAACCGAATCGGTTCGATTGCGACCGGGTTGAAATGATGTAATCTGTTTATCATAGCGATATCCGTTCCACTTAAACAGATTCGTTCCGTCAACATCGGACATCCAATGGTTATAAAAATCTATTATTCCCGCATCCGACCGGTAATTTATATCAAGGTGAATAAGTTTGCACTCACCGTCAGCAAACTTTGAAGGGAATTCAAGAATATTGCGTATAGTCGCACCGCGAAAACGATACATACCCTGATCATCATCGCCTACGACGCATATATTTTTTCTGCTGCCTGCAAGTAATAGCATCAACTGCTCCTGAATGTAGTTCGTATCCTGGTATTCATCGACCATAATGTAGCGCAAGCTGTTTTGCAATTCTCTCAACAAATCCGAATCGCGCATAAGCATATCGTATGTTTTTGTAAGGATTGAAGAAAAATCCATAACATTATTTCTTTGCAGCAGAGTGCTGTACACACTCACCAGCTTTGCAAGAAAACGCATATCCTCATCGACATCCGCTTCCATTGCGCTGAGATCCACAAGTTCTTCCATTGCCAGATTGACATAACGGCATATTTCCTGAGCCTTATTCCACGGTTTTGAAGCAGTTATATGCCGCGAAAAGCCCTTTAAATGACTAAAATTATGGATATGCCTGCAAACAATATACGTCTGCTCAAATGAATCCAATGTACGATAATTATTTTCGATTTCACCGAAATCAGAATGTTCCTCTAAAAGTCGCAAACACACAGAATGAAATGTCCCTATATACATCTCATTAACATTGACATCCGAATCGTATTTTAAAAATTCATTTGAAATTCGCGTAAGCAGTTCATTTCCTGCTTTTTCGGTAAATGTAACAACCATTATCTCGCTTGGTTTAACATTTTTTTCTAAAACAAGATAGACAACTCGATTAACAAGTGTAAAAGTTTTTCCCGTGCCGGGTCCGGCTATAATCAGCACGGGACCTTCGGTAGTCTGAATGGCGGCTTTTTGTGCATTGTTTGCTCTGCCAAAATTTAAAAGCACCTTATTCCCCCCCGTTGTTTATATGATAAGTGGCATATAATTGTATAAGATATACCAATTTTATTTTAACAGTTTCGAAAATATGTGTCAATACTCTCCCTGCACCATTCATAGTACTTATTTTACACCAAATAATAATTACCGCATTATAAAGTTATAAAATCGATTATCGTCGATCTAACAAAAGCAACCGTTCTGCGCGGTTCAGTTAAACATTTATCCTATTTCCGCTTCAATCTCACAACCGAGGGCTTTTGCAAGTGCAATAACAACTCCTGCCTGTGCTTATAAGATATCATTCTGTTTTACTCATAAAACTTGTAGTGCGCAAAAATCCAACCCGAACAATAGTTCGTCAAGGTCTATTTCTTATTCTTCAGAAAAAGCAAAGAAAAACCCCGAGGAAAATCCTCGGGGTAAATGATATCGGTATGAAGTTATCTCTTGCAAATACGCAATCTTCACCAAATATGATAAAATCTTCACCAAATAAGATGAAATCTTCACCAAGAGTTTTTCAACACATCACCGCAAATGTGTTGTATATGTATTAAAATTCGCAGTTTTAAGCAAAATTAGAGAGGTTTCGAGCACAAAAAGCAGCCAGTTAAACCCCCGAAAACAGTGTATCTGGTGAAGATGAAAATCACTAAAAAAACGATTTGTTGCCAATATGTTACCATTACGCTACCAATAAGAATTTTTTCCGAATATTTTAAAGATACCCAGACATAAAGAAAACCCTTGAAAACACTGGGTTTTCAAGGGTTTTAAGCAATTTTGAGAAATATAAGAAAATCGCCTTTTCTCATCTCTTGCTGAACTGGGGAGCACGACGGGCACCTTTGAGACCGTACTTCTTGCGCTCTTTCATTCTGGGGTCTCTGGTAAGGAGGCCTGCTTTCTTGAGAACGGGACGAACATCGTCTTCGCTCTGAAGAAGAGCACGGGCAATACCGTGACGGATAGCGCCTGCCTGACCGGAAACGCGGCCGCCGCATACACGGCAAACGATGTCGTACTTTTCGGTGGTCTCGGTAAGAGCGAGAGGCTGACGAACTATGAGTTTAAGAGTTTCGAGACCAAAATAATCGTCGATATCTCTTTCATTGATGGTGATTTTGCCGGTGCCGGGATAAACGCGAACACGAGCAACGGATTTTTTCCTTCTACCTGTGCCGTAGAAATAAGGTTTGCTTTCGTACATAATTATTTGCCTCCTCCCTTAAAACTCTCTGACGATGGGGTTCTGAGCAGCCTGCTCGTGCTCAGCACCTGCGTAAACACGAAGACGGGTAATGGCAGCTCTGCCGAGCACATTGTCGGGAAGCATACCCTTAACAGCCTTTGTTACTGCAAATTCGGGTTTATCGTTCATAAGAGTGCCGTATTTAACGGCTTTGAGATGGCCGATATAGCCGGTGTGATGATAATAAACCTTGTTCTGAAGTTTATTACCGGTGAGAACTATTTTGGAAGCGTTGATAACAATAACGCTGTCGCCGCAATCGGCATGAGGAGCAAAAGTGGGTTTGTGCTTACCGCGAAGAAGTGTAGCAGCCTCAACGGCAACCTCGCCGAGAGTTCTGCCTGCAGCATCAAGAACATACCACTGACGCTCGGGTTTGCCCTTAGGCATATAAGTAGACATAGCAGTTACCTCCGTAATATTGTGTGGGGAATTTAAAACTCCCGTAAATGCTTTGATATAATATCACAGCATTACGGGAGTGTCAATACATTTTTCGCTAAAATTACTGCAAATTTATGTTATGCTCTCAAAATCTCGTTTTTTCTCGCGATTTCATATAATTTTCATTTATAAAGAGCCGAATTATTCACCTAATTTACTGTAATCGGTTACCACTTCAACGGTATGTTTCCTGCGTTTTTTCTTTTTTCGCTGATTTTTGGTGGAAAGCAGCAATGCAATTATAACAAGGATCATAACGCCGGCAACTATCACAAAATACTTAGAACTCATAATAGTTTCAAGCCAGCTGAATGCTGCCCACAGATAATTTTTCTTTATAGTCTGCTGCGCCGTAAGTGTAACTTCAGCGACCTCAACATTACCGTACATAAGTTTAGCTGTGCCTATTACACTCCCCGCTTCAACCGGCGCTTTAACTTCTTTGGGGAAATCTTCGCCATACTTAATTTCAAGATTTTCAATGTTTACATCATCAAGCACTATCGCCGAAACACTCTGCTGAGGCACAAGGGCTACATAATCGGAACCCCTGCCGAACTTCACGCCGACCTCACCCATAATGCGTGAGGTATCGGCAAGCTTTTTCATACTGATATTATCGAAAGCCCATTCGAGCATATAGCGGCACATAAGGAACGCGGTATTCATTGCGGAACCGTCTACCATATAATCTCCCCTGCCGCGCATTGAAATTGCTATATATGTGTAGCCATCTTTAGTAGCACTGGTGATAAGACAAGAGCCGGCTTTATCGGTGGTGCCGGTCTTCAAGCCCTGCGCATACTCGTAATAATAATCGGAGTAGTTATTCAAAAGTGCATTTGTATTATAGAGGTATCTTTCTTCACTGAGATTGGTTGCAGGCATGGTTTTGCCGTATTTTGATGACATAAACTTGATCGTATCGTTCTGCAGCGCTTTTTTGGATATGATATACATATCATAAGCCGTAGTACGACTCTGTGTGTCGCCCTCATAACCCGGAAATGATTCATCGTCAAGTCCGTGGGGATTGGCAAAATGAGTGTTCTTGCAGCCGAGTTCGGCAACATACTCATTCATTTTCTTAACAAACTCAGCCTCTGTACCGCCGAAATGCTCGGCAAGCACCGCCGCCGCATCGTTGGCACTCGGTAAGAACAGACAGAACAGCAACATCTCGACGGTGGTAACTTCGTTTTCATAGAGTCCGGCAACCGAACTGCCGGTACCGTCAAGGCTATGTATAGCATCGTAGGAACAAGTGACCTGCTCGTTAAGATCTTTGCATAAGCTGAGAACTACGAGTGCAGTGGTAATTTTGGTAAGAGAAGCCGGTGCTGTAATCTGTTCGGGATTTTTGGAATAAATAACAGTATCGGTGTCAGCGTTGACAAGCAGAGCGATTTCAGGCTCATATTCAGGGGCGGAAATATCGTAACCGCCTTTAAAAGCCGGTGTTTCGGCAGCAGGCATTTCACCTATATATTCCGGCGCTGTTGTTTCAGCCGCCGCAAACGCAGGTGTTACGGTCAAAAAGCAAAATAATACAGAAATAAACAAAATCACAATTTTTTTCATAGACAAGCACCACTTATATGTAGTATAATAATAAACGATTTAATTTTACCAAAGGAATGAGAAATATATGGTTTATATTACGGGAGATACTCACGGAGACCCCGAACGCCTTTCAAAAAATGCACTTAAATGCCTTAATGACGGCGATACCCTCATTATTTGCGGCGATTTCGGGTTTATATGGGATAAATCCAAAGCCGAGGAAAAGACGCTCAAAGCCCTTTCAAAACGCAAATACAACATTTGTTTTATTGACGGCACACACGAGAATTTCGATATTCTGAACAGTTACCCGGTATCAATATGGAAAAGCGGCAAGGTCCACAAGATTGCCGATAACATTTACCACCTTATGCGCGGGCAGATATTTGAAATTGACGGGCTTAAAATATTCACTATGGGCGGCGGCGAAAGCCCTGACCTTGATTCGCGAATTGAGGATAACCCATGGCTGAAATATGAAATCCCATCTAAAGATGAACTGATTGAGGGTGCAAATAATCTTGACAGATACGATTGCAATATAGACATCATTCTCACTCACGAGCCGTCAACCACGATTAAAGACTTTCTGAAACTCGGTGACGCCACCGGTGCGCGCGTTACCGCACTCAATGCGTATTTTGACGAACTTTCGAGATGCAGCACATTTGAGCGCTGGTTCTTCGGCAGTCTGCATACAGACAAATACATTTCCAACAAATACATAGGTGTACACAAGGCGATAATCAACGCTCACACAGGTGAACGCATCAAGCTGTAACACTTTCGGCTCCCTTTCATATTATGTGGTGAAAGGGAGTTGATTTTTATGAAAGTAGTTGTTTGCAAAAGCCCGAAAATGTTCAGAGGTATACTTAAACTGATATTTAAAATCAAGGAATAATTCCAACCGCCGCATTTAATGCGGCTTTTTTATCGTTCCCAATCTTTAATATCCTTTACCTCATTATACATTGAAACATAACTTTTATGTCTGCTCGAATCTATTTTGCCGTTATGTACAGCCTCAAGAATACAACAGCCGGTTTCAACCGTATGTGAGCAATCGGCGAATTTGCATTTGCCGAGGTATTCAACAAACTCGGGAAAACAAAAAGGAAGATTTTCTTTCACTATGACCTCATTCGCCTGTTCAATATCAAGTGAAGAAAAACCGGGAGTATCAACCACAAGACCGTTACCGAGATGGTAAAGCGTACATTCACGCGTTGTGTGCTTACCTCTGCCGAGCTTTGTGCTGATTTCTCCGGTAGCAAGTTCCTGCCCGACATTAAGGCAATTAAGCAGCGAGGATTTACCCACACCGCTGTTACCGGTAAACACTGATATACCATCACCAAGCAAGGCTCTGACCCTTTCTACACCTTCACCCGTTTTACAGCATACAGAACAAACCGGAATACCCGCAGCAATATAAGGTTTTTCAAGTTCATAAGTATTTCCGAGGTCACTTTTGGAAAACACAACACAAGACGAAATATCGCGGTCTGCCGCCATTGCAGTCAGCTTATCAATCACAAGCAGGCTCGGCAGCGGATGCTTAACCGATGAAACGATCACAAGTGTATCTACATTTGCAACCGGTGGACGCAAAAGAAAATTCTTCCGTTCGGCAATTTCATCGATTGAGTTTTCTCTGCCCTCCCTGAGAGTTACGGTAACCCTGTCGCCCACAAGAGGAGTTATGCGTTTTTTACGAAACACACCGCGTGCTTTGCATTCGTAAATTTCGCCATCGGCTTCCACATAATAAAAGCCGCAAATACCCTTTACAATAATTCCGCTAACAGTTTTTTCCATTACTGCTGAACACTCACATCCTCGGTTGAAGGTTCGGTCACAACACTTACGGGTTCGGTATTTTCCGTAACAGCAGGCACATCAAATTTGCCGACTATAAGTACTATCGGGGCACTCTTGTCAAGATGATGGGCGGATTCATAAGACGGCGACTGATTAATAACAATACCGTTCATAAGCTCAGATGAAGTAAGCTGATAATTAATTTGAATATTGGTTGAAACATAACCGTGCTCTCTGAGTTTTGTTACCGCATCGAGTTCGCGCATACCGGTTACATCAACATAAAAATCAACATTCTGCGTTTTGTCGCCGGTGAAACGCACAGGCTCGCGCGTGAAGTCTGCGTGTGTTTCAAAATACGGCGCATCATCCAATGTAACTTGAATTAAAGTATCCTTCTTATTGCCGGATACATTAACATCGAAAGTTGAAACAGTATTGGTATCAACTATTGTATTGCCGATAAGATTACCGTCTGCATAGATATTGAGCGTTACATTACCGACATTTTTCGGAAGATTGATGGTCTTTTTGCCGGAAATAGTGCCGCTGCTTACGGTAAGTATTACGCTGTCGCCTTTCCTGACGGGAGAACCTTCGTTCGGAGACTGTGCAAGGATATAGTCCTTTTCGACAGAACTGTCGGAATATTCGGTCTTGGTAAGAGTCAGCTCGTATTTTTTAAGTATATCCTGCGCTTCGGTAAGTGATTTACCCGCAAGGCTCGGCATTTTGAAAAGAGAACCTTTATCCGCATCGGCAGAATAATACACAGTTACGGTCGAACCTTTAAGAACGCCCGTACCCACCGAGGGATTAGTTCTTATAACCTGACCCACCGGAATGTCCGAATCGGTTTCCGGCGTAACTATTACATAAAACCCGAGCGATTCAAGCTCACTTTGGACCTGTTTGTAATTCTGGCCGACATAATTATCAAGCACCAAACCCTCACCGGATTTTGCAACCGAAAGGAGAACTGTTGTGTTTTTGGAAACCTTTTCACCCGCTTTGGGTGACTGTTCACAAACAGTACCCTCCGGAACACCCGATGAAACTATCTCCGATATCTGAAAATTGAATTTTTCATTATATTCTTCGTTATCCTTAATTTCAAGCTCATAATTTTTGCCGATGAAATTATCGACTTCAATATTTTTCAAGCCTCCGACAGTAAGTGATCCGTTTTTCAGCATTGACGACACAAAAACAATTACGCCGATAATCACAGCCAGCGCTACGCCTGCAACTACTGCAATAAGTTTTGTATTTACGGTTTTGCGCTTCTGCACATCCTGCACCTCTGAAGCTTTTGCGGCAGCCGCGGAGGTTTTCGGCTCAATATCTGCTGCAGCCTTCACTACCGGCGGCTTTTCAGCAGTCTTCGCCGTCATAACATTTCGCTCTGCGGCAGCATTGGTGCTTTCTTTTTCCTGAATTTTTCCGACATAACGCGTGGGCTGGCTGTCGACATAATATGCAGGATAATCAAATTTAATGTTGGGATTGCGTTTGAATTCTTCAAGGTCAAGCAGCATTTCGGCAGCGGTCTGGTAGCGCTCCTTTGTGCTTTTCTGCATTGCCTTCATTGTAATCTGCTCGAATCCCATCGGAATTGACGGATTAATTGTACGCGGAAGCGCTGCATCATTCTGAACCTGCATAAGTGCTACGGAAACAGCATTGTCGGCTTCAAACGGCAGTTTACCCGTAAGCATTTCATAAAGCATTACGCCAACGGAATAAATATCCGCCTTTTCATCGGTAACCTCGCCCTTTGCCTGCTCCGGGCTCATATAATGAACAGAACCTATCGCTTTTTCGGAAATTGTTTTAGTTTCGCCATGACTGAAACGCGCGATGCCGAAATCGGCAACCTTTATTGTACCGTTTTCGAGAAGCATTATATTCTGCGGTTTGATATCGCGGTGAACTATGCCCTTATCGTGTGCGTGCTGCAAAGCGCGAAGCACCTGAATAATGAAATAAAGTGCTTCATTCCAGTCAAGCACAGAGCGCTGGCCGATATACTCTTTAAGAGTGATACCTTCAATATGCTCCATAACTATATATTGTATTCTGTCACCGAAGCTGACATCGTAAACCTTCACTATATTTTGATGTGAAAGCACGGCGATAGCCTTTGATTCATTTTTAAAACGGCGGCGGAACTCTTCATTAGCAAGGTATTCGTCCTTTAATATTTTAACGGCAACGGTTCTGTCATCAATGCTGTCGTAAGCTTTGTAAACAACAGCCATTCCGCCGACACCGATCACTTCTTCTATTTCATAACGCCCGTCAAGGCGCTTACCGACATAATTATCCATACTTTAACTCCTTAACTTTTCATAAGCACTGCCGTAACATTATCGGCGGTGCCGTTTTCTATTGCAAGGTTAACGAGATTCTCTGCGGAAATTGAAAAATCGCAGTTATTGACTATTGTAAGAATATCCTTATTGTTCATACAACCCGTTAAACCATCGGTACATAGAAGCAGAACATCTCCGTCCCATATATCGACGATTTCAACATCGACATCGACATTATCCGAAACGCCCACCGCGCGTGTGATAACATTTCTGTCCGGGTGTGAGGCTGCAAGCTCAGGTGCAAGTTTACCGTTATCTATAAGCATCTGCACAACGGAATGGTCTTTAGTAAGCTGAGTCAGACATTCTTCCGAAAGCTTATAAATGCGGCTGTCACCTACATGAGCAAGCACCGCAACGCCGGAATTTACTACCGCGGCAACGACCGTAGTTCCCATGCCGCGTAAGCCGGATTCAATTTCACCTTTTACGAGAATTGCGGCATTGGCAGCCTGAATGGAACTTTCAAGCAAATTTCGCACGGATGTGTAATTCATATTTGCACGCAGGCTGCTTTTGAGCCGTTCGCTTACAAGCTGCACACAAAGCTCACTTGCAACCTGACCGCCGTTAACGCCGCCCATGCCGTCGCAAACAATTGCCCAGCACAAACCGTTTGTTTCACCGTACGCAAAATAATCCTGATTATTTTCTCTGACGGGACCTTTATCCGATTTTGCGGAAAACAACATTAAGACATCACCTCACAAAAGTTCGTCTTGTTTCATTTTTTCACGCCTCAACTGACCGCAAGAGGCATTTATATCCGAGCCGAGAGTACGGCGTACTGTCACCGCAATCCCCTGCTTTTCAAGCACACTTTTAAATTCGGCAATACTTTTGTCGGTACTGCGTTCATGATTCTTTTCGCTCACCTCATTGGCGGGAATAAGATTTACATGGCACAATATTCCTTTGAGCTTTACAGCCAGTTCTCGCGCACAATCCGGTGTATCATTGACATTTTTCATCATGGCGTATTCAAATGAAATACGCCGCGAGGTTTTATCGCCGTATATTTTACAAGCCTTTAACAACTCATCTATATCCCATTTTGAGTTGACCGGCATAATCTTTGAGCGAATTTCATTGTTGGGTGCATGAAGTGAAACGGAAAGGGTCAGCTGCAAATCGCGCTCAAGCATATCATAAATTCGGGGTACAATACCGCTTGTGGAAAGCGATATATGACGCATCCCGATATTCAACCCGTTTTCATCGGTAACAAGCTCAAGGAATTTCATAACATTATCGAAATTATCGAGCGGCTCTCCCATACCCATAAGCACTATACGAGCTATTCGCAAACCGAGGTCGCGCTGCGCAGCATAAATCTGCCCGAGCATTTCGGAAGGAGCAAGATGCCTCTTAAATCCGCCAATACCCGAAGCGCAGAAAGCACAGCCCATTTTGCAGCCAACCTGCGTTGAAACGCAAATGGTGTGACCGTATTTATAGCTCATTACCACACATTCGAGGTATTCACCGTCTTCAAGCCTGAAAAGGTATTTAACGGTGCCGTCAATCGCAGAAACAAGTTTACGCTCAATGCTGCAGGTTTTCAGCGTAAAAGCCTCGCCAAGCTGCTGCTTGAGCTGCTTGGAAATATTGGACATTTCGTCAAATGAAGAAACGCATTTTTTATGCAGCCAATCGTATATCTGCGCCGTGCGGAATTTAGGTAAACCCATTGCCGAAAGTTCCGCACCGAGCTCATCCATATTCAGCGACAAAATATCTTTTTTTCCCATACCTTTTAAGCATTCAATCCTTTATAAACAATGAAATAAAAAAGCCGTCACAATTATTTATATGAGGCATAAGCGTCAGATAATCGCCCTCTTGCTTAACTCGTTCAACACCGGGGAAAACGAAAACACTGTGAAATTCCGGATGTTCTTTTAAAAACCAATCGCAAACCTTACGGTTTTCATTCGGATTCACAGAACAAGTGGAATACACAAGCCTGCCGCCGCTTTTTACATACCGGCTTGAAACATCAAGAATACTTTTCTGCACCGGTATCAGTTCTTTAATATCATCAAGTTTTTTATATTTGATTTCGGGCTTTTTGCCGATTATGCCGAGTCCTGAGCAAGGCACATCACAAAGCACGGCATCAGCCTCGGGAAAATCATCATTGAAAACCGTGGCATCATTGACAACTGCTTTAATAGACTGTATACCGAGTCTGCGCGCCCCCTCGCCTACAAGTGCGGCGCGATGACCGTGTAAATCACAGGAAATAAGCACGCCTTTATCATTCATATACTGTGCGGCGGTGAAGCTTTTACCGCCGGGTGCAGAGCAAACATCAATCACCGTTTCACCGGGTTTTGGATCAAGCGCTTTCACACAAAGCTGAGAAGAAATATCTTCAACATGAAAAAGACCGTTATTATAAGAATTCAGTTCATAAACCGCGCAAGGCGGATATATCACGAGTGCATTTTCGGTTACGCTGTCATCATAACGGACATTTTCACAGTCGAAGGTTTTTTTTATTTTTTCGACAGTAGTTTTAAGGGTATTAACACGAACAGTGATTCTTTTCGGTTCGAGTGAAGTTTTAAAAAACCCTTCGGCATTTTCTTCACCGTAATGGTATGAAACAAGGTCGACAAATTCCTGCGGCACCGAATACAACACGCTTATTCTTTCTTTGAACGGCAAATCCGATAAATCCGGCATACCGTCATTTGCAATTTTACGCAGCACGGCATTTACAAGCCCCGCAGCGTAAGGGCATCCATTACCGCGCACAAGCGCAACACTCTCATTCACTGCCGCAGAATCAGGTACTTTATCCATAAACAGAATTTGATATGTACCCAAGCGCAATACTGTGAGAATTTCTGCCCTGAGTTTAGAAAGGGACTGCTTTAAATATCGTGAAAAAGCAAAATCAAGTGTTAATTTGCGTTCGGTAACGCCATAAACAAGCCGTGAAATAAAAGCGCGGTCAGTGCTGTCGGCTTCCGTGGCTCTGACAGCACTGTCTATGGCAAGATTGGAATATGCCTTATCCTTTTCGATTTTCAAGAGGATTTCAAACGCAGTTTGCCTTGCGGAATTTGCCATCAGTTTCTTCTCCTGCCGCCGAAACGGATAATAAGCCTGAGAAGCTGCGCAACACTCGTTGCAAGCGATGCAACATAAGTAAGTGCCGCAACCTTGAGTACCTTTTCGGCACCCGTTTTTTCTTCAAAACTGAGCAAGCCGTTTGATTCAATAACATGAATTGCTCTGTTACTTGCATTAAATTCAACGGGAAGTGTTACAAGCTGGAATATAACCACAAATGAAAACAGCAGTATACCCGCCCATATAAACGAACTGAAACCAATGAACAGACCGAGAATAATAAGCGGTATGGAAAGCGATGAGCCGACATTGCATACAGGCAGTATCGTATTGCGGATTTTGATGGGTGCATAACCCTCCGCGTGCTGTGCAGCGTGCCCTGCTTCGTGGCAAGCTATGCCGACAGCAGCTATACTCGGATTATTGTAAACCTCGGGTGAAAGTACGATTACATTTGTGCGCGGGTCATAATGGTCGGTAAGTTTGCCCGTACCGCATCTGACGGCAACATTTGTGACACCGTAATAATTGAGCACAAATTGCGCCGCCTGAGCACCGGTGATACCGCGAACATTGATTATTTTAGAATACTTTGCATAAGTCGATTTCAGCTTTGCCTGAATGATAAGCGAAGCAATAAGAACGGGAACAACAAGCAGAATGTAACTGAAATCCATATAATAACCGAGTGGTATCGAATACGGCATAACAACAACTCCTTACACCGTTATTTTAATACAAAAAAATTAAATAATATATGGTAATTTATGAACTGATATTAAAGAACAGTACCGTTTTGCAGAGGATGACCGCGGAAGAAATCGGCTGCGGGCATTCTTTTTTTGCCTTCAAACTGCACTTCTTTAATCAGAACACCGTTTCCGTCACCGCAGGTAACGAGCAAACCGTCTTTGCAGATATCTGCCGACCCCGCTGCGCCCTTGCATTTTCCAACAACCGAGGAAGAAAACAGTTTAAGCGTTTTTGAATCAAGTATTGTATTGGCAACAGGCCACGGGTCAAGACCGCGAATAATGTTATGCACTTCGGCGGCACTTTTGGTAAAATCGACCAACGACATTGATTTATCAAGCATAGCGGCGTATGAGCTTTCGGCATCGTTTTGCTTAACGGGTTCAAGCTCGCCGTTTTCAAGAGCCTTTAAGGTTTTTATCAGTAAATCAGCGCCGAGCACTGCAAGTCTGTCAAAAAGCTCGCCGGAGGTTTCGTTTTCTCCGATTTTGGTTTTTTCAATGAGTAAAATATCGCCTGTATCAACGCCTTCATCAAGCTGCATTGTAGTCACGCCGGAATACTCCTCGCCATCTAAAACGCAGCGCTGAATAGGTGCCGCACCGCGATATTTCGGCAGCAGCGAGCCGTGAACATTAATGCAGCCGTATTTCGGGAAATCGAGAAAATCCTTAGGCAAGATTTTACCGTATGCAACCACAACCGCTAAATCGGGATTAAGTTCTTTTAGTATCTCAACACCTGCACCGTTTTTAAGAGTAAGCGGCTGAAAAACCGGTATATCATTTTCAAGAGCCAGCACCTTTACGGGCGGCGGCGTGAGCACGGCTTTTCTGCCGACGGGTTTATCCGGTTGTGTAACGGCACCTACGACCTCATAGCCGTTATCAATAAGTGCCTGCAAGGGCTTAACGGCAAAATCGGGCGTACCAATATATATAATTCTCATATTACTCCTCTGTTTCGGCATTACGAAGCGTTTCGCCCTCATCAAGCTTATCCTTGTAAAGAATTCCGTCAAGGTGGTCTATTTCGTGACAGAAGCATCTCGCCTTTAACTCTTCGCCTTTATAAAGGCACCATTTACCCTCGCGGTTTTGAGCTTTCACCTTTACAATATTCGGGCGTGTGACCTGACCGCATTTCCCCGGGAGCGAAAGGCAGCCCTCAATGCCGGTTTGCGAGCCGTCGGTAAATGTGATTTCGGGATTGATAAGTTCAAGCGGCTCATCGCGTGTTTCGCTCACATCCATTACCACAACGCGCCTTAATACACCCACCTGCGGTCCTGCAAGACCTACGCCGTTGGCGTGATACATTGTTTCTTTCATATCATCAAGTAAATCAAAAAGTCTGTCATTAAACTCGGTGACGGGTCTTGAAGTTTTTCTCAGTATGGGGTCATCGTCTGTTCTTATATTTCTTAAAGCCATTTTACTACCTCTTATACCAATGGGTTAATATCTGCTGTGACCGTTACCGATGAATCGGGCGTTGAACGCATAAAACGCACAAGAGTTGCCGACATCATAGCTCTGAACCGCTTTGAATTGCGGCATTTAACGGTAAGAATATTTCTGTATTTATTGCAGACCTTGCTCACACGCGGCTGCAGCGGGCCGAGAACATTAAGCTTTACATCGCTGTATTCGCCGCTGACGGCTTCCTTAAGCATCTCAAAGAAATCCGCCGCACCGGAGAAGGATTTCGCATAATTTTCACTTGTAAAAGTCAAGGTGCATATATCGCAGAACGGCGGGTAAACCATAGTTTTGCGAATCACCTTTTCAGCTGCGTAAAACGCCTCATAATTCTGACTTGCGGAAAGCTCGATAATATCGTTATCGGGCATCATAGTCTGAATATAGGCTTTACCTGCGTAGTCGCCCCTGCCTGACCTGCCGATGACCTGCGTCAGCAAATCGAAAGCCTTTTCACCTGCGCGAAAATCGTCATTATAAAGCTGCTGGTCAATGGAAATTATGCCGACAAGAGTGACATTCGGGAAGTCAAGACCTTTCGCCACCATCTGTGTACCGAGCATAACATCATATTCGCCCTCGGCAAAAGCGGTAAGCTTATCACGATATGAATAACGCGCCATAGTAGTATCTGCATCCATACGCAAAATGCGCGCATTCGGAAACATTACGGCGAGCTCATCCTCAATGCGCTGCGTACCGTAACCCGCGTAATTTACGGCTTTTTCGCCGCAAACGGGACAAACATCTGTATGCCGCTCACTGTGACCGCAATAATGGCACATTAACCTTTTATTTGCACTGTGGTATGTAAGCGATATACTGCAGTTCGGGCAGGTGAGCACCGTTTTGCAAGCCGAACAAACGGCAAATGTATTGAAGCCGCGTCTGTTCATCAAAAGAATTGCCTGCTTTTTATCCGAAAGGCAACCTTCAATGGCGCGATAAAGCTCGGTACTGATAACATTTTTACATTCTGTGGTATCAACGGTAACAACATCGGGCAAAATCGCTTTACCGTAACGCTCGGTAAGTTTTACGAAACCGTATCTGCCATCCTCTGCATTTTTAAATGTTTCAACAGACGGCGTAGCGGATGAAAGCACGAGCTCGGCATTATTCTGAACACAGCGGAATTTTGCAACATCTCGCGCGTGGTAGCGCGGCGACATTTCGGATTTATAGGTATGCTCCTGCTCCTCGTCAATAACGATCAAACCGAGATTTTCAAACGGTGCAAAGACTGCGGAACGCGTACCGATCGCAATTTTAGCCTCACCGTTTCTTACACGCTTCCATTCGTCGATGCGTTCGCCTGCCGACAATGCACTGTGGAACACAGCCACACCGTCACCGAAGTGCGAATAGAAAATATTGAGTGTTTGCGGCGTAAGGGCAATTTCGGGCACCATCACAATAACGCCTCTGCCATCTGCCACAACATCATCAATGAGTTTGAGAAAAACCTGCGTTTTGCCGCTGCCCGTAACCCCGAAAAGCAGATTTACCGACGGCTCACCGGACTTATACTTATCAAGCAAGTATTCGTAAGCCTTATTCTGTGACTCGGTAAGCTCGGACGCATTACTTTTTTGTGCGGCTGTAAACACCTTGGGGCGACGGTAAACCTCATTATCGTATATTTCGGCAACGCCTTTTTTCACAAGTGCTTCTACAACCGCAGGCGTTACACCCGTGAAATAGCAAACCTCTTTTACGGAAGCTGTGCCTATATCGAGCAGAAGCTTAGCAACACTTTTCTGCTTTGCCGTGAGCGTACTTACAACACCCTCGGCATCCTCCTCAGAACAGGCAAGGCGAACATTTTTAACGGTAAAATCGCCCGTCTTTCGTTTGGTATCGACATTGGTAAGCAGCACGCCTTTTTTGACAAGTTTCTGCAAGGTTTCTTCGGAGCAGCCGATATCCGCAATTAATTTTTCGCGTTTTACGAATTTGCAGCCGTCTTTTAAATAACCGAATATGCTTTTTTCTTCATCCGAGAGCTTATCAATAACAGCTTGTGAACATTCGGAGCAAGCAATATATGAAACTACATATTCAAGCCCGATACCCGCAGGCAGCATTGCCTTTGCCGCTTCAAAATAAGTGCAGAATGTGTTATCTCTGAGCCAACGCACAAGGCTGAGCATTTCGTGTGTAAAAAGCGGTTTTTCATCAACCGTACACAAAATGCTTTTAAGTCTGCCGGTATTTTCAGCCTCGCTGATAGGTCTGACAGATAATATCAAGCCCTGCTTTTTGCGGTTGCCGTTACCGAACGGCACCATAACCCGGCAGCCCTCCACCGCCTTTTCGGTAAGTGCGGTCGGTATGCCGTACGAATACGGTGCATCAAAATGGTAAACAAGCCCTTCCACCGCAACTTCGGCGAAAAAAGCGAACTCAGACATTTCAGATTCCCGCTATCTCGATGGGCTCAACTATTCTGTATTTATCCTCGAGAATTTCGTCAAGAGCAACACTTACGGGTTTCTCGGTAGTGATGTTCTTTTCTTCAAGATTCTTTTCCGCAATAGCGCGGGCGCGTTTTGCGGTAGCCGTAACGAGTGAATAACGGCTGGTGTTGTTTGCAAGTACCTTGCTGAGATCCTGATTAAGCATATAAAATACCTTCCTTTTGGATAATTTATTCGTTTATTATATCTGTAACAATGCCTGCCATTTTGCCGTAACGCGATTGCTCTGCTTTGAGAATTGAGCAAACATCGGTAACGCACTGTTCCAAATCATCGTTAATAACTACATAATCGTATTCGCTTGCGCGTTTAAGTTCATCACGCGCGGCATCTATGCGTTTACAGAAGCTTTCATCCGTTTCTGTTCCTCTGCCGCGCAGGCGTTCACTTAAAACCTGCATTGACGGCGGAATTATGAATACCGATACAATATCGGGGTATATTTTTCTTACATTTCCGGCGCCCTCGACCTCAATTTTGAGAAGCACCGAAACACCGGAATCGATCATTTCATCGACAGCCTTTTTGGGCGTGCCGTAATAATTATCGCCATATTTAACATATTCAAGAAAATAGCCTTTTTTGATATTTTCCTCAAAAGTCGCAATGTCGGTAAAGTAATAGTCAACTCCGTCAATCTCACCTTCGCGCATGGCGCGCGTGGTTGCGGAAACGGACTGTTTTATATCACAGCAGCGTTCTTTAAGTTCTTTGATAATGGTATCCTTACCGCAGCCGGACGGACCTGAAAGAATAAGGAGAACACCCTTTTTGTCAGCCATTGTTTTCGCCGCCTTTCGCAGAATCGAACCGTTTAAGCAATTCATCGGCAGTTAAAAACGAAAGCACAACACTTTCACTGTCGGTAATGATAACGGATTGTGTTTTTCTGCCGTGAGTGGCATCAATAAGCATGGCGCGCTTGCGGCAATCCTGCACCATTCGCTTTGCCGGTGCGGATTCGGGACTTACAACGGCAACTACCCTATCGGCATTTATAAGGTTACCGAAATCAAGATCAACAAGTTTCATACACTACCTCTGTTACTCTATATTCTGAATCTGTTCCCTTATTTTTTCGACCTCGGCTTTAATGTCGATCACACGCCTTGCGATTTCAACATCCTGCGCCTTGGAGCCGATGGTATTGGCTTCGCGGTTGATTTCCTGCACAAGAAAATCGAGTTTTCTGCCGATAGGCTCGGATGAATCAAGCATGGTATGAAGCTGCTCAATATGACTTCTGAGCCGCACTGTTTCCTCTGCAACGGCTACCTTATCGGCATAAATTGCGGCTTCGGTAAGAATTCTCGCTTCGTCGACCTGCTTATCGGCAAGCACCTCTTTGATTTTTTCAAGGAGCTTGTCATTATACGCTTTAACGGTTTCGGGTGAGCGTTCTTCAATAAATGCAACATTTTCTATAATAAGGTCAGCGCGTGAAAGCACATCGGCACGAAGCTTTGCGCCCTCTGTTTCGCGCATTTCAACGAAGCGGCTGCAAGCTTCACTTATAACGGGAGAAATCTTCGCCCAGAGTTCATCCTCATCCACCGGAGCCTTTGAGATTTTCAGAGCATCCGGAAAACGCGCAAGCGAAAGCGCGGTCAAATCGTTCTTTAAATCGAACTTTTCGGCAATATCTTCAACTGCGTCATAGTAGCCTTTAACAAGCGGCTCATCCACTGTAACTATAACACTATCATCGCTTTTGGCTTCAATAAGCATTGAGCACTCGACCTTGCCGCGGGAAATCGTTTCGTTAAGCAGATTTTTTGTTTTATCTTCAAGAAATGAAAATGCACGCGGAATACGCGCAGAAAATTCAAAATATCTGTGATTTACGCTTCTTATTTCTACGGTTACATCATAACCGTCAACAGATGCCTGCGCCCTGCCGAAGCCGGTCATACTTCTTATCATATATTAAGTCCTCCTTATTGAGAAACTAATTTTCGCACTTCTTCATCGGTAAGCTCACGCCATTTACCGGGCTGAAGCATACCGAGCTTTACGGGACCTACGGAATTCCGTTTAAGCCTTATAACCTCAAGACTTACATCCTCGCACATCTTTCTGATTTGTCTGTTTCTGCCCTCGTAAATTGTTATTTCAAAAACACTGCGTTCAGCACTTTTTTCGAGTATATGCACCTCAGACGGCAAAGTCATTTTACCCTCAAGCAAAATGCCGCTTTCAAGCCTTTCGACCTGCGAATCGTTAATATTTGAGCGCACTGTAACTCTGTAAGTTTTTGCAACATGCTTACGAGGATGCATAACGGAATTTGCAAACTCGCCGTCATTGGTCAAAAGTAAAAGTCCCTCGGAATCACGGTCAAGTCTGCCGACCGGGTAAACCACCGCGCCGACATCACTCACAAGCTCGGCAACACATTTTCTGCCGAGTTCATCGCTCATAGTGGTAACATAACCTCTCGGTTTATTGAGCATTATGTAGTATTTATCCTTAACGGCACAAACCTTTTTGCCGTTGACGGTAACAATATCCTTACCGGGAATGACCTTATCGCCTATTTCGGCAATTTTTCCGTTGATTTTTACCTTCCCTGCGCGTATGAGTTCCTCTGACTTTCGCCGGGAAGCCACCGAACATTCGGAAAGGTATTTTTGTAATCTTTCTTCTGTCATAAAGCACGCCTGTCAGCACGACAGTCCTTTCAAAAAAACCGACAATATTTTGCAAAACCAACCACCTGCTGACATTTTATGCAGGTGGTTGTATTAAAATATCGGAATTATTCGACGTCTGCGGGAGCTTCCTCTGCGCCGTCTTTCTTCTTTTTGTCAACAAGGTTAACTACCTTATCGAACATATCGGGTACCATGGTAACTGCTCTTTCAATAGCATTATCGTTGGAAATAATGTGCTTGATGGAAACCTCGCCGTCTTTTACAACAAGGAAAGCTACGGGGTTAATGGTAACACCTGCGCCGCCTGCACCGCCGAAAAGGTGAGTATCATTCTTTGAGGGGAAATCGGAGCCGCCGGAAGCAAAGCCGTATGTAACCTTTGAAACGGGAATGATGGTCATACCGTCGGGAAGATTGATGGGCTCGCCGATAATTGTGCTGACGTCAACGAGATCTCTTACTTTTTCGATTGTTGTCTGAAGAATACCGTTTGCTGATTTTTCCATTAGGAAACACCATCCTTATCGTTATTGTTTTTATCTGTTTTTTTCAAATCCTCATCAGCTTTGGCGGCAGATGAAGTATTTTTGACTTTTTCGGGCGCCGGAGCTTTCGGCGCATTCTTCTTGTTCTTGAATACCGAAACAAGAAGCTTGAGAACGACCTTGAAGAGAAGCCTGAACACGAGCACTACTGCGGCGTTTGTGATTTTAATGGGTATAATATGGAGCCGCACATAAGCCTCTGCGGTTGACTTCGATGCAAGAAAATCGGGGCTGAAGTCAAAGTCATATTTTTTGACCTTGCAGGTGGAGATAAGCTTGCCGAGTATGGGGTAAGCATAGGAACAAAGCTTGCCGTGCTTTATAGCCGTCTGTGCGGCATCATCGGTGGCGGTAACCATATTTATGTAAAGTTCATCAATGGTAAATGATTTCCACAGACTGCCGAAGAAGCCGGAAAGCGAATTACCGACCGCACCGAGCATTTTTACAAGACCGTCATATCCGTGGTCATTGTAAATCTGCTTCAAAAGTGAATTGCCCTTTTGCTTGGGTTTATCCTCTTTCGGCTTTTCTTCATTTTCTTCTTTCGGTTTATCTTCTTTTTTCTTTTTCTTCTTTTTCTTATCCTTCTTGGGCTTTGATGTATCTACAACGGTTATTTTAAGAAACAGCCACTTAATTGCAACAAGTGTTTTTTCACCGTAATCTACAATAACGCCGACGGGAATTGAAAAAATAATTACAAAAAATAGGATGATACCGAGAATTGTATATAAAAACGGCATCCAATCTCCCCTTCAGCAGAACAAAAATTATTCTGCGGTATTTTCAATATTGGGCTCAGCTTCGGGTGAGTCGGAAGCATCCTCCTCAACACCATCAAAGAGCGACATCTGACCGTTATCGACATCTGACATAAGCACCTCACGGTCATTTTCGGGCAGCGGCGGCAAATCGTGCAGGCTTTCAAGCGAAAAGCAGCGTAAAAATGCGGGCGTGGTACCGTATAAAACCGGTTTACCGGGAACCTCAAGCCTGCCCTTTTCTTCAATAAGCCCTTTAACGCAAAGGGTATTCACTACACCGGAACAATCAACACCGCGTATCTGTTCGATATAGGGCTTGGTAATGGGCTGATTGTAGGCGATTATTGCAAGCACTTCAAACGCCGCCTGCGACAGCGGAGCGTTCTTTCGTAAATCAAGGAGCGTTCTTATGGGCTCTATGTAATCCTTTTTACTGCAAAGCTGATATTTGGTATCAAGCTTCACAAGGCAGATACCGCTGCTTTCGTCGCTGAGCTTTTTTTCGATTTCATCAAGTATAATCAAAACCTGCTCATCATCGTAACCGAGCACCGATGCAAGTCTTGTATATTCCACAGGCTCGGCAGCCGCAAATAGCACGGCTTCAACTGCGGCGATTTGTTTAGCGTCTGTCAAGAGTTTTCATTTCCTTCCAAAAGTTCTATACCGGCATCGTCACCGTCGCCGGTTATGTAAATCGTTTTGTTCTTTGCAAGCTCAAGCACCGCAAGAAATGCGGCAATAAGATCGGAACGCGTCTTTGCCTCTTTATAAATATCCATAAGCTTGCGTTTGCGCTTTGTTTTGAGTGATGAAACTATGGAATCTATTTTTGAGCCTACCGAAACGATTTTTCTTGCAACGATTGCTTTGAATGATTCAAACGGCGGCGGCATTCTTCTCAGCTTTTTGCCTGCCGCGACCGAATAAGCTCTTAAAAGCTCGTCCGGCTCATGAAGTCTTTTATAAGACAAATCGGGGTCAACTTCTTCCGGGAATGCACGCACACCGTAATCAAAGCCGTCGGTCATCTGCGAAAGCTTACCGGCGAGAATTTTACAGTCGCGGTATTCGAGAAGCTCCGCCTGCAATTCTTTTTTGAGATCCTCTGCCTCCTCATAGACGGGAAGCAGCGAAACCGTTTTTATATATACGAGCCGAGCCGCCATTTCAAGAAATTCGCTGGCGACCTCCATATCCTCATCCTGCATACGGCGAACATAATCGGTATACTGGTCAACAAGCTGAAGAATCGGGATATCGTAAATATCAAGTTTATGCTTTGTTATAAGGTGCAGGAGCAAGTCCATCGGTCCCTCGAACACCTCAAGCTTATATGAAATCTGTTCCATATTTACCTCAATTAAAATCCGAACGGGAGTGAAGTTATAAACATAAGCCCTTTTACCACCAAAGATGACAGGAATGAAAGCGGTGTGGACAGAATACCCGTGAACAGCAGCAGGAACAAACCTATCATAATGTAACGCTCGTACTGCATCAGTTTATAGTAGTATTTGGTGGGCAATAATGCCGTAAGCAGACGGGAACCGTCAAGCGGCGGAATGGGTATAAGGTTAAATACCGCAAGATTTACATTTATGGTTGCCGCAAACATAAAGAAGAAGCCGATATAGAATATCATGATATTGCTCGATGAAATTGCGGCAAAACGGCAGAGATTGTAAAGAAACAAATAGACAAAGCTTTGCAGCAGGTTGCATAAAGGACCTGCAAGTGCAACTATTGCCATATCTCTTTTCGGCTTTTTGAAATTGCGCATACGCACATCTACGGGTTTCGCATAACCGAATCCGAAAAGGAAAATCATAAGGAAGCCGATCCAGTCGATATGCGCCATGGGGTTGATTGTGAGCCTGCCGCGAATACGCGGAGTATCGTCGCCGAGCTTAACGGCTACAAGCGCATGGGCGAACTCGTGCAGAGGTGTAGCGCAGAATGCCACATACAGAAATGCACCTATACATACAACAAATTCAGCACCGCTCAACTGACCGGAAATCATTTGCCTGATATAATTTATCATAAAACTCCACCTATTTTAATCAGTTTACAATATATTATCAAAAAGGTCAATACTCAAAAAGCATTTTCAGCGTTTAATAACCACAACGCGGTCAATACCGGCACCGTCTTTAATAAGCTTGGCTCCGTCAGTTTTTTCAAGGAACAGTTCAAGTATGGCGTGAGCCTGGTTTTCACCGCATTCCATAGCAAGATAACCGCCCTTGGAAATAAACATAAACCAGTTATCCGCAATGGCACGGTAAAAATCGAGACCGTCCGCACCGCCGTCAAGCGCCATATCCGGCTCATAATGCACCTCCGGCTGCAAGGATGCAAGCTCGGCAGTGGGAATATACGGCGGATTTGAGAGTATCAAATCCGGGCGCGGCAGGGACGGACAGGCAAGCGCATCAAAAACATCCGCTTTTACGACTGTTACATTATCCGCCATGAGCAATTCGCGGTTTTTATCGGCATATTCAATGGCATTATCTGAATAATCAATGCAGAAAACCCGCACTGTCGGGAAAAGCTTTGCAACTGTGATACCGATGCACCCCGAACCGCAGCACAAATCATAAACAACGGCGCACGGCTTTTTACGCATTAAATCAATGGCAAATTCCGGCAGAAGCTCTGTCTCGGGTCTGGGAATAAGTACACCATCACCCACTTTAAAACTAAAGCGATTGAAACCCCATGAACCGAGAATATACTGAAGCGGCTCGCGCTTACAGCGGCGATCGACACAATCATCAAAAAGTATTGTGCGCGCATCGTCAATAAGTTCGCCGGATTTAAGCAAAAGCTGGGTTTTGTTATAACCGAGTGCATACTCAACAAGCTGCCTTGCATCAAACTCGGCATCCTCACACCCTGCCGCCGCAAGGCGTTTAACCGCGGCTCGGTATATGTTATAGAGTTTATCCAATGGCGTCATCCTCCGGATTATCGGTGATAACGGCTTTCATTGACTCTATGGCGACCTCTATAATATCATCGGTAGGCTCGGCAGTTGAAATACGCTGCATCCAAAGACCGGGTGCAGAAAGTATTTTAACAAACAGATTTTCGTGCCTGCCGGCGTATTTTATAAACTCATAGCCGACACCGACCGTGAACGGAACTATTAAAAGCTTGACAGCCATCCACACTAAACGTATATCGTCGATTTTCGGGAAAAGCACAACAAGCAGCGAGGATATAAAAATACTGATTATGAGAATTACAAAAATAAAGCTTGTGCCGCAGCGCGGGTGAAATCTTTTCTGCTTACGGATGTTTTCGACCGTTAAATCAAGCCCGTGCTCATAGCAGAATATGGTTTTGTGCTCAGCACCGTGATACATAAAAACGCGTTTTATATCCGGCATTTTTGAAACAGCCCACATATATGCCACAAATATACCCATACGCATTATACCCTCAAAAATCGGGTGAATATCGGCAAGGGCATCTTTGCAGATATATTTATCGAACACATCAACCAGAAAGCTCGGCAGATAGAAGAAAAGAACGAAAGCGAGACCGAAACCGAGTATTGCGGAAATAACGGTGATAACGGTCATCATCGTGGGGCCGAAATGCTCTGAAAGCCATTTATCGAGCTTTGACATTTTTTCGGGGTCTTCTTCATCATCAAGCCCGGCTTTTTCGGCAGATTTTTCGATACATTTAAATCCGAATAAAAGCGTTTCAACAAAATTTACAACGCCGCGAATAAGCGGAAAACCGGCGGGCTTGAATTTATCACGCAGATGCTTAACCGTCATCATTTCGGTTTCTATTGTACCGTTCGGAAGCCTTACGGACATTGCGGCGCCTTTGGGACCCTGCATCATTATTCCTTCAATAAGCGCCTGACCGCCGATCGATGTTTTATGAACTGTTTTTTCGGATTCTTTACTCATAACTTAATACCGTCACTTCCTCAATAATCGGCACATTGTGTTCGGCAACCGTTTTTTCAACCGGCAAAACGATTGTAACGGTTGTGCCCACGCCGAGCTCGCTTGTAATTTCAAAAGAGCCATTGTGAAGTTTTACAATTTCATCAACGACCGCAAGGCCTATACCCGAACCGCGAACCTGAATATTGGCTTTGTAGAATTTCTTTTTTACATTCGGCAAGTCATCTGCCGAGATACCGCAGCCTGTGTCCGTTACGGTGATCGTGAGTGTTTTATCGCCTATCGCCGCCTCAACATTCACCGTACCGCCCTGACTGTTATATTTAAACGCATTGTCGAGAATATTCACGAAAACCTGCTTTATTCTGTTCGGGTCAGCCTGCATCGGTACCGGAACATCGGGAACAGAATAAGTCAACTCGATTCCGTCACGCTTTGAGCGTTCCTTGAAAACGAAAATGGTTTCATCAAGCTCTGCGAGCACATCTATTTTTTCAAGCCTCAGGGTCATACTGCCGTTTTGCATACGCGAGAAATCGAGCAATTCTTCAACAAGGCGTGAAAGTCTTTCCGACTCATTAATAATAACCTCGGTGCCGCGGCGACTGAGCTCACGATCCTCACCGTCAAGCTCCTTGAGCATTTCGCCCCATCCCTTAATTGCGGTAAGCGGTGTTCTTAACTCATGCGAAACGGTGGAAATAAAGTCATTTTTCAGTTTATCGGTTGCGGCGACCTCGGTGATCATACCGTTTACGGATTCTGCAAGGTCATTTATTTCGTCATCTGCTTTTGCATCGGTCTCTATACGCACATTAAAATCGCCATCTGCGAATTTCTTGGCAACATCGTTGATTTTTCGCACCGGAGTAACAATGGTGTTAATAAAGAACAAGCCGGAAATCGCAACGAACACAAGTGCTATTATATAAACGAGGAACACTATGAGAACGAAGAAAAGAATTTGTCTGTTAACATTTTTGAGCGAGGTAATAAATCGCACCGCCCCGGAAAATTCGCCCTCGTTACGCGGCAGAGACATTGCCACGACCATAACGCTTTCATGATTTTCGTTGCGTAATGTGCGCTTCCCGATACCGGTAGGCGCCTCAGCGGCAATTTTAACATCCTCCATAGTTTCGACGGTTTCATCAACACTGAAACCCGAGGATGAAACAATTACTTTGCCGTGACGGTCAACGACCTGAACCTCCATAAGTCCTTTATCGGAAAAGCTGTCAACAAATTCTTTGGATTTTTGCCTGAATGTATCATCACTGCCGCCGATATAAGGAGCAAAGTAATTTGATACACTTTCGTTAGCATAACCGGAAAGCAAAGTCGAAACATAGTTGCGGTAATACCCCACAACAAGAATGATACTGACCGAAACGAGCGCAAGCAAAATGAGAGCGGTAACAAGCAGGGTGTTGGCAGCCCAGCGCTTTGTGATACCCCTTATCTTCATTTGCTCACTTCCTTAAATCAGTTTTTGTTCCACTTATACCCCATTCCCCAAACTGTAACGAGATGCTTGGGGATCGACGGCTCATCTTCGATTTTCATCCTGAGACGCCTTATATTAACATCAACGACCTTTTCATCGCCGAAATACGATTCGCCCCACACATGCTTCAGAATATCTGTTCTGCTCAGCGGTTTACCTGCATTTGCAAAAAAATATTCTATAATCTGAAACTCGACCTGTGTCAATTCAATAAGCTCATCGTTTTTATACAGAGTTCTGTTGCGAAAATTAAGTTCAAACGGCGCAAGTGTGATTTTATCGTTTTTCTTTGTATCGTCAGCTGATTGGGTATTGAGCGCAACACGGCGGTAGACACTATCCACACGTGCCATAAGTTCCGACGGAGAAAAAGGCTTTGTTATGTAATCATCCGCGCCCATCAAAAGCCCTGAGACCTTATCCATTTCCTGAGTTTTGGCGGTAAGCATAATAATACCGACTGTGCTGCTCTGGCTTCTGAGCCTTTTGCAGACCTCAAGGCCGTCAACATTCGGCATCATAATATCAAGAAGCACCACATCAAACGCGCCGTCACGGTCAAAATAAATATCAAGCGCCTGTTGACCGTCGCACGCCTCGGTAACTTCATACCCTGCGCGTTTAAGCGTAATAAGTATTATTTCGCGTATTGCTGCCTCGTCCTCGGCAATAAGTACTTTTTTCAAAACCTGCACCTCACTTTATGTTTATAAACGAAGAAATGACCGTATCATCGGTAACACCTTGATTTTCGCCGTAATCGGTTATTCCGTAATAATAAGTGACACCGTTCTCCGAAAGGATTATGCCGTCGCTGTACTCGGGCTTTTCGCCATCACTCTGCCGCGCAGTTATATTAAACAATTCATCTTTTATGGCGGTTTCATCTTCGCTCCACTCGCAAAATGCAAGAGTTTCACGGAATTTATCGTACCTAACAGTGACATCGGAATTCCAATTAAAGCGGAAAAGATATGAATCGAGCGGATTGAAAAGTGTTGTAACATTCCCCTCGCTTTTATCCCCTACGAGATTAAGCCACTTTAACAGTGAGAATGAATATGTTTCGTCGCCAATGGTAAAATTAAGATTCGCATCGTTTCCCGAAAGTGATACGGGCTCAGGCACTTCAATAAGTCCGTCGCCGTCAATATCACAAGAAAGCACCTTTGAATTACGCAGCGTTGCCGTACCGGCATCCTCGAACGCACGCACAGCCGACAACCTGCTGTTATTCCAATAAATCACCTCAGTAAACACGAGCGTGTCCGATTTAAGGCAATCTATAAAGAGCCTGGTAATGCCGGTATCGGAAGGCGTATCGTACTGTATCTGAGCAACAGAAGTGATTGCGGAATTTATAAGTATTTCGCTGTATTTTACGAGTTCGCCATTGTCGCTCAACGAGAAATTACGCATATAAGATTTTTGAATGCCGGTGGAGTCATCAAGGAATACAAGCACGAGATCGTTCCTGCCGTCATTATTAAAATCGACAAAGCTCCTTGCGTTATAGTATTCACTTGCAAGCATCTCCAAAGCGAGTACGCCGTTATTGCCCCTCTTAACCGAATAAACCGTGATAACACGAGATGTCTTTGCTTCAAATAGTGACCAGCCAATGAACAGCTCGAAAACACCGTCATTATTCATATCGTTAAACGCAACATCGTAAACACCGTTGCCCGCACCGGTAAGTGCAGCAGATATTACCCAAGTATCGTTTATACACTCAAGAATAGCAAATCGCACGGAGGCATCCACAGTATTATCCACATAGAATACAAGTGCCTCCTGCTGACCGTCGCCGTTTAAATCGAAGAAAATATACGGAGTTTGATAATCGCCCTTAGCGGGGGTTTTAAGAAGAACATTTTTGTCGTTCATATATTTTTTGAAAGCTGCCTGCACCTCTCCGTTTCTGCCGGACTGCATCGGCGGCGCCATAAGACTTTCGACCGAAAAGAAATTGAGAGAACACCCCGAAAATGCAATAAGCATCAGCACAACGCACAATATAAGCGCAAGAGCTTTTTTCAAAACGGCGACCCCCCTTCATTCAACGAATTCAATAAGATACATCAACAGAATATGTGCCGTAAACCCAGCAGCCCGTATCACTCTTTACCGTAACCACCGCAGGCACGGTAACCGTCTGCCCTCCGGTCAAATCAAGATCCGAAAGATCAACTGCAACCGTAATCATATCTTCCGTAATTGAGGAAAGATTTTTCGGCGCACCGACTATAACAACCGACTTGTTGAGTTCTGATACATTATATTTCACTTGACCCTCGGTAATTTTGTACTTTTCCGCATCAATTGTGAAATATTCCTGCTCTATACCGGTCACATCAACATTAACTGTGTATGTTTCGGTTTCGCCGCCCTTTGCAGTTCCGAGATCTTCTGCATTGAATGAAAATACATGGTTGGTCGGTGACAGGTTTTTAAAATCGACCGTACCGATTGAATACACATTTGTTTTTTCGTAATCGTCAACTGAGATATTGAACAAATCTTTTTCAGGCGAAACATTAAACGATAATGGGTTTACTACATAATTATCGGGTGCATTTTTAAATGTTACCGAAGTTTCGACTTCTTTCACCTTGAAAACCGGTATCGTAAGCACGACTTCATCCAAACTGAGCGATATATATTTGAAATCACTTTTACCGTTCTCGTCTGAAAGATGCACCGAGGCTTTTGCGGACTTGTTGGCGGAAAGAGGCGCATCCAGTTTCAAGCTTGCGGTAACCTTATTTATGCGGTTTATTTCAGCCGAAGGACCGGTAACACTTACCGATGACTCGGAAAGATTAAGCTCGCCGCAGGTATAGCCGTCATCCACGACCTCAAATCCGTCGGCAATCAGTTCAGGCTCAATCACAAGCTGAACGGTCTTGGAGGTATCAAAATAAACATCAATCGTTTTAAGCGAGGTTGCCGAAATCTTATATGATGTTCTGCCTCGTAAATCCTCAGCCTTAAGCTGCAGGGTTCTTATACCGGCAGAGTCAACATTATTTGTTTGTGCCGTAACGAGAATATCATCGGCAGAAAGAGCAGCGTTGGAAATCTGATACTTTTTGCCGCTAACGGTAACATCAACGGTGTAATCCGTATTGCCGAAAACTTCAAGTCCGAACTGCGAAGGAATGGCGGTATCAATGTGCACTTTGACATCTTTGATTACGCGACTTGTTTCTTCACCTACATTTATAACGACTGCGAGCCAGACACCGACGGCAATCAAGAACGAAAACACAAGAACAAATTTATCGTTGTAAAACAAATCGTTAAATTTGATTTTATTTTTCAATTTCGCCGCCCCCGTTCTTTTTACCTTTTCCGCCGAAAAGTTTTTTCTTATCTTTGGCGTTTGTTTCATCTGTTGCAGTCGCAAGCGATTCAAGCAGCAATTCACGAAGTCTGCCGGTTTGAATATCATGCTCAAGCTTACCATCGACAGCGACTGATATCGCGCCGGTTTCTTCGGATACGATAACGGCAACAGCATCACTCTGCTCGCTCATTCCGATTGCCGCTCTGTGGCGTGTGCCGAGATTGCTCGCAATAGAAGTTTCGTGCGTAAGCGGCAGTATGCAACCCGCGGCGTAAATTCTGCCGTCGCGCACAACCACAGCACCGTCATGCAAGGCAGAATTCTTAAAAAACAGCCCGTTAAAAAGCTGCGGTGACGAGCAGGCATCAAGAACGGTGCCGGTTTTGATAATATCCTGCAGCGGTGCTTCGCGTTCAAATACAACGAGGGCGCCGGTTTTTGTTTCACTCAATTCGGAAGCAGCTTTGCAAAAATCATTTACAGTGGCGGTGATTATTCTTTCGCGTTCTTTGGAGTTACCGAAATTAAAGAGCGAAATATCTTTAATAGAACGCCTGCCCACTCGCTCAAGCATACTGCGCAGTTCGGGGGAAAAGAGAATTACAAGAATTATAAGTGCATTTTCAAAAAGGACAGAAAGAAGGTATTCGCTCGCCTCCATATTCAAAAGCTTGACTATCAGAAATACTGCTATCAAAAAAGCGATACCCTTGATGACCTGAAATGTGCGTGAACCGCGAATTATTTTTATAGCCTCATAAATGATAAATGTTACGAGAAGTATATCAAAAATATCTGAAATAAAGCTTGTGGAAGCAAAATCCAAGCTTCTAAGGGCAAGCCAAATTTTCTCGAGATAAGCGATTATTTCCTTCATATTCATCCTCCGATAAAAAACAACATCCTGCCTCAGTTATAATATTACATAATTATAATAAATTATATCATAGCTTTTCACGAATTGCAATTTTTCTTATTAAATTTAACAGATTATTTATATCTTTTTCCGTATTATTTACAGACGGAGACACTCTTACGGTGCCTGTTGAGAGCGTATTCAGTGTTTTGTGGGCAAGCGGCGAGCAGTGAAGACCGCCCCTTACGGCAAAACCGCCATCGTTGAGCAGCGCCGCAACACGCTCACTATGGCTGCTGCCGACATTGAAGCTGAGCAGCGGAGCGTGATAAATACTGTTGTAACTTTCATCGCAAAGCTTAACGCCGTCAATATTCTTCAAGCCGTCAAAAAGTTGCCGGCAAAGCTCTGTTTCCACGCTGAAAATATTTTTGATACCGATTTGCTTTATATAGTCAACACCGCTGCCGAGCGCAATAATTCCGGGCACATTTACTGTGCCGCTTTCAAGTCTTTCGGGGTATTCATGCGGTTGACAATAAGAAGCGGAAGCCGTGCCGGTACCGCCTTCGACTATTGTTGAAAATGTAAGTCCGCGATGCAAAATCGCTCCTGTTCCCATGGGTCCGCACAAGCCCTTGTGACCGGGCACACAAAGACAATCTATGCCGTCATTCATAATATCTATTCCGACAACTCCGGCACCTTGTGCTCCGTCAACCACAAGCAGAGCGCCCGCACTGTGCACTGCAGCTGAAATTCTTTTAATCGGCATAATTCTGCCAGTAACATTGGAGACGGAAGTTACTATCACAAGTTTCGTATTCTCTTTAAGCATACTGCGCATAGACGATATAGTCATATTATCGTCTTCATACACCTTGAAAACATCGTAGGTTATTATGCCCTGCTCATACAAAGCATGTACGGGACGCAGAACGGAATTGTGTTCAAGCGAAGAAATCAGCACATGGTCGCCGCTGCATACAAGACCTTTTATTGCAGTGTTCAGCGCAAGCGTGCAATTTTGCGTAAACGACACATTTTCAGGTGCCCGGCAATTAAAAAAATCCGCCAACTTTTCGCGCACTGAATACACCTGTTCCGAAGTGGCGATCGACATATCGTGGCCGCTTCTGCCGGGATTTGCCCCATAAAGCGACATCGCCTCGGTAAGTGAATTTATTACGCAGAACGGCTTGGGAAACGAGGTCGCCGCGTTGTCAAAATATATCATAACGCATCCCCCAAATCGACGGTACCGCGTAATGCTATGCCGTTATTTTTAAGAAGTTTTATGCACTTATCATCAAGATTGTTTACATAAATAACATATCCGCAGCCCTCATCCGAAGCGGGTTGAGGATTGCGCGCGAGATATGCCTTATAACCGTTTTTCTGTAACAGATCGCGCCCCTTCATCGCGTATGTGACGGAGCCAACCTTTAAACCTTTTTTACTCATAAAAAACCCTTCCATATTATGTGTTTTATACATAATATGCAAGGATTTGGTTGTTGTTTACTTTTCCAAAAGGCAAACGGCGTGCGCCGCTATTCCCTCTTTTTTACCGGTGAAACCGAGTTTTTCTTCGGTCGTGGCTTTTACGCTCACACAATCAACATCAACACCGATTGCCGCCGCAATATTGCCGCGCATTTCGTCAATATACGGCGCAAGCTTCGGCACTTGTGCTATCACCGTTGAATCAACATTGACAGTTTTATATCCGTTTTCGGCTAAAAGCTCCGCAACATTTTTGAGCAGTAACAAGCTGTCAGCTCCGAGATAGCGCTCATCGGTATCGGGAAAGTGCTTGCCTATATCACCGAGAGCCGCCGCGCCGAGCAGTGCATCGGAAATTGCATGCAGAAGAACATCGGCATCGGAATGACCGAGCAGACCTTTTTCACACGGGATATCCACACCGCCGATAATACATTTTCTGCCCTCGGCAAATGCGTGAACATCGTAGCCGTGACCTATTCTAATCATAGCTTACTCCTATTTTACAAGCTCTTCGAGGCAGGCAAGCTTAACGGATACCGTAAGCACCTCAACCGCCTGCGCGAGCACCTCTGCCGACGGGAATGTGGGTGCTATGCGGATGTTGCTGTCGCCAGGGTCCTTGCCGTAAGGGAATGTTGCGCCGACATTGGTGAGCTTAACGCCCGCTTCTTTGCAGAGCACGCCCACTCTTGAAGCACTGCCGGCGGTGACATCGAGGCTTATAAAATAGCCGCCCCCGGGCTCAAGCCATTCGGCAATACCGAGACCGCTTAGTTCGGAGTTGAGATTTTCAAGCACAGCATCGAATTTAGGCTTGAGAATTGCAGCGTGCAGTTTCATATGAGCTTTGATACCGTCGAGATTTTTAAAGAATTTTACATGACGGAGCATATTGACCTTGTCATAGCTGATAGATTGAATTGTAAGTCTTTTAAGTATTTCTTTAATGTTGTCGACAGATGAAGCAAGGCAGGAAACACCTGCACCGGGGTACGAAATTTTAGATGTTGAAGCAACCTCAACAACCATATTTTTATTGCGTTCGGGAAGAACATCAAAAATATTAACAAGTTCATCGGTTGTATCGGTGAGGTCGTGAACGATATAGGCGTTATCCCACACAATGCGGAAGTCATCCGCCGCGGTATTGAGATTTGCTATGCGTTTTACTGTTTCCGCCGAGTATGTGATACCCTGCGGATTTGAATATTTGGGCACACAAAACATACCCTTAACGGATGGATCCTTAACGGCTTGTTCAATTTGTGCCATATCAGGACCGGTGGGAGTCATATCGATATTTATCATTTCAATGCCGAAAAATTCAAGTATGGCAAAGTGTCTGTCATACCCCGGGCACGGGCAAAGAAATTTGATTTTGCCCTGTTGTGCCCACGGGGTGAATCCACAGCCCTGATACATACACTGTGAAATAAAATCGAACATCAGAGTAAGGCTTGAATTGCCGCCGATAATGACATTTTCCGGCTCGACTTCAAGCAAATCGGCAAACAGCTTTTTGCACTCGGGAATACCGTCAAGAAGACCGTAATTGCGCACATCTACGCCCGCCTCACACTTAAAATCGCCGTCTTTGAAAACATCGTTCATACCGTCGGAAATACATAGCTGGTCCGCGCCCGGCTTACCGCGCGACATATCTATCTGCAAGCCTTTTGCCTTAAGAGCATCATAAGCGGCTTTTACTTTTGCGTATTCTTCCGCCGCTTCGACTTTTGTCATTTCAATATAAGATTTCATAATAACATCTCCAAAATTAAAATTCAGCTGTACCGGTCGTTCTCGGGAATGGAAGAACATCGCGTATATTTGAAATACCCGTAAGGTACATAATGAGTCTTTCAAAACCGAGACCGAACCCGGCATGATGTGTACCGCCGTAACGGCGCAAATCAAGGTACCACCAGTAATCTTCCTCTTTGAGACCGAGTTCGTGTATTCTGTCGGTAAGAACATCGAGTCTTTCTTCACGCTGACTGCCGCCTATGATTTCACCGATTCCCATAACGAGTAAATCTGCCGCGGCAACGGTTTTGCCGTCGTCGTTAAGGCGCATATAGAAAGCTTTGATTTCCTTAGGGTAATCAGTTACAAATACAGGTTTTTTGTAAACCTGCTCGGTAAGATACCTTTCGTGCTCGGTCTGCAAATCGCAGCCCCAATATGCTTTAAACTGAAAACTATCGTTATTCCGTTCAAGAAGCCTGACGGCATCGGTATATGTGACACGCGCAAAATCCGAATTCGCTACGGTTGTAAGACGCTCAATAAGCCCCTGATCGATAAATTTATTGCAGAATTCAAGCTCCTGCTGACAGTTTTCAAGAACATAATTGATAACATATTTTATCATATCCTCGGCAAGATCCATATAATCCGCAAGGTCGGCAAAGGCAATTTCCGGCTCTATCATCCAGAATTCGGCTGCATGGCGCTGTGTATATGAACGCTCAGCTCTGAAGGTGGGACCGAAGGTGTAAATCTTTCCGAATGACTGAGCCATAATTTCACCCTCAAGCTGACCGGAAACGGTAAGATATGCCGGCTTGCAGAAGAAATCCTGCGAATAATCAACCGCGCCGTCCTCGGTCTTGGGGATATCGTCAAGCGGGAAAGATGTTACTCTGAACATCTCGCCTGCGCCCTCGCAATCGCTGCATGAAATAAGCGGAGTATGTGCATAAAGAAAACCGCGTTCCTGAAAAAAGCGATGTATTGCAAACGATGCCGCAGAGCGCACTCTGAATGCCGCGGCATAAGTATTCGCCCGCGGGCGCAAATGGCCGACAGTGCGAAGATACTCAAGAGTATGCTTCTTTTTCTGCAAGGGATAATCGGGAGAAGATTCACCCTCGACGGTAATCTCCGAAGCGTTGATTTCAAAGGGTTGAGCAGAATCGGGCGTGAGAATAAGCGTTCCCCTGACAATAATGGCAGCACCGACATTGAGCTTTGCAATATCCTTGAAATTTGCCACCTTTTCATCTTCAAAAACGACCTGAAGACTTTTAAAACAGCCGCCGTCATTGATAACGGCAAAGCCGACTGCTTTTGATGCACGAATGCTTCTTACCCAGCCGCAAACGGTTATTTCGACATCTGCGAACCGTGAAGCGTCTTTATATAGCTGTGCAATTTCAACATGTTTCATTTCCGACCTCCAAACGCTTGGAAAATTAGTGATTATTATAGCACAGAACGGCAATATTTGTAAACCGTTTTTGATATAAATAATATTTATAACCATTAGAAATAAAATAATAATTCTCGTATTGTCAGTTAATTAAAAATGGTGTATAATATGCGAGAAAAAAGGAAGTGAAGAAATGTCTGTAAAAAAATTAGCGATCATCGGTGCGGGTGCATCGGGTTTATGTGCCGCCATTGAAGCAAAAAAAGCACTGAATGAGTGTGAGATAACCGTTTACGACAGGATGCCGAAAGCAGCGAAAAAAATACTTGTTACCGGAAACGGCAGATGTAATTTCACCAACAGAGACCTTTCACCCGCCAATTTTTACGGAGATAAATCCTTTTTGCGAGATGTACTTTCATCTGCATATTCCGACAGTGAATCTTTTTTTCATGATTTAGGTATTTTGCCTTACATTGAGGACGGCAGAATATATCCGCGCTCTCAGCAGGCTTCCGCAATCCGCGATGTGATTCTTTCGGCAGCAGCGCAAATGAAAATAAACATCTTAACAGACACCGCCGTAACCGAGGTAAATAAAAAAGAGGAAAAATTCCATATAAATGGTGCAGCCTATGATGCAGTAATTGTTGCAGGCGGCGGCAAATCATCGGCGGTTCACGGGTCCGACGGTTCGGCTTACGCGTTGCTTACGCATTTCGGGCACACCTGCACTCCGCTTTATCCTGCCCTTTCGGCAATATCATCGCACGAAAAAACACTCAAAACAATAAAAGGTGTACGCTGCGAAGCTGAAATTAAACTGTACGCCAACCAAGAATTGCTCGGTAAAGAGTACGGAGAAATTCAATTTAATGACGGAAGCATTTCGGGCATACCGGTTATGAATCTTTCCCGTTTATGCAAAGATTTGAAGAATTTACGGGTCGAACTTGATTTATGCCGCGAATTCACTCCGAATGATTTGAAAAAGCACATAACCGACTTTATATCTAATATGCCTGCTGCCGAAACCGAAACTCTGTTAACGGGATTGAATAATCAGAAGCTCGGATTTTCTGTTATGGAAAAAGCAAAAATCGCACCTCACACACTTGTGAACCGTTTAAGTGAATCGGACATCAACAAAATATTGAATACGCTGAAACACTACACACTCGCTGTCGATAAAGCAAAAGATTTCGACTCGGCACAGATAACAGACGGCGGCATTGATGTAAAAGAATTCGACTCCGAAACAATGATGTCAAGGCTCTGCGACGGGCTTTTTGCCTGCGGTGAAATTCTGAATATTCACGGTAACTGCGGCGGCTATAACCTGCACCTTGCGTGGACTACCGGCAGAATTGCCGGACACAACGCCGCAAAATACATATCGGGTAACGAAAGAAAGTAAATTATGATAAGACTTAACGAAATAAAAATGAAACTCGGCTCGACCGATGCGGAGTTGAAAACCGCGGCGGCGAAAGCACTGCGCATAAATGAAGCGGATATTATCGATTTTGCAGTTGCAAAGCGTTCTATCGATTCGCGTGACCGCGATAATATAATACTCGTTTATTCGGCAGATATTGAAACAAGCCTTGATGAAGAAAAAACAGTTTCGCACTTTGCTCCGAATAAAGCTTTTGTGACCAAAAGATATACTTATGAGATGCCTGAGCTTAAAAGGAATTCACGGTATCGCCCCGTAGTTGTGGGTTTTGGCCCTGCCGGAATGTTTGCAGCACTGACGCTTGCGAAAGCAGGCTTGAAGCCAATCGTTTTTGAACGCGGCGCAAAGGTGGAGGAACGCACAAGGCATGTAAATACATTCTGGAACAGTCACATTCTTGATACCGAATCGAATGTGCAGTTCGGCGAGGGCGGCGCAGGCACATTTTCCGACGGTAAACTCACCACCGGTATCAAGGACCCTCGGTGCAGAGAGGTTTTTCTGCGTTTTGCGGAGTTCGGCGCACCTGCCGAAATATTATATTCGGCAACGCCGCACATCGGTACGGATAAACTGAAAACCGTTGTGAAAAACATTCGTAAAGAAATTATCAGGCTCGGCGGAGAAGTTCATTTTGACACAAAACTGACGGGTATTTACACCGCAAACGGATTTGTCGCAGGTATCGGCGTTAAAGAGAAAACCGGCAGAGAGTACGATGTGGAAACGGATGCCGTTATTCTCGCAATAGGTCATTCATCGCGCGATACATTTGAGCTGCTTTATAAAATGGGGCTTGAAATAAATCAGAAGCCGTTTTCCGTTGGCACAAGAATTGAACACAGGCAGGAATATATTAACAAATCGCGCTACGGCAAGATGTGGAACTCTCCCCTCTTGCCGCCTGCCGACTACAAGCTTTCGGCACACCCCGACCACGGCAGAGGGCTTTACACATTCTGTATGTGCCCGGGCGGCACGGTGGTTGCGGCATCCTCCGAAGAAGGCGGAATGGTCGTAAACGGTATGAGCGAATACGCGCGTGACAAGGAAAACGCAAACTGCGCGCTGCTTGTGGGTATTGAGCCGCCGTTTGACAATCCGCATCCGCTCGCCGGAATGTATTTACAGCGCGAGATTGAACAAAAGGCATTTAAACTCGGCGGTGGTGATTACACTGCGCCTGCGCAGCTGCTCGGCGATTTTCTGAACGATGTTAAATCGACAAAGCTCGGCTCGGTCAATCCGTCGTGCCCGACGGGTGTCGTGCCGTCGAACATAAGGGATATTCTGCCAAAGCATGTATGTGATACGATTGCCGCGGCGATTGACAGTTTCGACAGGCAACTCCCCGGTTTCAAACTGCACGACGCGGTTTTGACAGCACCCGAATCCCGCAGTTCATCGCCCATAAGAATCGTGCGTGACGAATTTTACCAGACGACCGAACTTCGCGGTCTTTACCCCGCAGGTGAAGGTGCAGGCTATGCAGGCGGAATAGTTTCGGCAGCGGTTGACGGCATAAAATGCGCCGAAGCAATTATAACCGATGCAAATTATTAAAAAACAAGGACTTTACGGCAACACAAAATCGCCGTAAAGCCCTTATTTCATTATTATGTTTTAAATCCGCGCTAAATCAGTCAAGGAAATCTTTAAGCTTCTTGCTGCGGCTCGGATGGCGCAGTTTTCTCAGTGCTTTTGCTTCTATCTGACGGATGCGTTCTCTTGTAACATCGAATTCCTTGCCGACTTCCTCAAGAGTTTTGGGATTGCCGTCTTCAAGACCGTAACGAAGACTCAGCACGCGTGCTTCTCTGGGGGTGAGCGTTTTAAGTACTTCGGCAAGCTGTTCTCTCATAAGTGCCATGGAAGCGGCATCAACGGGAGCCTGTGCATCATCGTCGGGAATGAAATCGCCGAGATGGCTGTCCTCCTCCTCGCCGATGGGAGTTTCAAGCGAAACGGGTTCCTGCGCAACACGCAGAATTTCGCGCACCTTTTCAACGGGCATATCGAGTGACTGTGCAATTTCTTCAGCCGAGGGATCTCTGCCGTTTTCGTGCAGAAGCTGGCTGTTTGCTTTTTTAACCTTATTGATGGTTTCAACCATATGAACGGGGATGCGGATAGTTCTTGCCTGGTCGGCAATAGCGCGGGTAATGGCTTGTCTTATCCACCATGTTGCATAGGTTGAGAATTTGAAACCCTTGGTGTAATCGAATTTATCGACCGCTTTTATAAGACCGAGGTTGCCCTCCTGAATGAGATCGAGGAACTGCATACCCCTGCCGACATAGCGCTTTGCAATGCTTACAACAAGGCGGAGGTTTGCCTCTGAAAGGCGGCGTTTAGCTTCGGGATCATCCTGAGAAATACGCATGGCAAGCTCGATTTCCTCCTCGGAGGTAAGAAGCGGAACTCTGCCGATTTCTTTAAGGTAAACTTTAACGGGATCGTCAACGCCGATGGCTTTTACATCGCCGCCTTCCTCATCACCGACCTTGGTGACCTCAAAATCAAGTGAAATGGCATCAAGCATTTCATCACCGAGGTCATCGATGATTTCAATGTTGTTACTTTCGATCGTTTCATAGAGTTTATCAAGGTCTTCAACATCAAATTCTATTTCAAGAATTGCGTTGTCGATTTCGTGGGTAGCAAGTTTACCCGTTGTTTTACCTTTCTCGATCAAAGCCTTGATTTTCGGATTTTTGTCCCATGTTTCCATAGAAAACACACCTTTCCACAATAAATTTATTCACTTTGTTTTTTCAACGAATCTATATATGCAAGCATCTGCTCGGGAGTCATTTGCGAAGCGTCCGTAACGGAGCGCTTACGCATTTCATCCTCAAGAACGCGTATGCAATCCTCGCATTCGCCAACGGTGTTTGAAACAAGCGCGCTGTTTGCAAGCAGCCGTGCGACATTGCCCGTTTCATCATTTGTAAGATTTGCAGACAAGTGAGAAATATCCACGGCTTCGCCATTGTCGAGCCGTTCTTTCATAACCGTAAAAAGCCGCTTATTGACCGGAGTGACAAAAAGTTCATCACTTAATTTCGATTTTAATTCACGATAAAAAGACGAATTGTTCAAAAGCGTTGTGAGCAGGGCATCCTCTGCACGCGAGGCGCGCAGGTTTTTGGTACGCTGCGGATCAACTGCCTTTTCGAGTTCAAAGGACTGTTTGCGAGCTGTATCGAGCCTTTCTTTTTCATCTTTACGCGCATTACTTTTTGCCGCTGATTTAATTTGGTTAATTATAGCATCCTTAGATACGCTTAAATCATCCGACAGTCGGGAAGCATAAACATCACGAGTGAGCAAATCACTAAGCGCGAGCAGCCTTACCGCCTCTTTTAAATAGCCTATTTTTCCGTCGGAGGTTTCCACAACATACTTCTCTCTGATTTTAGAGAGCTTGTACTCTATGTCATTATCTGCCGCTTCAAGAAGTTTTCTGAATCGTTCTTTACCGTACTCGCGAATGATTTCATCGGGATCCTTGCCGCCCTCAAGGCGTATGACCTTGACGCGCACACCCGTTTTGGAAAACAGCGCCATAGCCGCTCTGACCGCTTTCTGCCCGGCTTCATCACTGTCATAACAAAGGTAAACTTCATCGGCGTAACGGGAAATGATGCTCACCTGCTCACTCGTGAGCGCCGTACCCAATCCCGCCACCGCATTTGTAAAACCGGCGGAATGCAATGCTATAACATCCATATACCCTTCACAAAGAATAAGCTGCCGGTTATTGCCGTTTTTGGCAAAATTCAAAGCGAATAACTCATTACTTTTTTTATAAATAAGGGTATCGGAGGTGTTTATGTATTTGGGTTTACTGTTATCAAGCACCCTGCCGCCGAAAGCAACCACATTACCGCGTACATCTATTACCGGGTACATCACCTTGGCTCTGAAAGCATCAAAATAATACTTTTTCCCGTTTTTTTCAGTTGTACGCAACAGATTTGCCGCTACAAGTTCATCGCGCTTAAAGCCTTTGCTTTGAAGATAATCACCGAGAGAGTGCCAATCCTCAGGTGCGGCTCCGAGCCCGAAATGCTTCACCATTGCCGGAGAAACGCCGCGCTTTTGCAGGTATTCGAGCTGCTGCCTGCCCTGCTCTGTAAACAGTGTACGGTGGAAAAAGCCCGCCGCCTCACGATTGGCTTCGTAAATTCGCCTGCGAAGCTTTGCCGTACCGTCATCATAATTTTCCTCTGGCATACGAATCCCCGCTCTGTCGGCAAGAAGTTTAACGGCTTCTATATAATCGAGGTTTTCGATATTACGAACAAAAGTAACAACATCTCCGCCTGCGCCGCACCCGAAACAATAATACGATTGTGTTTCCGGGTAAACAGTAAAAGACGGGGTCTTTTCGTTATGGAACGGGCAAAGACCGACAAGGTTTTTACCGCGCCGTTTCAAATCCATATAAGATGATAATACGCTTTCTATATCGTTGGCGCTTCTTACGCCGTCAATAAAAGCCTCGGGTAATCTCGGCACGGTAATCCCCCTTTCATAAAAATAAAAAGTTTATCAGTAATTCCAAAATTTAGGAACAAACAAATCGTTAAAGGTTTTCAGGCAGTAGCTGTCCGACATACCTGAAATATAGTCGCAAGCAGCTCTGTCGGCACCGTCTTTTTTTGCGATTTCGTAGTAAAATTCCGGCAGTTGTGACGGATTGTGCGAATAGTAGCGGTAAAGCTCTTTCACCATATTTTCCGCCTTACCCTCCTCGCCTTTGCAAATCGGGTTAGTGTAAACATATTTGTACATAAAGGAATGAAGCTCTTCAAACGCGGCAAAAATGTCATCCGCCATTTTGATTTCATCCTTCGTGTTTTCGATAGCGGACATTATTAGGGTATTTATGCGTTCGCTTTTCTTAAACCCGAGAACAAGCCGTATTTCAAGCGGAATATCATCCTCGGAAAGCACTCCGCCGCGTTCGGCATCATCGATATCGTGATTGATATAGGCGATTTTATCTGCAAGCTTTACTATTCTGCCTTCGAGAGTATCCGCCTCTTTGCCGCGGGTATGGCAGAGAATACCGTCGCGCACCTCGTAAGTAAGATTGAGCCCCTTGCCGCCATGCTCAAGCCTTTCGACAACGCGCAGACTTTGCTCAAAATGAGTAAAACCATTTTCAAAAACCTGATTTAAAGCACGCTCGCCCGCATGACCGAACGGAGTGTGCCCCAAATCGTGACCGAGAGCAATAGCTTCGGTCAAATCCTCGTTAAGAGAAAGCGAACGGGCAATGGTGCGTGCGATCTGCGCGACCTCAAGCGTATGAGTAAGGCGTGTTCTGTAATGAACATTATCGGGGGCGAGAAAAACCTGGGTTTTATCTTTAAGACGCCGGAATGACGAGGAGTGAAGAATTCTGTCACGGTCACGCTGGTACGCGGTTCTTACGGGGCATTCATCTTCGGGAGTGACTCTGCCGCGCGTATTTTCACACAAAGCGGCATACTCTGATAAAGTATGCTTTTCGCGTTCAAGAGTTTTTAGCCTGATTTCGTTATTCATATGTCCCCTCCGTTCAACAAATGGCTTTTACACCCTATAATACGAAAAAAGTCGGAAAAAGCCTTTATTTTTTTATAAAAGTTTAAAAAATCTCCGATTTTTCACAAATCAGAGATCATTTTATAAAAATTTCACTTTCACCGACGGTATTTGCAATTATTGCGCCATTGGTTATATCGGCAAGTTTCTTTTCAAAAGTCAACAAAGATGATTGCATCAATTTAAAGGTTATCTGTACACAGTCTGCAAATTCGGTTGCGGTGATTTCACCGCCGGAATCACGCACAAGGCTTTCGATTTTTGCATAACTGCCGTAATCACAACCGATTTTCAGGACAAGACAACTTTCGACCCGAACAGTACCGGCATTATCCACACCAAGCTTTGCACTATGTGAATACGCACGCACAAGCCCTCCGCCGCCAAGCAATACACCGCCGAAATAGCGAGTAACTACAAGCACACAATCGGTTAGTTCGTTTTGCTCGATTACATTAAGAACGGGCATACCCGCCGTGCCCTGCGGCTCACCGTCATCGGAAAAGCGCTTAACGCCGCCCTCGCGCAGCACGTATGCGTAAACATTATGGCGTGCATCCCAATGTTTTTTTGATATTTCACCGATAAACGCCTGCGCCTCGGTTTCTGTTTCGATATGCTTCGCATAGCAGATAAATCTTGACTTTTTTTCGGTAAATTCATCCTGCCCGAAACCCGCAAGAGTTTTGTAGCCCGCCGTAATACTCCCCCCTTATGAATAACGCAAAAAGCCGGTGATAACTCACCGGCTGATTCAGCAATATAATTACTTTGAAAGATTATATTTCTTATTGAATCTGTCTACACGTCCGCCTGTATCAACAAGCTTCTGCTTGCCGGTAAAGAACGGGTGGCATTTTGAGCAGATATCAACACGCATACCCTCTTTGGTGGAAGCTGTGTCAAGTACCGCACCGCATGCACACTTAACCTGTGTTGCGCCGTATTTCGGATGAAGTCCTTCTTTCATTGATGTCACCTCTTTAAATGTAAATACACATTAGCAGAAGAATATTATCACAAACCGAATTAAAATGCAACCTTTTTTTGAAATTTTTTTATTTATCGCGTTAATTAAGGAAAAAATATAAAAAAATGCTCATTTTCAATTGAAAAGATAAGAATGGCGCGTTAATATATATTTGAGGTGAAGATATGAAAAGTGCATTTAAATCGTCATCGCAAAAAAGCAAAGCCGAATTCCTTTTACTTTGCATTTCATACCTCGCGGTAACGGTGCTTGATTTGTGGTTTACTTACCTTGCTACCCCGAACCTTCTGCTTGAAGGCAACCCGCTTTTTGATATGTTTGATTTCGGTTGGTCGGGACTTATACTGATAAACGCCGTAACATACTTCGGTTATTTTATAATGGCGCGTTACGCATTTCTTGTTTACAGGCGCCCTCAAACCGATGAAACCGATTTAAAACGCTATATGGCTCTTTTAAATTACGGTGATGCCGATAAATATGTTCCGATGATGTGGAAGCTGCCTAAGCATTGGGGACCGCAAACAGCTTGCCTTTGTTGGTCGGTGGTATGCGCTTTGCCGTTCTGCCGATTAATAATAGTATTGGAATGGCTTTTGATGATACTCGGCGTAAGGAATAACGCAACAATGTCTTTTTTCACAATAGTGTCATTTTTCCCCGGCGGAAGAATCGATATTTTTCTTGCGGTTATTGCCTCGTGGGTATTGTCGTTTGTATGGATAAAGCGCGAATTTAATGAAAACCTTAAAGAAATAGAACAAAGAAAAATGCACGGCGGCTGACCGTGCATTTTCTTATTCATTCTTAAAACGCTTTGTAGCTTGTAATTTCCTCGCCGCTTGCATCACTGATAACGCGAATTGTAAGACCGAAAGGCTCATCGACAAAAATCTGATAAGCGATTATTGCGCTCGATTCAACCGAAACGCTTGTGTTCTGCTCATCAGTGCCGGTATATTTTCCGGCATCTACGACAACATCAAGATTTCGCATTTCGTCATCAATTTTATAAGATTTATAAAAATCAATAGATTGAAAACCCTTTTCAAGCACCTCAAGTACCGGTGCTTTTCTGCTTTCAAGGAAAAGCAAATAAGATTCTTCGGGCATTTCAATTGTCACATCGCCGTTTTCAAGAACCTTCAGTTCACCGCCTTTAAAAGCTTCGACCTCACTCTTAAGAGCTTCGGCATCACCTATAAAATCGCCGTTAATATCAATGCTGACAATCTTCTCGGGCGTTGGCAATTCAGCGGAAGTCGTTGTTATTGTTGTTTCGGGCACTTCCTCGGTTGTGCCGCAGGAGCAAAACGATACGATCAATAAAGCGCAAATAATAACCGCTAATAATCTATTCATAATTATTCACCAAAGTTTTTCGGGGTAAACACCCGCATCAACATATTCTTTTACAGATTTAACAACAAAGGGTTTATCCTCAGCATAAGTAACACCGAACCATTTTTCATCGGTTTTAAGAACATCCACGGTGCATTTGCCCTGCTTGAGCATTTCGCGCACTGCAAACGGAAGATAGAATTCACTCTTTATGGGATCAAGCGGCATCTCATTTTTAAGAAAATCTTCAAAATAAACGCCGAGCTCACCAATAAATGATGCGGGGAAGCACCAGCAGTTCATAGAAGCATAGCTTTCTTCAGGCAGAGTTTTCCAGGTTTCGCCCTTATCCTCTGTGTAGCTTATAACTCCGTCGCGCCTGATTATTCTTGTTCTTTCAACAACATCCGAAAGCTTGCCGTCTTCGGAAATATCGCAGATACCGCGCGAAACGGTACCGTTTTCGGTAAGGGTATTTTTAAGAAGATAGCTCACCATCGAATACTTGGGTTTGCCGTTTTTATCATCATTTTCTTCGATCCATTTTGCAGCCGTTTCAAAGCAGCCTCTGCCGTAAAAATCATCGGCATTTATGACCATAAAAGGCTCATTCACCACGCCGCGGCAGGCATAAATTGCATGACCGGTTCCCCACGGTTTAATCCGTTCTTCGGGTGCAGTGAAGCCCTCGGGCAAATCATCGTTACGCTGAAAAACATATTCGACTTTAACGAATTTTGAAACCTTGTCGCCTATTACCTCACGAAAGATCTGCTCATTTTCTTTTTTAATTATAAAAACAACTTTATTAAATCCCGCTTTAACAGCATCATAAATTGAATAGTCGATAATAACCGAACCGTCGGGACCGACCGGATCGACCTGCTTCAAGCCGCCGTAACGCGAACCCATTCCCGCAGCCATTATAACGAGTGTTTTATCCAAAAAATCAAAACCTTTCAAATATTTTTATTCAATATACCACACTTTCTGACATTTGTCTACTGTAAAAACATTGTTTGACTTTTTCGGCGCTTTGAATATAATAATATAGAATTCAAAGCGAGGTATCACTAATGACAAAACTTATTATCAAATTGTTTTTAAGTAAAAAGGACGGCTCGACACCGAGCGGTCGCGAAGCATACGGCAGAGTTGCGGGTATTGTCGGTATAGTCGCAAATCTGCTGTTAAGTGCATTAAAGCTCTTTGTGGGCACGGTTTCAAACAGCGTCTCGGTTACGGCGGATGCGCTTAATAATATTACCGATGCCGGTTCTTCGGTAATAACGCTTATCGGCTTCAGGCTTTCGGAAAAGCCGGCAGACGAAGACCACCCTTACGGACACGCGAGAACGGAATACATAACCGGACTTATTATTTCTTTCCTTATTCTGCTTATCGGCTTTGAAATTCTCAAAAGCTCCGTTATTAAAATTTTCAATCCCGAACCCGGTGAGTTTCATATACCTGCGCTTATTATTCTTGCGGCTTCGATAGCTGCAAAGTTATGGCTTTCGCTCTTTAACAAAAAACTGAGCAAAGCCATAAAATCTCAGGCTCTTGAAGCAACCGCCGCCGACAGCAGAAACGATGCAATTTCCACCTCTGCAGTGCTTATTGCCGCACTCATTTCAAAATTCACCGGTATAGACCTTGATGCGTATATGGGCGTTTTGGTTGCGATATTCATACTTGTTTCCGGCATAAAACTTGTTAAGGAAACCGTCAGCCCCCTGCTCGGTCAGGCACCGTCGAAGGAGCTTTTTGAGCTTATTGAAAGCCGTATTATGACATATGACAATGTGCTCGGCGTGCACGACCTTATGGTGCACAGCTACGGTCCCGGTTGTTACTTTGCCTCCGCACACATAGAAATGGATGCTCGCATTGATGTGCTTTCGTGCCACGATGTATTGGATGCAATTGAACGCGACCTGAAAGAAAACGACAATATTCACATTGTGGTCCACCTTGACCCCACCGTGCTCGACTGCCCGGAAACCAACGAACTGAAAAACAAGGTCGCTGAAATTATCGAAGATATAGACACCGCTCTTTCCTTCCACGATTTCAGAGTAGTTGTCGGCGATAAAGCCAAAAATGTGCTTTTTGATGTTGTTGTACCGCCGCACTTCAAGATGAAAGACACCGAACTCACCGAGCTGATAAAAAAACGCGTAAATGAAGCCGGCAACGGCAACCTTTACGCGGTAATAAATATTGACAGAGGTTACGGCGAATTAAAGAGCGAAAATTAATTTTTACAGGATTATGCAAATCAATCCGCTGCAACCCTCGTTTATGATTCTTTCAAGCGTTTCCTGAATTTTTGAGCGTGCATCGGCGGGCATATGGCAGAGCTTATTGCGCAAGCCCTCGTTCACAAGCTCATTAAGTGATTTACCGAAAATGTCGGATTCCCATATCTTATGCGGATCCTCCTCGAAGCCGTCAAGCAGATACTTGAGCAATTCTTCCGATTGACTTTCGGTCCCCACTACGGGTGCGACCTCGGTTTCTATACAGGTTTTGAGCATATGGATCGACGGTGCCGATGCCGCAAGGCGAACTCCGTACCTGCCGCCCTGCTTCACGATTTCCGGCTCTTTGAGCGTCAGCTCATCAATATCCGGCATAACTATGCCGTAACCCGTAGCCTCGACCTCGTCAAGAGCGTTTTGGAGCTTGCTGTACTTCTTTTTGATTTCGGCAAGCTCTTTTAAATTTTTGAGCAGCGATTCTTCATCGGTGATTTCCAGTTTTGTCTGTTCATTTATTATTTTATAGACCAGTTCGCCCGAAAGCTCTGCTTCAATTTCGGCACAACCGGTTCCAAGGTCAAGCGATGCCACTCTGACCGCCGCAATATTTTCGTTGGCGGTCATTTTTTCCACCATTTTACCCACATCGCCCACACACCCGACGCAAACCGATGCCTCTTTTATGCCTGCACAGAGTGAAGCACGCAGCCAATGACTGCTGCCGAGCCCCATGACCCACTGCGGAAACACTACACCTATTTCTTTAACCGGGAAACGGCATAAAACAGCACCTAAAATATCGCGAATCTTCTCCTCGTTCATTTGCAGGCAGTTTACGGCAATTACGGGTACTCCGTATTTTTCGGTAAGATTTGCGGCAAGTGAAAGCGTTTGCTCGTTATTGGGATCCACACTGTTTACCAGCACCACAAACGGCTTGTGAATTTCCTGTAATTTTGCTATAACGCGTTCCTCGGCCTCCTCGTACTCCTCACGGGAAATATCACTTATAGTGCCGTCTGTGGTAACCACAAGACCGATCGTGGAGTGTTCGGAGATCACCTTATCAGTGCCGATCTCCGCTGCCATATTGAACGGTATTTCGTGTTCGTACCACGGAGTTTTTACCATTCTCGGCTTATCCTCTTCAATATAGCCGAGAGCACTCGGAACTATATAGCCAACACAATCCACCAGCCTTACATTAAGCGATGCGTTATCCGGCAGTTCTACTTTCACCGCCTTCTCGGGTATGAATTTCGGCTCGGTAGTCATTATGGTGCGTCCCGCGGCAGATTGCGGCATCTCATCAAGTGCTCTGCCGCGCTTATACTCGCCGTCGATATTCGGTATGACGAGTGTTTCCGCAAAGCGTTTGATAAAAGTCGATTTACCGGTGCGCACAGGTCCTACAACACCTATGTAAATATCGCCGCCGGTGCGCATTTCAATATCCTTATAAATGCTTGTATCAGTCATAGTTTCGACCTCCGTGATAACTTTCTGCTTAAATCTATGACCGTTGTTGAAATAATATGCAGGATTATAAAAAAAGTTTGTAAAATTTGACAAAAGCAAATTATTGTAATATAATGACAATTATATTTCATAAAATCAACTTGGGGGATATTTTAATGCTTGAAGAATTAACATCTGTTTCTCAAAGTCTTATTTCAGATTTACCGTACCTTATAAGGCTTGTGCTTGCAGCCTTCTGCGGTGCCGCAATCGGTCTTGAAAGAACTTTACGCCAGAAAGAAGCCGGCATAAGAACGCACATAATCGTGTGTTTCAGTTCGGCACTTATGATGATAATAAGCAAATACGCGTTTTCCGATATTGTAGGCGTTATGCCGAATGTCAGCCTTGATGCTTCGCGTATCGCCGCAAACATTATCACGGGCGTTAGCTTTCTCGGCAGCGGTATTATTATTTTCAAGGGCTCAATCAAAGGTCTTACCACCGCGGCAGGCGTTTGGGCAACCTCCGGCATAGGTCTTGCATTCGGCAGCGGTATGTACGGTATTGGCATCTACGGAACGCTTCTGCTGCTTGTTATACAAATTGCAATACATAGATTCCTGCCGATTGAAAATCAGGTAATGACCACTATTACGATGAAATTAAAACCCGACCCCGAGGCTGTTACATCTGTACAAAAATCACTCAACAAGCTCGGGCTTGATTTGCTTTCATCAACAGTGGAAAAAGAAGCCGATTCATTCACATGCATTATAAATGTGAGAGCAAAAACACAAAAAGCACTTGATAAGCTTGAAGCCATACTTGATGAAAACGACGATGTAATATCCATTTCAATGTAAACTTAAAAGTCTGTAAGAAACGCAAGTTTTTACGGACTTTTTTATTGCATTATTACGCGAATTGTTGTAGAATGATTCAGTAAAGGAAGGCGATAAGTTTGAAAAAACCAATTACATTCTGTATAGAAAAAATACCGTTCCAGATGATTATAGGCATACTCGGCATACTTTGCGGACTCGCCGCCGTAATTGTCGGGCTGAACATTGTTGCGGTTGTTGCCGTAGCATATATGTGCATAGCCTCGGCACTTATTATAATCGGTGTTATTTTCTGCAAAAAGGTTTATTTATGGGGCGTTGCGGGCTACGGTGCCGCAGCCGCGGGAATCGTGCTTAATTTTATTATTCGCGGTGCCGATGCAGGCTTCGGCGCTTTTTCAAGCGGAAAAGCGGGCTGGACTACCGAAGGCAATCCTCTGTTTGCAGGCACAGGCAACATTCTCACGAGAATCGGAGGAAATCTGCTGCTTATTCTGCCGTGCGCTCTTGTGCTTGCGCTGATAGTGCTGTCTGTAAAAAAATACGGCGGTAAAAGAATTGTATGTACTGCCTTAAGCATACTGCTGGCAGGCACTACCGTTCTTTATGTGCTTACAATGAATTTGCGCGCCAACCCGAAGGTTAAAAGACTCTGGAAAGGTCACGATGATTTTCTTAATAAAGTTGACGACCATAAAAAGGACAGCCCGAATGTATTGTTTATTCTTATGGATGACCTCGGCTGGGGCGATATTTCACTTAACGGCGCCATTTACGATACACCGAATATCGACAGAATCGGTGAAGAGGGCGTTTGCTTCGATAATTTCTATTCAAGCTACTCGGTATGCTCACCCGCAAGATTCGCTCTTATGACCGGCAGATACCCGTTCAGAGGTTACGCCGACAATGTTATGTACCCCACTATTGACACAATAAGTCCGTTTGCGGCAACAAGAATTTTCAATTCCATAGAGCTCGGTGCGAACTGCGACGGTATGCTCGGTGATGAAATCACGATTGCGGAGGTATTTCAGAATGCCGGTTACGATACCGCCTGCTTCGGCAAGTGGCATCTCGGCGATTACGGCGAATATCTGCCCACAAATCAGGGCTTTGACTATTTCTACGGCAGCCACCATGTTAACGATATGACTCCGTTCTACCACTGTGTTGAAGAGAACGGCGAATATGAAATAGTGCACGGTACCGATGAACTCAAAGACCAGAGCAAGGCTACCGAATGGATAAATGAAGAAATGTTCGCGTGGATCGATGATGAAATCGCCAATTCAGAGGATCCCTTCTTTGTATACTACTCAAGCCCGTGGCCGCACGCGCCCGTGTATGCAGGTGATGAATTTGACGGCACAAGCGGTATGGGCACTTATGTTGACTGTGTTACCGAAGTCGACTACTACCTCGGGCTGCTGTTTGACAAGCTCGAAAAAGCAGGTGTGCTTGATGACACCATAATAGTTTTCACAAGCGACAACGGTCCCGCACTTGAAGGCTCGGTGGGTGAACTGCGCGGCGGCAAATACCTCGCATACGAGGGCGGTCAGAAAGTGCCGTGCATGATGCGCTGGGGCAACGGTAAGGTGTGGAAAGCCGGCGACACCCGCTCACAAAGTGCAACACTCGTGGATATGTTCCCCACCCTGCTTGAGCTTTGCGATATTACCGCAGACGGAAGCGCGGCGCTGCCCGAAGACAGAAAAATAGACGGCATTTCAATGATGCCGCTGCTGAAAAATGATTCTGTGATACATACGAGCGACTGCCCCATCCTTTATATGAAGCGCGAAAAGCTGAAAGCAATTCAGTACACAGTTCCCACGAGCGAAATTCTTGCACGCGAGGAATACGCCGATTACGATTATAAGGTACTCAAGGATAACGAACACCTTGACTTCAAGTATTTCCAACGCATACAGAATGATAACTCCGCTTTCTTTGACAAATACAGAAAGAACTGGCTGCACATTTTGAGTGACGACCTCGGTGAGAATTACAACAGAACGCCCGTTTACCCCACCGTTTCGGCTGAAATGAGCGAAAAAATGGACGAAATAATGAAAGACTTCAAGAGCAACAGACGGGGCGTTACAGAGTCTTAAAAGGAGCAAAAATGCCACCGCTTTCAATAATGATAAAACCCGCTTCAAGCCTCTGCAATATGCGTTGTAAATACTGCTTTTACCATGATGTTACAGAGCTGCGCGAAATTAAAAACTACGGTATAATGAGCGAAAGCACTGCCGACGAACTTATAAAAAAAGCATTTGAGTTCGCCAACGGTGAAAGCGTGGCATTTGCCTTTCAGGGCGGTGAGCCGCTGTTTGCGGGGCTTGATTATTTTAAGCATTTTGTAAATGCGGTAAAGGTTTTCAACACAAAGAACAGTACTGTTTACTACGGCTTACAGACCAACGGCACACTTGTAAACGATGAATGGGCGCAGTTTTTCAAAGAAAACGGCTTTTTGATCGGGTTGAGCCTTGACGGTGACTATAAAAACAATCGTTTCAGGCTGAAAGCAAACGGCGAAAATGCCTATTATGAAATACTTGATGCTACACGGCATTTCAAAAAATACGGCGTTGATTTCAACATATTGACCGTGCTCACCGGCAACTGTGCCGACCATATCGAAGAAATTTACCGCCACTTTACACGCAAAGGCTTCAAATACCTGCAATTTATCCCCTGCCTGCGTCCGTTCGGCAATGAAACCGAAAGCGAGCTTTATATGACACCGCAGCAGTACGCCGATTTTCTCATACGCGGTTTCAATCTGTATGTTAAGGACTATGTGCGCGGCGACTACACAAGCGTGCGGTATTTTGACAACCTTGTTCACCTGTTTCTCAGCAACCCGACAGAGCAGTGCGGTATATGCGGACACTGTATGCACCAATTCGTAGTCGAGGGCAACGGCAACGTTTACCCCTGCGACTTTTACTGCACGGATGAATGGCTGCTCGGCAACATAAATAATTACACATTTGAGCAGCTTGCAAAATGCGAAAAGGCAACCGAGTTTATAAGAGAGAGTATAGAAGTACCCGAAAGGTGCAAAAAATGCACCTACTACCCCGTTTGCAGGGGCGGAGGGTGCAAGCGTTCACGCGAGGACAGAGATTACTGCGAATCTTACAAGGCATTTTTCAAAGCGTGTTTACCATTATTCCGTGTATTCATTAATGAAAAAAAGAACTGATTACTTTCTGTATTCGGAAATCATTTCACTTATGCGTCGTGCAGCCTGCGCGGCGCGTTTGTAATATTCGGCGGGGGTAACATCGGTATATCTTCCGCTTGTGGCGGCAAATACTTCAAGCATAACAGTGCCGTTGAAATCACTGTCGGCAATATGCTTTGCGGCTTTGGTGAAATCAATTGAAGCATTGAACGGCAGCATATGCAAGTCTTCATCGTGCACACCGAAATTATCGTGAATATGCAGTGCCGCAAGCTTATCGCCGAAAATGGGCATAAATTCGCGTTTATATGCAAAACAAGCCTCATGACCGACATCCCAGCAAAACACCGCATTCGGGCATTTTTCAAAAGCATAGGCTATATTGCCGAGCTTGCGCTGATTTTCAAACGCGACCTTCACGCCCTTTGATGATGCATAATCTACAAGGGCGATAAATCTGTTGATGCCGGTATCGTTTATATTCGGGGCATTGTCACCGGAAGAAAGGTGAACTATGGCAACCGGCACGCCGTAAAAAGCGCAGCGGTCAACGGCTTCGGTGAGGCGGTTATACATCTGCTCACCATCTTCGCCCTCGCTCCACATATTGTTAATGCCGCGAAACGGCGCGTGGAATGTATCGCAGATAAGCCCCGCTTCTTTTGTCGCCTGCATAATCCCGGCAAGATTCGGATTGTGCGAATCGGGGAAAAAGTGATTGAAACCGTTTTCTTTGAGAAGTGCGATTTCTTCATCCACGGCGAGATTCGGGCATGCACTCCAGCTTATGCCTATTTCCATATTACTCACAATAAATCACCGTCATTTATTTTTATAGTATTTAAAGCTAAATGCCATCAATTTTCAGATAAAACATATTTGTTGTGTTCTTCGCAGGTAATTCGGCAACAATGCCTGCAAGCTCCTCGCCGCTTGCGCCACAGGATGCAAAAGCGAGAACACAAAGAACAATCGACATCACAAAAGCAATGCGTGATACTGTTTTACGTTTCATATTAATTCTCCTTTGGAAATAATTCCACAATAAGTATAACACAGTAATATTGAATTTACAATAAATATATTTATGAATTGTGTGTATATCATCACGCCGCAGGAAATACACGCTGACGCGCGATGAGATACAAGGGATATTTGGCGCAAAAATTCAGCATTGTGAAATATCACCGCCGCTCCGCTTTGGCGATGTGAAAGGAAATTTGTCCCCACGCCCCGCAGGGCATTTCACATTTGCAAAGCAAATATTTCACAGCAAAGCTATTTCACTTGCCCGGCAGGGCAAATTTCGTTGAAAAAAGCACATCGCGATGCGATGTGCTTTTTTCATGTGATTATCGCTTAAATTGGCAAAACTGAAAAAATCGCTTAAAATCACTCATTCGGCACCTCATCGGTCATATAACTGTGATACAGTATTTATTGCTTTTCATAACAAAAACCTCCGTACTTTTGTTTCTGTAAACATTATACGGAGGTTTCGATATTTATTCAAATGTGCGATTTTAGAGTTACTGTTCCAAAATGTCTTCGATTTTGCAATGCAACACAGCAGCAATATCCTTCAGGTTATTATACTGTGCGTTGTTGATATCGTTTTTTCTTTGCTCGTAAAGTTGAATGGAACGAATGGAAACATTCGCTGCTTTTGCAAGCTCCGACTGACTGAATCCACGCTTTTTTCTCATTCGTGCTAAAAATGTCTCCGAATGAACAACATCATCAAACACATCAACGGCTTTGGAAATGTCCGCTTCGTGCAATACGCCATAGGAATTAAGCAGCCTATCAAATGTCAGAACGGACATTATTTTTTTGAAAGAAATTCCGGTTTCCCACTGATAATAAGCAAGAATCCATCCACACCAGTATTCCGGCGAATAATCTCCGTTGACTTCGCCCTCTATGATTGCGATTTGTTTGCCGCATTTTGCATATACCTCATCGGCAAGATCACGCCCGGACATTCCCGTAATATATTTCGGGTTACCGTTTGCGAATTCGTTTGCAATTCCGCTTATTGAGAATAAATTGAGAAATTCTTGACCGTCACACTTCAAAAAATTCACCGAATAGTCAAGTGCAGTTCCCAAATTTTCCATTGCATATCCAACGGAATTTTCATCGTATGCGTGAGTCATTGTTTTTAATCCCTTCTCTCAGAATATCAAGCATAAAAATATCTGAGTCAAGTAAATCCGTTTCGTTGTGCATAGCATTAAATGCTTCATTTGCACGGGTTTCCCGTTCAATTCTCTTATGATAGTATATGTCGCTTTCTGCGATTTCATAAGAATCAAACTGTATTCTGTCAAATGCTTCTTTACTCATTAAAACAACTTGCTCTCCGAGTTCGCCAAGCTTCATTGCACTTGCAAGTTGTCTTACGGATATACCGTTTTGCACAAAGTCCTTAGCAAAAGCAAAGTATCTGTCATCGGCTCTGTATCCAATGATTACATCATATCCCGTAATATCCGGCATGAAATTTTCAAGAATATATTTTCTGCCTCTTAGTCCGACTTGCTTATTTTGGCTCAAATCGAACTTACGATGAGCAAGAAGCAGGGCAATCCAGTTAAGAATATTAAACTCGTCACTGTTCAATTTAAGGATTTTTAAGCCATTGGTATCAAACGAATACTTGTTGGCAAACCCGTCTTTCAAAATAGGACAAGCCCACTCTTTGGCAAGCTCAAGCGACTCTGTGCAGTAAAACCCAAGTCCGTAATCATTTTCTTTTTTCCCTTTGCCGAATACAGGTACTTGAACGATTTCCTGTGAACCGTGATATAGAATCATTGTCAACACCTCTTTCATATGCGTTCTTATTATATCATTTTAATGATATAGTGTCAAGAGGTGTTGCAATAATTTCATAATTCACTTTTATCTTGATAGTGATTATCTAACACCACAGATGTTTTTACAACACATTTTGTTAAAGGTGTACCTGACAAGCCCGTTTACTGCGGTAAAATAGCATTCGGAAGGCGAAAAACCGAAAAGATAAACGGAAAACGAAATGAGTATCATATTGTCAGTCAAAAAGATTTTCCCGTTTATGACGGCATACACGAAGCCATTGTTTCCGAAACGGATTGGAATGTTGCCTTTGAAAAAAGAAAAGGGAACAGTACAAGGTTTGAGAAAAAACACGCTCTTGAACACGAACACATTTTATCGGGAATAGTGAAATGCCCGATTTGCGGAGCCTGATTATACGGAAAGTTCTTAAAGAGCATAAGTTTCAAGTTCCCCGTGTTCTATAGCGGGCAGGAAATCACGGGTTTGAGTTGGGACAATAACATGCTAAAGTTTAGAATAAGCGTTGTATATCATCACGACGAAGTCGTGCATATCATCAATTCCGTTAGAAATTGTATATCATCAAGCCGCAGGAAATACACGCTGACGCGCGATGAGATACAAGGTCGGCTTTGCCGACCTTGGTGATATACCGCCTGCGGCGGATGATATACCAAGCCTGCGGCTTGGAT
>JAZLHL010000040.1:0-144707 GCA_045616765.1 Acutalibacteraceae bacterium
TGCGGGCAAACGGGCGGCACGGGGTGCCGCGCCCTACAAAATGATTGGATTATAACTTTTGTCCTTCGCGTGCATTCTCGCGCATACGCGCTTCAAATACCGCTGCGGGCAAACCGGGGCGCATACTATGCGCCCCCTACAAGTTCCTCCGAATTTCCGCGGCGAAAATAAAAAAGCGAGTGCCTTCACACTCGCTTTTGTTCTGCACTTTTTACTGTTGAAGAGCTCTTTCAAGCCATACGGAAGCAATATCTATTGCCGCCCAAAGACCTTTCTTTTCTGACCTTTTGACGATTGCTTCAAGCGGATTAACATTCGGGTCGGTATTAAGCAGCTGAACAACGACCTTGTCTGCAATATTCACACCGTGAACTTCGTGTGAATCGCTTATAGAGAGCATAACAACAAATGCATCCTGCATATTGCCGTAGTAAATCGTGTTGCCTTTACGGACAAGGGGTTTGCCCTTGTATGTAAGGAAGCTTTTTTCATTCTGAGCCAAAATTAACACTCCTTAGTTGTTGAGGTATGCCTTGAGCAATGCCTGCAAAAGTTCATCTCTGTCGATTTTTCTGATGAGGCTTCTGGCATTTTTGTGTGAAGTGATGTAGGTGGGATCTTCTGACAGGATATAACCGACAAGCTGTGTTGTGGGGTTGTAGCCCTTTTCAACGAGTGCGTTATAAACTGTAACGAGAATTTCACGCATTTCCTTTTCGTGCTCATCATTGATTGTGAACTGTATGGTTTTGTCTGTCATAAAAACACCTCCTATGTGTATTTAAGAACATTTCACATTCATTTTTACCATTATACTCTATATTTACAAAAATTACAACAGTTATTTACCAACATTTATTTAAGCTCTTATCTGAATACCGATTTCATTGAGATTTGCAAGAATTGCATCAATAAATTTCTGTACTTCTTCCATTTCGAGCGTTCTTTCCATAGAGCCGAAGAACAGTCTTACCGTTGCACTCTTTATGCCGAGAACATCGTTTTCGTAGGTGTCAATTATCTTGTACGATGTAAGTTCTGCTATGCCGAGTTTTTTCCAGCAGTTTTCAATATCGGCAAACTTAACGCCGTCTTTAAGTACAAGCGAAAGGTCGTAGTAGGTCGCCTGCATGGCGGAAGGCTCGCAAAAGCTGATGTTTTCGCCGTTTATTGTAACAAAATCATCAATATCTATTTCAATACAAACCGCTTTGCCGTTTTTATCGAGCTTCTGCGCATTGGCGGGGTGCAGGGTGTTGACCGTGCCGATTTTTACACCGTCGCAGCTGATGCCTGCGGTGTTCTTCGGGTGCTGCCAGGCGTGAACGGGTGCGATTTTTTCAAATTCAGGAGCCTTGTGCTTTATCTGCTCAAAAATCTTTTTGATAACACCTATTGCATTGAAATAGAGCGCCTTCTCGTCGCCGTCCTTGTCAAACATAACAATGCCGAGTCTGCGGCGTTCGTTTGCCGTGCCGTCAGCTTTTATTCCGTCGGCAACTCTGCCTATTTCAAAAATGCCGATTTTTTTGTCAAAATCTTTGTTTTCTGAAAGTGCGCTGAGCAGGGTGGGCAGCATCGAATTTCTTATGGTGCCGTTGTCGGAGCTTTCAATGTTGAGCACCTTGACATTATCTTCGACCTCGATGCCGAGCTTTTTGTATTTTCTTACATCGCCCCAGATGTAAGAGTGCACCTCGTGCATATTGTAATGCTTAACGAGAATATCTTTTATCTCATTGCTTTCGGCGCGAACAGGGGAGCTCTTTACGGGCTTCAGCGGGCTTTTGGTGGTGATTATACTGAAATTGTCGTAGCCGTAAATTCTTGTGATTTCCTCGATTATATCCGCTTTTATGGTAACATGCTTTGTTGCTCTGTATGAGGGGACTTTTACATTGAATTTGTCGGCATCACTTGTAACACCGAAGCCGAGCGAAACGAGTGTTTTCTCGATTCTGTCGGAAGAAATGTCAATGCCCGTGTATTTGTCAACATAGGCTTTGTCAAAGTCAATGGCGATTTCGGGGTATTTGCGCACATATTCATCGGTAAGCTGAGATGCGATTTTTGCACCGCCGTCAATTTCTTTAAGGAGGTATGCAAATCTCTGTGCCGCGGTAACTGTCATTTCCGGGTCAAGCATCTTTTCGTACCTTGCGGAAGCATCGGTGCGCAGACCGAGTCTTGAAGACGATTTTCTGACACTTATGCCGTCAAAGTTTGCACATTCAAGCACTACCGCATCTGTATCACCGACTATTTCCGAATCAAGACCGCCCATAATACCCGCTATTGCAACGGGAACAGAGCCGTTTTTTATCATAAGTGTATCTGTTGTAATATCGCGCTCGGTGTTGTCAAGAGTGGTGAATTTGCAATTTTCGGCAGGTGTGCCTATTGCAATTTCGTCAATTTTCTTTGCATCGAAAGCGTGCGTGGGCTGACCGAGCTCAAGCATAATATAGTTGGTGAGGTCGGCAAGCAGGTTTATGCCGCGCATACCGCAGTAGTAAAGGCGTATCTGCATTGCAAACGGGCTGATATTTTTAGTGATATTGTCCATCTTGATGCAGGAATAACGGTAAACAAGGTCAGGTCTTTCAACTGTAACCTTGATTTTTTCCGTGCTGTCGCTTTCAAGTTCTGCAAGGGGCAGGGCTTTAAGCGGTCTGTCGGCAAGTGCGGCGATTTCGCGCGCAATACCGTAATGGCCCCAAAGGTCGGGGCGGTTGGTAAGTGATTTGTTATCGACCTCAAAAATAACATCTTCGATGGGGTAGAGGTCTTTTATGTCGGTACCGTTTGGTGCCTCAACATCAATTTCCATAAGTCCGGTTTTGTCATCGGTAAGGCCGAGTTCAAAAGCGGAACAGCACATACCCTCGGATTCATAGCCTGCAACAGTTGCAAGTGTGATTTCGCCAGCGGGAACTCTGCCGCCGGCTTTTACGAAAGCGATTCGCATATTTTCGCGCACATTTGGAGCGCCGCAAACAACATTGTAAATTCTGTCGCCGCCGTCAACCTTTAAAAGATGCAGTTTTTTTGAATTCGGATGGTTTTCAACCGAAAGAATGGTTGCAACGCATACACCGCGAATGTCTGCGCCTTTGTAATATACATCCTCAACCTCTGCGGTTGAAAGTGTGAACTGATTTATAAGCTTTTTAATATCAAGACCGTCGAGGTCAACGAATTCTTTTATCCAATTTATTGATACAAACATTTATTTGACCTCCTTTTCGGGCTCAACGAATGTTGAGTTTTCAAACTGTGAAAGGGCTTTAAGGTTGCAGCTGTTAAATACCCTTATATCTTTAATGCCGTAGCGCATCATTGCGAGCCTTGTAAGACCGAGACCGAACGCAAAGCCGGTGTATTCATCGGGGTCAAGACCTGCCGCTTTAAGTACATTCGGGTGAATCATACCGCAGGGGCAAAGCTCAAGCCAGCCGCTGTCTTTGCAGGAGGGGCAGCCGTCACCGCCGCAGATGAGGCACTTGATGTCAAGCTCAAATCCGGGCTCAACAAACGGGAAAAATCCGGGGCGAAGCCTTACTGTGACATCGCGCTGAAATACTTCCGAAAGCATTGTTTTCATAAAGTAGATAAGGTTGGAAATCGAAATATCCTTATCGACCATAACGCCCTCCATCTGGAAGAAGGTGTTTTCGTGGCAGGCATCTATTTTTTCATTCCTGAAGCATCTGCCGGGGAAGATAACTCTTATGGGTCTGCCGGCTTCAAGCTCGGGTGTGTATTTTTTAAGTATGGCATTCTGAGCCGCGGATGTGTGCGTTTTAAGGAGCTGATTCGTGCTGAGGTAGTAAGTATCCTGCATATCTCTTGCGGGATGATGCTTGGGTATGTTAAGAGCCTCAAAGCAGTGGTAATCGTCAACTATTTCATCATAATCTTCTATCGAAAAGCCCATACCCGCAAAAATATCCTCAACCTCGCGCTGAACGAGCGTAATGGGGTGATATGAGCCGGCAGGCTCATCGGTGGGGAAGGTCACATCGTAATCCTCCGCCTTATTTATAAGGCGTTCTTCCTCTTTTTTGGCGAGTGCGGCACCTGTTTCCTGAATGGTGTTTTCAATAAATTGCTTAACTTCGTTGATTATCTGACCGGCTTCTTTTTTTTGCTCATTGGGAATATTGCGGAGTTCACCCATAAGTGAAGATATGGGTCCTTTTTTGCCGAGAAACTCGGTTCTCAACTGTTCAAGCTCGGCAGGAAATTCGGCTTTGCCTACTTTTTCAAGAAATTCATTTTTAAGCTGTTGCGCTTTTTCAAGCATATTTTTCATCCTTTCAATGCGATTTATATGACGGGGCAAAATAAAAAAGCCCCATCCCAAAAGGGACGAAGACTTGACTCCGCGGTACCACCCTTGTTTTTGCATAGAGCAAACACTCTTTGTACTGTAACGGGTACTGACCGTTGCGACCTACTTCGTTCAGCCGCACCGCTCGCGAGTGAACTTCAATATCTGCCGCAGGAGTACGCTTTCAGCCGTGGCGCACCTCTCTTTGCAAGCAACCGGTATTTACTCTCTCGTTCATTGCGTTTACCTTGATACTATATCATAATAACATAATAATTTCAAGGTTTATTTGTGTTGTATTTATTTATTTTCTGTTAATGTTTTAAAAAACACTTTACAACTTTAATTTCTGTGTTAAAATATAAATATAAATTTTAGGGGGAAGTCAATATGAGTTTAAGCAAAAGAATTATCTTCACCGCAGTATTTGTTGTTGTTGCGTTGGTTATACCGCTTTTGCTCCTTATAGCGTTCGTTGATTCTTCGGCACATTTTTCAGTATATGTTCTCGTATTCGGCGTAATTATTTTTGGAAGCTTCGGTTTTATTCTTGCAAATATCGTTTCAATCAGAAAAAATGTTGAAACGGCCATGGAGGAACTTAAAATCCAAAATGCAGCTATCGCATTTAAACTTACATCGGTGTTTAAAGACAATCCCGAAGCACTCGATGAGCTTTTAAAGCAGGTGAATACTCCTGCACCTGCTGAGGAACCGAAAACTCGCGATGTTACATCAAAGGTTTCGCTTAACCCTGCAGATCCGCTCATTATGCCGGAGCCTTCTGCCAAACCGGAGTCTGAAAAGAAGCCCGAAACATTCGGTGATTTTGAATAATATCAGTAAATTAAGGTGTAATCCGTATAGCGTGGATTACACCTTTTTTGTATCCGTTTATTTCGCCGTGAATTCAAATGAGACTTTTTCGGATTTAAAATGATATGCGCTTACTGCGGTTATTTCGGCTTTGTATTTTTTCCCGCTTTCCAGCGTGTCGGAGCCTATGCGAAAATCGGCGGTATCATCGTCATCAATAACATAGTAATCGTCAATAAAGGTGTCTTTAATTATTTTTTTGCCGCTTTCATCAGTGATTTTAACATTGTAGTGGTGAACGATAAAGTTGCTTTTCGCTTCATTAAATGACAGCACCCATTCTCCGTTTTCGTTTTTTGCGGCAGATACTTCGGTGTTTTCTGCAAAAACAGGAGCACTGTCATGCGCCTTCATATTTTTGTATGTATATGCAAATGCATTTGAATCGGTAACATCTTTTATAAAGTATTCGCAGAATACGGTATCGGAATTTAGGTCGTAACCCGTTATTTTAACTCTGCCCGCTTCATCAGCCTCCACAATGCAAAGTTCTGCTGCGGTGTCGTAACCGTCCGGGTGCTGACCGACAACATAGTTTTTGTCAAGCTCAAATCTCGCCATTGCGCCGACACCGATGCTTGTATAGGTGCTTTGGTTGATGCTTCGCGGGTCATTCATCGGGAAATGCGAATGACCGGAAAAATTAATTACATTGCTGTGACCCGCCCATACAACATTCGTTTGCGGTGTGCACCATACAGTACTGCCGTAAACCGTGCCGAAATTATGCGGATGCTGCATTACGAAAACAGGTTTGCCGTTTGCTTTTGCTTCTGCCGCTTCAAGCTGCTCTGCCGCCCATTTCAAATCTTTAACCGGGTAAGTCCATTCCGTAATGTGAGGCGAGCCGGAAAGACAGATAAATGTAAAACCGTTGATTTCGTGAACGGTGTTCGGTTCGTAACCGAAATGCTTTCTGAAAAGGTCGCAGGCTTCTTTGTTCTTCATCTCGTGGTTGCCGAGTATGTTTATAATCTGCGTTTCTTCACGCTCGTATTTCTTTATGGTGTCAACATAATTTATAAAGTCATCTTCACCGCCGATGCTCGTAAAATCACCGAGACCGAAAACACCATCGATTCCTTTATATGTTTCATCATTATCATATAGTTTGTAAAGTGTTTCAAAAGCATCGTCAACATTTTCGTTTTCATTATGCGTATCGGTATATACGGCAAAGCGAACAGACGGTACAAAATCTGCCGGAACTTCGGGAAGAGCATCTGTAACCGTTCCTCTTGAGGCTTGAACGCCGCCCCAGCACAGTGTTATAATGCAAAGCACAGCTAATAATCCGAATACGGATGCAAAAAATATGCCGATTGCTTTCAGAATTTTTAATAAAACTTTTTTCAAGTAACTCACCCTTTACAGCTTTATATGTTATAGTATAAACTACCGCTGTTGCACAAGTCAACATATATATGAATAAAATACTGTCAGTTATTTAAAAGTCGGGTTTTGTTTTTTTCGATAAAAAACACTTTAATTTTTTACAAGTATATGATATTATATATTTACCAATCAATCAGGAGGTTTATTATGAAAAAATTACTCGTTATACTCCTTGCAGTGCTTATGTTAATCAGCGTTGCCGCTTGCGGCAAAAACACCGAAGATCCCGCACCGAAGAGCACGACCGAGGCGCAGGAAACAGAAACGACGGAGCTTGTTATTGAAGGCGATCCTGCCGAGTATTCAATGGATTACTGGGCGGAAAAGTTCCCCGGTGAAAATATTTGCCCGTTCAGCATTGAAGAAAACGGCAAGGAATACTCATATTATTGGGTTTCAAGCTTCGACGGCTGGGACGGAACGATTACAGCATGGATTAAGCAGCCCTTTAACTGGAATGGTTGGCATTTGACCGAAGACGGCTGCATTGTCAATAAAGACGAAACTCTTAAGATTACGGATAATTGGGTCAACGGCGAGGGTATGTCAAGCTACTGTGTCGTTACTACCGAAAAGTATAAAACCGATTCTGATACAGACACCACCGCCGCTTCTGACGATGCGGAAACCGCTTCGGAAATTGAAAAGATCTTCACCGTTGTATCATCTGCTCCCGCAAGCGATAAGGTTATTGTAAATATTTCCGCCGATGTTAAATTCGACGATGAGAGCGCCTGGCTCGGACTTTGCCCTGCGGGTAAAGATTATATCACAGAAGCTGATGCCGATGCTGTGGACATAATCTATTTCGGTTGCGATGCTCACGACGAAGGCACTCCCCATGTTTTCAACTGCGATTTTTCAAGCGTTGAAGACGGTAACTATGCAGTTGTGCTTACTTCTTCCGACGATGAAAGCGTAGGTTATGTAATTTTGCAGCTCGGTTTGACAAAAATCGGCAATTCCGTAACATTTGATTATTCAAGTGCAAAAATCAATGAACGCCCGTAATTTTATCTGTAAATAAAATGAACCCGACAGAGTGTCCAAGACATTCTGCCGGTTTTTTTTATTGGAACTACTTCAAAACAAGCGTCAAATCGCTCATGGGGTAAGAGCAGCAGGGGTGTATCATACCGTAACTTGAATCGGCGAGCTTTCGTGAATCAATGCCGCGAGGAATGTATACATTACCTTTTGTTAGTTTTGCGCGGCAAAATCCGCATTCACCGGAACGGCAGGAAGAGTTTGACGGTATTCCGGCGCGTTCAAGCGAAACAAGCAGACTTTCGTTTGCTGCGCAGGGAATGTTGGCAACGGTATTGTCACCGTTCATAACTTTGCAGAGAAAAGAACGGCCTTCAAGTTCTTTCGGGAAATCCGCAAGTGATTCAACACCCACTATCTGCCCCGTAAGGCCGAAACGAATGTTTTTGCTTTCCAGATTCATATTGCTGAGCTGCGGCGATACTCTGTTGTATAATGAGGTGCTGCCGGAAACAAATACACTGTAATGCGATGTCGGTGCATATTTTTCAATCATACTTTTTGTAACAAAGCCGCGCTCGCACTTCTCAAGCTTTTCATCACTTAAAACATAGATGATTTTGAATTTATTTGTAACGGCTGCAAGATTATCAAGTATATCGGCTTCGGCTGCTTCTGCTTTTTTGCGGCAGGCATAAAGCAGCGTTAAATTCATATCGCAAGAGCCTTCTGCAATAGTTTCAGCCATTGATACAAACGAGGTCACACCTCGCGTATCGCATATACCTATAACATTTTTATAATCTCTTATAGGCTGGTAATAAAAATTACCGGTTGGTGCAGAAGCTTCGATTTCCGTACCTTTCTGCCAATTATCGAAAATATATTTTGAAGCAAAGCCGAAGGGCTCGCGACGAATAATAAGACTGTATTCGTCGTTGAGTGAATGTGACGGAGCGGAGCATAAATTATAAGGCCTTGTAACTATTGAATTCCCGATATTGAGTGTAACACTTATATATTGCCCCGGTCTGTAATATGCGAGTACGGCTGTGCCTTTTGCAACATTCGGTTTCAGAATAAATTTTTTTGTATCTTTTGAAAGTTGGATTACATCTGATATAATCAGTGATTGACTTGATGGGTGCAGAAAGTTGGCTATTGCGTTGACTGCGAAGTTTGCGGCAATCGGCTCACTCGGTGCCTGAGAAATTACACCTTTACGAAGTTCGGGTATACATTTAAATGCGGCAATATCCTTGAAAGAGGAGCGTACGGTGATTTTATTTTTCATCGACAATACCTCCTGCATTTATGTCATAAATAGTAGCATACAAAGCGTTTCTTCCCGAAGCGGCGCAGGCATTTAACCCGGTGTGCTGTGTACCCCAACCACCGCAGAACCTGAGACCGGGAATATCATTGTCACTTTTTTCGGTCATTAGGCGTGCTGCGATTCCGTCCCAATCGGTTGCGAGATATCCGTTAGTAACGCCTTTGGGCGCGGATGTGTAGCGTGCAAATGTCATAGGTGTCGCTACTTCGAGTTCTTCTATATTATTGTGTATGGTAATACCCGTTGCATCCTCATATTTAGCAATCAGGCGTGCTGCGAGTATATCTTTTTCGTTGTAATAATTTTCGGGGTTAACATTTGCCCAGCAGTTATCGGTATAAAATGTAGAAAGACGCAAAATGCAGGTGCCGAAAGGTGAAGCACCGGTGTCGGTAATATTCGGACATTCGGCAATAAAAGCGTTATTGGTCTCAATAGCACTCATAAGCGAAAACTGCGCCGCAGTATCGGCAGTTTCGGTAACAAATACTGTTTCTTCCTTTATACCGAGTTCTTCTGCCGAGCGGTTAAGACCTATATATACGCAGGCATTTCTCGCGCCGAGTTTAGAGGCGTTTACGCGCCTTAGTGCGCTTGCCGGAATATCGCGGCTGCGCATCATTTTTGAATAAGCGGTGGTCGGAGAACAGTTTGCGATTATATGATTGCATTTAATTCTTTCGCCGCTTTTGAGGATAACACCTGAAATTGCACCGTTTTCAAGAGTGAATTTCTGCACATGCTCGCTATAACGGATTTCGCCGCCGTTTTCTTCTATATAGCTTGCAAGAGCCATACTTAGATCATAACCTCTGCGCTTCGGTAAGGTATTGCCGCTTTCAAGATAACGCAAAACAAGTGCTGCATAATGAACAAAGCTGAGTCTGTCGCAGTCAACTGCCGCAAGCATCCAAAGCGCATTGAATATTTCGGCGGCTTTTCGCTTTAACCCGAGCGACGATATAACATCATTCACAGGATAAGCGGCTGTCCTTACAAAATTACCATATTCTTTTTTGAGCTTTTTTAATTGAGAATTTCCGATTTTTTCACCAAATGACGAAAAAGCCGTTTCAACTTCAATGGTCTCGCGGGCTATTTCAAATATTTTCAAAAGGGCATCCTTACTGTCGGGTACGACGGCATCTAAGGCGTTGATATAGTTTTCTATACCGAACGGGAGAGAAATATCCGTTTTTTGCCCGTCACCGGATTTAGTGATAACTCTGAATTTTTCTGCTTGAGCGGTCAAAGGTAAATTATCGTGTATGCCGAGTTCTTTCAGCAGAACGCATAAATCACCCTCGGAGTCATTGGAAAAACCGCGCAGTGAACCGATAGCCGCCTCGAATTCAAAGCGACCGCGTGTAAAACTTGTGAGTACACCGCCGGGAGTTTTCTGACCTTCAAGCAGTAATACTTTTTTACCTTCTTTTACGGCGAATGCCGCGGCGGTCAAACCGCCGCAGCCTGCACCGACAACAATAATGTCGTAATTATTCATATATTAAATCAGCAATACATTTCGGGCTTGTCGATTGTAACGATTTTCTTGAATTCGCTTGTGCCGCGCGAAGCATTGAGGGCATCACCGGCAAGGCAGGCAACATAGCCGTCCCAAGCGGAAGGACCTGCAAGGGCACCGTTTTCAATAGCCTTGACCCAATCGCAGAATTCAATATCGTATGCTTCGATAAATCTTTCTTTCCAGTCGGTCATAATGGGCATTGATTCTGCGGGGCTTACATCATCCCAGCAGCCGGGGCGCGAACGCCTGACAACTGCATAGGGGTCGGGGAGTTTAACAGTGCCTTTTTCGCAAACCACTTCGCACTGAATGTCATAGCCGTAGCCGTCGGCAACCTGAACTTCAACATCAATGAAGCAGCCTTTTTTAGTTCTGAGAAGAACTACCTGCGGATTGTCATAACCCTTGTTGGAGTTAGCGGACTGGCGAACCTTAACGACCTGACCGTCTTCGTATTCATCGTCAAGCAGCCATCTGCAAATATCAAGCTCGTGAATGGCAACGTTTGTTATGCCGTTTTCGGTCTTGAAGCCGGGACCCTGGCTGACATTTCTGTGGCAGGCTTTAATAATAAGGGGAGCGCCGAGTTCACCTGAGGAAATAACTCTTTTCATTTCGGCATAGCCGCGGTCATAGTGGCGCATAAAGCCGACCTGAATAAGTCTTTTGCCGATTTCCTGCTCGCGAGCGATTATTTCCTCACATTCGGGAGCTGAAAGTGAAAGGGGCTTTTCGCAGAAGCACCACTTTGCATACTTTAATGTTTCCATAACATAATCGTGGTGTGTGGGGTCAATCGAGGTAATAACAACAGCTTCGACCTCGGGGTCTGCAATCATACCGTTGCAATCATTGCCGAATGATCTTATACCGTATTTTGCTGCAGTTTCGTCAGCGGCTGCAGCCACATAGTCTGAAACGGCTACAACCGTAACACCGGGAATATTATCCATAAGTCTGCGGCAATGGTCTTTACCGATAGCGCCGCAGCCTACGATACCAACTTTAAGCATAATTTATCAACCTTTCAATATTATATAGTTCCGTCCCAGGTGGAAACCTCGGTCTTTTTGATTTCGTCTTCGTCAAACCAGCGAGTGGTAACGCATTTGCTTTCGGTGTAGAAGCGGTAAGCATCCTTGCCGAGGCAGTGGAGATCGCCGAAGAATGAATCCTTGTGACCGGCAAAGGGGAAGAAGCCGATCGGTACCGGAATACCGACGTTAACGCCTACCATGCCGCCGTCGGTGTGGCGAACGAACTCACGCGCATAATAACCGTTCTGCGTGAAAATAACAGAGCCGTTTGCATAGGGGTTGGCGTTCATAACGGCAAGTCCCTCGTGGAAGTCTTTAACACGCTTAACGCAAAGCACGGGAGCGAAAATCTCATCTCTGCCGATGGTCATTTCGGGTGTGACCTTGTCGAACACAGTCGGACCTACAAAATAGCCGTTTTCAAAGCCTGCATCGACCTTGGGATTTCTGCCGTCAAGTACAAGCTCCGCGCCTTCTCTGATGCCTTTTTCAATGTCGGCTATTACTTCATCGTAATGAGCCTTGTAGGTTATCGGGCCGAGCTTCGATGACTTATCATAAGCGCAGCCGACCTTGATGTTTGCCGCCTGCTTTTTAAGCTCGGCAACAAATTTATCTGCGATTGATTCCTGAACAACAACGCACGAAAGTGCCATGCAGCGCTGACCGGCGCAGCCGAATGCCGAGTTGATAACGCCGGCAACGGTTCTTTCAATGGGTGTATCCTCAAGAATAAGAGCATGGTTTTTAGCCTGGCAGAGGCACTGAACGCGCTTGCCCGATTTTGCGGCTCTTTCATAAATAAGCTTGCCGACGGGTGTTGAGCCAACGAATGTGATGCCCTTAACATCGGGGCTGTCAAGTAAAGTGTTGATTTCGTTTCTTGAGCAGGTAATAACATTCACAACTCCGTCGGGCATACCGGCTTCTTTATAAAGCGCGGCAATGCGCAGAGCCGTTCTCGGGGTAAGTGAGGCGGCTTTAAGTACTATCGTGTTGCCGCAGGCAACGCAGGTGGGAGTCATCCAGCCGAACGGTATCATTGCAGGGAAGTTTACGGGAACGATGCCTGCGAATACGCCGAGGGGCTCGCGGTACTTTACGGTATCGTAACCCTTTGAAGCATCCATTACGCTTTCACCCATCATAAGAGAGGGAACCTGAGTAGCGAGCTCGGTGCCTTCCTTGGCTTTAAGTACATCGCCTTCTGCTTCTGCCCAAACTTTGCCGTTTTCCTCGGCAACAAGCTGAGTGAGCTCATCCATGTGCTCAATAAGCAGATCTCTTACTTTATAAAGTATCTGCGCTCTTTTGATTGCGGGGGTAGAGCTCCAGCCGGGGAATGCCGCTTTGGCTGCCGCTATTGCACTGAGAACCTCGTCATTGGTGCAGCAGGGGGCATAGCCGGTAACTTCACCGGTGCTCGGGTTGTGTAGGTCGTACCATTTTTCTGTTTTTGAGTCAACGAATTGACCGTTGCAAAAATATTTCAGTTTTTCTGCTGACATTTTATTCACCTTTTCTGTAATCGGAATTAAAGACCTGCTTTTTCGGCAATGTATTTTCTTGCCTTGACTGCATATTCAAACGGATTTGCAATAGCGGGATCCTGCTCTGCTTCAACGAGGACATAGCCCTCGTAGCCGTTTTCTTCAAGAACCTTGAAGATGGGGGCGAAATCTATTGCGCCGTCGCCGGGAACGGTGAAGGTACCCTTGCGGACACCCTGCAGGAAGCTCATCTTATCAGCCTTGACCTCGGCAATAACCTCGGGGCGGATATCTTTAAGATGAACGTGCTTGATTCTCTTGATGTATTTTTTGAGAACATACATATAGTCCTCACCGCAGTATGCAAGGTGGCCGGAGTCGAAAAGCAGATTGAACAGCTCGGGATCGGTGTTTTCCATAAGTCTGTCGATTTCGGCGGCAGTCTGAACGACCGTACCCGTGTGATGGTGGAATGTAAGGGTTATACCCATATCCTTTGCAACCTTGCCGAGTTTATTAAGACCGGTGCAGAGTTTATCCCATTCTTCATCGTTCATAACATATTTATCATCAAATATCGAAAGGTCGGTACCCTGAATCGAGTGACCCTGCTCCGATACGCCTACGACCTTTGCGCCCATGGCTTTAAGGAATGTAATGTGTTTTATAAATTCCTTTTCGGTTTCTTCATAAGGCTTTGTGGTAAGGAATGTGGAAAACCATGCGTTGCAAATCTGCATACCGCGAATATCAAGGTATTTGTGCAGTTCTGCCGGGTCTTTGGGGTATTTGTTGCCTACCTCGCAGCCGGTGAATCCCGCAAGTGCCATTTCCGAAACGCACTGCTGGAAGGTGTTTTCCGCTCCGAGATCGGGCATATCGTCGTTAGTCCAGGCGATGGGAGCTATGCCGAGTTTTACTTTGTTTTTGTCAAGCATCAGAATTTCCTCGCTTTCCTGAGATTTTCTTCTTTATTGGCAAAAGCGGCGTTTACCGCTTCTTTTGCTGAAGTTGATGCAATACCCACATGCCACCAGGCACCGTAGCCGTCTGTCATTGATTTCGGCAGTACCTTTATGTCAATAAGTGTGGATACCGTCTGCTTTTTACTGTCTTCAAGGGCAAATTCAAGTTCTTCCATAGTCTTTGCGGTGTAGGTTTTTACGCCGTAGCCCGCGGCACACATTGCAAAATCAATGGGAACAAGGTCGCCGAGCAGCTCGCCGTTATCGTCGCGCATTCTGAATTCGGTGGCAAGGTTGCCCATACCGTTCGACATTTGCAGGTTGTTTATGCAGCCGAAACCGGAGTTGTCGAAAAGGAGAACGTTGATTTTCTTTCTTTCCTGAATGGATGTAACAAGCTCACTGTGAAGCATGAGGTAACTGCCGTCGCCGCAGAAAGCATAAACCTCGCGGTCGGGCTCTGCAAGCTTTGAACCGAGCGCGCCTGCGATTTCATAACCCATGCAGCTGTAACCGTATTCCATATTGTATGTGTAGAGCGAGTCGGTTGTCCACATTCTCTGCATACAGCCGGGGAGTGAGCCTGCCGCCGCAACAGCTATGGCATCGTCGGCGATTTTCTTTCTTATAAGCGCAAGAGCAGCGGTCTGTGTGATTTTACCGCCGATTATTTCCACAAATTCGGGAATTGTCTTTTCATCGCGTGCTTTAATGAGAGGCTCAAAGTTATCGTTGTAAGCATAAGCCGAAAGGCGTTCCATTTCTTCTGCCCACGCGGCTTTTGCATCGGCAACTTCCGTGGTGTATGCAGCCTTGTAATTACCGAGAGCTTTGCAAAGTGCCGAAATCGCGAGCTTTGCATCGGCGACAACTTTGACCGCACCGAGCTTGTAAGCATCAAAACGGTCGGTGTTTATTGCAATAAACTTTACATCGCTTCTGAAAAGAGATTTTGAAGCGGTCGTGAAATCGGAAAATCTTGTACCGATACCGATTACGACATCTGCATCTTTGGCGATAAGGTTTGCACTAAGGTTGCCGGTAACACCCACGCCGCCCACATTGAGCGGATGTGAGGAAAGCACTGCCGATTTGCCGTTCTGTGTTTCGGCAAATGGAATGTTGTGCGCCGTGCAGAAATTCTGCAAGACCTCGCCGGCTTCGGAATACCTGACGCCGCCGCCTGCAATAACGAGAGGCTTCTTTGCAGCTTTGATGATTGCCGCAACATCCTCTATTTCATCATCGGCAGGAACGATTCTTGTGATTTTGTGTACTTTCTTTTCGAGAAAATAGTCGGGGTAATCGTAAGTTTCGCCTTCAACATCCTGCGGCAGTGCAATGCAGACCGCACCGGTGTTGGCGGTGTCGGTAAGTACGCGCATGGCGTTCGTCATTGCCGACATAAGCTGCTCGGGGCGAACGACTCTGTCCCAGTAACGACAAACGGGCTTGTAAGCATCGTTAGTGGTAACGCTGAGTGAATAATGCTGCTCAAACTGCTGCAGCACGGGATCGGGCTGACGCGAAGCAAATGTATCGGCAGGGAAAAGCAGCAGGGGAACATTGTTTACGGTTGCAGTAGCTGCCGCGGTAACCATATTCGCCGCGCCCGGTCCTATTGAGGATGAGCAGGCAATGATTTTTCTGCGGTTGTTCTGCTTTGCAAAGCTCATGGCGCAGTGAGCCATGCCTTGCTCGTTTTTGCCCTGGTAAACTCTGAGAGAGCCGCTGTTCTCATCGAGAGCCTGACCGAGACCGCAAACGATGCCGTGACCGAATACTGTAAATATTCCGTCTACAAACTTTGTTTCTTTGCCGTCAAATGAAACATACTGATTGTCAAGGAATTTAACAAGGGCCTGGCCCATTGTCATTTTTGGCATATAAATCACTCCTTGCTGATTTATTTGTTATTTATTCTTTGGTGAGCCATTCGTGCTCGGGAGCATAAAACCTTGAAGTTTTGTACCACGGGTCAGTATCTATGTGCCTTATCATCCATACATAGCACATTTCATAGCCGGGTGCTACGACCTGCTGGTGATCATTGCCGTCGGTAATGTAGCAGGCAGAGCCTTCAACGCTCTTGAATACATCATCACCGTTGAAGCAGGCACCGAAGCCCTGCGGCTTATCGAACTGATAATAATAAACCTCGGGCTGCGGATGATGGTGGGGCGGGTAGCTCGACCATTTGCCGGGCTGATTGAAAACTTCGCCGAGCACCATATTTGAATACGGTGCATTTTCATAGTCGAAAACAGTGGAGCATATTCTGTGACCGGCACCGTTCCACTGGCCTTTGCCGAACTCCTGGTAAAGAATATCATCGGGTTTGTAGAAAACAGGTGTGAAAATAATATCGTTATCGGTCTGTTCACAGAGAATTTCCGTACCTTCATCTGCGGTTATTGAAACCGGAACACCTTTGGGGATATGTAAGCAGTACGGAGTTTTTACAAACGGATTTTCACGCTCCATAGTGCGCGTTTCACCGTCCCACGATATTTCGGCTTTACCTCTGAGTATAAGAAAAGCGGATTCGCAGTCTTCACTTAAAAAATCGCGCTTTTCGCCTTGTGCGAAACGGTAGACTTTAATGGTCAGATTCATCTCGGGGTGGAATTTACCCATCTCACATACCGTTTTTACACCGTTTTTGTCAAATTCAAGTTTTTCAAGCATAGATTATCATCTTCCCGTTAAAATTGATTTTAGTTTTGTATTCTGTCATCGGTTTGTGCGCCGCTTGCACTTATGTCTATAACATCACCGAGATAAGTCGGTTCGGGTTTGAAAGTGCACCAGATAACATCTTTGATTCTTGCCAAACATTCGCGGCATTCGTTAAGCGGATTGAATTTGAGTCGTTCGGCAGGCAAGCCGTATGCATCAAGTCCGAGCCTGCGGGCATCGTAAACCGCTCTGAAAATGTGATATTTCTGTGTTACTATAAGCACTTTTTTCACACCGAAAACATCGCGTGCGCGGTACATTGATTCATAAGTCGAAAATCCTGCGTGATCCATAAAAATATCATCGGCATCAATACCCGCATTCGCGGCATAGTCCTTCATAACATTAACTTCATCGTAATTGTCTCGCCCGTGGTCACCGCTCATAAGCAATTTCGGAGCGCATCCCGTGCTGTAAGCCTCGATACCGAAATCAAGGCGTTCGGCGAGCATTGGGGTAGGACTTCCGTCGCGTACACCCGCGCCGAGCACGAGTATGCAGTCAAAATCCATATCAGAAAGCTCGTCAAAACCGACAAGAAGCTGTTTTGAAAAGCCGCACACAAACGCATTGAGAGCAACCGCAGCAGACGCGCACATAAATGCGAGTGCACAAATAACGGAAAGAATGCGCTTGAAAAATCTTTTGGCATTTCTTACTTTACGCGCTTCGTTTTTTGCAAGTTTGCGTTTCTTTTTCTTCATCCGCGTGCTACCATTTCACCGTATTCGGCTTTTTCTTTTTTTATAAATTCTTTTACCTGATCAACAGTGGGCATATCCTGCGAGCAGGCGTGGCTTGCTACGAGCATGGCGGCTGATGCAGAACCGAATTCAAGGCAATCCATAATTTCCCATCCTTCAAACAAACCGTAAAGGAATGCGGAAGCATAACCGTCACCGCCGCCGAAGCCTTTGAGCAGCTTTACCGGGAACGGCTTGATTTTGAAATTTTCGCCATCATTGGTGTAGGCGGTGGAGCCTTCCTTGCCGTGCTTGATAATAACGATTTTCGCTCCGCAGGAATGCCAGTATGCAGCACTTGTTTCGTCGGTGCCGTCAAGACCTATAAGCTTTTCCGCAAGGTCAAATTCCTCGCGTGAGCCGAGGATTATATCCGCCTTGGAAGCGACGGAGGAATAATATATTGAGATTTCATCTTTGTTTTTCCAATTGTATGCGCGGTAATCAATATCGAAAATTACGGGAATGTTGTTTTTCTTTGCAAGCAGAGTTGCCTTTAGAGCCGCCTCGCGCGAGGGGCTTTCGCAAAGTGCCGTGCCTGAAATGAGGAGCGCTTTTGCTCTGCAAATGTATTCTTCATCGATATCGGCAACATCAAGCTTCAAATCGGCGGCATCGTTTCTGTACATAAGTATGGAGCTTTCGGTTTCCGAAAGAATTTCTGTAAATGTAAGGCCGATTTTTTCGCCGTTGGTGCAGCGAGTGATGTGCGAACAGTCAATGCCTTCGTTTTTGAAGAAATTTTCTACAAATGTACCGAGTTGGTCATCTGAAACTCTTGCGAAGAATCCGCACTTTTTGCCGAGTCTTGAAAGACCAACGGCAATATTGGCAGGGGAGCCGCCGAGGTATTTTTTGAATGTTGTGCTTTCATCAAGCGGACGGTAGTAATCGGTGGGATTGAAATCGACCGCAACTCTGCCGAGCAAAACAAGGTCGAATTTTTTGTTTTCGGGGAATTCAACATATTTCATAATAAACATTCCTTTCTGTTTATCTCATATTAAAAATATCGATATGCTTTTTTATATTTTCACAAACTGCATTAACCGCTTCTGCAGAAGATGAAAAATAATCGAATTTGTTAGTGACCGATTTTTGATTTGCATTAACAACTGCTTCAAAGCTTGCGGTCGCAATATTGATTTTTCTCACGCCGTTTTCTATGCAGCGTCTGAAATCTGCTGAACTTATGCCCGTACCGCCGTGCAGTACAAGCGGAATATCGCATAAATTATTGATTTTTTCAAGTATATCAAAACGCAGCTCGGGCAAGGTCGGGTATCTGCCGTGGGCATTGCCTATTGCAACGGCAAGTGCATCTATTCCCGTTTCATCGCAGTAACGCTTTGCAATATCGGGGTCTGTACACTGTATTTCGTGGCAGGCACCACCCTCGGCACCGCCTACAAGACCAAGCTCGGCTTCAACCGTGGCACCGTACTGTTGCGCAATATCAACAACCGCACAGGTTTGTTCAATGTTTTCTTTAAGCGGCAGCGCGGAACTGTCAAGCATAACGGATGTGAAGCCGATATCAAGCGCTTCGCAAACCGTGCCGAGAGTAAGTCCGTGGTCGAGGTGAACGCAGATATCAACCTTGCTGTTTTCGCCAGCGGCTATCATCATAGGTCCCATAAGCGCAAGAGGTGAGTATGGTAGTCGTTTTTCGGCAATTTGTAAAATAATAGGGCTTGATTTTTCCTCAGCTGCTTTAACAGCGCCCATAATCATTTCCATATTGCCGACAGAAAATGCACCGACGGCTATTTTGCTTTTTTCCGCTTCCGAGAGAAGCTCTTTCATTGTAACAAGCGGCATAAAAATCACCTCAAATTATACACATAAATTGTACATCAACATAGCCTTAAAATCAATATTAATATAGTAAAATAAGTATCGTTTATTTTGTTACTTTTATATAAATAAACACCGACGGTCACTCAAATGGTTGAGTGGCCGTCGGTGTTTGCGTAAAGTTATTGGCGTATTAACTTTATTAACATATTATCATTCTGCTCAGGAAAATGCAAGTGTAAACAAATCGTGAATTTGAACAAACTTTTGCGCGAAAAATTATGCAATCGTTTTTATTCCGTTTATTCATTGCAATTACACTTTGTTTGTGCTATCATCAAAACATTAAGTATTGGGAGTGCTTTTAATGTATTATCTTGAATATTTAAGCGGCAGTCACCAAGCAGGTGAATTTGTCGGCGAAATTTCCTCTTATGTACCGCTTATCGCGCTCATCGCTGCGCTTGTTGCGGGTATTGCGGCTACCGTATCATTTCTGTTTAAGCGCAAAGCGGCGGTTACGGTCGATGTTGTTCTTCGCAAAGCACTTGCAAGTATTCTATTCATAATTACAGCTGTTTGTGCTTTGATTATGCCTGTTCTCAGGCTTGAACAACTCGATTTGTATTCCAGTCAGGCTATACCGGTTGTGATGAGAGGCGCGTTTGCGAGTGCTTTGTTCGTAATACCGGGTCTTTGCTTCGGTATGCTCGGTGATATTTGGCTTGACCTCAAATATGCACATAAAGAGGGCGAAAAGCGCTACCTTAATGCAGGCTTTCTGAGTTTTCTTATCGGTCATCTTTTCTATTCTCTTTTTATGTTCATATATTATGAACCTAAATTCGGCTTGCTTGCATTTTTGAGCGGTGCGGTTGTAGTTGCCTGCTTTACGGCATTTACCGAGAATATTCTCAAAGTCAAGTACGGCGAATCCAAGAAAATCACCGTTACATATATGGCTGTACTCGGCGGAACACTTTCGCTTGCGGGCGACTGTATGATCGAAAGCGGCTTTACGATAATGAGCATTATATTCTTTGTCGGTATGGTTTTCTTTATAGCTTCCGACGCACTGCTTGCCGGCATTTATTTCGGAAACGATGAAAAAACAAGAACGAGCCGCACGGGCATCGTTCTCAATCACACGCTTTATTACATTGCGCAATATCTTATTGCAGTATCATTATTTTTTGCTATATGAAAACAGAGTTACTTTATTACGAAAACAGTTATTTATTCGATTTTTCCGCAACCGTTATTTCCTGCACGAAAGTTGAAAAAGGCTTTGAAGTCGTGCTCGACAAAACCGCATTTTTCCCCGAGGGCGGCGGTCAGAAGGGCGATACCGGCACCATAAACGGCGTTGCCGTTACCGATACACAGATTAAAGACGGCGTTGTTATACATTACTGCAAAAATGCAGTTAATTGCGGTATGGCTGAATGTTCTCTTAACAGCCGGCATCGCTTTGCGCGTATGCAGATTCACAGCGGTGAGCATATTGTTTCCGGCATCGCTCATTCACTTTACGGTTGTGAAAATGTAGGGTTCCACATGGATGACGAGTGCGCGGTAATCGACTTTGACCGTGAGCTTACCGATGATGAACTTGACATGGTTGAGGAAAAAGCGAATGAGGCAATTTGGTGCAATTACGCCGTAAAGGCATATTTTCCGAATGAAAGTGAACTCAAAACGCTTGATTACAGAAGCAAGCTTGAGCTTACCGAAAATGTGCGCATAGTAAATATTGAAAATGTTGATGTTTGCGCCTGCTGCGCTCCTCATGTGCACAGCACCGGCGAGGTCGGCGTTATTAAAATAATCGACAGATTACGCCATCGCGGCGGTATTCGTTTTACAATAAAATGCGGTAAAAGTGCTTATGAGGACTACCGCAACAAACACAATTACTGTGCAGAAACCGGTGCCGCACTTTCCGTAAAACCGGAAGCGATTCCCGCGCGCGTAAACAAGCTGCTTGAAGATGCCGATGCATTACGGCGAGAGTACAATGCTTTTAAAATGAGCGTTGCTTCGGCAAGTGCAGACCAAATGGTGAAAACCTCGACCGATGCTTACTTTGTAACCGATTCTTTTGACTCGGATATGATGCGCGAGCTCGTGAATCTTACGGTCGACGGCGTAAGATTGAGTGCCGTTTTTTCGGGCAGCGATGAAAAAGGCTATTCGTATATTGCGGCATCAAAATCAATGGATTCGCGTGATATTTCCGCACTTATTAATTCGCCCTTAAACGGCAGGGGCGGCGGCAGAGATGGTATGGTGCAGGGCAAAGCCGCCTGCACAAAAGCACAGATAGATGACTTTTTTAAAGAAATTCAGGTGTGATTATGGCAGAATTCCAAAAACCTCCGCGCGGCTCAAAGTGTGAGCCCGACCACATTTTTTTAAGTATAAACGGCGATGCCAAAACCTCCATGACGGTTACCTGGCGCACCTGCACCGATATAAAAAACGGCTATGCGCTCTGCCGCAAGGACGGCGAAAGTGCTTTTATGCGCTATGATGCCGAAACCGATGTGTTTAAGAGTGATATTGACGAAAGCAATATGTTCTGGGCGCATATGTCGGGTCTTGAAGCAGGTACAAAATATTTTTATACCGTCGGCAATGATGATTACCGCAGCGATGTATTTTATTTCACCACCGAGCCCGAAAATGCAGAAAGCTTTAAGTTTATCTGTGTTTCCGACCAGCAAAAAGGCGAGCCTCACGATTTGCCCGATTACTCTGATTTTACGCGCCTTATGAACAAGGTGCTTGCCGATAATCCCGATGCAAAATTCATCCTTTCCGCAGGCGATAACACCGACTGCGGCCAGCATGAGGTGCAGTGGAACGGCGCTTTTGAAGGATTGAAAGGCATTGTTGAGCATATCCCGTTTATGATGACCGTAGGCAACCATGATAACCGCGGCTTCAAGGATTATAAAAACGGTATCGGAAGATATTATGCCGAACCCGCCGAGTTTTTTGATAAGCAGTTCCGCGGCTCGTATGCCTTTAACGGCCCTAAAGGTTGGGAAACCGAAAATTACTCATTTGATTACGGCGATGCTCATTTTAATGTTATCGGCGTCAACGAGCCCGAACTTGTTAATGAATGGCTGCTAAAGGATGTTTGCGCATCCGACAGAGTGTGGAAGCTCGGCTCTTATCATTTTCCGATTTATTATTCGGGCCCTGAGCTCAGTAATGACGATGCTTACCCAATGATGCGCGAGGGTGTTGAACAGCTTGACCTGATTTTCTCGGGTCACGAGCACAATTTCTCGCGCAGCTATCCTATAAGAAACGAATCGCTTTATGACAGACCCTCGCAGGGAACTGTTCACTATGAACTCGGCAACAGTAATAACAATCCCGCCGGCACTCCCACTTGCGACAAGGTGTGGCACGCTGCGTATTATCCGCAGGCGCATCTCGGCTCGGCTTATGCAATAGTTGAGGTGTATAAGGACAGAATCGAGCTCACCTCAAAGCTTGATGACGGCAGAATTATCGACAGCTGCGTTATTGATAAAAAGAATGATGAGATAAGACCGTATGCACTTGCGCCCACATTCAGAAGACCCCGCGTTTTTTATAAGGGTGTTGACCTCGGCATAGGTCAAAAGGATTTATGGCCCGAAAATAAAGACGGCAAATGGTTTTTCTGTCCGGCGGTGCTTTTTTCGGTTATTTGCGCCCGTGTTGTAAAAGAGAAAAATAAAGTCACACTTTCGGTGTATAATCGCACCGCAACATTTACCGAGGGCTCCGATATTGCCGTTACCGAAAAAGGCGATGTCAGGTTGAGCGCACCCGTTTACCGCGGCAATAAGGGGCAGTTGTATATTCCGGTTGATGCCGTTGTGCCTTGCTTCGGTATGAAATGGAACTATGCCGAGCGAAATAATTATATTTCCATTGAACACGAAACGGAAAACATTCCGTTCACCGAACAACCGTAATGACAGATTACGAACTTATTCGCTCAAACCGAACAACTCTTGCCGTGCAGGTCGCACTTGACGGTAAGGTGACTGTCCGCGCACCGCTTCGTTTAAGCATAAAACGCATTGAAGCATTTTTGACCGAACGCGAGGATTGGATAAACAGAACTGTTCTGAATCAACTTGAACGCAGCAAAAATAAACCCGAATTTACGGAAGCCGAAATTAAAAAACTGCGGGAGAGAGCGTTGAAAGAGCTGCCGCCCAGGGTTGAGTATTATTCGCGGATAATGGGCGTGAGACCGACGGGATTTCATATAACATCGGCAAAAACGCGTTACGGCTCATGCTCCGGCAAAAACAGCATAAACTTTTCGCTTTACCTTATGGATAAGGATGAGCGCGCAATAGACTATGTAGTTGTTCACGAGCTTGCGCATATCGTTCACCACAACCACGGCAAAGATTTTTATAAATTCATTGAATCAGTGCTGCCCGATTATAAAGAGCGTGAAAAGCTCTTGAAATTATAAAGACTCGGAGGCGTTTATATGGCAAATTATATTTCAAAAGTCCTGAACGGTTTTGTTACAGGCAGAGGAAAGCGTGCTTTAAAATCAAAAGCAATAATCGAATTGCCGGATACATTTGTCGATAAGATTTCAAAGCCCGTCGGCAAATGCTTTACGGTAGGTTTCGGTAAAACCGTGCTTTTGCCCGATGATATTGAAACAAAAAAGTATTATATTGCCGGATACGGTGAGAATAACCCTGCCAGGGGCGTTATTGACCCGCAGTATGCACACGCGGTGTGGCTTGACGATAACAGCGGCAGGGGCGGTATGCTTTTCGTTTCGCTTGATGCGGTCGGACTTCTCAATAAGGATGTAAATACCGCAAAGAAGTATCTTTCGCAGTTTTGCAGAATTACGGGCTGCCGCAATATAAATATATTCTGCACTCACAATCACGCGGGTATCGACACTATGGGTATATGGGGTCCGCTTCCGCTTACGGGCAGAGATCCGAAGTTTATGGAAATCGTATTTGAGGGCATTAAATCCGCCGCTTTCCAAGCCTATGAAAGCAGGCGAGACGGCGATCTGTTTCTCGGAACGGTCGAGGTGCCCGATATGCAGGAGGATATAAGAACGCCTGTTGTTTACTCAAAGGATTTAACGCGTTTCAGATTCGCTCCTTATGACGGCTCAAATGAAATATGGATGCTCAACTTCGCTTCACATTCCGAGTCGCTTCAAGGCTGCAACCACCTTGTAAGTGCCGATTTCCCGTGCTATCTGCGCGAAAAAATCAAGAGCGAGACAAATGCCGATGTACTTTACGGAGTCGGTGCCATCGGCGGTATGATCAGCATGGATATCAAAGACGAAAACCTGCTTCGCAAGGAGCACCGCCTTCTTGAATCCACCCGTAAAATCGGTTATAAGCTTGCCGATTATGCTATGAGCATAAAAAAGGAAACCAAGCTTAAACCTATCATCAATTACGCAAAGTCCGAATTTTATGCAGAAGCCGATAACCCCGTTCTTACCGTTGCCTGCGATGTCGGTATTCTTAAAGCTGATAAATATGTTGACAGTGCCGCTTCAAAATATTGGACACTTAAATCGGAAATTACATATATCGAAATCGGCTCTAAAAAAATCGTAATGCTCCCATGCGAAATTTTCCCCGAGCTTGTTTTCGGCGGCGCTCTCAGCGCCGGGGAATCTGCTACGGGCAAGGGTCCGGAAGTAAATCCGCCGCTGCTTAAAGATATTACGGGCGATGACAAAATCCTTGTATTCGGGCTTGCAAACGATGAGCTCGGTTATGTGCTGCCGCCCAATGACTTTATTCTTAACGAAGATGCACCGTATATGGATAAAGCCATAGATGTTCACGGCAGACGGCATTATGAAGAAACAAACTCCATGGGTCCGAAAACCGCGGCAACAATAGCCGCAGCGCTTGAAAAAACCGTTAATGCTTTTAATGCAAAATAAATGCAAATAAAAAAAGCCATCGGCACTTTGGTGTCGGTGGCGTTTTTCATGGTTTCGTTAACCCTGAACAGTTCCCTCGATTACAAGTGAAACCGAGCCGGGCGTTGTTGACCAGGCGCCCGTAACGGGATTTTGTGCGTAAGTTGCGGCGGGTATCGCAAGCTGATTTGCTCTTGTGGTGAATACGCCGGTGCCTGCATCATAATCATAGTTTGTGCCCTGTACCCACGGTGTGCCGTTATAGGTAACGGTAATCGGGTTGAGTATCGGGTCAAATGTGTCGCTTACAACGGCATCATCGGCAGTTGTAATGGCTGTGTCGCCGTAGTTGTTGATATTGAGCGTGTAGGTCAGCTGACCGTTTTCGTTTACTATTGCAGGCGAAACTGATTTAACAATGTCAAGCAAAGCACCTGTTGCGGGGGTGAGTGCAAAAGAATCGGTTATGGGAGCGGCGCGTGTCGGGGTTGTAACGGAAACAATGTTGTTGATATTTCCCGTACCGAGCGGAGCAAATTGGTTTGCTCTTGCTTCGTAAATTATAAGTGCATTGCCGCCCGCGGGAATGCTTATATCGCTGAGTACCAGCGGATTTTCGGTCGTTACGGTGGGTGCGGGCTGTAATGTGCCGTTCACAAAAAGTCTTACCGTTCCCGCGGTGTAGTCAAGGGGAACAAGCGTTTCCGTATTGAAGGTGTACGCCCCGAGGTTATCGGTTACGGTTACGCCGGTAAGTTCGGTTGTGCCTGTGTTTGTAAGTGTAATTGCGTAAGTCACGGTTCCGTCTGGATTATAGGTTGTGTTAAGTGCTGATTTTGTAACGCCCAAAACATCCAGGACTTCACCTGTAACTACATTTGAATCGGCGATTGCACCGTTGTAGGTGATTCGCGCCTGGTTTGTGAAAGTTGCCATTTGTTTACCTCCTAATGTCAGAACGGATATGTTCCGTTCTGTACATTATATGAGGAAAACAGTCAACTGTTACGGTGTTTTTCGCTTTGAGCTACTGCGAGTTTATCGCACCTTTCGTTTTCGGGATGTTCATTGTGACCTTTCACCCAACAGAATGTAACAGAATGTTTTTCAAGTAATTCCAGCAGTTGTGTCCACAAATCAACATTGAGTGCAGGTTTTTTGTCGGCTTTGCGCCAGGCGTTTGAACGCCACGAATACACCCAACCCTTTGTTATTGAGTCATAAACATACTTTGAATCAGTTGTAATAACAACTTCACACGGTTCTTTCAGTGCCTTTAATGCCTCAATGACACCGCTTAATTCCATACGGTTGTTTGTAGTGTCACTTTCTCCGCCGCTCAACTCTTTTTCTTTGCCGTTGTAGCGTAAGATCGCACCCCAACCGCCGGGACCGGGGTTGCCGCTGCAGGCGCCGTCTGTGAAAATTTCTACTCTCTTCATTTTATCACCACTATAATTCTAACACTTTTTTTCTGTGAAATAAAGTTCTTTTTGAATAAAAGAAACAAATTTTGGGAAATAATATTTTTTGAATGGTGGGGATATTATGAAACTTATTTTACTTGACGGATATGGTAAAAATCCGCTTGACGAAATCAGCATAAATCAAAGCATGGCATTATCAGAACTGTTTTCGCAGACTATCGGTGAAATATGTGCCGATTCTTTAAGCCGATTTTGGTGTATTGACAGTGTCGGTATTGTAACGTGTAAGACGGGTAAAACCGATTCAACACCTAAACTGCCTTGCTTTAAGTCGGTTTCTTCAGTTTTTAAAACATTCGGAAAATCACTTTCGGAAACTACTTTTGTCGTTGCTCAGACCAACCGTATGATGCTTCCGGATGAATTACCCGTGTTTCAAAGCGTGCGGCTGTTACAGCCGTGTTTTCTTTGCGACGATGAAAATAAAAAAGTGATTTGCATTATCAAAGGTTCTGTTCTTTCTGATATTGCTTCCCGACGAAGTCCACGCAGCATAAATGAACTATACAATATGCTTAAAACGGAAAGAATAAAGACAAGTGTTTTTCCGGTTCGCGGTGAATTTTCACCATTAAAAACTGTTGAAAGTTTTAAAAAGTACGCATTTAAGCTTATCAAAAGCGAAATTTTTGATAATATAAAAGAAAGTCAGGACGGAGTTTTTTATGTCGATAAAAAGCCGTCAGGAAAATTTATTGCCGTTCCTCCGGTTTATTTCGGTAAAAATGTTCAAATCGAAACCGGTGCCGTAATAGGACCTTCGGCAATTATTGGCGATTGCTGCCTTGTTTCGGAAGGGGCAAGGGTCGAAAATGCAATTCTTGAATCGGATGTTTATATCTCAAAAGACTGTTATATCAATGGAGCTGTCATTGGTGAAGGTGCTTCTCTTCGCAGAAATTGTGCCGTGCTCAGAAATACGGTTATCGGAGCACAAAGCCTGATTGGTGAAGGTGCTGTAATAGAAAATGATTGTAATTTGTCCCATTCATCCATAATCGGTAACGATTATGATTATTTCAGTATTGATAGTGACGGATTTTCTGAAAAATTGCTTATTGACGGCCAGTATCATTCGCCGGAAGATGCCGCGGCTATCGGCAAGAAATTTGCTCTGTTTACTGAAGGTGCCGAAACTGCCGTAATTAATGACGGTACTCTTTCTTCTTATTTGTTGAAAAATGCTTTTATTGCCGGTGCTTCTTTTGAAAATGCAAAAATTATTGATTGCGGTGAAGCTTCGATCAGCCAGTGCGTTGCCGTCGGTGCGATTCTAAATACTGATTTTACGGTCTTTATCAGTTATTCTCAATCAATGAGGTTTGCGTTTTTTGACTCATTCGGCAGACCGTTTTCGCGCAGAGATATATGCGAAATGTGTACGCGAAAATCCAATTCTCGCGAACATAATCCGGTAATAGAATACCCGCTTTTCAATTCTTTGTGGCGTGATATTTATTCAAATGAAATTTTCAATCGCCTTGCAGCCATTCATAATATCTCAAAATTTGAAATCTCATGCGAAAATACCGTGCTTTCTTTTGCGGTAAACGCATTCAAACATTTTTGCGGTAAAGGCGATAATGAAAAGCTGTTATTTGTTGTATCCGAAAATTCCGATAAACTTACCGCGATCTGCGGTAAAACAGAGTTTACGCACGAAAAACTTCTGTCAGTTGCTTCACTTTATGAACTGAGGAGCGGCTCTGTTATTAAATTGCCGTGGAATGCGCCGTCGTTTCTGGCGGAGCTTAATGAGTTTGACGGTAAAATAATGTTTGGCGAATATGTGGGCGCTTTTGACGGGGCGTGGGCGTTTGATGCTTTTTTCCTTGCAGTGAAAGTGCTTGAAGCGATTTCTGCAACAGGTAAAACACTCAATGAACTTTTGGTTGATGTACCGGAATTTTTTATTTCTCAAAAAAGCCTTGATATCGATGTTCAACCATGCACACTTGCAGAAAGCAGCGATGCGGATTTATTGTACAGGGACGGTGTTGCACATATTAAAACAAATCACGGAAAGGCAAAAATAATAAGAGATATGTATCGCAATAAACTGCATATAATTACCGAAGCGGTAAATTCTGAGTTTTCTGAGGAGTTGTCGAGTGAGGTGATGAAAATAATTAACGATGCTGCACTTGACAACAATAATAATTAATATTATTATATATAAATATTATAGATTATTATGCGATTTTGCGCTTATACAAATTAATTAGGAGCTATTATGCAAAAACAAATTTCAAAGAATAATTCTGATGTTGTTGAAAATAAAAAACATAAATCAGAAAAACAAACTGTATCTAAACCCAAGCAGAAACAGTCCGGCAAATCAAAAATGAACTCTTATAAAGAAAAACCCCGTAAAAAGCAGGAACAAAAATCACCGGTAAGTGCACATAATGACCAAAAAACCGTTGAACAGAGTAAACGACACGGCAAATATTCAAAAATCACTCCGCCGGCACCACTTCACCCCGTAAAAATTTCGTTCCTCGGCGGAATAAACGAAATCGGCAAAAATATGACTTGCTATGAGTATGGCAAAAGTATGCTTATTGTAGATTGCGGTCTTGCTTTCCCGGAGTCTGATCAGCTTGGTGTTGATTTCGTCATTCCGGATTTTTCGCATATTGAGAGAAATATAGATAAGGTCAAGGGTGTCGTGATTACCCACGGGCACGAAGATCATATCGGCGCTCTTTGCTATTTTCTTGAAAAATTCGATGTTCCCGTTTATGCGACTCTGCTTACGGTCGGTCTTATAAATGCCAAGCTTGAAGAACATAATATCGGTCATAAAGTTAATTTCAATATAATTAAAGCAGGCGACAGAATAGGTCTTGGAGATTTTACCGTTGAATTTATCAGGGTCAACCACTCCATACCCGATGCTGTTGCAGTTGCAATTACTACAAATGCCGGTGTGATTATACAAACCGGTGACTTTAAAATCGACACAACGCCTGTTGACGGCGGGATGATAGATCTTTCCCGTTTTGCGGAGTACGGCAATAACGGTGTGCTTTGTTTGCTTTCTGATTCCACAAATGCCGAACAGCCCGGTTTTACACAGAGCGAAAGCAAGGTTGGCGAAACCTTTAAAAGCTTGTTTGCAAGGGCTGGAAAGCGCCGCATAATTATCGCTACATTTGCCTCCAATATACATCGCGTTCAGCAGATTATTAACATAGCTCACGAGCAAGGCAGAAAGGTCGCACTTTCCGGCAGAAGTCTTGAAAAGGTCGTTGAAATCGGCTCTGAACTCGGTTATATGAAAATACCGAGCGGGACACTTATTTCAATCGATGAAATAAAGAATTATTCTGATGAAAAGCTTGTGATTATAACAACGGGCAGTCAGGGCGAGCCGATGTCCGCTCTTGCGAGAATGGCATCTAACAGCCACAGAAAAGTATGTATCGGTTGTAATGACTGCATAATAATTTCCGCCAGACCGATTCCGGGTAACGAAAAAACGGTCGGCAAGGTTGTTGATGAATTGCTGCGTCTCGGTGCTGAAGTGATTTACGAAAAGATGTATGATGTTCATGTTTCGGGTCACGCCTGTCAGGAGGAACTTAAGCTCATGCTTTCACTCGTTAAACCGAAATATTTTATTCCGGTTCACGGTGAACAGAAGCATTTGAGAAACCACGCAAAACTTGCCGAAAGCGTTGGTATTCCTTCGGAGAATATTGTCGTTGCGGATAACGGCGTTGAAATTTCCGTTTCCGAAAAGAATATTACTGTCAGCGGCAGCGTTACAAGCGGTATTGTTTATGTTGACGGTTCAGGTGTCGGTGATGTTGGTGCGCGGGTAATGCGCGAAAGGCAACATCTCGGTCAAGACGGCATCATAATAATCTCCGCTGCCATTGACGGCGCTTCGGGTGAGCTTTTAAGCGGCCCCGAGGTGGTTTCAAAGGGATTTGTGTATGTAAAAGAAGCAGAAATGCTTATGAATGAAGCCGTAAAGCTTTCTATGAGCGTTATCGACAGCTTTCCGCCATATAGCTTCGATGTTAACATAATGAGCAATAAGCTGCGCGATGAAATCTCGCGCCTTATGTATGACCGAACAAAACGCAGCCCGATGATTGTACCTATACTTCTTGAGGTTTGATTCGGAGGAAAATAATGAAATTTAAAGCTGTTTTTTATAAGAATCCTACCGGATTTATTGCAGTTGCGGTTTTGATGATTTCGGCATTATGCTGCCTTTTGTTTAATAAAACGGCTTCTGTTGTGCTTTTTGCCGCCACCGCGGTCATAATGATTTTAACGATTGTTTATTCGCTCACTGATATGCGTTATGTGTCAAAATGTGTAGAGGAGTTAAGTGACGTTTTCGGTGAACATGGCGGTGCCGATGATTTTTCCATGCCGTGCTTTATTTGTGATGAAAGCGGTAATGTTATTTGGTACAATAAATTGTTTTCCGCAACTGTCATTGCCGACAGTAAAAATCACGCTTTGAATGCCGCTGACTTTTTTGCCGATTTTGACTTTAGTGAGGTTTTTAGCCGGTCGTCAATTGATGCGGAGTATAACGGAAGAAAATACACTGCTTTTATTTCTGAATTAAAAAAATCATTAAGGCCTGCGGTATGTATTTGTCTTGTTGATGATACATACTTTAAACTTACTGATGCCGAATATAAGCTTTCACGCCCGTTTGTGATGCAAATACTGGTTGATAATATTGAACGCCTTTCGCGTCAGTTTACAGACAGTAAATTTGCACTCGTTTCAAGCGGAATAGAGAGTAAAATCGAAAATTGGCTGCGCGATGTAAATGTTTTGTTTAAAAGAACCGGGAACGGCACTTTTCTTGTTATCGGCGAAAAACGCGACCTTGATAAGCTTGCTGAAAATAAATTTTCGGTACTTACGCAGGTGCGTGAGTATACTTTTGAAAATACAGCCATTGATGCCACACTGTCAATAGGCGTAGGCAGCGGTGATAACTTTATTCAAAGTGAGGAGCGCTCCAAAAAAGCGCTTGACATGGCGCTTGGCAGGGGTGGTGACCAGGCAGCCGTTTATACGCCGGCGGGTCACATTTATTACGGTGGCGTTGCAAACAGAATGAATGATAATTCAAGAGTATCGCCCCGTCAGACTTCTGCTAATATTGCAACTCTTTGCAAAAAGTATGATAAAGTCATTGTCGAGGGTCACAGATTTTCTGATTTTGATTCAATAGGCGCGGCTGTCGGTATGTGTTATCTTGCACAGTTAAACGGTGTTGATGCTTTCGTGGTTGCCGATGAAAAAACAACACTTGCTTCTTCGCTTATTGATTACCTTAAAGAAACCGGCTTTGAGCCTTTTATATCTACCGATAAAGCATCTGAAATGTGTGATGCAAAAACATTGCTCGCTGTTGTTGACACCCACCGTGAAAAGCTCCTTGACTGTCCGGAGTTGTTTGCAAAATCGGGCGCTCAGGTGGTGGTTGACCATCATCGACGCTGCGAAGATTATCTTATGCAAGCGGAAGTGTTTTATCATCTTCCGTCATCTTCTTCGGCCAGTGAAATGGTCGCTGAACTTATTGAATATTCAAGTGTTTCCAGAAAAGTGCCCAAAAATATTGCAACTGCGATGCTCGCCGGAATTGTGCTTGATACGCGTGAGTTCGTTTTAAGAACCTCGCAGCGCACATTCGAGGCAGCCGGATTCTTGCGCGACAATGGTGCCGGCACCGTTCAGGTTAAAAAATTTTTCTCATACGGCTCTGAAATGTCGGTGTTAAAAAACAGAATTATTGATAACGCCGAAATATATAAAGGCTTTATGATTTCTTCAACTCTTGAAAAAACGGACGGGCTGCGTGTAGTCATTTCCAATGCAGCCGATGATATGCTTTCTGTTGAGGGCGTTAAGGCATCTTTTGTTGCGGCAATGCTTGCTGACGACGGCACAGTGCAGATTTCCGCTCGTTCTCTTGGGGAAGAAAATGTGCAGCTTATTATGGAAATCCTCGGTGGCGGCGGTCACAGCACAATGGCGGCTGCACAAGTAAAAGCCGACTCTGTCGATGATGCAAAAATTTTGTTGAAGAAAGCTATTGATGAATATTTACTTTCAAAATAAACAGGAGGAAAAATAATGGAAGTTATACTTAAAAGCGATGTTAAAGGTCTGGGGAAAAAAGGTGAAAAGGTAACCGTTTCCGAGGGTTATGCAAGGAATTTCCTTTTCCCGCGGAAGCTTGCCGCAGAAATGAACGCACAGCTTATGTCTGAACTTAAAAATAAAGAGTCTTCAGAAAAATTCAAAGCTGATGAAGAGCTGAAGGCGGCGCGTGACAATGCAGCCCGCATTGAAGGTAAGATTATTGAGGTAAAGGCAAAAGGCGGTGCAAACGGCAAACTTTTCGGCTCTGTAACCGCCAAGGAAATCAGTGCTGCGGTTAATGAACAGTTTAAGGTCGAGGTTGATAAACGCAAAATTACGGTCGAGGATATTAAGGCTTTCGGTACATATAATGCGCAAATCAGACTTCATCCTAAGGTTACTGCAGATTTTAAAGTTAAAGTTATTGAGGCATAAGCCTCGCTTGGAGAATGATTTATGGCTACGAATGAATATGCCGCTTCACTCGATGGTATCGAAATGCCCTTCAGTTTTGAAGCGGAACAGTCTGTGATCGGTTGTGCACTTGTTTTTCCGGAAACGGTAACAACTATACTTGCAAATATTAAGGCCGATTATTTTTATATGCCGCTTCATAAAACCATAATGAATGAAATAGTTACTCTTGAGGCTCTCGGCTCAAAAATTGATATTGTTATCGTGCTTGACAGACTCAAGGGAGCGGACGGCCTTGACCCGGATACAACAAAAAATTATTTGTTTCAGCTTGCACAATTAGTGCCGTCACCTGCAAATATTGAGACACATTGTAAAATTGTCAAGGAAAAGTTTTATCTGCGCTCTTTAATCAATATTTCGCGTGATACTATCAATGCTGTTGTTGATGGCGAAAACAATGCCGATAAAATCCTTGATTCTGCCGAACAGAAAATATACGATATCCGCAAAGGAAAAACAAGCGGCTCGTTGCAGCGCCTAAGCAATATTATTGCGGGTGAGGTTTACCCGAACCTTGTTAATATCACCTCCGATAATGCTGAAGATTTTAAGGGCATACCTACGGGCTTTTCAAGAATTGATGAGGCTATATCGGGACTTAATAAGTCCGATTTGGTGTTGATTGGTGCTCGTCCCGCTATGGGTAAAACAAGCTTTGCGCTGAATATTGCGCGTAATGTTGCCATGACCGGCAAAAAGGTCGTATTTTTCTCGCTTGAAATGTCAAACGAGCAGCTGGCTTCACGCGTACTTTCTACGGAAGCGCGCGTTGAATCCAATAAATTGCGTTCCGGAGAGCTTTCGGCAGAGGAATGGACAATGCTTGCCCAGGCTGCCGACAGACTTACCAAGTGCGAGCTTTATTTTGATGATACATCATCAACCACCGTGCCTGATATCAAAGCAAAAATCAAGCGTGAGGGGAATGTTGACTGTATATTTATTGATTACCTCGGTCTTATGGAGTCTGCCTCAAAAAAAGAGAATCGCGTGCAGGAAGTAACGGAAATTACACGCGGACTTAAAATGCTTGCAAAGGATATGAGAATTCCGGTCGTTTGTTGCTGCCAGCTTTCGCGCGGTCCCGAAAAAAACGGCAAATCTTCAAACAGGCCCATGCTTTCGGATTTGCGCGATTCCGGTTCAATCGAGCAAGATGCCGATATAGTTATGATGCTTTACCGTGAGGGTTATTATAAGAAAGACGGTAAGGACAATGCTGAAGAAGTTGATATGTCAAAGGCTGATGTGGATATAGCAAAAAACCGCCACGGTCCTACCGACAGAATCAATCTTCACTGGGAAGGTCAGTTTACGCTGTTCTCAACGCTGGAGTACAGGGATGAATAATTCGATTACGAGCGATGTTATAAATCGCTGCAGGATTTTTTCAGCAGAAAATCAAATGTTTACCGACTGCAATCATATTGTGGTTGGCTTTTCGGGCGGTGCTGATTCGTGCTGTCTGCTTTCTGTACTTAATGCTATTAAAAACGAATACGGTTTTACGCTTACCGCAGTTCACATCAACCACGGAATTCGTGGCGATGAAGCCTTTCGTGATGCTGAATTCTGCAAACAATACTGCGAAAAAAACGGCATTGAATTACTGGTAGTTGAGATCGATGTTCCTGCTGTCAGTGCCGAAAGCGGTGAGTCATGCGAAGAATGTGCCCGTCGTCTTCGATATGAAATTTTCAACACATATTGTACCGATTCACATACGCGTATAGCAACTGCTCATAATGCCAATGATAATGCAGAGACGGTAATTTTTAATATTACTCGGGGTTCTTCATTGAAAGGGGCGAGCGGTATTCCCGCTGTGCGCGATAATATAATAAGACCTATTTTGACATGCAGCCGTTATTTGACCGAAGAGTATTGTCGCGAAAACGGCATTGAATATGTTACAGATTCCACGAATTTAACCGATGATTATTCCCGAAACAAAATCCGGCATAATATTTTGCCGGTGCTGGAAAGTTTAAACAACTCTGCAGTTTCCCATATAATGCGTTTTTCACAATCTGTTTCAGAAGATTGCGGATTTTTGGAAGAAGTTACGGAAAAAACTTATTACGAGATTTTCAGCGATTTTTCTTGTGATATAGAAAAGCTTAACAGATTGCATATATCTGTAAAAAAAAGAGTCATTTCTAAAGCGGTGTTTGAATTTTGCGGAAAAATCTGTGATTATTATAAGCTTGAAGCTCTTTGTGAACTTTGTTTAAACACCGGCAGAATTCAGCTTTACGGTAATGTATTTGCCGAAAATGTCGGTAAAGTTTTCAGAGTTTACGCTAATTCGGCGCAGAAAATTATTAATGCTGAGATTGTGACTTTTGCTGATTTTCCCGTCAAATTCGGTGAATATCGCATTAATGCCGAGTTGTACACAAATTATTCAAAAAAAATTTCAAATAATGTATTGGATAATCTTATTGATTGTGATAAAATAATCGGCAGTTTAACTATTCGTACGCGTCGAAGCGGCGATGAATTCACGCTCGGCAGGCGAAATATTACGAAAACCGTGAAAAAACTCTTTAATGAGTTGAATGTTTCGGTCGAAGAACGCGATTTAATTCCCCTTTTGTGCGATGATGCGGGCGTAGTGTGGATTACCGGTGTCGGTGTGGCGCGCAGATGCCGCCCCGATAAAAATTCCACTAATATATATTTAGTCGGAGGAGAAAAATATGATAAGTAAAACCTGCACTGATGATATTGAGAAAGTGCTCATCAGCGAAAAAGAACTTGCAGTTATTGTAAAAAGACTCGGTAAACAAATAAGTGAGGATTACCGCGATAAGAATTTGCTTATGGTAAGTATTCTGAAAGGCTCCGTAATTTTTATGGCAGACCTTATGAGAGCAATTGATATTCCGTGCAGTATTGACTTTATGGCTGTTTCCACTTATGGTGATAAAACAAAATCTTCCGGCGTTGTAAGAATATTAAAGGATCTTGATTCAAGTATTGAAGGCAAAGACATTCTCATTGTCGAGGATATTCTTGACAGCGGAAAAACTTTGAATTATATTCAGGAGCTCCTTCTTGCAAGGAATCCGAACAGTATAAGAATCTGCACACTTTTCGATAAGCCCGATAGGCGCGAGGTCGATTTATATGCAGAATATATCGGTGCGCAGGTTCCCAATGAATTTATAGTAGGTTACGGTCTTGATTATGCTCAGTATTACAGAAATGTTCCTTATATCGGCGTTCTCAAGGATGATATTTATAAAAACTGATTACATCACGCGAGGTGAAAGATTATTAAAAATAAAGATAAAATCAAGGCATTTTTGCCATATGTAATAATACCGCTTTTCATTTTTATCCTTTTGAGTTTCTTTTCCGGTGAGCCTGCTAAAAAAACATCGTTACAGTATTACCAGATTGTTGAGCTTTTTGATGAGGGCAAAGTCACCGAATATGAGCTTAATCTGGGTACAGGCGCCCTTGTTTATAAGCTCGCGGATGGTGAATCGGGGAAGTATTCGGTTCCGAATATCAATATGTTTGTTGAGGATATTCACACAAGCGTAGTTGAATATAACAGAGCCAATCCCGATAAAGCCATTAAATGCAACTATGTTTCCGGAACTTCTTATTCATTCTGGCTTGATTTACTGCCCATAGTTCTATGCGTGCTGCTTGCGGTTGTTTTCGGCTTTGTTATAATGAAGAAGATGAACAACTCCATTTCTGCCGAAAATAACAAGGCTATGAGCTTCGGTAAGGCGCGTGTTAAATTCGGCAAGGATGAAAAGCGCAAAACTCTGTTCAAGGATGTTGCGGGTGCCGATGAGGAGAAAGAGGAGCTGCAGGAAATCGTTGAGTTCCTTAAAGATCCGAAAAAGTTCACCGAGCTCGGTGCAAGAATACCCAAGGGCGTGCTGCTGGTAGGCCCTCCCGGTACAGGTAAAACCTTACTTGCAAGGGCAGTGGCGGGCGAAGCCGATGTTCCGTTTTTCTCGATTTCAGGCTCTGATTTCGTTGAAATGTATGTCGGCGTAGGCGCTTCGCGTGTCAGAGATTTATTTGACCAAGCCAAAAAAGAATCACCTGCAATCATATTTATTGATGAAATCGATGCCGTGGGTCGTCACCGCGGTGCCGGTATGGGCGGCGGTCACGATGAGCGCGAGCAGACCCTTAACCAGTTGCTTGTTGAAATGGATGGTTTCGGCAATAATGAAGGCATTATCGTTATCGCGGCAACCAACAGACCCGATATACTTGATCCCGCGCTTCTGCGCCCCGGCAGATTTGACCGTCAGGTTACCGTCGGCAGACCCGACCTTAAAGGCAGGGTGGAAATTCTTAAGGTCCACGCTCATAATAAACCTCTCGGTCCCGATGTCGATCTTGAATCCATAGCACACGCCACAGTCGGCTTTACGGGTGCAGACCTTGAAAACCTGCTCAATGAGGCGGCATTGCTTGCGGCGCGCCGCGGCAAAAAGGCTGTTACAATGGTCGAAATCGACGAAGCCACCATCAAAGTTGAAGTCGGCACCGAAAAGAAATCGCATAAATACACCGAAAAGGATAAGCGCATAACCGCATACCACGAAGCGGGTCACGCTGTTTCGGCATTCTACCTTGAAAATGTTGACCCCGTTTACGAGGTTTCCATTATACCGCGCGGTATGGCGGGCGGCTATACTCTTTACAGACCGAAAGAGGATTCCTCGCACATACTTCGTTCTGCCATGATTGACAGTATTGTTATGTCAATGGGCGGCAGGGTAGCCGAAAAAATCGTTTTCGGCGATATTTCCACGGGCGCTTCGCAGGATATTTCCCACGCGACCGATACCGCGCGTTCTATGGTTACGCGTTACGGAATGAGCGACCTGCTCGGTCCCGTAGTTTACGGTAAGGATAATGACGAGGTCTTTCTCGGTATGGATTATAACCACACCAAGAATTATTCCGATGCTTATGCTACGCAGATTGATGACGAGGTCAAGCGCATCCTTTGTTCTTGCTTTGAAAAGTGTGAAAACATTCTTACCGAGCATAGAGATAAGCTCGATCTTATCGCCGATAAGTTGATTGCCGAAGAAAAAATTTCCGGCGAGGACTTTATTGAACTTATGACTGGCGAAGCTCCTGCTGAACCTATCGATGAAGGTCAGATTATTGCACCTCCCGAAGCTATACTCGCTGATAGCGAAACTGAAAATCAATAAAAAGCGGGGCTGCCGCATTTAGCGCAGAGCGAAAAACAGAATAGCAAAAGACAATGGCTTTACGGTGAATTAAGCGTTTAATAAACCGTTAAGCCATTATTTTTTATAGGTATTTGATTTTGTATGTTTTTAAGCGTTTTTTCGCCCACTCGGAGTATCTGTATACGCCGTCGGGGCAAAGAAAACGCTTTCTGCATCAAATGCGACAGCCCCTTTTTGTGGTCATCGGTTATTTTAAGAGATTATACAATTCAAAATGATCTTTAACATAATAATCGCAGTTTTTCTTTATTTCCGCCCGATCTTCTACGGCAGAAACATCTTCAATTCCTATGACGGTATATCCTGCATTTTTGGCTGTTTTTATAGCATATAATGCATCTTCAAATATAACTGTATTCTCAATCGGTGTGCCGAGATGTTCGCGTGCAACATCATAAATCTTCGCTGTATCCTTACCGGCATCAACTATCGCACAAGTGAAAATCTCGGAAAAATAATTTATAATTCCGTTTCGCTCAAGTGCTTTTTCTACAAGGTATTTGTCGGTAGCGGTAGCTATGCACATTTTTACGCCGTTGGCTTTAAGCAGTTCAAGCACATTTTCAACATTGTCTTTTTTCAGCACTTCGTCAAAATAGAAGCTTTCAACCATATTATTGACACCGTTTATGATTTCTTCCATAGTGATGTCAATGTTAAAGTATTTTCTGTAATATTCAGCCGCCTGGCGAAGTGAAAGCGTTTTGAAACTTTTTTTAAATTCGACATCGGGTTCAATACCGAGCTTTTGAAGATACCTAACACCGATTTCATCCCAGATGTACATTGAATTCAGAACAGTTCCGTCTAAATCAAAAATTGCGCCTTTTATGTCTCTGATATTTATGTTACTCATACTTTACCTCCGTATGTGATGCCGTTCCATCAAAAACAACGGTCAATGCACCTTTATTTACACTTATTTCAGCTTGTTTACCGATAAATTCATTACTTACACCAATCGGAAAATCTCCGCGTATTTCGGCGTTGCTTGTTTCGTAAGAAAGTGCGCTTTCGGTAACGCCCGATGCTGTTCCGTCCAAAGCGAAAACCGAAATTCTGCCTTTACAATTTTTACTGAAAACTATTGAACCGCCGCAGATTGAGGTTATACATCTGCTTTCATCATACATATAAGCAGCTGCACCGTTCTTAGCGGCAAAAACCGTAAGTTGAATATTTGCGAGTGTGTGGTCGGTAAGTCCGCCTATGCAGCCGTAAAAAATAAAACGCTTATAGCCTTTTTCCAAGCCCCTTTTTAATGCGAGCATTGAATCCGTATCATCCTTGCGCTTGGGATGTATTTCAATATTTTCACCGGCGGGAATATTACCAAGCGAATCAAAATCACCGATTACGAGGTCGGGAGAAATACCGTATTCTTTACAAAACAAAAAGCCCTTATCGGCGGCAATTACATAATCGCCGTCAACGGGCTTTTCTTTTAATTTACAGGGTAATGCGCCGAATATATAGCAAGTTTTCATACAGCACCGCCTTTAAAATATACCGTAAGTTATCAGCGACATTATAAGACCCGCAATAAATACGCCGAGTGCGATTATCGGCAGGCATTTTTTGAAGCGTAAATCCATGAGCGCGGCAATCAAAGCACCGGTCCAACCACCGGTACCCGGAAGGGGAATTGCGACGAAAAGCAAAAGCCCCCATTCCTTATATTTAATTATTGTATCTTTTTTCTTTTCGGAGCGTTTTTCAAGCTTATCAACGATTTTGGCGAAGAACGAGAATCGGCGCATCAATTTGAATATTTTACGGATAAACAGTAAAATAAACGGAATCGGCAGCATATTGCCTATGTAGCATATTGCGAAAGCCTGAATAAAATCAAGCTCGAGTATTCTTGCGGCAATCATACCTCCGCGCAGCTCAAGCACGGGCATCAGGGAAACTATAAATGCAACTATCTGTGGGGGAAAGGAGTGGAAAAATTCAATGAATGAATTTACTGCGGTCTCAACCATTTCTGCACCTCTCAGATGTAATTATGCTCTGCTAAAAATGCTTTAGCTTCTTTAAGGATGGTTTTGTCATTATCAAATTTCAGGCTGTCATATGCTCTTTCAAAAGGAAGCCAAGTATAGTCCTCGATTTCCTCGTGTTGTATACGGGTTTGAGTGTCGGAAGTATTGGCGGCAAATATCATTACGGTTTTTTGAATCCTGTTTTGGATGGTGTATTCGGATTTACTGGAAAATCCCGGGATGATCTTAACATGCATACCGGTTTCCTCAAGAACCTCGCGTATTGCGGTGTCTTCGAGTGTTTCGCCATCTTCCATATGACCTTTGGGGAAACTCCAGTTTGAACTGCGTCTGTTTTTTATAAGCAGATAACGCACCTCGTCGTTAATAATTCTGTAAATTACCGCACCGCATGAACGCTCATAATAACAAGTAAGTGTATATGGCCTGTCTTTTACAATAAAACCGATTTGCTTTTTGATATCGCAGTCAATAAGGTGTTTGGACTTAGGAGCCGCAAGAAGTTTTTGTTCGCCGTTATCTTCAAAGCAAAGTGTTGCAATAACTCTGCCGTCAAAATGCTTTACGGGCGAATCGATACCGAGAACAAGAACGCCGCTTATCGGAGATGATACATTGAAATTGCCAAGCGGTGTACCTTGGTTGAGTTTGTATACGCCACCGTTTGACAAGGGCGTTCCGACCGGCTCTGTAATAACGAGCCTGATAAGTTTTCCTAACATTTTAAGGTAACCTCACAAAACACAGAAATCTACTTTACATTATAAGACCTTTCCGTTTCTTGTTCAATATGGAAAATTGTATAATTTTTGCGAATTTTTTTGAATTTTTCATTTAAAATAGATATAATTTGATAAATTAAACTATATTTTGAATTTATAAATTATTTACATATATATAAATAAAATTACTTGATATTTATGTCGACCTATGGTATCATAATGTGTAAATATGGGTGAATATCAACTAAATGTTGTATATTTCTTTATAACGGAGGCTTTGTAATGGCTATTGTTAAGAAAGAAGCTTATTTTAATTCTTCGACCGGTGTAAATAAAATCCGTACCCTTATCTGGATTGATGACTCCGTAGAACAGATCGCGGTTTTTCAGATTTCACACGGTGTAGGTGAACATATTGAAAGATATAACGACTTTGCCGAATTTCTTGCCGGAAAAGGTTATATAGTTTGCGGTAATGACCATATCGGTCACGGTAAATCCGTTGACTGTGAAGATGACCTCGGCTATACTTGTGAAAAAGAGGGTTACAGGCGAATGGTCGATGATATGCATATTCTTTACTCTATAATGCATCGACGTTATCCTGACTTGCCTTATATTCTTTTCGGTCACAGTATGGGCTCTCTTTGCGCGAGGGTGTATGCAAGTGCTTTCGGCGCAGACCTTGCCGGTCTTATAATTTGCGGTACCGTTCAAGTTGCTTCCGGGCTTAATTTCACTATCGACACCTTTGAGAAACTGGTCGAAAAATTCGGCGCGCGTACCGTTAACAGCAAAATAGCTTCTTTACTGAATAAATCTTCTTCTCTCCAAATTTCAGACAGAACCTCCGATTTTGACTGGCTCAGTTATAACAGAGAAAATGTTGATAAATATATTCACGATCCTATGTGCGGCACTGAACTTTCACTTGCCGGTATTCGCGACCTCGCTTGTCTCGGAATCCTGGCTTCCGATAATATGTGCGCTTCATCAATTCCCGTTGATTTGCCTGTATTTGTAATATCGGGTAATGAGGACCCCGTCGGCTTTAACGGCAAAGCACCCGTTAATTTTGCCAATATTCTTGAAAAGACCGGTCATACAAGTGTAGAAACCGTTCTCTATCCTCACGCGCGTCACGAAATTCTCAATGAGGATTGCAGGGAAAAGGTTTATTTCGATATTCTCGGTTGGCTTAATACCGTACTTTTCTGAGAAAGGCTGATATTTTGCAAAAGGATTATTTCGTTCCGGAGACTGAACTGCAGCGTCAGTCTGAATTTAAAGATAAAGTCCGCACTGTGCTCGCAGCACGCTTTAAATTGGGCAAACCCCAAGCGTTTGTTCATACATACGGCTGTCAGGGTAATGTTGCCGACAGTGAGCATATAAAAGGTCTGTTGGTTGAAATGGGGTATGACATTACCGATTCGCCCGAAGATGCTGACCTTATACTTTACAACACATGTGCCATTCGCGAACATGCGGAAGACAGAGTTTTCGGTAATGTCGGAGCTTTAAAAAATTTAAAAATAGCCAAGCCTGACCTGATAATCGCTCTTTGCGGATGTATGATGCAGCAGGAACATATTGCCGAAAAAATAAAGAAAAGTTATCCTTTTGTTAATCTTGTTTTCGGTACTCATGTGCTGCATCGATTGCCTGAGCTTATGTCAAAAGTTCTTTGTTCGGGCAAACGCGTATTCTGCACTGAAGCATCTGACGGTGTTATCGCCGAAGGTATGCCGTATTGTCGCGATGGCGGTGAAAATGCGTGGATTCCTATTATGTACGGCTGCAACAATTTCTGTTCCTATTGCGTTGTGCCTTATGTTCGTGGCAGGGAACGCTCTCGCAAGCCTGAAATCATATTAACCGAAGCGCGGCAGCTTATTGCCGAAGGGTATAAAAAAATCACACTTCTCGGTCAGAATGTAAACTCTTACGGAATCGGCTGCGATTTCGGCGTTAATTTTGCAGAGCTCGTAAGAAGGATGGATGAGATTGACGGTGATTTCAGCTTCGATTTTATGACTTCTCATCCAAAAGATTGCACCTTTGAGCTGCTTGATGTGCTTGCTTCTTCAAAGCATTTCTGCGGGCATTTGCATTTACCGGTTCAGTCGGGTAATGACCGAATACTAAAACTTATGAACAGGCATTATGATCGCGCTCATTACCTTGAACTTATTGACTATGCAAGGGCAAAAATGCCGGATGTTGATATAACTACTGATATTATTGTCGGTTTTCCCGGTGAAACATATGATGAATTCCTTGACACTGTTTCGCTTGTTAAAAGAGTAAGATACGGCTCTATGTTCACATTTATTTATTCACCTCGAAAGGGGACCGTTGCTGCCGCAATGGAGGACCCGTATTCTAAGGCGGAAAAAACAAAATGGTTTATGGAGCTTCTTGCCGTGCAAGAGCAAATCGCTCACGAACGCGGCGATGATTTATAAACAATGGTTCATTGTTGAATTAAAAATAAATTTAAGGAGAAAACAAAATGACAGTTATTGAACTTACAAGAAAACTCGGTGCGGCTATTCAGGCTGACGAACGCTACAAAGAATTTGAGGCGGCTAAAAATGCTAACGAAAATGATGCCGCTCTCAATGAGATGATAGGTAAAATCAATCTTATACAGATGAATTACCAAAACGAATCCGCCAAAGGCGAAGATGCCGATGAAGCTAAAATGGAAGAATTCGGCAAAGAGTTTGAAGAGCTTTACCGCGAAATTATGCTTAACGGCAATATGGTCAAGTTTGAAGCTGCAAAAACCGCTATTGATGATATGATGAACGAGATTATGGGTATTCTTGCTCTTTGCATTGACGGTCAGGATCCCGAAACCTGCACCCCCGAAGAACATGAGCACCATTGTGACGGCAGCTGTGAAAGCTGCGGCGGTTGCCACTGATTATATTTGATTTTTAAGAGGTAAGAAATGGCTAAGCTTTCTCCGATGATGGAGCAGTATTTTGAAATAAAAAAGAATTATGCAGATACGCTGCTGTTTTTCCGTCTCGGCGATTTTTACGAGATGTTTTTTGAGGATGCGAAAATTGCATCACGGGAACTCGAACTCGTACTCACCGGCAGGGATTGCGGTCAGGAGGAGCGTGCCCCGATGTGCGGCGTGCCGTTTCACAGCGCCGATTCTTATATAGCGAAGCTCGTAAGCCGCGGCTATAAGGTTGCTATTTGTGAGCAGATGGAGGATCCTGCGCTCGCAAAGGGTATAGTAAAACGCGATGTTATAAGAATTGTGACTCCCGGTACAGTTATTGAAAGCAGTATGCTTGACGAGAGCAAGAATAATTATCTCGCTTCCGTTTTTGTTACGGACAAGTCGTGTGCACTTGCTTTTGTGGATGTTTCAACGGGTGATGTCCAGCTTGACGCTTTTTGCGACGGTGATGTCAGCGTACATATTATAAATCAGCTCGGTTGCTTTAATCCGAGTGAGATTATCATTAATAAATACGCTGCTTCTCTTGCCTCTGTTATTGCTTTTATAAAAGAGCGCCTAAATGTAAATTACTCTGTTGTAGATGAAAAGGATTACAGCAGATCCGATATAGAAGCTATCGTTAAAAAGCATATTCCGGAAAGTGATGCAAAGTTCGATTCATTCAACACTGATGATTGTCTTTTGTACGCCTTTGGCACTGCTCTCACATATTTAAGTGATGTTCAGAAAAATGACCTCAATAATATCAACGATGCGGATTTTTATAATGAAGAATGTTACCTTTCACTTGATCTTTCTGCAAGGCGTAACCTTGAGCTGACCGAAACTCAATTAAGACGCGAAAAGCGCGGCAGTCTTTTGTGGGTGCTTGATCACACAAAAACAGCCATGGGTAAACGCCTTATCAGAAATTGGGTTGAACAACCGCTTGTGAATTATTCTGCAATTATTAAAAGGCAGAATGCCGTTGAGGAGCTTTCGGGAAATACAATATTACTTGATACCGAAATGTCAAATCTTGCGGATATGTATGACCTTGAAAGAATTATGACGCGTATCGTTTACGGTACCGCCAATGCAAAAGAACTTCGCACGCTTGCTTCAACCGTTGAATGCCTGAAAGGTATCAAATCGGCTCTTAACGGTTGTAAATCCAATGAATTATCTGCCGTTTATGAAGATATTGATTTACTCGAAGATATCTATGAATTGATTACCGTTTCAATAACCGATGATCCTCCGCTTACCGTTCGTGAGGGTGGTATGATAAGACGAGGCTATAACGAAGAGCTTGATTCACTTCACGATATTGTTGAAAACGGCAAAGGCTTTTTGGCATCGGTTGAACAAGCTGAGCAGGAAAAAACCGGAATCAAAAAACTGAAAATAGGATATAACAGAGTTTTCGGTTATTATATTGAGGTTTCCAACTCTTTTAAAGATCTTGTTCCCGAAACTTATATAAGAAAGCAAACTCTCGCGAATTGCGAAAGATATATAACCCAAGAGCTTAAAGAACTTGAATCAAAGGTACTCGGAGCGCAGGAGCGCATAGTACGCCTTGAATTTGAACTTTTCTCGGCAATAAGAAATAAAATTGCCGAACAGCTTGAACGCGTTAAAAAAACCGGCAGGGCAGTTGCAAGGCTTGATTCGCTTTGTTCGCTTGCATATGCTGCTGTGACCAATAATTATACTCGTCCGGTCGTAGATACTTCGGATGAGATCGTGATTAAGGACGGCAGGCATCCCGTTGTTGAATTGATGCTTAACGGCGCGCCGTTTGTGCCAAATGACACATCTCTGAATTGCTCGTCTGATCGGCTTGCTATAATCACCGGTCCCAATATGGCGGGTAAATCAACATATATGCGGCAGGTCGCGCTTATTACGCTTATGGCGCAAATCGGCAGTTTTGTTCCTGCAAGCAGCGCCAAAATCGGTATTGTTGATAAAATATTCACTCGTGTCGGTGCATCCGATGATTTAGCGGCAGGTCAGTCCACATTTATGCTTGAAATGACAGAGGTTGCAGATATTCTTAATAATGCTACATCCAGGAGTTTGATAGTATTTGACGAAATCGGCAGAGGAACTTCAACTTACGACGGTATGAGTATCGCGAGAGCCGTGCTTGAATACACTGCCGATAAGAAAAAAATCGGTGCAAAAACTCTTTTCGCCACGCATTACCATGAGCTTACCGAGCTTGAAAGTAAAATTGACGGCGTTAAAAATTACAGTACTTCTGTAAAAAAACGCGGTGATGATATTACATTCTTGCGTCGAATAGTCAAGGGTCCTGCAGACGGCAGCTACGGTGTCGAAGTTGCCAAGCTCGCCGGAGTTCCTAAAGCGGTTGTTGAAAATGCCAAAAAGATTCTCGCAACGCTTGAAGCGCAGGTGCGTGTCAGCGCTTCCGAGGATGTTGCGGAACTGATTACGGAAGATGAGCCCGAGCTGCAGCTTTCGCTTGACGGAAGCTCGTCAAGTCAGATAATAGATAAACTCAAAAATATTGATGTTAATACTCTTACTCCGATAGAAGCACTTTCTATGTTATATGAACTTCAAAAGGACGTTTCATCATTATAGATTACGGGAGATGAATTGAATGCCGCGAATAAATGTATTGCCAAAAAACATAGCAGATTTAATAGCGGCAGGCGAGGTCGTAGAACGCCCATCCTCCGTAATTAAGGAATTTGTTGAGAACTCCATTGACGCGGGTGCTACTAAAATAGTTATTGAGATAAATAACGGCGGCAAGTCATACATACGCGTAACCGATAATGGCTGCGGTATTGAGCGCGCCGATGTTCGTAACGCTTTTTTAAGTCACGCTACAAGCAAAATTTCAAAGGCGGATGACCTTAATGCCATTACAACACTCGGGTTTCGCGGCGAGGCTCTTGCAAGTATATGCGCTGTTTCAAAGGTTGAGCTGCTTACAAGAAATGCTTCTGACGATGTCGGTACGCGTTATGTTATAGAAGGCGGCGAAGAGATATTTCTTGATGATGCAGGCTGCCCTATTGGTACGACTCTCATTGTTCGTGACTTGTTTTTTAATATTCCCGCGCGTTTGAAATTCCTGAAAAAAGATGTGCAGGAGGGGAATTATATTTCCTCAATTGTTGAAAGAATTGCCGTGTCTCATTCGGCAATATCCTTCAGATTGATCCGCGATGGTAAAGTTGCTTTTTCCACACCCGGTGACGGTGATTTAATGGCGGCAGTTTACGCTGTTTTCGGTAGGGAATTTACAGAACAGTTGATTCAGGTTAATTCCGCCGGTTCCGGTGTAACTGTCAGCGGATTTACCGTTAAGCCCATTGCCGGCAAAGGCAGCCGATCGATGCAGTTGTTCTATATAAACGGCAGGTATGTAAAAAGTACACTTATAATGTCGGCACTTGAAGCGGCATATAAAAATTCTATGTTAGTCGGTAAATTTCCGGCGTGTGTCCTGTTTATAGATATTCCTGCCGAAACAGTCGATGTGAATGTTCATCCCGCTAAAACGGAAGTTCGTTTATACGATGAACGAAGAATTTTTGATTGCGTATATTATGCGGTGTTGAGTGCTATTACCGCCGATACACAGCGACCGCAGGCAAAGTTTAATACCGCTGAAATATTTGCCAAACCCGCACAAAAAGGTGAACAGCTGAAAATGGGTGATGCGGTTTTTGCTGAAATCGCAAATTGCCGAAATTCGGCTGAATATAAACCCTCATTTCAAATAACGGAATACGGTAATGCCGTAACAGGAAAGACAAATGTGCTTCATTCGTCCGACGGTGAAAAAACACTTGATTTTCTGGAGGAGGAATATCTGAAACCTACTGTTAAAACTGTATCTTTGCAAAGTGAAAAGCAGGATGCTATTGTTGAGGAGTCCGTTTCGGAAACGCATATTAATTTAACGATTTCAAAATATGAAGAAAAATCTGTTTCAGTGACCGATGATCCTGCCGATTCCGCAGATTCAACAGTTGAGTTGAATAAAGAAATTCAGTTTCGTTATCTCGGTGAAGCTTTCAGTACTTATCTTATTGCCGAAACCGAAGGTAAGCTCATTATGATCGACAAGCATGCCGCGCATGAACGCATACTTTTCGAGAAATTTAAAAAGGAACAAAGTTCTTGTTCGCAGTTGATGCTTATTCCGGTTACATTAACTCTTTCTGCCGAGGAGTATTCGGCTATTACCGCAAACCTTGATTTACTTGAAAAAGCCGGATATGATGTCACTGATTTCGGAGGTAAATCTGTAAAAATAAGCGCGTGTCCTTCAGAGCTTGCAAATGAGAATATTGCCGAAATTATAGCTGAAATTGCTTCATACCTTGCTGTGAATGTTCGAACTGTAACGCCTGAAAAGCTTGATTGGATTTATCATTCTATGGCTTGCCGTGCAGCAATCAAAGCGGGGAATTACACTACTTCTTATGAGGCGGAGCATTTTGTTAAAGAGATTTTGTCGCGCGACGATATAAGATATTGCCCACACGGCAGACCCGTCCTTATAGAAATAACGCGCGCCGAGCTTGAAAAGCTGTTTAAACGCATAGTTTAATATGAAAAAAAAGATTATTGTTATTGTTGGGCCGACGGCTTCGGGTAAGACCGGACTCGGTGTCCATATAGCCGAAAGATTTAACGGTGAGGTCGTTTCTGCCGATTCCATGCAGATATATAAGGGTATGGATATTGCTACGGCAAAGCCGACTGTTTCCGAAATGTGCGGAATACCACACCATCTTATAAGTTTTGTAAATCCTTCGGACAAGTACAGTGTTTCATCATTCTGTAAAGATGCTGAAAATGCCGTAAATTCAATTATTTCACGCGGCAGATTACCTGTAATGGTAGGCGGCACCGGTCTTTATATTGATTCTTTCATTACAGCTACCGAATTTTTGGAAGATGCGTCTTCCGAAAAAATACGCGAGAAGTTAAAGAATGAACTGAAAGATCGCGGAATAGATGATATGTACGATGAATTAATTACGATTGACCCTGAAAGTGCTTCAGTTATTCATAAAAACAATACAGTTCGTGTCCTGCGCGCGCTTGAAGTTTACCGCACGACCGGTAAAACTATAACCGAACAAAAAAAGTTGTCGCACACTGTTGAGTCGGAATATGTCCCGTTATTTATCGGTATCGGTTTTAAAAATCGTGAAGTGTTATATGAGCGCATAAATAAACGGGTTGACTTGATGCTTGAAAAGGGGTTACTTGACGAGGCAAGGGCGTTTTACTCCGAGTCACATTCATGCACTGCGATAAATGCTATCGGTTATAAGGAACTGAAGCCGTTTATTGACGGTGAAGATTCATATGAGGAATGTGTTGAAAGACTAAAACGAGAAACGCGCAAATATGCCAAGCGGCAGCTGACATGGTTCAGACGGAATAATAAAATAAATTGGTTGTATCTTGATGAATTTGACAGTATTGATTCATTTTTTAAAGCGGCGGATTCTTTGGCTGCGGATTTTACGGAGGTGACGATTTGAATGACGGTCAAAACCAAAAGGCTTATAGCGATAATACTCGCGGTCGGACTGTGTTCCTCATATGTTATTTTTCAGATTGTCAACTCTACTAAAAATGATATTGAAACGCAGTATGCGCTTACAGAAACAGTTTATAACTCAATATCCTCAAAAGCATTTGTTATTCGGGATGAGGAATTTATTGAGAATACGGCTTCAGGCACTACGATTTCTTTTGCTGCTGACGGTGAGCGTGTTGCTCGCGGTGACACAGTATCAATGGTTTTTTCTTCCGAAGACAGTGCAGAGGCTTATTTGAGAATTTCGGAATTGGAAAAGAATATTGAACGGTATGAAAAACTTGAATCGCAAGCCAATGCACAGGTCATCAATATAAATACACTTAATTCCAAAGCTGATTCGGAATTTGTCAATTTTCTCAAAGCAATTGATAATCGCGATTTTTCAAAAGCAACCAAGGGCGCCGAGGCATACCGTGATTGTATTACGGATACACAGATAGCAACAAACGGCAGCCTTGATTTCAGTGAACAACTGAATTCTTTGAGAAACGAACTTTCTGATTTAAGAGGAACGGCTCTTTCTTATTCGGAAATCAAAAGCAATAATGCCGGTTATTATATCGACGGTTCCGACGGATACGAACAAACAATTAAGTATGCGGATATTGATACTCTTACAGCCGAAGATATTGAAAATGCTGTTAAATCATCGCCGTTGAAAAATAAAAACAATATTGCCGGCAGAACTGTTTCTTCGTTTGTTTGGTATATTGCTTGTGTAATTGATTCCGAATATGCCGTAAATCTTACCTATGATACCGAACTTTTTGTTAATTTACCTTACAGAGGCATAGAAAAACTACCGGTTAAACTTTATAAGATCGGTGACAAGGGTGCCGATAAAACACTTGTAATTCTTTCTTGTGACCTTATGAATGAGTCGCTTGCTTCAATAAGAATTGAAGATATCGAAATTGTTACCAAACAGTATACGGGTCTGAAAATACCGAGTTCAGCCGTTAGAACAGTTGATGGAGTTACGGGTGTTTATGTTGTAAGCGGTACAGTTATTGAATTTAAACAAATTCACATAGTATATTCTTCAAATGATTTTACGATTGTTGATAATCCGGAAAGTGAATCCGGTTTCATAAAGTTATACGATAAGGTAGTTACCAAGGGGGTTGAGCTTTATGACTACAAACTCGTTTAATGAAATGCGTTGCGCGGAAATTTCCGAAAATATCAAGCATATTCGTGAAAATATCGCTAATGCTGCTGTTAAAGCAGGAAGAAACGAAAAATCCGTGCGGCTTATGTCGGTTACAAAAACGGTTGAACCGGAATACATAAATTATTCCATTGATAACTGCGGTGTCGACCTTATTGGTGAAAACAAAGTGCAGGAGTACCTCGGTAAACGCGAGTTTCTTCACCTTGACGGTGTAGAAAAGCACCTTATAGGTCATTTGCAAACCAATAAAGTTCGCAAGATCATTACAGAGGTTGATATGATCCAATCTGTTGACAGTTTTCATCTGGCTGAGGAAATTTCTGCACAGGCTGAAAAAAACAACATAACCGCAAAGGTACTGCTTGAATTAAATATTGATGCAGAAACCACCAAAACAGGTTTTGACAGTTCCGCGTTTTTTGATTCTCTTGAAAAAATTGCGGAATTGAAAAACATAGAAGTTAACGGTCTCATGACCGTGCCGCCCGTTGGACTCAGCGGTATTGAACTTGAAAGATATTTTGATAAAATACATTTGATTTATTGCGATGTACAATCAAAAAATCTTGTTGGTTTCAATATGCAAACGCTTTCAATGGGTATGTCCGGCGACTATGAAGTTGCCGTAAAACACGGTTCTGATTTAGTCAGAGTCGGCTCCGCAATTTACGGAGCAAGAATTTATAATAAATAATCGGAGGTATTATTATGATTTGGGATTCATTAAAAGAAGAGTTCGGTAAGCTTTATAACCGCAATGATGAGGATGAAGAGTATGAGGAAGACGAGGAGGTTTCGTACGGCGAAGCTCCCGAATATACAGAAACATACGAACCCGAACGCCGAATTCAGCGTTCTTCAAGAAGAATTGCACATGTTGAGAATCGCGAAGATAAGGTTGTTAAAATGGCGACCACGGCGATTTTACAAGTTGTGCTTGCGCAGCCTGATCGCTATGAGGATGCTTCCAAAATTGCCGATAATCTTAATGCGAAGCGCACAGTAGTGCTTAATCTTGAAAAAACTCCCAAGGATGTTGCAAGACGCCTTATAGATTTTCTTTCCGGCGTTGCTTATGCAAATAACGGTCAAATTAAAAAAGTTGCAAACAATACTTTTATCATAACACCTTATGATGTTGATGTTTCCGGTGATTTGCTTGATGAGCTTGAAAATACCGGCGTGTTCTTTTAAGTAATAAATTCTGAGTGGGGGAATAGTTATGCTTACACCGGCACAATTAAGAGAATATGAATTCAAAGGGGCAGGCAGAAATGCCTATAAAGCCGATGAGGTCGATGAATATTTGGCAACTGTTGCCATAGATTATGAAAAGATGTTCCGCGAAAATGCCGAGCTTATCAAAAGAGTGGGATTACTCGCAGACCGTCTTGATCAGATGAAAAAAGAAGAGGGGAATATTAAGCAGGCGGTATTAAGTGCCCAAAAAGCTGCCGATATGATTGTTAAGGAAGCGGAGGAATCCGTTACGGATGCTCATTCTGAGGCTGAAGCAATTCTTGCTGCCGCCAAAGGTGAAGCACAGATAATCAAATCCGATGCCGAAAAACAGGCTGTTGCAGATTCCGAGCTTTTAATATCATCTGCTAAAGATAAAGCTGCCGAAATTATAACAAAAGCGAAGGATGAAGCCAGAACGATACTTATTGATGCCAAGGATTCTGCAAAAGATAAGGTCGGCGCTGCCAACAGAACCGTTACAAGCGAATCTATTTATTTTGATATGCTTAAAAAAGAAGTCTCTGATTTCCGTTCAAATATCCTCGCGCAGTATAAAGCACACATTGAAATGATTTCAAAGCTTCCGGAGCTTGCCGATGAAAAGGCGAAGGATATGCCCGAGCAGCCTTATGTTCAGGATGTTATCCTTGACGAGCCGGAAGTTAAGCCCGATGCCGACAGCATTCTTGAATTTGTTGATGTTCCCGCCGAAGATGAGGACTTAACGGTAACAACTGTGTTTGATGATGTCGAGGATGAGCCTGTGGTGAAAACCACACTGCCTTTTGATTTCTTCGGTGAAGACCCAGGACTTGAGATTGTTAACGAAGCTGCAGAGGAATCTGAACTTACTGACGAAAAGAAATTCGGCGGTTTTTCAGTGGATTTTTCAGATATAAATCTTAAAGCGGATGATTTCGATATTGACTTTAGTGATGATGCTCAAGAAGAATCCGATGATGATATTGTTGAGATTGCCCCTGCAGAGGAAGAAACCGCTCCTGTTGAAGTTACGCAACAGAATGATGTTCCCGAATATGACGGCAATTCGCAAGACGACGAGTCTTCGGATGAGAGTGATTTCGCCGATGATAATGACCCGTCTGATATTCCGATTTCCGCTTCTGTTAAGCTTAATATTGAGGCGGATGGTTTAATTACAGACGAAGAAGGCAACAGCGATAATACTGCAGATAACTCGGAAGAAGATGATGATCGTTTATCATTTGAATCGTTTGAAAAAGTTGATGATAATATTGTCGACGATTATGACGATGAAGATGACGACGATGATGACGATGACGATATACCGGGAAAATCGCTTTTCGGTTTTTTCCATAAGAAGAAATAATTCACTATGATTATTTTTCTGACATTTCTTATTATTATTGTTCTTGTCGGTGCCGACCAGCTTATTAAGTATCTTGTAACTTTATACTTGAAGCCGATAAACTATGTTGATATTATTCCCAAAGTGCTTCGTTTCAGGTATGTTGAAAATACCGGTGCCGTTTTTGGCTCATTCTCTGCACATACTCTGGTTTTAACCGTCGTTTCTATTTTGCTGCTTGTCGGGACAGTTATTTATCTTGTTAAAAATAAAGATAAATCCAAGTTTGTGAATGCCTGCCTTATTCTTATGATCTCGGGTGGCGTTGGCAATATTATTGACCGTATAAGGCTTAAATATGTTGTTGACTTCATTGAGCCGTTGTTTATAAACTTTGCGGTTTTTAACTTTGCAGATTGTTTAATTACAGTCGGAGCATTTGCGCTTGTGTTTTATGTGATTTTCGATGGCTTTAAAGGTAAAATAAGTAATAGCGGAGAATAATGCGTATGACAGAATATATTGTTGCCGCCGAATTCGCCGGCAACAGACTCGATAAAGCCGTTTCGCTTTTAAATCCGGAAATTTCGCGCAGTATGGCACAGCAGCTTATTGAAAGTGAAAAGGTGCTGCTTAACGGAAATTTGCCGAACAAAAAATCTCAGGTTTCGGCAGGTGATACCGTAACCGTCGATTTGCCTGAGCCGCGTTCGCTTGAAGTTTCCGCCGAGGATATTCCGCTTGATATTGTTTACGAGGATGAATGTCTGCTTGTTGTCAATAAGCCGAAAGGCATGGTCGTTCATCCTGCGGCGGGAAATTATGAAGGTACGCTTGTAAATGCTCTTTTAGCGCATTGCGGCGACAGTCTTTCGGGTATAAACGGCGTTATACGCCCGGGTATCGTTCACCGTATCGATAAAGATACAAGCGGGCTGCTTGTGGTGGCAAAAAATGATGTTGCCCACCGTTCGCTTGCTGCGCAGATAAAGGAACATTCCTTTACCCGCGAATACAGAACAGTTGTTGTCGGCAATATTAAGGACGACGCCGGTACGATTGATGCTCCGATAGGCAGAAACCCCAAGGACAGAAAAAAGCAGGCAGTTACCGATAAAAATGCCCGTAATGCCGTAACGCATTACGAGGTGCTTGAACGGTATAAAGGTTATACCTACTTGAAGGTCAGGCTTGAAACGGGCAGAACCCATCAAATTCGCGTGCATATGGCATATCGAGGCAACCCGGTCGCAGGTGATACCGTTTACGGCGCCACAAAAAACGGCTGCGGCTTGCAGGGACAGTGCCTTCACGCGATTAAACTCGGCTTTATTCATCCGGTTACGGGTGAATATATGGAGTTTACATCAGATTTACCGAAATATTTTAAGGATTTTATCAGGAGAATTGACAGATGAGAAATATATATTCAAGGTGGCTGCTCGTTTCGGATATTGACGGCACTTTGAATAACAAAAAACGCAAGCTGCCGCCCGTCAATAAAGCGGCAATACGCGATTTTGTTGCCAATGGCGGCAATTTTACGCTTTGCTCCGGCAGAAATCTTAAATCTCTTACGCCGCATTATCTTAATCTCGGTATTCAAGCTCCGGCATTATTTTTAAACGGAGCGGGAGTATATGATTTTAAAACTGAAAAAATGCTTGCTTTTAAGCCTTTTTCATCCGAAGCGGAGAAAATACTTATTGATGCTGCCAAACGCCGTTTTGCCGTTGATTTAACGATGTTTTCTCCGGATACTCTTTACATAGTTAAGCCGTTCTTCTTCGGAGTTTTTGCCGCAACACTTGATAAACTTAATTTTAAGATTTGCCGTAACGGCAGAGGTATAGACAGTGGCAATATCGGCAAAGCGACTTTTTTCGGCACTCCGGCAACACTCGATGCTGTTAAAAATGAGCTTTGCGGAAACAATCAAAAGATGTTTGATTGTTTTCTGACCTCGCCTTATACCCTTGAGGTCGTTTCATATGGGGTTAATAAAGGTGCGGCAGTAAAAGAACTTGCCGAATTTTTGAATATACCTTTTGAAAACACTGCTGCGGTCGGTGATTATTATAACGATATTGATATGTTAAAAGCAGTTTCGCACCCGGTTTGTTGCGGTCAGGCACCGCAGGAAATCAAAGATTTATGTGAGCATATTGCTTGCCATTGTAATCAAGGGGCGGTAGCTGATTTTATAAATTATATTGAAACAAAATATATTAAATAACGGAGGAATATTTATGGAAGCAAATTCTAAAAAAGAATTGGCTAAAATTGCCGTAAATGTCCGCAAGGGCATAATTGAAGGCACATTTAATGCCAAATCCGGTCATCCGGGCGGCTCGCTTTCTATTGCCGAAATACTTACATATCTGTATTTCGCTGAAATGAATGTTGATGCCTCTAAGCCTGCAATGGAGAATAGGGACAGACTCGTTCTTTCAAAAGGTCATGCAGCCCCCGCTCTTTATTCGGCTATGGCTCAGAAGGGTTATTTCCCGGTAGAAGAACTTAAAACACTCAGAAAGGTTGATTCAAGACTTCAGGGTCATCCGAGTATGAGATATCTTCCCGGTATCGACATCAGCACCGGCTCTCTCGGTCAGGGCATTTCCGCCGCCTGCGGTATGGCACTGGGCGCAAAGCTCAAAAAACCCGATTACAGAGTTTACACCATCCTCGGCGACGGCGAAATCGAAGAAGGTCAGGTTTGGGAAGCAGCTATGTATGCCGCAGCAAAAAAGCTTGATAACCTTGTAGCTTTTGTAGATAACAACAATCTTCAGATAGACGGCACTGTTGAAGAGGTCAACTCTCCTTATCCTATCCCCGAAAAGTTTGCTGCTTTCGGATGGAATGTCGTTGAAATCGACGGTCATAATTATGATGACATTGAAAAAGCTCTTAAAGCCGCACGCGAGTGCAAGGGCAAACCCACCGCGATCATTGCCAAGACCGTTAAGGGCAAGGGCGTTTCCTATATGGAAAATCAGGTGAACTGGCATGGCGCCGCACCCAATGCGGAGCAGTATGAAATCGCTATGAAAGAGCTCGATGCGGCTCTTGCGGAATTGGAGGGTTAAGTTATGGCAGATGTAATTAAAACAGCTACCCGTGAAGGCTACGGTAAAGCCCTCGTTGAACTCGGTGAAAAGAATCCCAATGTTCTTGTTCTTGATGCAGACCTTGCAGCCGCTACAAAGACCGGCGCTTTCAAAAAGGCTTTTCCCGACAGATTTATTGATACCGGTATTGCTGAATCAAATATGATGGGCGTTGCTGCAGGTCTTTCCACTGCAGGCTTTACTGTATTTGCAAGCAGCTTCGCAATGTTCTCGGCAGGCAGAGCATTCGAGCAGGTAAGAAATACAATCGGATACCCCCACCTCAATGTTAAAATCGGTGCTACTCACGCCGGCATCTCCGTTGGTGAAGACGGTGCAAGCCACCAGTGCTGCGAAGATATTGCCCTTATGAGAAGTATTCCCGGTATGGTTATAATCAATCCCGCAGATGATATCGAAGCAAGAGCAGCAGTTTTCGCTGCTGCAGAATATGAAGGTCCCGTTTATATGCGCTTCGGCAGACTTGCCGTCCCGAGAATTTTCGATGAAAATTACAAGTTCGAAATCGGCAAGGCGGTTACGCTCAGAGAAGGCACGGATGTTACCATCATCGCCACCGGACTTATGGTCAACGAAGCTATTCAGGCTGCCGATGCTCTTAACGCAGAAGGCATTTCCGTTGAGCTTATCAATATGCACACAATCAAGCCGCTCGATAAAGAAGCTGTAGTAAAGGCTGCAAAGAAGACGGGCTGCATAGTTACCGCAGAAGAACATAATGTTATAGGCGGTCTCGGTGATGCGGTTTGCGACGCGGTTTGCGGCGAATATCCCGTTCCCGTTGTTAAAGTCGGCGTTGAAGATACATTCGGTAAATCCGGTCCCGCCGTTGACCTTCTTCACATTTTCGGTCTTGATGCTGCAAATATCGTTGCAAAAGCAAAGATTGCTATCAGCAAAAAAGCATAAAACTTATAAAAATATTAAAATGCTGCTAACGGAAAACCCGTTAACAGCATTTTTTTAATAAAAATATGCCCCGCCGTGCCGGATGCGCCAATAGTAACCTGCGCTCAGCAGGTGGGTGCCCTCTCAACGGGTTCACGCTCCCTTCGTCCGCATTGAAGCGGGAGGTCTGCAATCCGCCGCCGAAGGCGGGCTCCCTTTTAATAGTCATAGGGTTAGTATTAAACGCATTTATCGCACACAGCAGGGTGGAATTGAATATTATTTATCTTCTTCGTCGTTAAATTCAAAAATATCTGCAAGTCTTTCTTCAAAAATATTGCCGATTTCATTGAAAAGATCTTCATCCTCAATAGGCTCAAGATAAGTTTCGCCGTCTTCATCTTCAACAACAGAGAGGATTATGAGTTCGCCGTCGCTGTCGATTATTTCTTCAGCGTCGTCATAAATGGGGAGAAGCGCAACAAATCGACCTTCATCGGTTTCGATTCTGTCAAGTTCTTCGAATGTGTGTTCGACGCCTTCTTCGTCAACAACAGATACTATATCGGGATCGTATTCATCTTCAATAGGGGAAAGATCATCGTTTATGATGTCTGCCATATATATCATTCCTTTCTTTTATTATTTTAATAAAAAAATATTGATTAGTCAACTGATTTATTCGTTAATTTTTGCTTCCCAGCAAAAAGTTCTTGATTGACCTGCTTCAAGCTCCATTATTCCGCGCTTTTGGCTTAAATCTTCTTTTCTGTCGTATGTATCATCGATTCCCCACCACGGCTCAAGGCATACATACGGCGCGCCCGGCTTTGCCCATATACCGAGAATCGGGCATTCGAGCGTAAAATCAACGCTTCTGTTGTGTCTGTCGCTTTTCAGCGATATTTTTTTGCTCTTGAATCCGCTGAAAATAAGTGCATCGTTTTCAAAAATCGTATCGGTTATGACTATTTTCTTTTCATTGCTGAGAACCGGGAATTTTTTATCGGTCAGGTATTCTTCTATTCTTTCTGTTACAAGCGTTTCATCGCATTCAAATTCAAGGTAATCGCCGACTTGACAGTTAAAGCCCGGATGTGCGCCGAATGAATAGAGCATAACTTTGTTATCTTCATTTACAACGGTATGCGAAACCTTTAATGCGCTGCCCGAAAGTTCATACTTAACAAATAACGAAAAATCATACGGGTACATTGATTTTGTTTCCTCGTTTGCTTTTTTTACAAATGTGAGTGAATTTTCGGTTTTTTCGTAGAATTCAAACGGCTTGCGGCGAACTATGCCGTGTTTGGGCATAGTGTATTCAACGCCGTTAAGTCTGTATTTATCATCAAGCACTCTGCCGATAACCGGAAAGAGAATAGGGGACTGCCCGTTCCATATTTCAGGCGTACCGTACCAGATATATTCTTCGCCGGTTTTCTTGGATTTGAGTGAATGTAACTCTGCGCCGATGTCATTAACCTCAAGTTTTAAGAACTCGTTTTCTGCTGAATAAATCATAATCAACATCCTTTGCAAATTAAAAAGCATTGCAACTGAATGCAATGCTTTTTCAGTTTTTTCAATTATATATGCTAACGGGAAAACTGTCAATTCTCTTGTGCAATGTCTTTCTTTCTGTTGAGGATAAGATTTGCAATGATACCGAGGATAAGAGCGGTTGCAATGGAGGTGATGGTGATTTTGCCGAAGGTGAGGGAAAGACCGCCGATACCTGCAATCAGGATAGCGGAAACAACAAAGAGGTTTCTGTTGTCTTCAAGATCAACCTTCTGAACCATCTTAAGACCGGAAACAGCGATGAAGCCGTAAAGAGCCATGCAAACGCCGCCCATTACGCAGTTGGGAATAGAACCGAGTGCAACAACGAAGGGGTTGAAGAAGGAGATGAGCATAGCGATGACAGCGGTGGTGAGAATGGTAACAACGGAAGCGTTACCTGTAATGGCAACACAACCGACGGATTCGCCGTAAGTGGTGTTGGGGCAGCCGCCGAAAATAGCACCGACCATTGAGCCGATACCGTCGCCGAGAAGAGTTCTGTGAAGACCGGGTTCTTCAAGAAGATCTTGCTCGATGATGGAGGAAAGGTTTTTGTGGTCTGCAATATGCTCTGCAAATACTACGAATGCTACGGGAACATAAGCCATAGCAACGGTTGCAATGTAAGAACCGTTCACACCGTCAAATCCCTTGATGGCAGTAAGGAAGGTGAAGGAGGGAAGCGCAACGATCTTCATATTACTGAATACGGAGAAATCAATAACCTGAAGAGCGGCGTTGCCGGTAGCAGTGCCGATAACGGTAAGAACAGCGGCTACAGCGTAACCTGCAAGGATGCCGATTATGAAGGGAATAAGTTTGCCTGCCTTTTTGCCGAAAACAGAGCATACCATAACGGTGAAAAGAGTTACAAGACCGACAAGAACACAGATGCGAACATCGGCGGTGCCGGTTTTGGAAGCCTGAAGGTCATTGATTGCAGAACCTGCAAGAGAAAGACCGATAATGGCAACTGTGGGACCGATAACCTGTTTGGGCATGATTTTGTCAATCCATTTTACGCCAGACACTTTAACGACGATAGCAATAACAACATAAACGAGACCGGCAAGAATCGCACCGATTATAAGGCCTACATAACCTGCCTGAGCGGAAGCGGCGCCTGCGAAGGCTGCAGCCATGGAGCCGAGGAAGGCGAATGATGAACCAAGGAAAACGGGGCTCTTGAACTTGGTGAAAAGAAGATATACAATGGTACCGATGCCGGCACCGAAAAGAGCAGCGGACTGGCTCATTTCAAAGCCTGTGAAATCATAGGAGATTGCACCGTTTGCGATAGCTGTTGTTACATTGCCGTTTGTGATAACGGGAACAACGATGGTAGCGGCGAGGATAGCAAGTAACTGCTGGAATGCAAATACAATGATTTGCCCCGCCTTAGGTTTGTCTTTGACATTGTAAACAAGTTTCATAATATTTCCCCCAAAAATTTTTATTAAAAGCCTTGCGGCAAATAACCTGATTAATTTTGGTATAATTCAACGCACAGTTTCCCGTCGTATTCGGGAATTTGTACGGAAATAACTTCATTGTTGGCTGTCGGAACATTTTTGCCCACAAAATCGGGTCTTATGGGTAATTCGCGGTGACCTCGGTCAACAAGTACGGCAAGCTGAATCCTTCCGGGTCTGCCGAGTGAAAATATAGCTTCAATGGCGGCGCGTACCGTTCTGCCGGTGTAAATAACATCATCGACCAGCACTATATTCTTACCTGTAACATCAAACGGCAGTGTAACGGGTTCCACAACGGGGGAGTCGTTGTCTTCCGTCAGGTCATCGCGGTAATGGCGTATGTCAAGCTCGCCGACGGGTGGCGTCTCATCTTCGAAAATGCCTATGTTTTTTGCAATTTCTTTTGCTATGGGAACACCTCTGCGGCGTATACCGATGAGAATGAGGTTGTCCGTACCTTTGTTTTTTTCGGTAATTTCGTGGGCTATACGCACAAGCGAGCGTATTACGGATGAGGAATCCATAATTTCCGCTTTGAAAAACATCAGTTCACACTCCCGAAAAAAGCGCCCGGTCTGATATGACAAGGCGCAAAAATAAACATGGTTTCGTGAACCTTGTCGATCTCTCGGACCGTCTTAAAAGTTACTATGTTTATTATAATACAAAATATAGTGTTTGTAAAGAGAGTTTTTGATATTTATTGTGTTTTTTCGACTGTTTTCGATTTAAAGCATATATACGCCTGACTCAAGTTCTACAAGCTCGCGGTCGTTCGTTTTAATGTAACTGTAAACAGGTTCCTCAAAGGTTTTATAATCCTCCACCGTGTAATCTTTAAGGTTGACCGTTCTTATCTTGCACGATTTGTAATTGCAAATATAAAGCATATCATCGTAGTTTTCAATAGAAACGGGGTTTAAAAACGCTGTTGAAGAGTCACCGCCGATGCGAAGCACTATTTTTTCGGTTGCAGGGGAGTAACGCACAATGCAATTGTTGTCCGGAACAGTACACCAAATATATTTACCTTCAGCGGCTATTCCGCTGACAGGGCAATCTTTATAGAATAAATCCCCCGTCCAATATAACTCGCCTTTGTCATTGAAAATGCCGATTTCGCCGCTTGTAAATGATACAGCAACATGTTTGTTGGGTAATACAACTGCATCACAATACAGAAAATCACCGAGTTGTTTTGCTATTTTTTCAAAATTTTCGCCGAACTTATTTAAAAGATACGCACCGCGTGTGCTTTGTGTCGGACGCTCAAGCTTTACATCGTAAGCAATAAAACTGATTCTCGTCTCGCCGCTTTTAAGCACATCCTTACGAGCAACTATGATTCCCTTGGAAAACGGAACAATGTCGGCTATATCAATATCCATTAGTTTTTTCATCGCTGTTCTCCGCCGTTTTCATATTTTTTGATTTGGTATCGCAAAGTCATCAGTGAGTCGCCGAGATGTACATTTTCTACCGATATATTATTGTAATAATGTGAAATATCGTATTGAGTAAAATTCCAAAAACCTTTTACCCCGAATGAAATGAGATGTGAAACGATTTCACTCGCAGCATCCGTCGGAACACACAAAATGGCAGCAGTGGGGGAGTTTTCTCTGCAAAATGTCTCAAGCTCGCTTGAAGGTGATACCTTTACACCGCCGACTTCGCGGCCGATTATGTTCGGGTTATTATCAAATACACCAATCAATTCAAAACCGCGCAAATCGAATCTTAAATGTGTAGCTATGGCTCTGCCGAGATTGCCGGCACCAATAAGTACTGCACGAGCAGTGTTGTTTAAACCGAGAATATTGCCTATCTCGTTATAAAGCTGCTCGATATTATAACCGTAGCCTTGTTGACCGAATCCGCCGAAACAGTTTAAATCCTGGCGAATTTGAGATGCAGTGACCCCCATACGCTGTGAAAGCTCTTTTGACGAAATACGCACAACGCCGGCATTGCGTAAATCCTCAAGGTATCTGTGGTAACGCGGCAGGCGTTTTATGACCTGAACTGAAATTGAAGAAGAATCTTTCATATAAAACGACCTCAATCGAGAGTTTTTAAAGTGTCCATAACATATTTACCGAATTCTTCGCAGGTGCAGCCGGTGTCCCTGCCGGTAATGGTCAACTTCTTTTCGGTAATCATACAAATATCAAGAGCCTTTTCGAGCTTGTCGGCTTCCGCCTGTTTACCTATGTGAGAAAGAAGAAGCACACTTGCCCTTAACATTGAACAGGGGTCTGCAAATTGACCTCTGCCTTCCTGTACCATGCGCGGTGCAGAGCCGTGAATCGCTTCAAACATAGCATAATTCTTGCCTATATTGGCACTGCCTGCGGTTCCGACGCCGCCCTGGAATTCAGCTGCTTCATCTGTAATAATATCTCCGTAAAGATTCGGTAAAACAAATACCTTGAAATCAGTTCTGCGCTTTTTGTCCACAAGCTTTGCGGTCGCAATGTCTATATACCATTCATCAGTTGTGATTTCGGGGTAATCTTCACCGATATTTTTGCAGAGATTCAGGAACTTACCGTCGGTGGTTTTGATTATATTGGCTTTTGTGATAATTGAAACTCTGTCTTTTTTATTGTTGCGTGCATATTCATAGGCAAGCTTTGCAATGCGTTCTGTACCCTCGGTAGTCGTAACAACAAAGTCAAATGCAAGCTCGCCGTCAACATCTACACCTTTAGAACCAACTGCATAAGCACCCTCTGTGTTTTCTCTGAAAAAAGTCCAGTCAATACCTTCTTCGGGTATCTTAACGGGGCGTACATTTGCAAAAAGGTCAAGCGCCTTGCGCATTGCGACATTTGCACTCTCTATATTGGGCAATCCGTCACCTTGCTGCGGAGTTGTTGTGGGGCCTTTAAGGATTACATCACAACTTTTGAGTTCTTCCATAACATCATCGGGAATTGCTTTCATAACCTTGGCACGATTCTCGATTGTAAGACCGTCGATGTATTTAAATACGATTTTGCCGCTCTCAACATCATCTTTAAGTATGAATTTAAGAACATTTGCAGATTCTTTGGTTATAATGGGTCCGATGCCGTCACCACCGCAAACGCCGATAACAATTTTATCAAGGCTTTTAAAATCCTTGAAATCTTTTGTAGCTTTTATTTTTTCGTTGCGTTCATTTTGTTCAATAAGCAGCGTTTTGAATTTATCGAGAGCGTTTTGGATTTGAGCGTCATTCATTATTTATCATTCTCCTTTTTTGTAAAGTCAAGCAAACTGCCTGCTTCAAGTATTTCTTTCTGCCTTTCGGAAACATCACAGACAAGAGCGAATGTCTTACCGTTGGTTTTATCAACAAGCGTTATATCTTTGCCACCGAGAAGTTCGTTCTTAATATACGGCATTTCAAGCTCATCGTTAAGAGCGATTTCATCGTAATCATCGGGATTTTTGAAGTTGAGGGGAAGTATGCCGGCATTTACAAGGTTGGCTTTATGTATTCTTGCGAATGATTTTGTTATAACCGCCTTAACACCAAGGTGGAGCGGAACAAGAGCGGCGTGCTCGCGTGATGAGCCCTGACCGTAGTTGCTGCCGCCTATTATAACACAGCTGCCGGCTTCTTTGCAGTGCTCGGCAAATCTTTCATCGCACTGACGGAAGCAGAACTGCGAAAGATGCGGAATGTTAGAACGGTAGGGGAGTATTTTTGCGCCTGCGGGCATAATGTGGTCGGTCGTGATGTTGTCGCCGACTTTGAGAACGGCTTTTGCCGCAAGTGAATTTTCAAGCGGAGAAGTCTTCGGGAAAGGCTTGATGTTAGGTCCGTAATATACCTCAACGGCATCGGCTTCTGCTTTTGTTTCAGCGGGCAGTTCTATCATATTGTCGTTGATTATGAATTTTTCGGGCAGCTTCACATTTATGTCTGCCGTGCATTCGGTCGCATCGGAAAGCACGCCGTTGATTGCGGAGTAAGCGGCGGTTTCGGGGCTAACAAGGTAAACCTTACCGTCGGCGGTGCCGCTTCTGCCTTCAAAGTTGCGGTTGAATGTGCGAAGCGATACACCTGCCGAGCACGGAGACTGACCCATGCCTATGCAGGGACCGCACGCGCTTTCAAGTATTCTTGCACCGGCATCAATCATATCGGCAAGTGCACCGTTGAGTGCAAGCATATTAAGCACCTGTTTTGAACCGGGCGCAATACCGAGCGAAACGCCGGGATGAACTTTTTTGCTTTTGAGAATGGCGGCAACCTTCATCATATCGTAAAGAGATGAGTTGGTACAGGAGCCGATGAGTACCTGGTCTATTTTGATTTTGCCGATTTCGGAAACGGACTTTACATTGTCGGGCATATGCGGCATTGCGGCGAGCGGTTTGAGCGATGCAAGATCAATTTCTATTATTCTTGAATATTCGGCATCACTGTCGGGCAGCAGCTCGCACCAATCGGATTCTCTGCCCTGTGCTTTCATAAATTTATATGTAACCTCATCGGAGGGGAATATAGAGGTGGTGGCACCTAACTCGGCGCCCATATTGGTTATGGTGGCTCTTTCCGGTACGGAAAGGGTTTTTACGCCTTCGCCGCCGTATTCAACAACTTTGCCTACGCCGCCTTTAACGGAGAGTATTCTCAAAACTTCAAGGATTATATCCTTTGCGGAAACAAACGGTGAAAGCTTATTTTTAAGCTCTACCTTTATTACTTCGGGTACGGTAATATAATAAGCACCGCCACCCATGGCAACAGCTACATCAAGGCCGCCGGCGCCCATAGCGAGCATACCGAGACCGCCGCCGGTAGGTGTATGGCTGTCGGACCCGATGAGCGTTTTGCCCGGGATCCCGAAACGCTCAAGGTGTACCTGATGACAGATGCCGTTGCCGGGGCGTGAAAAACGCACGCCGCGTTTCCTGCAAACAGACTGAATGAATTTGTGGTCATCAGCATTTTCAAAACCGGTTTGCAAAGTGTTATGGTCAATATAAGCAACACTTAATTCGGTTTTTACCTTATCTATATCCATAGCTTCAAGCTCGAGGTAAGCCATAGTTCCCGTTGCATCCTGCGTGAGAGTCTGGTCGATTTTTATACCGACCTCGGCGCCGGGCAGATATTCGCCGTCCACAAGGTGATTTCTGATGATTTTTTCGCAAAGTGTGTAACCCATAAATAATTGCCTCCGCAAAGTTGTACAAATTTTTAACAAAGGTATTTTATTATTTTTGTTTGTAATTGTCAACATATTAACGAATATTTATTTTTAATTTTAAATTTTACTTTATATTATGGTTGCGTTTTTTTGACGAATGTGATAATATATGTTGATAAATAAAGCTTGTACGGGCACAATATATTCGGTGATTATATGCGTGAATATATGAATTCCGAAATTCCCGAATGCTCTCCTGATGTTGTTCCTGCCGGAAATTCTCCGGTTTCGGATGCTGATACATCCGAAAGTGTTGAAATAAGCGGTGATGCTTCTGTTACGGTCAACAGAAACGGCAGATTTATTCATTGTCTTACTATTATCGGGCAAATTGAAGGGCATTATCTGTTGCCGGCAGATACCAAAGCAACCCGTTATGAACAGATTATTCCGCGGATCGTTGCTGTTGAAGAAGATTCCGATATTTCCGGGTTGCTTATGATTTTAAATACTGCAGGCGGCGATATTGAGGCAGGTCTTGCGATCGCCGAGCTTGTTGCAGGTATGAAAAAACCGACCGCTTCACTTGTTCTCGGCGGCAGCCATTCTATCGGTATTCCGTTGGCTGTTTCGGCAAAACGCTCATTTATTGTGCCCTCTGCTTCAATGACGGTTCACCCTGTGCGTATGAACGGCGTGATTCTCGGCGTTCCGCAGACATTGCTCTATCTCAATAAAATGGAAGAACGCGTTATCGGTTTTGTTACACGAAATTCAGATATAAGCGCAGCCCGCTTTAAAGAACTTATGATGAATAAGGACGAGCTTATTTCGGATTTCGGTACTGTTCTCGGTGGTATTGAAGCCGTAAATGAAGGGCTTATTGATCGAATTGGCGGAATAAGCGATGCATTGGATTCAATTGAGTCGATGTGTGTTTCGGGTGTTCGTAAAAAATTCGGAGGTAATTAAGTTGCTGTCATATATTAAAGCTGTAATTCTTGCGATTATAGGCGGTGCCTCGGCGGTTTTGCCGCTTAGTGCAACTGTAAATGTTTCTTTCCTTAACAGGATCTTCGGAGGAAGTGCCGGCGAAGCTCATTATTACCTCGGTATGATTATGTTTGGTGCTGCCGCAGCTGTACTGATATTATATTACAGGCAGATTTACGATGTTTTATTTTCCAAATCCGAAAAGCTCAAACGAAAAGCTGAATACGGAGTTCATATACCGATGTTTTCCTTTAAAGATATTATGATCGGATGCGCACCGCTTGCACTGTTGTTTTTTCCGATAGGAAAAGGTGTTTTTCTGTTTAATATATGCGATTGTATACTTGATGGCAGAATGGCATTGGTTGAGGGGATTGCATTAATAGCTTCGGGAGTTATTTATTTTATAGCGTTTACAAATTCACTTAAAACCCAAAAATATAAAAAGTTCAATCCGCTTTCAATTGCTTCGATCGGCGTGGTACAGATGTTATCCGCACTTGTGCCCGGTGCATCCCGTACCGCTCTGACTTTTTCTGTTGCTTCATTGTTTCGTCACCGGAAAAATAAAGCAATTACATATTCTTACATAATCGCGTTTCCGGCGTTGGTTTTCGGTTCATTTTTACATATTATTTTGGGCTCGGCAACTGATGCTGTAATCCCGATATCCGCTCTGATTTTAACGTTTATAATTTCCGTGTTTTCGTCTGTGTTCGGTATGCTTGCGTTTTCTGCATTGGCGGGCGAAAAAAAATCCAAATTATTTTCGTATGCGAATGTAACTATGGGTATCATCGCCATTATATCATTTGCGGTGCGACTCTTCATAAAATAAAGGAAGGTAAGTATGGCTGCTACAAAAAAATCAACTTCAAAGAAAAAAACTTCTGCATCATCCAAAAACAATAAGGCGATTTTTGCAAATAAGCAAATAGTTTCAACAGTGACGGTGCTTATTTCAGTATTATTCTTTTGTTTTGCCGTCGTAGATGCCGGCGGTGTTTGGGGTGCTCTCAGAACATTCACATTCGGTTTATTCGGTTTCGGGGCATTTGTAATACCGCTGTTTATCGCTTTGTGCGGTGTTGTTTGTTCGATTGGTAAGGATACAAAAAGGTTTAAGCAGAAAGCAATAGAGTGTTCAATCATTTTTGCTCTTCTCTTTGGTTTGATACATATCATTATTTGTAATTCCGAGTTTACATATGGCGAGCAGATCGCCCAAGCTTACGGTGTATTCAAAAATTATGCCGGGGATGGCACACCGCATTTCGGTGTTGGCGTTTTCGGTGCTGTTTTCGGCGGTTTACCGCTTATTCTTACGGGAGGCAGTAAATTCGCAGCCGGTATTATAGCCGTTATATTACTCCTTGCGGCGATATTTATTACGACCGGTACTACAATAGCAAAGCTTATTGTTTACTTAAAAAAGCCCGCCGATGCCGTTGGCGAATATGCTGAGGAAAAAATCGGTGATATGAAGGAATCATATACTACCGTTGCTGAGGATGTTCGCGAAAGCAAAGCCAAAAAAGCAGAACGCAGAGCCGAAAAAGAAGCAGTGCGTGAAGCTGCGAGAAACAAAAATAATACCAAACCTCTTGACATCAAACTTGATGAAACTGAAGCCGCACCCGATATGGGGCTTGAGTCATTTCTTGCTGAGAAAGGCGAACTTAATGCCGGTGCGGAGATTGAAAATGATAACGTTTATCCACCCGTTCCGCCAATGGCTGCCGAAAGGAAGGGTTACCTCGACAGTTTTGAAAACTCACCCGCTTTTGATGCACCTTCACTTGATGAAATTTTTAAAACTCAAAATAAGAAAACCGCTGCTCAGACCCATTTGGAAAAGGCGGTTGAAGCGGTTAAAGAGGAATCGGAAAAAATTGAAAAGGGTATCGGAAAAATGACAAGTGAGGAAGCAGCCGATTCGGTTATTCCGACAGAAAATGAAATTATTGCCGAAAAAGCCTATGAACTGCCTCCGGTCAGCTTGTTGACCCCACCTGCCAATAATGCCAAAACCAACAATGAGCTTGAATTGCGCGAGAAAGGCGAAAGAATTGTAAAAACTCTCGCAAGCTTTGGTGTGGGCACTAAAATTGTTGAAATTTGTCGCAGTCCTTCTGTCACAAGATTTGAACTGCAGCCTGATCCGGGTGTTAAAATAAGCAGAATTACCGCTCTTTCAGACGATATTGCCATGAATCTTGCTGCTTCAGGTGTACGAATTGAAGCTCCGATACCGAATAAAAATGCTGTCGGTATTGAAGTTCCGAACTCTGAAAAGGTTATGGTTACACTCAACGAGGTTATTGACAGTAAACAGTTTAAAGAATCAAAATCCAAGCTCACCGTTGCACTCGGCAGGGATATTCAGGGCGAAGTTACTTGTGCCGACCTTGCCAAAATGCCGCACTTGCTTGTTGCGGGTACGACCGGTTCAGGCAAATCAGTCTGCCTCAATACAATGATTATGAGCATACTTTTCAATGCAAAGCCCGATGAAGTAAAGCTGATAATGATTGACCCCAAGAAAGTTGAATTTACGGTTTATCGTACTATTCCCCATTTGCTTGTGCCTGTTGTGAATGAGCCGAGAAAGGCTGCGGGTGCTCTTTCATGGGCGGTTGCCGAAATGGACAAGCGTTACGCTTTGTTTGCAGAAAAAGGCGTGCGTAATCTTCAGGGCTATAATACTTATGCAGCGGGCGAAGGACTCGAAAAAATGCCGCAGATAGTCATTATTATCGATGAGCTTGCCGATTTGATGATGGCTGCTTCAAACGAAGTCGAAGATTCTATCTGTCGCCTCGCTCAAAAAGCGCGTGCTGCCGGTATGCACCTTATAGTTGCCACACAAAGACCTTCCGTTGATGTTATTACAGGCCTTATCAAAGCTAATGTGCCGAGCCGTATAGCATTTGCCGTTAAATCACAGATAGATTCGCGTACAATTATTGATACAGCGGGCGCCGAAAAATTGCTCGGTAACGGTGATATGCTTTTCTGCCCGGTAGGGCTTTCAAAACCCGTGCGCGTTCAGGGTGCTTATGTTTCGGATGAAGATATTGAAAGTGTAATTTCATTTGTTTCGGCGCAAGGTGAAGTCAAGTATGATGACGGTGTTATGCAGGAAATCGAGCTTAAAGCTGCGCAGGATAATAAGAAAAAATCATCAACCGATACCGCGGATTTCACCGCTCAGTCGGATGGCGAAGACGAAATTGTTTTAAAAGCTATTGAGGTCGTGGTAGAAGCGGGTATGGCATCAACAACGCTTTTGCAGCGTAAGCTTAAACTCGGTTACGCGCGTGCCGCGAGAATTGTTGATGAACTTTCTGAAAAAGGCATAATCGGTCCGTTTGAAGGGAGTAAACCACGCAAGGTTCTTATAACCAAAGAACAATGGTATCAGATGCAGGCAAATTCATCGGCAGCCGCCCCAAAACAGTTATCGCTTGATGATGTCGGCAGCAGTAATGAGGAACCTAATTATTTCGGTTCCGCAAATACAAATGAAACTTATGAAATAGGGGATAATGATGGACCTGTTTGTTGAATACCTTGACGGTGAGTTTGCCGTTTGTCGTTTGCCTGACCGCGAAAAGAATCTTATAAGGCTTCCGCTTGACCGTTTGCCGGTGGGAACGAAAGCGCTTAAAGTCATTACTTTGCGAGATAACGGCATTTTGTTTATTAACGATTATGCCATTGAATTGCGTATGAAACACATTTTAAATGAATTAAAGTATAAAAAATATTCGATTTCCCTGAAAAATAGTTAAAAAAACTATTGCAATTTTATAACTCGGGTGTTATACTTTTACAGCAAAAAACTCACGCGTGGGCGTTTTCGGTGCCGTGTGCATCTTTGATGTGGTGTCGTTTAAGCCCGGGCGGCGGTTTAACAAAAAAGGAGGAAATTACAATGTCAGTAGTTTCAATGAAGCAGTTACTCGAAGCAGGTGTTCATTTCGGACACCAGACCAGAAGATGGAACCCCAAAATGGCTCCCTACATCTTCACAGAAAGAAATGGTATTTATATCATCGACCTTCAGAAGACCGTAGTTAAGCTTGAAGAGGCCTACACCTTCGTTAACAAAGTTGCCCAGGAAGGCGGCGACATTCTCTTTGTCGGCACCAAAAAGCAGGCTCAGGATTCCGTTAAGGAAGAAGCAGAACGCTGCGGTATGTCTTATGTAAACGCACGCTGGCTCGGCGGTATGCTTACTAATTTCAAAACCATTCAGAGAAGAATCAAAAGGCTTGCACAGCTCAAGGCTATGGAAGCAGACGGCACATTCGACCTTCTTCCCAAAAAAGAAGTTATTAAGCTCAATCTTGAAAGAGAAAAGCTTGAAAAATTCATGGGCGGCATCACCGAAATGAAGAGAATGCCCGCAGCTATGTTTATAGTCGACCCCAGAAAAGAAAGAATTGCGGTTCTCGAAGCAAAGAAGCTCGGCATCCCGATCGTTGCTATCGTTGATACAAACTGCGATCCCGATGAAATCGACTATGTTATCCCCGGTAATGATGATGCTATCCGTGCCGTTAAGCTTATAGCAGGTGCTATGGCAGATGCGGTTATCGCAGGCCGTCAGGGTGAACAGACCGTTGCAGCAGCTGAGGCTGAAGATGCTGAAGCAGAAGCTGAAGAAGCAGTTGAAGAATAATTTGTTAATTAACGGGCGGAACTAATCTTCCGCCTTATTTTAAGGGAGGAAATAATTATGGCATTTACAGCTCAGGATGTTAAAGCCCTCAGAGAAAAGACCGGCGTTGGTATGATGGAATGCAAAAAAGCTCTTACCGAAGCCGACGGCGATATGGATAAGGCATTTGATTATCTTCGTGAAAGAGGTCTTGCCGCTGCAAACAAGAAAGCAAGCAGAATCGCTGCCGAAGGCGCTATTATTGCTTATACCGATGCAGCCACCAAGACAACCGTTCTTCTTGAAATCAACTCCGAAACAGACTTTGTTGCCAAGAACGACAAATTCCAGGCTTTCGGTCTTAATGTTGCTAAAACCGTTGCGGCAGTTAAACCCTCAAGCGTTGAAGAACTTCTCGCCGCTAAGCTTGACGGCTCCGACAGAACAGTTGAAGAAAATCTTCACGATATGGTTCTTGCAATCGGCGAAAACCTTAAAGTTCGCCGCTTTGAAATAATCGAAGGCGATGTTGTTACCTACATTCACGGCGGCGGCACAGTCGGCGTTGCTGTTACATTTGATGCAGGCGAGGCCGCAGGTAATGCTGAATTTGCCGCTATGGGCAAAGATATCGCTATGCAGATTGCCGCTATGCGTCCCGAGTACCTTGCAAAGAGCGACATTACCGATGATGAGCTCGCAAAAATGAAGGCTATCACCGTTGAGAGCTCTCTCAATAAGCCCGACACTCTTCCGAAGCCCATTCTTATGAAGCTCTGCGAACAGTGCTGCAATGAGAAGCTTTGGAGTGCTGAAGATATCGCTGCTTACGATGAGCAGAAGAACAATAAATTCCTTTTCAACTTCCTTTCCAAAGAAGCTTATGCAAAACTCGCTGAGGTTGCAGTAGCAAATAAGGAAGAGATCGTTGCTAATAAGATTTTTGCCGGCGCTGTTGACGGCAGACTTAAAAAGCAGGTTTCCGAAATTTGCCTTCTTGAGCAGACTTTCGTTCGTTCAGACCTCTTTGAAGGTTCTGTCGGCGGTTATGTTGCAAAGGTCAGCAAGGATCTCGGCGCAGATATCGCTGTTAAGTCTTTCGTTCGCTATGAAAAAGGCGAGGGACTTGAAAAGAGAGAAGACAACTTCGCTGATGAAGTTGCAGGTATGATGAAATAATTCTTACTGAATTTTATGCCGACCCCGATTGGAGTCGGCATTTTTTATATAATTTTTTTCATCAAAATTAACTGTTTTGTTAATATTACTATTGCAATAATCAACAGTTTTGATATATAATGAACTGTAAAAATTAATGGAGGTCTTGTTATGAATGGTAATGTCCGTCCCGCAGATATGAAGCGTATTAATACTTCAGATCTTGCAAAACAGTTTATTGATGAGCAAGTTGCTGAAATTCGTCAGCAGGTTGGCAATAAAAAAGTGCTTCTTGCGCTTTCCGGCGGTGTTGATTCATCAGTTGTTGCTGCGTTGCTTGTTAAAGCTATCGGCAAACAGCTCGTTTGTGTTCATGTAAATCACGGCCTCCTCAGAAAAGGCGAACCTGAGCAGGTTGTTTCAGTATTCCGCGATGAAATGAATGCCGAGCTTATTTATGTTGATGCAGTTGACAGATTCCTCGGCAAACTTGCCGGTGTCGAAGATCCCGAAACAAAGCGTAAAATCATCGGCAAAGAATTTATTGAGGTTTTTGCTGATGAAGCCCGTAAGCTTGAAGGCGTTGAATTCCTTGCTCAGGGTACCATTTATCCCGATATTCTTGAGAGTGACGGCGTTAAAGCTCACCACAATGTCGGCGGTCTGCCCGAAGACCTTAAATTTGCACTTGTCGAGCCCGTAAAACTTCTTTATAAAGATGAAGTTCGCATGGTTGGTAAAGAGCTTGGTTTACCCGACGGTATGGTTTACCGTCAGCCTTTCCCGGGTCCGGGTCTCGGTGTTCGCTGCGTCGGCGCAATTACCCGCGACAGACTTGAAGCCGTAAGGGAATCCGATGCAATTCTCCGCGAGGAATTTGCAAATGCCGGTCTTGAAGGCAAAGTGTGGCAATATTTCACCGTAGTTCCCGATTTTAAATCAACCGGCATTAAAGATAATAAGCGTACTTATGAATGGCCCGTAGTTATTCGTGCCGTCAACTCAATAGACGCAACCTCAGCTTCCATTGAAGAAATACCTTATGCGCTTCTCTGCAAAATTACAAACAGGATCCTCAACGAGGTTAAAGGTGTTAACAGAGTTCTTTATGATCTCTCACCGAAGCCGGTCGCCACTATCGAGTGGGAATGATTTTACTTTACAGAATAAGTTGAAAAAATAAATTAGGAGTTTTGTATTATGGAACAGAATAACCGTAGAGTTGGTACAGTTTCCAGAGGTATTCGCTGCCCCATTATCCGTGAGGGCGATGACCTTGCAACTATCGTAACCGAAAGCGTGCTTGAAGCTGCTGAGTGTGAAGGCTTTTCACTTCGCGACCGTGATGTTATTGCAATGACCGAATCAATAGTTGCACGCTCGCAGGGCAATTATTGCACAGTTGACGATATTGCTGCCGATGTCAGAGCAAAGCTCGGCGGTGAAACGGTCGGAGTGATTTTTCCCATACTTTCTCGCAATCGTTTTGCTATATGCCTCAAAGGTATCGCCAAAGGCTGCAAAAAGGTTGTTCTTATGCTTTCGTATCCTTCCGATGAAGTCGGCAACTGTCTTGTAAGTATTGATAAAATTGATGATGCCGGCATTAATCCCTATTCAGATGTTCTTACTCTTGAAAAATACCGCGAGCTTTTCGGTGAAAATAAACACGAATTTACCGGTGTTGACTATGTTGCATATTACGGCGATCTTATTCGTGAATGCGGCGCCGAGGTTGAAATTATCTTTGCTAACCAGGCAAAAACCATCCTCAATTATACAGATTGCGTCATAAATTGCGATATTCACACACGCGCCCGCACCAAGCGCATACTTATGGCAGGCGGTGCAAAGGTCGTTTGCGGACTCGATGATATTATGAACGCTTCCGTTAACGGCAGTGGCTGCAACGAAAGATACGGACTTCTCGGCTCTAACAAGTCAACTGAGGATAAAATCAAGCTTTTCCCGCGTGAATGCAAGAATCTTGTTCTTGATATTCAGAGCAGAATCCTCAGCGCTACCGGCAAACATGTTGAAGTTATGGTTTACGGCGATGGCGCTTTCAAGGATCCTCAGGGTAAAATATGGGAGCTTGCAGATCCCGTGGTTTCACCTGCATTTACGGACGGTCTTATTGGTACTCCCAACGAATTAAAGCTTAAGTACCTCGCCGATAATGATTATAAAGACCTTTCCGGCGATGAACTCAAGGAGGCTATTTCCGCAAGCATTCGCGCAAAGCAGGGTAATCTTGTGGGTAATATGGCTTCACAGGGCACTACACCGCGACAGCTTACCGATCTTATCGGTTCGCTGTGCGACCTCACGAGCGGCTCGGGCGATAAGGGGACACCCGTTGTTCTTGTTCAGGGTTACTTCGATAATTATACCAACTAAAAGTAAAAAAATTGGGCAGATGATTACTCATCTGCCGATTTTTTGTTTTCAGTGATTATTTGTTTGTTCTTTTATCATTTATCATAATCACAAGCCGTGCAACCGCTATGAATAATCCGATTCCGACGATCAGCAGAGGAATCATCATAATATAAGCAGCTGCGATATTTACGGGTTTATCTGCAAATACCATACTCCAAACAAAATCCGGTCTGTAAAACGGATAGGGATAAAATGTCGGATCGCTTACTGCACCGCGTACCATTGAGAATAGTGAATATACAAGTGGATATATTCCGAAAAATAAAAGTTTTTTATGATCAACGCATCTGTCTGTTGCTGGGAAAAACCACAAAATAACCATGAGCGGCGGAACTATCATGTGGTGAAATACCTGAATAAAGCTCAGCATTGCGTGAGTTGGATTGTCCCAGCTAAACGGGGGCGTAAAGCCAAGCGGAATGCCGCAGCAGTAAACCGCTCCGGTGACGATTATGTATGTAGTGACCATCGCTCCGAATGTAGGGCAAAATGCGATTTTCTGTGCTTTTTTGGCACCGAAAACGGCAAGAGCGGAAGTAATTAAATAAAAACAAACAAGTATGTTTGACTGTACAGTGAAGAAAGACAGTATATTGAAACGACCGTAATCAATCGGGCTGAATTCGGGATCGTATTCGTAAACATAATAGGAAAGTCTGTGTAATATAACTAATACTCCGAAAATACCGATAATCAAAAGAAATGTACCGAAAAGTTTGTTTTTGTAAAGCGGTTTTATATTCATAAAGCATCTCCTTAGTGTTTAGTCTGTGATTGCAAAAATTCGGGTATATTTTCTGCCTGTTCTGCATGTGCACAAATATTCAACACTTTCTATCCATTCAATATATAATATAACTTTGTTTTCGACATTTTTCAATATGCTTTTTGATAAATACACAACAAATATTTATTACCATAAAATAAATCATGTTATTTAATTGACAAATTAAAGAATAGTGTGCTATAATTTTGAAGATAATGTGGCAGAATATCTGCATTTGTAATTTTGCCGTTTCAATAATCGGAATGAAGGGATAAAATGAATTCAATTAAGCCATTTGAAAACAGAGTCTGGCTTTCTTCTCCCACCAAGCATGAGGAATCTATGTATTATGTTCAGGATGCTTATGAAAAGAACTGGATGTCGACTGTCGGCGAGAATATTAACGAGGTCGAAAAACAGATAGCAGAAAAAATAGGCTGCAAATTTGCTGTGGGTCTTTCCTGCGGCACTTCGGCGCTGCATCTTTGCATGAAGCTCGCGGGTGTTAAACCCGGTGACAGAGTGTTCACTTCTGACTGCACATTCAGTGCAACAGTTAATCCCGTGGTGTATGAGGGTGGTGTTCCGATATTTATAGATACTGACACAGAAACTTGGAATATGGACCCGGATGCTTTGGAAAAGGCATTTGAATTATTTCCTGATGTTAAAGTGGTGGTCATTGCCAACCTTTATGGTACTCCCGGTAAGCTTGACAAGCTCGCTGAAATTTGTTCCGCTCGCAATGCAATTCTTATAGAGGATGCCGCAGAATCTCTCGGAGCTACATATAAAGGTCTTCAGACCGGTACTTTTGGTAAATATAATGCTATCAGCTTTAACGGAAATAAAATAATAACAGGTTCTTCCGGTGGAATGTTCCTTACTGACGACAAAGAAGCTGCGGCAAAAGTTCGTAAATGGTCAACGCAAAGCCGTGATGCTGCACCGTGGTATCAACATACAGAGCTTGGTTATAATTACCGCATGAGCAATATCATTGCCGGTATTATTCGCGGGCAACTCCCGTATCTTGAAGATCATATTGCCCAAAAGCGAGCCATTTATGAAAGATATAGAGAAGGCTTCAAGGATCTTCCGGTTAAAATGAATCCGTATGATGAAGTCAATTCTGTTCCGAACTTCTGGCTTTCATGTATGATAATTGATGAGGATGCTATGTGCAGGCAGGAGAGGGGCGACCTTACCGCTTCTTACATTAAAGAGCCCGGCAAGACCTGCCCCACCGAAATTCTCGAAACTCTTGCTAAATATAATGCCGAGGGCAGACCTATTTGGAAACCGATGCACTTACAGCCGATTTACAGCGAAAATCCTTTTGTAACCGTAAACGGACTTTATGATAAATTAAATCCTTCAGTTGATGTCGGCAGCGATATTTTCCGCCGCGGTCTTTGCCTGCCGAGTGATAATAAAATGACTCCCGATATTCAGGATAAAATCATAGAAATTGTTAAATCATGCTTTAAATGAGGTAATGGTCAATGTATGCTAAATACATAAAAAGATTAATTGATATAATAGTTTCGTTTTTCGGGATTATACTACTTTCGCCGCTTTTTTTAATTTTGATAATTTTGGGCGCAATTATGTTGAAAGGCAAACCTTTCTTTGTTCAAGAGCGCCCCGGTATGATTGATACCAAGACCGGTAAAGAAAAAATTATTAAATTGATAAAATTCTGCACTATGCTGCCTCCGCAAACTAAAGACGGTCGTATTCTTACCGATGCCGAAAGGCTTGAGTGCATCGCCAATAATATAGATGTTTTGTCGGATGAAGAACGCCTTAATAAGTACGGGCGCATTCTCAGGGCAACAAGTCTAGATGAAATTCCGGAACTGTTTAATATATTAAAAGGTGATATGAGTATTGTGGGTCCGAGACCGCTTGCAGTTATTTACCTGCCTTACTATACGCCACAAGAACGCAAGCGTCATAATGTTCGCCCCGGTCTGACAGGTCTTGCTCAGGTGAATGGCAGAAACAGTGCATCTTGGGAAAAACGATTTGAATACGATATTGAGTATGTCGATAATATGTCTTTACTTAACGATATTAAAATAATCATCAAAACTATATCGGTTGTTTTAAAACGCGAGGATATAGGTCAGGGCGCCGAAGCCCCTGAAGCTTTCAATGTTGTAAGGCAAAGAGAGCTTGATGAAATTGAAATAAACAGGTGATAGGATGAAAAAGATAATTATTTTCGGTGCTACCGGTAATGTCGGTTCTTATGTAACAAAATACGCTTCCGAGTTTTTTGATGAAAACGAATATGAGGTTGTTGCGACCGGCAGACGCGATACCGATGTTTTTGAGCAATTCGGTGTTGACTTTGTTCAGGTTGACATGCTGAATAAGGAGGATTTTCAGAAGCTGCCGCAGGATAATGTTCACGCTGTTATATTACTCGCCGCAACCATACCGTCTTATATGTCCGATTACAGCGCCGAAAAATATCTTCAAACCAATATTATGGGTACATATAATGTACTTGAATATTGCCGAAGCGTTAAAGCCGACAGAATATTATTCAGTCAGACTGTTTTTGATATTTCTTTGTATTCTGCAGATGACCCCGACACTGTTTTAAAACCCGATTTACCGCCTTATTTCAGTTACAGCGGTGACCATGCGGTGTATGTTATTTCCAAAAATACCGCAATTGAGCTGCTGAAGCACTATTATGCTGAATTCGGTCTTAAATATTTTGTTTTCCGTTTTCCCACTATTTATGAATACAGCACCTTCCAATATTATTATCCGAATGGCGTTAAAACAATGCGTCCTCTGTATAAACAGATAAATCTCGCCAAAAAAGGTGAACCGCTTGAACTTTGGGGCGACCCGGAATATGCGAAAGATATGGTCCATGTTTATGATTGTGCTCAAATGATTTGCAAGGCTTGTATTGCAAACCGCGAAAATGGATTTTACAATGTCGGTACGGGTATTCCCGTTACGCTGAAAGAGCAATGTCAGGCAATTATTGATGTATTTTCACCTAAGGATAACCCCTCTGAAATAATTTATCACCCCGGTAAGAGCGGCGGCGGCTTTTTAATGGATATAACAAACGCTAAAGAAGAACTTGGTTACGAGCCTGTTATGGATGTTCATAAACTCTTTGAAGATTATAAATACGAGGCACAGTTTGACAGGTTCAAGTCGCTTAGAGGCGAGTAAGTATCAATGTTCAGAGATGAAATCGGCAGCGAGTTTTGGGATGTGCCGTTAAACCCACAGACCGGTTATTTATTTCACAATAAAAATTTAAGGTGGTTTCTGTCAGGCAGAATAGCGTTATATGCCATTATTGAAGATATTTTATCATCAAGAAGATTAGAAAATATATATCTGCCTTCTTGGTGCTGTGAAAGCATGGTGTTGCCTTTTATAGAGAATGGGGTAAAGGTCAAATTCTATCCTGTTTATATGAAAGACAAAGTGTTTACAGTTGATTTTCCCGAGAACGGCGATGCAATTCTTGTGATGGATTATTTCGGTTATAATTGCGATTATAAGTTTTCCGGATTTAATGGTATCGTGATACATGATATTACACATTCAATTCCTCGTGGTCCGGATACTTACGGTGATTATGTTTTCGGTAGTATGCGTAAATGGTTTGGCATTGCAACAGGTGGTTTTGCTGTTAAACAAGCTACTGATTGGCAAACAACACTTCCTCAAAAATCCGATGAAATTTATATCGGATTAAGAAATAAAGCTTTCGAGCAAAAGAAAAATTATATTTCCGGCAGTTCCGATAACAGGGACTATCTCCAAACATTTAACAGAGCTGAGGATTATCTTGATAAGCTGCACGATGTTTTCGCCGCAGATATTACTGATATCAACATTGTCAATAGCATTGATTTTGATTTTATAGCGAAAAAACGCAAGGAAAACGCCGCATATTTAATCGAAAATCTTGCAGATTTAGTTGTGTTTAAAACTGTTGGTCAATTTGATGTTCCGTTATTTGTGCCGATTCTTGTAAATAACAGAGATCAGCTTCGGCGCAGTTTTATTGATAATAAAATCTATTGTCCGGTTCATTGGCCGAAGTTCCGATTACTTGAATGCGATGCTAAATGCGTTGAAATATATGATAGCGAAATAAGCTTGATTTGTGATCAGCGCTATTCGATTCAGGATATGCAAACAATAATTGAAATTATAAAAGGATCGTAATTATGTTGAATATTTACACGCTTGAAAGCGCCGAATGTTGGGACAAGATTGTTCGGTCTTTTCGGGATTATGATACATATTGGCTTAGCGGATATGTTAAAGCCTTCAAAATCAATGGCGATGGTGAGCCTCATCTGTTTTATTATGAAGATGAAGCTTGCCGCGGCATTAATGTTGTAATGAAACGCGACATTGCTGAAGATAAGAATTTTAAAGGCAAAATTCCCGCGGGTGAGTATTTTGACATTTCAACTCCGTATGGTTATGGTGGTTGGCTTATTGAAGGTGAAAATACCGACGGTTTATTCAGCAATTATGATAATTGGTGTAAAAACAACGGCATAATAAGTGAATTTGTGCGTTTTCATCCTCTTATAAAAAATCATATACAGTGTACATCTTTTTATAATACTGTAGTTTTAGGCAGCGTAGTTACAATGCCTCTCGAGTCGCCAGAACTGATTTGGTCAAATTTAACAAGTAAAAACCGTAATATGATTCGTAAGGCCGAAAAAAACGGTATAGAAATATTCAACGGCAGTTTTCCCTCGATATATAAAGAGTTTAAGAACATTTATAATAGTACGATGGATAAAGACCAAGCCGAATCATATTACTATTTTGACGATTCATTTTATGAGAGCATTTTAAATGACTTACCCGATAATGCAAGGGTCTTCTATGCGAAACTCGGTGATAACATAATTGCTGCATCAATTATGCTCATTTGCGGCAGCAGAATGAATTACCATCTATCCGGTTCATTAAAAGAGTATTCCTCTCTTGCACCTTCAAATCTTCTTTTGTATATAGCCGCTTTATGGGGAAATGAAAATTCTTGTAAAACTCTTTATTTGGGCGGCGGCGTTGGCAGCTCCGAGGATAGCTTGTTTAAATTTAAAAAAGTTTTTAACCGTAATGAATGTACTGACAGATTTGTTATCGGCAAAAAGATATTCATACAGAATAAATATGATTTTTTGCTTGAATTGCGCGGCGATATTGAATCTTCATTTTTCCCGGCATACAGAGCGTGAGGTGCACAGTGAATATATTATTTATGAGTTTGGGCCGTTATAATTCGGTCAGCGAAAACGAAATTTATACAGATACTTTGCGTGAATTTATTAAAAATGGTCATAAAATATATATTGTATCGCCATCATCCGATGATTCTCAAAAACAGTTTTACACTATTGATGAGCCTGATTGTTCTATATTAAAAGTAAATGTAGGTCAAGTACAAAAGGTCGGTATAATTAAAAAGGGGATAAACACTTTACTGGTTTGCCCTCGCTTTTTGAGGGCTATTAAAAAATCTTTTGTTGGAATTCATTTTGATTTGGTTCTTTATCCGACGCCTCCGATCACATTATATAAAGTGGTCAAATATATCAAAAAACGCGATAATGCCAAAACCTACCTTATGCTTAAAGATATTTTCCCGCAAAACGCAGTTGATATCGGGATGATGACAACCGGTGGTTTGAAGGGTTTTATTTATAAGTATTTCAGGCGTGAAGAAAGAAATTTATATAAGATATCCGATAAAATCGGTTGTATGTCGCCGGCTAATGTCAGTTATTTGCTTGCACATAATCCCGAAATTTCTGCAGATAAAGTTGAAGTTTGTCCGAATACCATCGAAATAGAAAATAATTCGATAAGTTCTGCGGAGCGTGATGAGATGCGCGATAAATACGGATTACCTTCGGATAAATTGGTATTGATTTACGGCGGAAATCTCGGTCAACCGCAGGGCATTGACTTTATGCTGAAATGCTTTAAAAGCCAAATGAAAAATAATAATGTATGTTTTTTAGTTGTCGGTGATGGTACCGAGTTTTCAAAAATTCAAGCTTTTGTAGATAAATTCAAGCCGCAGAATTTGAAATTGATGAAAAGATTGCCGCCGGAGGACTATGACAGACTTGTTTCCGCTTGTGATATCGGTCTGATTTTTCTCGATCACAGATTTACTATTCCCAATTTTCCCTCGCGTCTTCTCGGGTACTTAAAAACAGGTTTACCGGTTTTGGCTTGCACTGATACGAATACAGATATCGGTAAAGTTATTACGGATGGCGAATTCGGTTGGTGGTGCGAGAGCAACGATGTATCTGCATTCAGCAGTATATTGAGTGAAATTAACAGTTCCGATTTATCAACTTTAGGCGATAATGCTTTCAAATATCTTTGTAAAAACTATTCTTCGGAAATTGCATATAACATTATTAATAATTCAATTAAGAATATTAAGCAGTAAGGTTGTAGTTATATGAAATCAAAAATTTTGGTTTTTTACAGTGGTTATCTACCGGGAACAAATTACGGGGGTCCCGTAACAAGTTTATTTAATTTTACTGAGCTGCTTGGTGATGTATACGATATTTATATCGTTACCTCAAATCACGATCTGAACAGTTCAAAGCCTTATAAGGATATTGGCGAAGGTTGGAATACTGTGGGTAAAGCTCAGGTCAGATATCTGCCGAATGACGAATTCGGCAAAACGGTTTTTTTATCGATTGTTGATGAAGTCAGACCGTCACTTGTATATGTTTCAAGTATTTTTTCTGCAATAATAAATGAACCGTTATATTCAATTTGTAAAAACCGGAATGTTCCCATGCTATTAGCACCGAGAGGTGAATTGAATCCCGATGCATTAAAACTGAAAAGCTTAAAGAAATTCGTTTATTTAAAATCACTTTTAATAAGGGGATCTTTGAAAAACATAGTTTTTCAAGCGACTTCATATGAAGAAAAATTACATATTTGCTCTGCATTGGGGGTAAATGAGAGCAGGGTGTTGTTGCTTTCAAATATACCTGTTGCCGCTCAGCGGAAATCAAGCCTTGAAAAAACTGCAGGCAGGCTGAAAGTTTTGTTTATTGCCCGTATTGTTGAAAATAAAAACCTGAAATATGCCATTGAGCTGGTTTCTCAACTCAAGCAGGACGTTGAAATGGATGTTTTCGGTCCTATTGAAAACGAGGAATACTGGAATCAATGCAAATCTTTAATTGGAAATACTCCGGATAATATTAAGATAAAATATAAAGGTCAATTAAATCCAGCTGAAGCAAAATCGATTTATCTTTCCTATGATTGTCTGATTTTTCCGACTCGATTTGAAAATTACGGGCAGGTGATTGCAGAAGCGTTAAACCATGACTGCATCCCTGTTATCAGTAAAGGAACAACTCCTTGGGATGACATAAATGACTGCGTTGCTCCGCTTGCTTTCAACATTGGTGATAATGCCGGATTTATTGCTGCGCTTTCACACATTGCAGATGCCGACACCGCGGAATATACAGAGCTTATCCGAATACTTCGCACTTACGCTTCTGAAAAAACAAATAGCGAAAATATAAAAGCTGAATATATTGCTGCTTTTGATACTTTAATAAATTGAAGGAAGTAAAACAAAAATGTCATTGTACGAAAAACTGGTAAAAAAAGAAGAAAATCTCGCGCTTGTCGGACTGGGATATGTCGGAATGCCGATAGCGGTAGCATTTGCCAAAAAAGGCATAAATGTAATCGGTTTCGACCTAAATAAAGCCAAGATTGATTTATATAAACAGGGAAAAGACCCTACACTCGAAGTCGGTGACGATGCAATTAAAAATTCTACCGTTGTGTTTACTGCCGATGAAAAAGAGCTCGCAAACGCCAAGTTCATAATAGTAGCAGTTCCCACACCGGTGAATATTGACCACACTCCTGACCTCACTCCCGTAATCGGCGCTTCCGAGATTGTCGGCAGAAATATGACCAAGGGCTCGATAGTGGTATATGAATCTACGGTATATCCCGGCTGCACCGAGGATGTCTGCATTCCGATACTCGAAAAGGAATCGGGTTTGCAATGCGGCGTTGACTTCAAAATCGGCTATTCACCTGAAAGGATCAACCCCGGTGATAAAGTCCACAGACTTGAAAACATCCATAAAATCGTTTCGGGCTGCGATGCCGAATCTCTTGAAGAAATCAAGAATGTTTACGATATAGTTATTGAAGTCGGTACGCATCCCGTTTCAAATATGAAAACCGCGGAAGCCGTAAAGGTAGTTGAAAACAGCCAGCGCGATATAAATATTGCGTTTATGAACGAGCTTGCCATGGTTTTCGATAAAATGGGTATCGATACCAATGAGGTTGTTGACGGTATGAATACCAAGTGGAACGCACTTGGTTTTCGCCCCGGTCTTGTGGGCGGTCACTGCATAGGTGTAGACCCCTACTATTTCACCTACGAAGCGGAAAAACTCGGTTATCATTCACAGATAATTCTTAACGGCAGAATCGTGAATGACAATATGGGTAAATTCGTTGCGGATTCCGCAATTAAAGAGATGGTAAAAGCCGGACTTGCTCCGAAGAATGCAAAAGTTGCGATATTCGGTTTGACTTTTAAAGAGAATTGCCCCGATACCCGCAACTCAAAGGTCGATGATATCATCAAAGAGCTTAAACAGTGGGGGATTTCCCCGGTTGTTACAGACCCGTGGGCAAGTGAACGCGATGCCATGCATGAATACGGCGTGACACTGACAAAGCTCGAAGATATACATGATGTTGATTGTATCATAGTTGCGGTTGCGCACAACGAGTTTAAAGCACTTTTACTTGATGATATAAAGAAGTTCTATAAAAAAGATGCAGCAAAGGTGCTGATTGATGTTAAAGGTCTTTACAAAGTTGAAGATTTGAAAAAATCCGGATTGAATTGGTGGAGACTGTAATCTGTTTTTATTTATGGAGGAAAAATGAGGACTCGTTTGCGTTCGATTGATAAATTCCTTATTGTTATAATTGGTTTGCTGCCGTTAGTGCCGACAACGAACCCGGGTATGTATATTCGCATTGGCGTTGTAATATTCTCATTATTGGTAATTGTCGTTTTTAAGAGAAACGGATTTTATTTCAGGAATTCCAACTTGACCGGTGTAATTTCATTAATGATTTTCAGTTTATTGCTGCCTGTTGCATTCGGTCCGTTTATTACACATGAATATAACAACGCGTTGGTTATTCATGAACTTGAACGATTAATTTATAATGTTATGTTGATGTATATAATATCAACAATGAAGTTTGAAAAAAAGTTAGTATATAAAGTTTGTCTTTTTATATGTTTCATCACTTTTGCTATTCAAATATTTCAACTTGTTTCCCCATCTGCGGCAAATGCCTTTATTCGCAGGTACTATGTCGAACAAGGCGAGTCCGGTAAGCACCTTCTTCTTTCGCTTCAAAGCGGTTCCGGTTTTCGCGCAGGTTCAATTTTTGTTAATCCCAATATTTGCGGTCAAGTGTTTATAATATGTACCCCTGTTTTCCTTGAAAAACTTTTGAATAGGTTTTGTGTTAAGAATTTACTTCCGCTTGTAATGGTGATAGTTGCCATTCTTCTTACAGGCTCACGAACTGCTTTTTTACTGTTTGGCATATTATTGCTAATGTATATTTTCGACCCTAATATACATATTAAATCAAGTTTTCGCGTATTTGTATTAGTTGTAATTGTGATTGCATTGATTATCTTCCTGTTTGTCGGCAGTGACTTTCTCTCATATTACAGAGGTTCTCATATCAAAGAGGGTTTGGAAGATTCGTTATTTACAAAATTCGCATTGTTTTTCCAATATGTTAAAAACACAAGCATAATTCGAATGATATTCGGTACTATTTACTCTGTTTCGCCTTATCAAATTGATGCTGAGTGGGGATATATTTTTGAATATTTCGGTCTTCTCGGTATTATCTGGTTTTGCAGATTTATTGTAGTTATTTATAAAAGAAGATGCTTTAACTCAAGGATGATGGTGGCGATTTTAGCTTTATACGGCTTAACTTGCACCATTATGTTGAGTTTATCAATTTCATCTCTTTTCTTCTTTGTTGCTTTATCAAATTATGTAAACGAATCAAAAGTTCCGGATTATAAAAATGAAATATTACGCAGAAGTGAGGTCTTATGAAGTATTTTTGCTTTTATTCACGTGATGAAGAAAGAAGAAATTATGCCCTTGCTGCAACGAATAAGGTCGATTATATTTGTGAAGCGATTGCGCAGACCGGTAGGAATGTTGACATAATTTCTGCTTGCACAGAATCATATTCAAAAAAATTACCCGGCAAAATTATTTCTCTTTCAGATAAAATCAATTTACATTATTTACCTGCACAACCTTATAATAACATAATCAGTAAGGTTTTATCTGTTCTTTTGGGTCAAATCAGAATATTTCTGTTTCTGTTAACAAATGTCAGAAAATATGAAGAAATACTTGTTTATCATTCTCTGAGATATTTATGGGTAATTGCTTTAGCGAAAAAAATTAAAAAGTTTCGACTGATTTTAGAAGTTGAGGAAATATACGGAGATGTTTTAGGCAAGAAAAATGTTGTTAAGCGCGAACAACATTTTTTTTCACTTGCCGATAAATTTCTTTTTGCTACCGAATTGCTTGATGAAAAAATAAATACTTCTAATAAGAAAAGTGCAGTTATTTACGGCACATATAAGGTTTCGCCAATACTTGAAAATCGAATTGATGACGGTAAAATCCATTGCGTTTATGCCGGAACATTTGATCCCAGAAAAGGTGGGGCTTTTGCAGCGGTCAATGCTGCTGAATTTTTAAATGACGAATATCACATACACATTATCGGCTTTGGCAGTGATAAAGAAAAAGAACTCTTGAATAAATTAATTCAAGATGTTTCGCGCAAAACTAAATGTGTAATTACTTTTGACGGATGTTTCAGTGGTGATGAATATTTAAAATTTATTCAAAAATGTCATATAGGGTTATCTACACAAAATCCGGAAGGTGCGTATAATAATACTTCATTTCCATCAAAAATACTTTCATACATGGCAAATGGCTTAGAAGTAGTCAGTATTAGAATTCCCGTGATTGAATTGTCAAGTATATGTGATAATATTACATACTATAACGAGAATAGCGGTCAGGCTATCGCAAAAGCAATTTCGTCAGTTGTTATAAGTGAAGCTAACACAAACAGATGTCTTATCGCCGACTTAAATGTCGCTTTCACAGAAAACTTAAAAACTTTACTCGGGTGAGATAATATGTTCTATTACATTGAAAAAACACTTCGCAAAATAAAAACTATGTATATTAAAAACTATATTAAATCCGCAATAAAGTGTAAACATAGCAATTTTTCCGTAGTAGGTAACATAACATTAATAAATCGTAATATAATTTTGGGAGAAAATGTTACTATTTATCCCGATGTAATGTTTTTTGGTGATGGAATTATTGAAATCGGCAATAATGTTATCATAGGAAACGGTACGATAATTTATTCTTCTGCACAAGCAGGAGGTGTTCATATTGGTGACAATACATTGATTGCTGCGCAGTGTTATATTATTGATATCGACCACGGAACCCAAAAAAGTGAACTTATTCGCAATCAGACCAATATTACAGAGCCTGTGTATATCGGTTCTGATGTTTGGCTTGCTGCAGGTGTTAAGGTCCTGCGCGGCTCAAAAATCGCTGATCATGCTGTTATCGGGGCGCAATCAGTTGTCAAAGGCGAAATTGATGAATATGCAATAGCGGTTGGGGCGCCCGCTAAAACGATAAAATACAGGAGTTAAAATGAATAGAAAAATCGGAGCAATTTTATCTTATGTTTTAATGTTTTTTGAAATATGCTCAACACTGTTTTTAACTCCGTTTCTTATCAGCACACTTGGTGATGCCGAATACGGAATTTATAAACTTTCGTCAGCAATAGTATCTTATTTATTATTATTGGATTTGGGCATAGGTAATGCAGTTGTAAGATATATCGCTAAATTCAGAGTTGAAAATAATTTTCAAAAAGCAAAACAGTTTTTGGGTATTACCACTATTTTTTATTTGGGTGTTGCCTTGTTAACTGTTATTATAGGTGTAGTACTCATTAATATTTATCCCATAGCATTTGCGGTCGGATTAAATTCAGCTGAAATCATAATCGGTCAGAAGCTGCTGGCGCTTTCAGTTGCAAATGCCGCTATTACTTTGGGTACTACCGGTTTTTGCAACACTATTAACGGCTATGAAAGATTTGATATTACTAAAGGGTGGAGTATTATTCAAATCATCATCAGGATGATTGGTTTTGTAGTTGTTCTGAAAGCCGGCTTAGGAAGTGTGGGAATACTTGAAGTCAATTTATTTCTAACAATAATATTAAAAGGCTCCAGTGTGCTTTTTGTTATTTTCAGATTAAAATTACGACCTTTGTTTTCGCACCTTGATAAATCCTTTATAAAAGAAATCTTTACATATTCATCGTTTGTCTTATTGCAGATGATTGCTACACAGATAAATGCATTCGCAGATGAGATATTAATCGGTTCCCTTGTTGAGGCATCTTCAGTATTAATAGCAGTTTACGGTGTTGGTCATCAGATTTCCGAGTATTTCCAAAGCTTCGGCTCCGCAATCAACGGTATTCTCATGCCGGGTATTGTTCAATTAATGGAATCAAAACCGTCTCCCCAAAAAATTTGCAGTGAAATGGTGCGTATAGGCCGTATAATATTTATGTTTGTTTCGCTTGTGTTTTGCGGATTTGTAATTTTAGGTAAAGATTTTATTATTTTGTGGGTTGGTGAGGAAAAAATAGTTGCATACTATATTGCAATTATCTTGATGGTCGTTAATGTATTCATTTTAACTGAATCTGTTGGTTCTCAAATTCTCTGGGCAATAAACCAGCATAAAGAACAAAGCGTAATTAAGATTATTATTGTTGTAATTAATGTTTTCTTAACAATACTGTTAATTCGCTGGAATGCACTTATCGGTGCTTCTATCGGTACGGCTATTTCACTTTTGCTTGGTGACGTTGTTGCTATGAATGTTGTGTTTGTTAAGAAATTGAATTTAAATATCAAAGCCTATTATATCGGTTTATTCAAGGGCTTATTACCCGTTATTCTCCTTACTGCATTGGTAGGATTTGCGATCTCTCTTCTTCCCATCAATGGATATCCCGGTTTAATTTTAAAGGGTTCTGCTATATCTGCCGTTTATGCGGGCTTGATGTGGTTATTCGGGTTAAACTCATACGAAAAGAACTTGTTTAAATCAATACTTTCAAAATTTATCAGAATTAAAAAAGTAAATTAAATATAAATAGCGTTGATATTTCACTTAACTGTTAGATATCAACGCTTTTTTTATAAATAATAAAAGAAAAGGGCAGTTATTTGACTGCTCTTTCTTTTGGCGGAGAGTTAGGGATTCGAACCCTAGGTACTTTACGTACACAGCATTTCGAGTGCTGCACCTTCGACCACTCGGACAACTCTCCGTATATTTACTTATTAGGTGCTTGTGACACAGTATGACTGCGTCACAAGCACTTTGTAATTATAATTGATAAGCGAATAAAAGTCAAGGGGAAAATGCCTTACAGAGTGATTTTCTTTTCATCAATCGGCATATTCGGGCGGAAATTCGGTAATTCAATCGTTTTTGATTTATTAGTGACCGAAAGCTCCGAAAGAAGACCGACTGCAGTCCATTCGCAAGCCTTGTAAACATCAAGTTCGGGCTGTGTATTGGTACGGATGGCGTTGATGAAATCTTCAACTATGAAATAGTCGCCGCCGTTGTGACCGGCTTTCAACTGCGATTCGGTCGCATTGCGATATCTTTCCGGCATATACATATTGAATTCATCCATTTTGCGCCATTTCATGTTGTGCAGGGGACTGTCTTCACCAATAAAAGAAACTCTGTCAATATCTTCACCGTGCAGTTTAAACTGTGCAATCCCTTTGGTACCCTGAAGCTGATAATTATCCATATTATGCGGGCGAGGGGACATACAGTCAACTCTGATATTGAGAAGCTTGCCTTTCTCGGTGCGGCACATTGTGGTTGTTCCGCTGTCCTGACGAAGACCCAAATCATTATATATACCGGGCGAAAAAGTGGAAATTTCGGTAATTCTGTCGCCGGGGAACCACTGCATGACAGGGCCTACGCTGTGTGTGGGGTAGAAATTGCCGCGTTTGCCGCATTGCCAGAACGAGCGCCACGAGGTCTTACCGTTGGGGTAAACGAACAAATCGCCGATATTGTGAAGATACATACCTTCGGCATAATACGGCTCGCCGAACACGCCTTCTTTAACCATATTTTTAATTAACTGAACTCGCGGGTCATATATGTAATTTTCTGCATACATATAAATCTTCTTATATTTTTCAACCGTTTCACACAGCCAGAAAAGCTCATCCATAGAAACGCCTGCCGTAACCTCGCACATTACATGTTTGCCGGCTTCCATAGCGGCAATTGCCTGCGGCACATGGCATTGCATAGGTGTAGCAATAATAACTGCATCAATATCGCTTTCAAGCATATCTTCAAAAATTCTGAAGCGCTTTTCAACGCCGACTTCGTCACCGATCTTATTAAGATGTTCTTCGTCTAAATCGCAGACGGCGGCAATTTCGACATCTTCAATATCTTTAAGTCCCATAACGCTCGACATACCGCGTACACCCGCAATACCAACTTTGATCTTTTTCATAATTATACCTCTTTTAATCAATTATTATATTTTCGCCGTCGACAGTAATTTTTGTGTTATAAAACTGCGAAACTGCTTTTGTGAAATACTCTGTATCTTTTATTCCCGCTGTTTCAAATGCTGAGTGCATGGCAAGCTGAGCTATACCTATATCCACGGTATTTAACGAAAATTTCGTGTTTGAAATATTGCCGAGTGTTGAGCCGCCGGGGAGGTCTGCGCGGTTTGCATAAGTTTGTACAGGAACACCGGCTTTTTCGCAAATTACTTTAAATATACCGGATGATACTGCGTCACTTGTATATTTTTGATATGCATTGTATTTGATAACAACACCGCCGTTGATTACAGGGGCGTTATTCGCATCTGAAAGTGATGGCTGATTTGGGTGGAGAGCATGTGCGTTATCGCAAGAGAGCAAAAGGCTCTGAGCGGTTAAAATTCGTTTTTGCTGTTCACTTATACCGAGACATTCGCAGATTCTTGATAAAGTATCGGTAAGAAATGTAGAATCGGCACCTTGTTTGGTTGAGCTGCCAACCTCCTCGTTATCAAAAACACAAAGCATATTAATATTTTCGTCGCTGATATCTGTGTCAATAAAGCTTTTAAGCGTTGCGTAAACACACTGCAAGTCATCAAGGCGCGGGGCGGAAATCAAGTCATTATATTCTACCGCATCCTCATAAACATATAACTGAATATCGGCAGAAAGAATATTATTTCTATCAATTCCTGCAATTTCCGCCAAATCATCATAAAAATTATGATCGTTTTCAGCAGCGTAAAATGCAACAAGATCTACTGCGGGATTGTATTTGATACCTTCATTTGAGTTTTTGAGCAGATGCGGCGCAACATTCGGAATAACAGCGCACGGCTTTTTAAAATCAACAATCCTGATTTCAATACCTTTATCGGTTTTCACGGTTATTCTGCCGGCAATTCCAAGAGGTCTGTCGAGCCAGGTGGAATTAAGAACGCCTCCGTAACGCTCGGTTGCAAGTTTTTGATATTTATCTACGGTAACAAGTGCGTTTTCTTTAATTTTAAAACACGGACTGTCACTGTGAGAAGCGCTGAGCATAAATCGTTTAGGATTATTAAAGGGAAGGGTAAAGGCAATAACCGAAGAACCGTTGCGATTAATAAAATATTTGCCACTGTTTGAAATTGACCAATTTTCGTTTTCGCGCAATTCCGTAAAACCGTTGTCCGTCAACATTTTACAAACAGTCGAAGCTGTGTGAAACTGTGTAGGACTTCTTTTAATAAACTCTTGTAAATTCATATTTTCACCTTATTCAAGAGAAATCATTTGGTGTATATTGACTTCCGGGACGGTGAATGAAACTCTTCCGTCAGCAAAATCAAACGGTATATCAACATTCTGCGGTACAAGAATAACTTTTTGCGGCATATCTGTTTTAACACTGACCTTAATATTGTTGAGAGGGACAATATCCTCGATAACCTCTGTATCGGAGCCGCGTTTGGTGGTGTGAGCAAACAGCAAATGTACTATTTTTCTGTTATTTTGCTTCAAAAGAGTTGTAATACCACGGTCGGGCATTGATGAGTCAATTATGAAATCATCATTCATCAGTGATTTTATCACATAATCCGCAAGTTCTTTAATATGGAAATCACCGTTTTCGGCATAACCGTTAAAAATATTCCAACCGATATAAGCGATATTACCTTTTTTTATTACCGTGGGATAAGTTGATGAATCATCGTTAGGAGCATGCTGGTGAGAGCAGAAATGCTCGGCGGTACGGTTAAAATACGGATTTTGACCGTATGCCAAAATATCTGCATCCTTGTTATCAAAGCGATATGAACAAGCACGCATAAGATATTCGGTTGTGCCGTTTACGGTATCGAAATCCGGTATGTAATATGTTGGTCTGAAATCGTTTTCGCCAACAAACTCTGCACCCGTATCAAATACAAAGTGACCGTTATCATCTGTTCCGGACACACCGCTTAAAAGCAATTTGCCGCCGTTTGCAAGGAAAGTATCAATTTTAGCCTTTAAATCGACATCGACCTTGATTACATCGGGCAAAATAAGGAGCTTATATTTATTGAAGTCTTCGCAGGCATCAATAAAATTATAAAGTCTGTTCTTTTCAAGCAAAATGCGGTTCACACCTACATCTGCGTTGCCGTACTCGCCAAAGCGCTTTTTATACACCGATTCTGCTGAAAGCACTGCGATTTCGGCAATTGCTTCTGCACCCTTACACCACGGTTCCTTGGCTTCAACTTCGGCATAAGCTTTGCCGATAAGTCCGTAAGTAGATTTATTGAGTTGACCGTTGGGGTGCATCTGATCACCAACTGAGCAACCTGCACCAAATGCAAGCGAAAGAGCGGTTTCATATCTTAAAGCATTCGGATGCTTAAAGCCGCCGAATTCGCCCCAGGACTTATGGAATTTACCGGTCATACCGAGAAAATCCTCACGAACCGTTCTCACATAGGAAGCGGAAAGCGGAAAATGGTCATAGCCCCAACCGCCGGTCGGCAGACTTTCAAGCTCAAGGTGTGAAACTGTATCAATGAGGTCCGGTCTGCCTTTATAAATATGCCCGGAATTGTGGAAAATTGAGCAATTTGGGTTGTGTTTCCGTATAACCTCGGCAACCCTGTCGCGATAGTTTTTATATACACGCTTACCGAATTCTTTAACATCATCATCATCATTCTGCAAATCAATGCCGAGTTTTTCCATATCGTCACGACAATACTTGCAATAACATATATGTTCATCCAGTATATCGAGGAATATTTCGCAAGGGTTATAGCGAACCATAACTTCCTCTATTTCGGCAAGAAGTTTATCCAAATACGGAGTATTCAGGCATATACGGTGATAACCGGGACGCGAAAAATCAGGATCGGCATCAAAGTTATCTTTTCCTCTGGCAATCCATTCGGGATGTGCAACGGCATCCTTTTCATCAAGTCCGGCTGATATGTACACAGGTGCACGCACACCAATTTCTTCACAGGCTTCGAGCTGTGCGCCTAAAAGATCGAATTTTAATGTCGGGTGCATCTCATTTACTTTTGAAGGAAAGTATGAGTAACCGTGATGACATTTTGCAAAGACGGTTATTGAATCCACATGCCCCAATTTCAGAGTATCCTGCCATTCTTTTTTATAGAATTTTCCACCTACTTCGGGAATAAGCGGTGAAGTGTGAAAATCCAAATGAATTTGTCTTAAACAAAAATCCTTATTCAAAATAGCTCCTCCTTTATTATTTAAGGCCGAGCTCATTTAAAAGCTCTGATGCCGTATTTATGTTTTCTGTATCCTGGGAGGCGAGATTTGCCATTCTTCCGACAACTCTGTCGCCGCTTTTAGTTAACTTTTGAATTATTCTTTTTATATAGTAAAAAGGAAGCAAAAATATATATTTTCGCAAAGAGGGATAAAAATTGCACATTGTATCATATGGGGGGAAAACTATGGCAAAAAAGTTATTAATTTTACTGTCGCGGTAAGCACTCATCATTATGCTGTTGTTTTCAACATTGCCGAATACACCGCCGCTTAAAATATATGCTTCCAATTTTTTTGTAACTGAATTGTGTTCGTGACTTGCAAACCAAACATTCATCAATTCACAAATCTTATTATAAAAAGTTGTCAGCCCGCTAATTTCGAGCAGATTATTAAGTTCAGCTTCAGAATAATTGAATTTTAACTTGATTAAGTACAAGTCAATAAAAGGTTTAATACCGCACCCGCCGAATACAAAATGATAACACATATGTGCAATATGGTGGAAAATAAAGAATTCAGGTGATTCGCGGTATTCAAAATTATCGTATTGTACAGAATACTCCCAAACTTTTTCAAGAGTTGGGTCAATACGCGGCATATTTTCACAAATGTTGTAATGTAATTCTATATGCGTACCTTCTTTATATAAAGATACATCATGATAGTTTCTTTCACGGTTCGTTTCAAAACCGTTTTCGGATAATATATCAAGAGCTTTTTCAATTTCATTTTCATTAACAAGTATATCAATATCGCAGCTTGTACGCATCCAAGTCTGCGGATAAAACTGTGCAGTAACAGCACCCTTCAGCGGAATAAACCTGATACCGGCATTATTAAGAATGTTATAAACCTCGTTTTTTACAAATTCTCTTTTAACATCGCGAAAGACAGCGATATTATACGATGATTTTATTCTTTTTTTCAGCTCCTCATCATTTATATCCAACTCATTATCTCGAAAAAAAGGCAGTAAAATATGAGACAAATCATGCGATTCAGACAAATTATATAAGAGTGAATAATCGCAAATGAAATCTTCAAAGTTTATTTGCTTTTGTCCGAAAAACTCATATTTGATAATTAAAAACAGTGATTTTAATACATCCATCAAATACACCAACCGTTTTGTGAAATTTAAAAAAATTAATTTGTAATAATTTTAACTTTTTTTACCGACCATTTTCCGACAGTCATTGTTGAAATGAGTGCCAAAATAATCGTAATAATGAAAGCACAAATTTGGGGCAAGAATACACAAATCCAATCAAGCCGCATACAATGAAATTAGTTTTGAAAACTTCGTAATCTCCGGTATTTAAGTCAAAACCAAATATATATCGGAATTGCCGCCAATATGAAAAACAACCATGTTTTTAAAAAAAGGTTGTAATGTTAAAATAACCGATGTATCATAATAGCATAATTACTTGAAGGTGATAAAATGATAGGTTTTACGAGTACAACATTAAGGAAGTACTCTATCAATGAGGTTGTGGAAACAGCAGTAAAATGCGGGGCCGATGCTATTGAGTGGGGCTCGGATGTGCATATTAAATCTGTTGCGGATGCCGAACTCGCAGCAAGTCTTTGCAGTGAAAAGAGCATTAAAATTAATTCTTATGCTACTTATTACCGCATAGGCAGTGCCGAACACGATAAGTGGCTTGAAATATGCCGTATTTCAAAGCATTTGGGGGCGGAGAGTGTCCGTACATGGCTCGGTACGAAAGGCAGTAAAGAAACAACAGACGCCGAGTATACGGCAATACTTCGGGATGCTGAATACATGGCAGATACCGCAGCTGAATACGGGCTTATTATAAGTAATGAATGTCACCCGAATACATACAACGATACGACGGAATCAGCTTTAAGGTTTTTGAACGATATTAAAAAAGATAATGTGAAAACATATTATCAATCGTGGTACTGTGATGAAACCGCAGATAAGGAAAAACTATTTAAAACATTTCCTTTTGTTCGCGATTTTCATGTTTCATTTTCTGAACTCGTGAAGTTTCAGGGCAAAACCAATATTGACCGTAATTATATACAAAAAATAGCCGGTTGGTTAGATGAGCTTGGATTCAACGGCTGCATATTGCTTGAATTTACCGAAAGCGGCAGCTCAGAAGAAGCAATTGATGATTTACATAAACTAAAACAAATCTTTAAATAAATTATCAAGAGTCCGATTATATCGGGCTCTTATTTAATCACAAAAGCCGAAATAATTATGCATAAAACAAAATAAATATGTACCGAAATAAAGCCTTTGTTTTTAATTATTGCTTTAAATACTGACGATGCTTTAATTCTGTTTTCACCCTCATCGGCCATTTTGGTCACGATTGCTTTGATAAGGCGAGGTATCAAAAAATATAAAGCAGTGAGCTCGTAAAATGCGCCGTAAAGAATAAACGATACTTTAATGCTCGGGTCAAAGAATAGATTTACAACAAATATAGCGGCTGCGGCAAACATAAAAGTAATTTTCAAAGGTATCGCAGCTTTCGGATACGGTTCTTTCTCGAGTGCAACTTCTTGAATCACGACAAAAGCAATCAGGAAAAACGAAACTAATGATGCGGTTTTAAGGCTGCCGAAACAAATGATAAAGAAGGGAATAGCAGCATACAGTGAGGACTCAATACCTTCAGTTACGGTTTGATATATTGTGAACGCTTTTGAATGTTTACTGCCGTTTGCAATTGCCTCCTCATACTCAATTTGATTGATTTTGCCGTTAAGGAGGTTGCGCTTTAATTTCTCTTCATCCTTTGGCGGTTTAATAAAGAAATGTATGAGATCAGCCGCTATTAAACCGAGCCAAACGATCATCAAAACATCGGAAATGCTCTCGGAAACCGCGAATATACCGCCGTTAATTTCAAGTGCACCGGTAAGTTTATAAAAATCATTATATCCTATAATAAAACCGATTGACGCAAATAAACCGCCGAAAGCACCAAGCGTACATTCCATTGCTTTCCATGATTCTGCTCCGTGTTTTTCAGAAAGAATGTGCAGAGGCTTGAATTTGCAGTCAAGCGCATAATGCTTTATAAACACCTGCAAAAGTTGCGCAGCTACCCATCCGAATGCACCGCCAAACGCACAAAACAGTGTAAACACAATGCCGAAAAGACTCTTTTTAATTATAACGGTTATAAGGCACATTAAAAATAAACCGATCAGAGCGCCCCAGCTTTCGGGTCTTGTATAAGAAAAATAAATTTTAGGAAAAACATTTTCTCGCGGCTTATAAGGTCTGTTGAATATAAAATAAAACAAAAGCATTGAAGCGGGGAGAGCCAACGCTATACATAATAATTCATAAAGCTTGAATCTGCCGCAGACTGCAAGTGTGCCTACCGAGAAAATACCGCCGAAGGCGCCAAACCAGCCGAAGCCTTTTACAAATAATGCAATAAGCCCTTTTTTCATATTCTCGGCAGGGCGTTTGCTCATTGAGAGGGAAAGTGTTTCGCCGTAAGTCATTGTTCCGCCGAAATACATACCGCATGAGCCTATTGCCGCAAACACGAAAAAGTTTTCTTTAACAATAAGAATATCGCTGAAAACGGCAAGTGCAAAGCCTATTGCCGCACCGGGCAGCATGGCGCCCTTTTCGCCGCCGATGGTTGTACCGCGCATACCCCATGCGTATGAAGTGAAAAATACCGAAAATATAATTAAACCGAATATTGATGAAGTGCTCATTTTATCTTTTCCTTTACAGTTTTTTGCCGTATGCCGCACCGAACGGTCTGTCATTAAGCAGTGCAAAACCGTTCTTTTCATAAAAATTCCTGCCGCCTTCATTGTCAGACCCAACAATAAGCATAACACCTTTTATACCGCGGCTTTTAAGATTGTTACAGTAGTTTTCAATAAGACTTGCACCTGCACCCTCACCGCGGTGGCCGTCAAGTACATCAATGTGCAAGTGTGCGGGGTAATCATTTATGTAAATGAAGTGATTATACATTTCCACATAAACATCGGCAGTGAAAGCACCATTTTTCAGTGCTGCAACAGTTTCCAGATAGGGAATAAACCTTTTTTTATATTCATTAAAATCCGCCGCTCCGTAAACATATCCAAACGGAACATCATTATCATCAACAGCAACGAAACAGTTTTCAGGCTCAACTTCGATATAGTATCTGCAAAAAGTATACTCAATGAATCTTACTGTATCTTCGCTTGTTGAAGAATCAATATCAGCATTTTTGAGACAAATTTCAATAACCTTTTCTTTATCTTTCGGAAGATATTTTCTGATACGCATAATACCACCATTAATATTTTTTTATTATTATATAATACTTTATTTTAAAAGTCTATTTATTTTTTAGTTTTAATGTGCTATTATTTAGCAGAAAGGTGTGATATTTATGAAAGATATCAATTACGGCGTATATCCAACAATGCTTACGCCATTCACAGACGATAATAAAATCGATTATAACGGCGTTTTGGAATTACTCAAATGGTATGAAAAAAAGGGCGTTGACGGTATTTTCGCTATCTGCCAGAGCAGTGAAATTTTCTTTCTCTCTTTTGAAGAAAGACTTGAATTGCTCAGATTTATTATGCAGCACAAACCCGCAGGTATGTCAATAGTTGCATCCGGTCACACGGCTGACGACCTTGATACTCAGATTAAAGAAGCCAAGGCGTTTGTTGCCGAAGGAATTGATGCTTATGTTTTCATTTCCAACAGGTTCGCTAAAGCAGATGAAAGTGATGATGTCCTTTTTGAGAATATGTCAAAAGCAGCGGATGCTATCGGCGATATTCCATTCGGAGTTTATGAATGTCCGTATCCTTATAAACGCGAGCTCACTCCTTACCTTTTAAAGAAAATGGCTGAAACCGGCAAATATCTGTTTATCAAAGACACCTGCTGCAGCCTTACCAAGCTTAAAGATAAACTGGCGGCTTGCGAAGGCAGCACCATAAAGATTTTTAATGCCAATGCTGCAACTTTCCTTGAAAGTATGAAAATGGGCTGTGCCGGTTATTCCGGTGTTATGGCTAATTTCCATCCCGAACTGTATTCCGCACTTATAGAAGCATTTAGAGCCGGGGAAGATGAAAGAGCGCAATTCCTTGAAGACCTTGTCGGCTTCTTCTCAGTTGTCGAATGTCAGTGCTATCCCGTAAACGCAAAGTACTATATCAGTCTTGACGGTGTAAAAATAGGTATCAATACAAGAACGAGAAATCCTGCTGAACTCACTGAAAGCAGACGGCTTGAAATTGATGAAATGTATAGGCTTACCGAATCCGTTAAGAAAACATATAGCATATAACATGAACGATGCCCGCTGTAAATGCGGGCTTTTTTTCAGGTGAATATTTATTCATTTGTGATATTACTAAAAAGAGGACAAAATATTGCTTCTGTTTTGTTTAATTGATATATTGTAAATTTTAAAAAATGTTGTAAAATTTTATCATTAAAAGTAAATTTGCATATATTATATTACGAGGTATATTTTGCGAATTACGGAACGGAGAAATATTATGAACTCTTATATCGAAAAAACTATCGAAAATGTCAGAGCCAACAATGCAAATGAGCCTGAGTTCATACAGACCGTAGAAGAAGTTTTACGATCTGTTGAACCGGTTGTGAACCAGCACCCTGAATATGAAAAATTTGATATTCTCGGCAGAATGACCGAACCGGACAGATGTATTACATTCAGAGTTACTTGGGTTGATGATAACGGTAATGTTCAGGTCAACAGAGGTTACCGCTTTCAGTTCAACAATGCCATCGGTACTTATAAGGGTGGTTTAAGATTTCATCCGTCTGTTTACAGTGGCATTATGAAATTCCTCGGATTTGAGCAGACTTTCAAAAACTCGCTTACCGGTTTGCCGATAGGCGGCGCCAAAGGCGGCTCGGATTTTGATCCTATTGGTAAGAGTGATGCGGAAGTAATGCGTTTTTGTCAGGCTTTTATGACCGAGCTTTATAAATATGTCGGTCCGAGTCTTGATGTACCCGCAGGCGATATTGGTGTAGGCGGCAGAGAAATCGGCTACCTTTTCGGTCAGTATAAACGCATTAAGAGTTCATTCGAGAACGGTGTTCTTACCGGCAAGGGGATTCAATACGGCGGTTCGCTTATAAGACCCGAAGCAACGGGTTATGGAGCGGTTTATTACCTGATGGAAGTGCTCAGGCATTTTGGCGACAGTATTGAAGGCAAAATAGTTTCTATTTCCGGTTACGGCAATGTTGCATGGGGTGTTGCTAAAAAACTTGCTCAGGTAGGAGCAAAAGTAGTTACTCTTTCCGGTCCGGAGGGCTATGTTTATGACCCGGATGGTGTTTCTACCGATGAAAAGATAAATTATATGCTTGAACTCAGAGCAAACGACAACCTCACGCTTGCGGATTACGCAGAGAAATTCGGTGTTCAGTTCTTCCCGGGTGAAAAGCCGTGGAACACAAAGGCGGATATTATTATGCCTTGCGCAACTCAAAACGAAGTCACAATGAAAGAGGCTCAATGGATCGTTAACAACGGTGTAAAGTATTACATCGAGGTTTCCAATATGCCGACTACCAACGATGCACTTTCATACCTTAAAGAAAACTGCAAAGCGGTTGCACCTTCAAAAGCAGTTAATGCCGGCGGTGTTGCGGTTTCGGCACTTGAAATGAGTCAAAACGCAATGAGATACAGCTGGTCAGCCGAAGAGGTCGATGATAAACTCCATAACATTATGAAAAATATTCACGATAATTCAGTTGCTGCTGCGAAAGAGTTTGATCTCGGTTATGATCTTGTTGCAGGTGCTAATATCTGTGGTTTCAAAAAGGTTGCAGATGCAATGGTCGCTCAGGGCGTTATATAATTTTATATTAATAGTAATTTGAGATGTAGAAGTACGCTTTTACATCTCTTTTTTGATTATTAAAAATTATGTCAAATATGTTACATATTTTGCAATTCATTGACTTTTAAAGCAAATAATGGTATTATGAATTGATTTATGATGTGAATCTACATTATTATACGGAGGCAATATAATGAGAAACACCTCGTCAGTATTTTTTACAAATGAGGCTGACAAGCATACTGAACTTATTAATATGCTTAAAACTGCCTGTGAAGTCAATATTTGTTCCTATTCTTCCGATAGCTGGAATGATATCGACTTTTATTCAAATAATAATGTTGTTTTTATTCTTGATGAAATACCTAACGATGCCGTTATCTCAAAGGATGCTATTTGGATTCTTTCAAAATTAACAGACGATGGTCTTTTTTCGGAAATACCTGTGTTATTCACATCATTCGAGGCTTTATACAGCTTTGAGAGTAGGGGATTTTCAAGTTTTGCTTCCGATATTCTTCCCATGCCGTTTGATTTTGAAACGGCTCGTCGCAGATTTGATAACATCTGTGAAATCCGTCAGTTGAAGCGTCAGCTTTTAAATATGTCGCAAATCCATACAAAACGAATACTTAACCAGGCAAGCAAGCTCAAAGAACAGAACGACAAAATGAAAAATATCAATTATGAGCTTGTTGAATTACTCGTAGCCGCTATTGAAAGTCGCGACCTCGAAAGCGGTCAGCATATTAAAAGAATCCGATATTTCACAAAAGCTCTGCTTGATCAGGTTCTTGAACGCTGCCCGGAATATAACATTTCACCGGAACAGGCTGAATATATATATTATGCATCATCAGTTCACGATGTCGGTAAAATCGCAATTCCCGATGCAATTATGCTGAAGCCAGCTCGACTCACCAAGGAAGAGTTTGAGGTGATGAAAACTCACACCACAAGAGGCGCCGATTTACTCAGTATGCTTGACGATATCAGTGAAAGCAACCCGTATTTCAAATATTGCCAGGAAATTTGTCTTAATCATCACGAAAGATGGGATGGCAAAGGGTACCCCCGCGGTCTTAAAGGCGATGAAACACCTATCTCCGCTCAAATTGTTGCCGTATGTGATTGTTATGATGCATTAACAAGTCACAGACCATATAAAAGTGCGCTCTCACATGAAGAAGCGGTAGAACTCATAATGGGCGGAGCCTGCGGCGCTTTTTCACAAAAACTTATGGATTGTTTTGAAGCGGCACTGCCGGAATTTGCAAGAATTGAAAGTGAATTCAAAAGCATTGCTACTACCGCCGAACAGAAAGGAATACCGCAGGAAATCGAGACTTCTGTTGACGAAAGCACCGTTTCCGAAAACCTCCTATTCACCGACGGCGAGCGTGTTATACTAAATGCTTTTGATATAATATTTGAGGCGGATATTGAAAATGACCGCTTTGACATAATTGAAGGTCAATGGGAATCATATTTCCCGTACATTCCGAAAAACTTTATAGAAGCAATTTCACAGATCGTTAAAGTCTGTCATCCTGCCGACAGTGCACGATTTGATAATAATTTTAATATACCTTCATTTAACAGAATTGTTGCTACCGGCAAAACAAAGACTCGAGTTGAATTCAGAACATTAAAAGACGGGGTTGAAAAGCTCGTTATCGGCTTTGTTGTCTTCTCTTTAAACAACAACCGCGAAGTCTCATCGGTCTCCGGCGCATTTAACATTTATTCTGAAGATGAGATAAAACATGAAATCACACAAGGTTTTGGTGTGTCAGATGCTTTGACGGGACTTTTAACACAAAACGCATTTAATGATGCTGTCGATGAGTACATTAAATCAAATCCGTCTTCCAAAAATGTTATGATCTATATTGATATAGATGATATGAGCCTTATAAACAGCTCACTCGGATATGAGTACGGCAACAACCTCATTAAAGAATTCGCCAATAAGCTGCGCGGCATCAACCAGAAGAATCTTATTCTGGGCAAAGGAACATCTGACAAATTTTACCTGTTTGTTGAAAACATTTCTCATCAGAGCCAACTTGTTTTGTTTATCGAAAAATTGCACCAAGATCTCAGAAAACCGTTTAAGACACCATATGAAAGCGGAGTATTTACGGCTACAATGGGTATTTCCCGTTATTCTGTTGACGGTAAAGATTGCAAACATCTGCTTATGACTGCCGAATATGCAGCTACTACCGCCAAAATCAACGGAAACGGAGCTTACGCCTTCTATAATGCAGGAATGAAGAGTGCCCTTGCGCTTTCTGACATGAGTAGTCATACTGCCGAAAGTGCTGCGGTAGAACCGAGGTTTGTTCCTGTAACGGATTCCGCTACCAAAGAAATCGTTTGTTATGATTTCGTTCCGTTTACTGTATACGATAATGCCGTTAATGTTAATCCCGAAGTATTCTATGACCTGAATAAAAATGATAAAGCTAAAAAGAATAAGAGCTTTCTCGCTTTCAAAACAATCGCTTATATGCTTTTGGGTATGAAGTCTGCAGGAAAGCCCGTACCACCGGTTGCTGTTTACACATTATTCACGCCGGATGACATTTCCGGTCTTACACAGGAACTCAAAACATTTATTCGTGACAATGACTGTACAGGTCTGGATATTTGCATAATGCTTCCCCAGGATTTTGTTGACGGTGTATCGGTACGTAGATTGGCAACATTTTCCAAATTTATAAATCAATGCGGTTTCAGTCTCGGTTTATATCTTGTCGGTGCAAGGTATATTCATAATACATGCTATGTTGAAAACATTTTCAAGCGGTATGTTGTGACGCCCGAGTTATTCAGCCATTCTATTTCTTACGGCACTGACATTTATTATGATATTGAAACCGTCAATCACTTGCGTACAGCTGTTTCAGATGTGACAATACCCGGCGAAAATATTGATTTCAGCTGCGATAAATTACGCGAGCTCGGCTGCAAATCATTTTCAACCACGGGTGAAATACTCGTCGGCTTTGAAGCATTGCTGGATGACTTTAGTAAACGCTCAAATAGAGTAAATATGTCAGTATCTTATGCCAATTCATCGGTCAGTGAAATTGACCCGATGATGTTCTATCTTGATTTCGTTCGCAGCGAAAGTGTTTACGGTATTTATAATATCAACACCGACAGCATATCTTTATCTTCAAATGTAAACAAAGTGTTCGGTTTTGACATATTCCGTCATATTTCAAATGGGGCAACAGTGAAATTCAAGAATCTCATTCACCCCGATGATCTTGAACTTGCACTTGCCGAACTCGCCAAGCTGAAAATCTCGCTTTCGGTTACGCGCTTTGATATAAGACTTATTGCCGATTCCCACGCCTGCTCATATAAAAATTATGAGGTAACCGTATTCTGCGTAGTTGACGATAAAGGCATACCGGTTAGATTCCATATGATATTTATTCCCAAATCATAATTGCGATTTTAATTCCTCTAATAATCTTTTTTCTATGCGCGAAACATAAGACCTTGATATTTTAAGATTGTCTGCAATTTCTTTTTGTGTCATCGGTTCTTTGCCGTCAAGTCCGTATCTTCGTATTATTATCAGTCGATCTCTTTCATCTTTAATTTCATCGACAAGTTTCACAAGCTTAATGATTTTGGTTTTGGTATCAATATCATCAATAATATCATTTTCGGTACTGATTATTTCCATCAAAGTCATTGGGTTTCCTTCGCTGTCGGTATCGATCGGTTCGCTTATGGATATTTCCTGAGATATCTTTTTGCAGCTTCTGAAGTACATCAGTATTTCATTTTCAATACAGCGTGAACAATATGTAGCAAGTTTGGTTCCCTTGGAAGGTTTATAGCTGTTTATGCCTTTAATAAGTCCGATCGTGCCTATTGATATTAAATCATCCTGTTCTGCATAATTCGAGTAATACTTTTTGATTATGTGTGCAACAAGTCGCAGATTATGTTCTATAAGCTTTTCTTTTGCTGCGTTATCGCCGCTTTCGAGTAAATTAAGCATTTCTGCTTCCTCGTGCGGCTTTAACGGCGCGGGAAATGTTTCATCATTGGTTACCTGCAAAATCAGGCAAAGCATATTATTTAACGCGGATAAAATATCCATACAATCACCTCTGTTAAATTTATGCTTACGCTTATAAAAATTGCAAGTCCTAAAAAAAGAGTGAGCAAATGAAAAAATTTGAACAATTCAGTTCCACGATTCGAGTTTCGGCATTGACGATGTTCGGCATTGTAGCTACTGTAATTTATTACTTTTTGTGGAACCGTTTTTACAACCTGAAAGTTTTTGAGCATCCGTATATCGGCTCAGGTAAGCTGTTTATCGTTGCGGTTTACTTCGTTATCTTAATAGTATCCGGTGTATTTCTCGGAGCCTCAAAGATTGATAAGCTCAGAAAAGGTGAAATAATCTTTAGTTCTGCGGTCTCACTTGTTTTTACCGATGCCATAGCATATACGCAAGTGTGCCTTATAGCTTCCCGATTTGTGAATATAATGGGAATGTTATATATATTGATATTTCAAAGTGCATTTTTACTGTTGTGGGTTTATGCTTCGTTCTCGGTTGTTCACAGTCTCAATCCACCCGAAAATATGCTTATTGTTTTCGGCAGTCACCAAGCAACGGAGCTTGTGTATAAGATGAGTAAAATTGAAGAACGGTTTGTTATTCGTGAATCAGTAAGTGTTGATGAGGGATATGACGAAATTATTAAAAAAGCTGATAAATTTGACAGCATAATCATCTGCGATGTTCCCGCAAGGCTGCGAAATGATATTTTAAAGTATTGCTACGATAATAATAAGAATATATATGTAGTTCCTAAAATTTCCGATATTCTCTTACGCAGTGCTTCTGATGTTACATACTTTGATTCACCGCTTATCAACTGTAAATCAAATGCCCTTACTATTGAGCAAAGGTTTTTTAAGCGCTTATTCGATATTATTTTCTCGGTATTGGCGCTTACAATTTGCGCACCGCTCTTTGCCGTAATTGCTGTATGTATTAAGAGTTATGACGGGGGACCGGTATTTTATAAACAAAAACGCTGCACAATGAATTTAAAAGAGTTTTATATTCTAAAGTTCAGAAGTATGGTGATTGATGCCGAAAAAGACGGACCTCAGCCAGCTACAAAAAACGATAAACGCATAACACCAATCGGCAAGTTTATTCGTGATACACGCATTGATGAGCTTCCGCAGCTTATTAATATTTTAAAAGGGGATATGTCCGTAGTAGGTCCGAGACCCGAAAGAATTGAACATGTAAGTAAATATTGTGCTCAAATTCCCGAATTTGTGTTCAGATATAAAGTAAAAGGCGGGCTTACAGGCTATGCGCAGGTTTTCGGTAAATACAACACAAAACCATACGATAAATTGAAAATGGACCTTATTTACATTCAAAATTATTCGATTTCTCTTGATATAAAACTGATAATTATGACTCTGCGTATACTTTTCAGTAAAGAAAGCACAGAAGGCTTTAAAGAAAAAACGAAAGGTAATTAAAACATTGGATCTTTTTTATATGATTCTTGCCGGCGGTGTCGGCGCAAGAATGAATTCACCCGAGCTGCCAAAGCAATATTTAAAAGTCGGCGGAGAACCGATCATAATTAAAACCGTTCGTAATTTTGAGGATTACGGTCTATTTCAAGCCGGTGTAATATGCTGTCCTGTGGATTGGATCGAATATACTAAAGCCTTACTCGGTGAATACGGTTTAAAATCTGAAAATGTTTATGTTATTTCCGGCGGTAAAAACAGAAGCTCATCCGTAAAGAACGGTTGCAGATTTCTTACCGAAAAATTCAATGTTACAGAAGATGATATCGTTTTAACCCATGATGCTGTTCGCCCGTTTTTTGATGCGAGAATAATAAAAGATAATATTGAAGCTTGTAAAGAATTCGGTGCTGCCAACACGGTTATGCCGGTATATGATTCAGTTATCAGAACCGTAACCGGTGATTTTCTTACTGAGCATTTACCTCGCAATGAACTGTACAGAGTACAAACTCCGCAAACTTTTACTCTTATTAATCTAAATGTTGTTATGAATTCACTTACAGATAAAGAGCTCGAAACTTATACGGATGTTGCGTCCGTCTATTTTGACCGTGGTTTTCGCGTGAAGCTTGTTGAAGGTTCTGATTCAAATATTAAAATAACAACTCCGTTCGATCTTGCAGTTGCTGAAACAATAGTAAAAAATATGCCTTAGCTTGTATAATCGGCAAGTATTTCGCTCAGTTTATCCGGACCATTTATTTCTATCCCGTTTTCGATTTTTTCGGCATCCTCGGCAGGCAATGTTCGAGTATATATTTCAAATATTTCGTTCGGAGTTTCACTGCCTTCATAATACACTGCGATTCTTCCGTTGTAATCTTTGAGAATGTATTTATGAGTGTCGTTTTCCGAGACGGTTGTTATATCCGTTATGTTCTTTTTGTAATTAACTGCACCGGTCAATACTGTTGATGCTGCTAAAACCGACAACGCGGCTGCAATTATTGCTTTTTTCATTATTTCACTTCCTTGTTTTATTATTTTCCATACTCAACTGTTTATTCCGGATATTAAATTTTTCCGTTGTATATTTAGGAAGAATTTTGTGATAAATTATAATGTACAAACATTTTTATTGGAGGTACTTTCCTTTATGGCGAAAAATCCGCATAAAAAAAGCTTATTGGATTCATTTTTCAAAAGTAAAAAATCCGTAAAACATTCGGAAGATAGGACTAATCCCACTCGAAACAAAAAGAAAAAACACAAACCTTTGCCGATCGGCTTAAAGAGAGTACTGACTGTGTGCCTTATTCTTGTTGCTGTCGGTATAATTTGCGGAGTTGTAGGCGGTACTTATGTTTACAGTTTTGCCAAAGAATATGTAGAAGGCGAGAAGAAAATCGACCTCGACGATTACAAAGCAAATCAAGAACAAACAAGCATTATTTACGCCTATGATTCTGACGATAATCTTGTTGAACTCCTCCGCCTTCACGGTGCCCAAAACCGCGTTTGGATAAATTATGATGAAATTCCCGATACGCTTGTTGATGCTTTCAGAGATCTTGAAGATAAGCGTTTTAAAGATCATCATGGCGTTGACTGGATCCGTACAATAGGCGGTGTTGTAAAATCCGGCTTCAAGGAAGGCGGTTCTACAATCACGCAGCAGCTCATTAAAAACTTAACCGGTGAAAACGGCAGAACGGTTTCGCGCAAGTTTTACGAGATTCTCAACGCACTTAATGTTGAACGGTTTTATAACAAAGACACAATAATGGAATTCTATCTCAACACAGTGTACCTGGGTAACGGATGTTACGGCATAAAAACCGCAGCTGAGAAGTATTTCGGTAAAAATGTTGGTGACCTTAACGCTGCTGAGTGCGCCGTAATCGCTTCGATTACACAATTCCCGGCTGATCAAGACCCATTATATGATCCCGACAGTGTTACTGCTCGTAAAGAGCTTTGCCTTGACTATATGCTCGAAGCAGGGGATATAACTGAAGATGAATACAATGAAGCATACGAATTTGAGCTTATATATACAAATAGCGAAAATTACAAGGGCAGTATAGTTACGGACGATGACGATGAAGATGATGATACGGAATATACTGAGGAAGATGTAAGATTTAAGGATTCCGGCGAATCATCATATTATGTTGAATACGTAATTGATAAGGTTATTGCTGATTTACAAAAAGAATATGACTGGACTTATAATGAAGCTTGGCGCAAAGTTTTCTTCGGTGGATTAAGAATTTATTCGGCAGTTGATCTAAAGGTTCAGCGTGCTGCTGAAGATGTTTATGTAAACCGTGAAACTATGCCCGAGGAAGAGGATACTGAAGAAGAACCTGCAGCACAATCCTCAATGACTATTATGGATTACAGCGGCAGAGTTGTAGCTATGGTCGGCGGAGCCGGTGAAAAAGAAACCTTCCGCGGTCTGAACAGAGCAACCGATTCTCCGCGACAGCCCGGTTCTTCAATAAAACCGCTTTCGGTATATGCGCCGTGTATTGAGAATAATATATGCACATATTCCACCAAGGTTCAAAACTACGGAATTCGTCTGGGCTCGTCGCGTTGGCCGAGAAACTTCGGAGGTGTTACAGGTTCCGCAAGCGAATTTGTCAGTGTTCAGTATGCAGTTGCAGAATCTCTTAATACTGTGCCGGCTCAACTCGTGAGGCAAATAGGCATTACTCCTTGTCTTGATTTCCTTGTGGATGATTTGCATTTCACTACACTTATTACTGATGAAAATGACGAAGATTATGACGGCAACTATTCTTCAATTTGCGTAGGTGGCATGAGCCACGGTGTTACCACATTGGAAATGACTGCCGCATATGCAATGTTTGGTAATAACGGTTATTATTTTGAGCCTTATTGCTATTATAAAGTCACAAATAACGATGGCTCCGAGATATTACTTGAGGACGGCAATAAACCCGGCAAACAGGTTTTAAGTGAAAGCTCTGCCGGAGTTATGCGCCAGCTTTTAAGAACCGTTGTTACTATGGGTACCGGCGGAAGTTACGCTGTGAGCGGATTTGAAACTTATGCAAAAACCGGTACAACCACCGACGATAAGGATCGTTGGTTTGTAGGCGGTACTCCTTATTATGTAGCAGCAGTGTGGTATGGTTATGACGAACCCCGCGCCATAACAAACACTTGGGGCAATCCCGCGGGCAAACTCTTTAACGCAGTTATGGAGCCTGCCCATGATGGTCTTGCCGACAAGTCTTATCCGACAGCAAGCGGAATGGTTGCAAGGCGTTACTGCACCATTACCGGCGATATAGCATCAGAGACATGTGCGAGCACATCGCTTGGTTATTACAAAACCTCGAATATTCCGTCAACTTGTAAAAATTGTGCTATGATACACGCGATAGGTGCTGAAATACCCGATGAGTTGACAAAGCCCTCGGCCACGACCACGACCACAACGGCAACCACCACAGAAGCACTTTCCGCATCTACCGAGGCTCCGGATGACGCAACTCAGCCCGAAACAACGACCAACGCTCCGTCAAACGACCAACCTGCTACTGTACCGCCGCCTGTTGAGGATATTGATACGCTTTCAGCGCCGGAAACGGAATAATTACACGAAATTTATTTAAATATAACTTTTGATACAGGTGCATTATGATAATATTATCGGCAGATTACGGTGATAAGCGAACAGGCATTGCCGTTTGTGATAAAAGCGAAATTCTGGCAAGCGGTATAAAAGTAATTAACGAATGGAATCCGGAGAAGCTTGCGGAAAAAATTGCCGCTGAAGCCTCGGAACGCAAAGCTGAACTGATCGTTATAGGATTACCTAAAAATATGGACGGCACCTCCGGCTACAGAACGGTTGAATGTCGTAATCTTGGCAGTCTTATAAGCAACTACACGCAAATTCCCATTGATTATTGGGATGAACGTCTTACAACCGTTAGCGCCCACGCAATACTCAATGAAGTTAATGTTCGCGGCAAGGCTCGAAAAAGAAGCGTTGACGCTGTTTCTGCCGAGATTATTTTGCAAAATTATATTGATTACCGCAGAATTAATAAACAGTAATTATTTATTATTCGGAATATAGTTTTTTTGAAAAATTATTGACTTCACTAATGTGAAATGATAAAATATTTGCATAACAAGCAATTCTGTTAAGGAGAATAAAATGAGAACCTACGGCATAACCAAAACTACCAATAATACTAAAACTTCGTTTTCACTTAATTTAGATGGTACCGGCAAGTCAAAGGTTAAAACGAACTGCTCGTTCCTTGACCATATGTTTGAAGTTATTGCCAAATATGCCGGTTTCGATATTTATATTACCTGCGATATGGTTACAAAGCAGTACGATGCATTTCACATCGTTGAAGATGTTGCCTCATTATTTGGCACCTCATTCAGAGAATCTCTTGGTGACAAGCACGGCATCAAACGTTTTGCTAACTGCTATATGCCCATAGATGATGCCCTTATTCTTGAGGTTGTAGATGTTGACGGCGGCGCTTATGTTAAGTTCGATGTTCCGCTTGAACATATAACCATAGGCGATTTTGATACGCAGTTTCTGGAAGCGTTCTTTATTGTTTTTGCGCGTCATGCAGGTATCACACTCCATGTTAAAGAAATAAGCGGTTCAAATATCCATAATGTTATTGAAGGCTGCTTCAAGGCTTTAGCACGCGTTCTTAAAGAAGCTTCCACTTGTGAAGATTCTTCTAAAATTGATCTTCCGACCGCAAAATCCGGTTTTTAATCCCGTCCGGCAGGTATTTTTATGTTTAAATCATTAAGTTTTGCCGATCTAAATAAATATGATTTACCGCAGAATTTCGATGAATATTCTGCGGATTTCGTTTTATCTAAAGCTTTGAATATTGCCGAGTCAATTTTAAAATTCGGAGGCGAACCCCATAGAATAGAGGATACCGTTGAACGCATCTGCCGTGCTTACGGTGCTGATAATATTGATGTTTTTGCATTGCCCTCGTTAATCATTGCAGGTATCAGAATGCCAGACGGTACACATTCCACTCAGATGCGCCGCGTTTTGAAAACCGAGAACAATATGTTCCGGCTCGATATAGCAAATGATATTTCAAGAAAAGTATGCTCATTTGAAATTGCACTTTCGTCAGTCGACAAAAAGCTTGCCGATATTGAAAATAAAGAACCGTTTAACCCATTGCTGGCCTATTTGGGCAGTGTTCTTTCTGCCGGCGGGTTTGCAGTATTTTTCGGCGGTACTTATATTGACGCTGTTGCAGCTATGATCTGCGGTTTATTTGTTACTCTGCTTAACCGACACAGAATTAAATTCATAAATCCGCTTATCCATACCGTTATCACTTCTTTTATTGCCGGTGTGATAGCCCTTATACTCATAAAATTCGGTCTCGGCGATAATACCGATATGATAATGATCGGCACAATAATGCTGCTTATACCCGGTCTTTCGTTCGGAAACGGCATAAGAGACCTGTTATTCGGTGATATAATTTCCGGCATATTTCAGCTTGTGCAGGCGGCGCTTATAGCCGTAATGGTGGCATTTGGCTTTGCAGCTGCCGGCTTGGTATTCGGAGGTGTGATTATATGACTTCCGATATGATTATAAAAATAATTTCAGGTGTTATCAGCACGCTCGGTTTTGCAATCCTTTTTAAGTTAAAGCCGAAGCATCTGCCGTTTTCAATGTTGTGCGGACTTGTTGCCTGCCTGGTATATTTTCCGCTGAATAAAAATTTGAACAGTATTTTTATTTCTAATTTTTCTGCCGCATTTGCAACTGCGCTGACTGCCGAAATTTTGGCTATTATCTGTAAAACTCCTACAACCGCATTCTTGATTACGGGCTGCATTACACTCGTTCCGGGCAGTATGTTGTTTTACGGAATGACGAACCTGCTTGAACAGAATTACAGCGAAGCTGCTAATTACCTGTTTATGACACTTAATGTCGGCGTGGCTATCGGCGGCGGTATTATTGCTTCATCGCTCGTAAGAGTTCTTATTAAATATACAATTATTCAATACAGAAAGTATAAAATGAAAAAAGAACAAAAATAAAAAAATCCCCGCGCACTTCGGAGTAAGTAAACCGTTAAATGCGCGGGGATAATTTTAATCAAATTATTTTATCTGCAGTTTTTTGATAAGTGTTTTGCAATCCTCAAGGTCCATTATTTTCGGAACGGGGTAGAGCGGATTCCCTTCTTTAAGAGCGCGCTTTGCAATAATATCTATATCTTCATCTTTTATCTGCTCAAAGCCGGTCGGAATATTCATATCCTCATTGTACTTGCGAATTGCGGCAATAAATCTTTTGGCTTTTTCTCTGTCGCCCTGTGCAGGACCTGAAACACCAATTAAATCGGCAAGCTCGGCAAGGCGTTTATAGGCGGTTTGACCGTAATAATCAAGCACATACGGGAGTATAACTGCCATGGCAAGTCCGTGCGGAATGCGGTAATAACCACCGAGATTATGACCGATTGCGTGAACATACCCGACATAAGCTCTTGTAAAAGCCATTCCGGCGTAATACGAAGCTTTCAGCATATTGTTGCGAGCATCAATATTTTTGCCGTCGGCGTATGCTGTTTTAACATTATCAAATACAAGCTTAATAGCTTTAATCGCATATTCCTCGGTATTTGCAATGTTACTTCTGCCGATATAAGCTTCAACCGCGTGTGTAAGCGCATCCATACCGGTCGTTGATGTAATGTGGGGAGGAAGTCCGACAGTGAGTTCGGGGTCAAGTACGGCGTATATGGGGCGAAGCTTCGGGTCGTTTATCGGGCATTTTTCGTGAGTTGATTCATCCGTGACAACTGCCGCAAGCGTCACTTCTGAGCCTGTTCCCGCCGTTGTGGGCACTGCGAAAAGCGGTGGTAAAGCATGGCGTATATGTAAAAGACCGCGCATATCTCTTACGCTGATTTTTGGGTTTGTAACTCTTGCACCCGCAGCTTTTGCGCAATCCATAGGGGAACCGCCGCCGAACGCAACGATGCTGTCGCAATTATTATCAAGATAGACTTTTTTTGCATCTTCAATATTCTCAATAGAAGGATTGGGTTGTACGCCGTCAAATACAGAGTATTTAACGCCTTCTTTTTCAAGAGCCTCGAAAAGACCGTCAAGCAGATGAAGCCCCATAAGGCCTTTATCGGTAACGATGAGAACATTTTTTAGACCTTTGGATTTAATGAATTCCGGAAGTTTTTTTACCGAACCGGGCCCCTCAAGAAGCTCAGGCTCTTTCCAATTAAAAAGATTAGTCCCCATGATCAGCTTAAAGCTTGACTGATATGCTCTGTAATATAAATTTTTTATACTCATATAAAAATTTCCTTTATTTTAATTTGTTTATTTTATCCTTCAAATCATCTAATAATTCTTCAAGAAGAACAGTCTGGCGTTTGAATCCCTCTTTTAGAAACGGGAAGGCTTTCAGCAGGCGCGACTTGGTTTTATTCTTTTTCTCGACAGCCTCAATTTTGAATCTGTCGTATTTACAGCGCAAATCTGCAAACCCGGAAACGATTTCATCGCGACTTTCATCGGAAATACGATCAAACTTATTTTCCATTACAGTATAAGCTCTGACTGCATAAACAGAAATTTCATCGGAAAGCTTTTTGAATTTGACAGATATTTTTCTAATACCGAGTGCGTTAATGACAGTATCAAGCAAATCAAAGAAAAAGACTGTAAGAATAATATAAACGATTATATCGCGTGAAGCTTCGCTGACCTGCTTTATTATAAATAAATCTATTATCGGGTGTAAAACATAGCAGAATAAGCACGAAGCAGTGCCCCAATAAAACGTATGTGTCAAACAAATTCTGCCCTGAATGTTAAAGCGCATACCCGAATAATCCCACCAGCGCGCATTGAAGAGTTTTTCCATAATGTAGCTTGTGGCAAATTCAACCGCATCGCATACAACCATACCGACCGAAAAAATTATCAATTCATTCAGATACGGGTGAGATGTTGCTTCGCGAAGCGGCATCAGCAACAGCAGAATGACCATTGCGCCGGTGCCGTAAATGGGGCATAGGGGACCGCGCAAAAAACCGCGGTTTATCCACTTTTTAGGCTTGAATGAACAATAGCACGATTCAAAAAACCAACCGATGAAACTGTAAAAGAAAAAGTAAAAAATGTAATCAATAAATCTCATGATTCACCGCCGATTCCCGTAAGCTTATGGAATTTTTCGCGATATTTCTCCGATGCAGAGTATATCAGCTCGATAGAAGCACAGTATTTATCCATAGCGGTAACAACATAACTTTCGGCATATTGGGGCGGCACGACAGTAAGCGGCCACATGTGCTTACCGATAATGTCTGCTTCTTTTTTATTGAGAGTACCGCAAAGGTAATAAGCGTTTTTCAATGCGGTTTTCGGGTGCCGGTAACCGTGGAGCTTGTGGCTTAAATCATCCTCACGCCAATCGTAATAGAAAAGGTCGTGCATAGTTGCCGCTCGCGCCGTGCTTACATAATCAAGACCGAGTTTTCGCGAAACAAGAAAACTCAAATATGCAACGCTTGTAATATGCTGAAGTCTGTTGATTTTGAAGTGCTGTTCAAATCCGGCAAGCTGTTGAAGCTGTTGAGAATTGTATAAATCGCCCGCAACGGAAAGATAGTCATTCCACGACTGTTTATCTTTTCTGTATGACGAAATATATGCGTTATATAGCTTGCTCAAAATACCACCTGAGTTATTTATTTATAATTTTATGGAATACTTTTTTGCCTTTTTTGATAATCACATAGCCCTTATCAAATTCAGCAGTGCTGATAGCCGCGGCAGGTGAGGTGATTTTATTATCATCGACACTTACGCCCCCCTGCTCGATAAGGCGCCTTGCTTCGCCGCGTGATGTAACAAGACCGGCTTTTATCATAACATCAATAACACCGATGTTGCCGTCTGTAAAGTCAGCATCGCTAATATCGGTTGAGGGCATATTTTCGGAATTGCCCGAGCCGGAGAATACGGCTTTTGCAGCGCTTTCGGCTTTTTTAGCCTCTTCTTCGCCGTGAACGAGAGCGGTTAGCTCATAAGCGAGAATCTCTTTTGCCTTATTAAGCTGACTGCCTTCCCATTTATCCATTTCATCAATCTGCTCAAGGGGCAGGAATGTAAGCATTCTTATACATTTAAGAACATCATTATCTCCGACATTGCGCCAATACTGGTAGAAATCGTAAGGGGGAGTCTTGTTCGGATCAAGCCATACGGCGTTGCCGGCGGTCTTGCCCATTTTTTTGCCTTGCGAGTCAGTTAGCAGGGTAATGGTCATAGCGTGGGCATCCTTGCCAAGCTTCTTTCTTATAAGCTCGGTACCGCCGAGCATATTAGACCATTGATCGTCGCCGCCGAACTGCATATTGCAGCCTTTGTTTTTAAAAAGATAGTAGAAGTCGTAGCTCTGCATTATCATATAATTAAATTCAAGGAAACTGAGACCTTTTTCCATTCGTTGTTTATAACATTCGGCTCTGAGCATATTATTGACCGAGAAGCAGGGACCAACATCACGCAAAAGGTCAACATAGTTGAGTTTGAGAAGCCAATCGGCATTATTTACCATTTCAGCCTTATCTTCACCGAACTCTATAAAACGCTCCATTTGCTTCTTGAAGCATTCTGCGTTATGTTCTATATCTTCCTTGGTAAGCATTTTTCTCATATCTGTTCTGCCTGATGGGTCACCGATCATAGTTGTACCGCCGCCGATAAGTGCAACGGGCTTATTCCCCGCCATCTGCAGCCTTTTCATAAGTGTAAGTGCCATAAAATGACCTGCTGTGAGACTGTCGGCAGTACAGTCGAAACCAATATAAAACTTTGCTTTACCGCTGTTTACCATGGTTTTGATTTCATCTTCGTTTGTAACCTGAGCAATAAGCCCGCGGGCGATGAGTTCTTCATAAATTCCCATAAATATACGTCTCCCATATACAAAATTTTACTTATACATTATATAAAAATCATTGACTCTTGTCAACAACAACTGAAAATAGTTTTAAAAGTAAATCGAAAAATAATTATTGACAAACGATAAATAATATGATATATTTTTCGCGAGGTGATAAATAAATGAAAGAAAATGAATTTTCTTTGAAATTTACTGTCGGTGTTATTAAATTTATCGAAGTAATTTTCACCGTTTTGCTCTTCGTTTTCTGGAAGCTTGCGGAAGTTTATTGCAGAGTTGCCTATGTTTCGTATAATCATGGCAAATACATTGCCCTTGTTGTTACATTTTATGTGTGTTCACCGCTTGCGGCGCTCGTTCTTTACCATATACACAAATTCATGAAAAATGTGCAGAAGGGTAAAGTATTTACCGCCGAAAATACGAAAATACTCAGATTGCTTTCGTACGCCTGCTTTGCGGCAGTTCCGCTATCAATACCAATGTGCTTTTTCTTTGCAGGTGCTTTTCCCATACCGTGTTCGGCAGCGTTTATGGCACTTATTCTGCGCGTTCTCAAAAATGTTTTTGCCGAAGGCTGCGAAATTAAAGACGAAAACGACTTGACTGTTTGAGGTGGCCGGAAATGAGTATAATCGTAAATGTTGATGTTATGCTCGCCAAAAGAAAAATGTCATCGCAGGTTCTTGCGGCGCGTGTGGGAATAACTCAGGCAAATCTCTCAATATTAAAAACGGGCAAAGCAAAGGCGGTTCGGTTTTCAACACTTTCGGCGATATGCCGCGAGCTCGATTGCCAGCCCGGGGATATACTTGAATATACTGAAGATGACGGAACGGAGGCTAATAATGAATAACGGTGAATTCAATTACAATGTGCAAAACAACAGTCAGGCTGATTATTATATGCTCCCGCAACCGCATAAAAAAGCTGTAAAGCTTGATAAAAAGGATTCGGTTTTCTTCATTATTCTTGCCATTCTCACTTTCTGTGATTTATTTCTCGGTGCATTTTGCGGATTTAGTTTTGGTTTTTCTGCTTTTTCCGTTCTTTTCACAGTTGCATCGTATGTTTACATCTATAAAAAGAAAAGTGAATTGAAGTTATACTCAAAATTCATATTTATTCTTACAATAATCCTTGAACTGTCATTTATCTTAAATGATGATACCACGGTAAAATTCCTTGATGTTCTCGCGCTGGGATTTCTGTATATAACATTTATTGCCGAAGAATGTTGTTCGCTCACCTGTAAAGACGGCAAATATATGGCGCTTTTTGAGCCGATCATTAACGCAATTACGAAAGTAATCGACAACTTCACATTACCGGTCAACTCTCTTAAAAAAGCGGAAAAAGAGGGGAACAAGAGCGCCGTGATACGCATTGCACTCGGTTTGCTTATTGCAATACCGCTGCTTGCCGTAATATTGCCGCTGCTTATTGAATCGGATATAGCCTTTTCTTCGTTGATTTCAAAATTATTTGAAGATGTTTCAACGGTTATCGGAAGTCTTGTGTTATCGGCTTTGATTTTTCCGTTTGTTTTCATCTATCTTTTTGCCGAAAGAAAATGCTGTGCCGAAAATAATAAGGCATTTAAAAGCAAGCAGGGGAACATATCGCCTGCCACACTGAACACGGTTCTTTGCTGTGTTTGCGCTGCCTATGTTATTTATCTTATTTCACAACTCGCTTATATTTCAGATGCATTTGAATTTATACTGCCCGATAACTTCACAAAAGCTCAATTTGCAAGAAGCGGATTTTTTGAAATGAGCGTAATCGCTTTTATCAATGCTTTGATTATCGGTATTATCGGCAACCTTGTTAAGCACAATGAAAAAGGCAACTTACTCGGTTTCACCAAGTTACTGCTGGTGTTTTTAACAGCTTTTTCACAGTTCTACATTATTACCGCTTTTATTAAAATGGCACAGTACATTAGCGCTTTCGGCTTAACAAGGCTGAGGGTTCTTACAAGTGTTTTTATGATTATGCTGTTTGCTGTTTTCACAGTAATCCTTTTAAGTCTTTTTATCAAAAAAATACCTTACGGAAAAGCGATAATAATTATAGCTGCTTTTACACTTCTTTCTGTTTCAATTTGCGATATAAACCATGTAATAGCCGTGCACAATTACGAACGCTATGTAGTAGACGGCAAAGAGATCGATTTGAATGAATACTACGAATTGGGAGTTGCCGGCTATTGTCAGTTATATGAAATAGTAAAAACGGGCGATGAAAAATACAGCAGCAAAGCCGAGTATATTCTTTTGGAAGATGCTCAGACAAGGTTTGATTTTAACAGCGAAAACTATGATAAAAAACATCGCAGTATATACGATGTTTTCAGATTTAATATAACTAAATCCAAAGCTTTGAAGATTGTTGATGAATTACACAATACTTATACAGAGGCAGATATTGACGAAATATACAACAAGCATTTTGAATATGATTATGCCGCCGACGGAATATATGAGTTTTTGCCTTATGATTCAGTTCTGGAACAGAGCATTTCATACGATAATTTGGGCGAAATTGACATTTATTACAATAAGTACACATTCAATGAAGCCGAATTTGAATACTCCGATTACGATTATTGCATGACAAAAGTAAATGATGAAAACATCGCAGATTTTAAAAAATCATTGTCGGAATTTATAAAGCTCAAAGCAGAAAGTGATATAATTTCAAAAGCGTACGATTTTGATGAATCAATAATAAGCGAGAATGATTATTTCGGTAAGAATTATTACATACATGATAATTTTGAAAATTTACAGTTTGTACTGTATGATGCCGAAACAGGAGTAATTTATTATTTCAAGTTTGAACGAAATATGTAATTGACTATTGACATTTGCCTATTTGGTGTTAAAATGTACATATTGAAACTTCAGGGCGAGGTGAAATTCCTCACCGGCAGTATAGTCTGCGAGCCTTACGGCTGATCGGGTGTGATTCCCGAACCGACGGTATAGTCCGGATGAAAGAATGTTTCGCATCATTCTGTGATTTTCGCCCTGTTTTTTCAGGGCGATTTTTTTACGGGGTGATCATCTTGTCTAAACACAATCAGCTTACAACGCGTCAAAAAATTCAACAGTTAACGGTTGCGGCTGTTTTCACTGCAATATCGTTTATTTTGATGCTTTTATTCAGAATACCGTTGTTCACACCATTTTATGAACTTGAATTTTCTGATTTTCCGCTGCTTTTGTGCGCGTTCGTTGTAAGTCCGATGTATTCAATAGCGGCTTTGTTTATTGTCAGCATTTTACAAATGCTCACGGTCAGTTCGTTCAGTGGTATTATCGGCTTTGTAATGCATTTTGTATCGTCTGCGGCAATGATTCTGCTGGTTTATTTCGTAAAAAAACGCATAAACGGCTTAAAAGGTGTAATTATTTCGGCAATAGCGGGAATTCTTGTTATGACGGCAGTTATGATACCGATGAACATCTGGCTTGCTTCGGAATTTATGCAGTTGCCGGCTAAAAAATTTGTAAGCGGTTATATCGGTGTATGTATTGCATTTAATGTTATAAAATCGCTTTGCAATATTGCCTTGTTTAATATTTTATATCCGGTAATTTTAAAACAATATAACAAATTGCTTAATAAAAAGTAAAATCGACCGATTTACTTATAAAAGTATTGACAAAATACTGTAAACTGAATAAAATTTTATTCGGCTTACAGTTCTATTAAATATTTGGAGTGATTCTTTTAATGGTGTTAGAAAAAGTCAAGAAAATTCTCTGCGAGGAATTTGATATTGACGAATCGGAAATTTCACTTTCCGCAACACTTGAAAGCGACCTCGGCATTGATTGGGAAACCGATATTTTTGACCTTGTTATGTCGCTTGAGGATGAATTCAGCATTGAAATCACAGATGAAGCTCTTGAGGAAATCTCAACATTGGGTGACCTTATAAGCTACATCGAAGAAAACATTGAATAAGAGGATTTAAAAATGGCAGAACAGAAAAAAATGGTAGAAGCGATAACTTCCATGGAAGATGATTTCGCGCAGTGGTACACTGATGTTGTCAAAAAGGCAGACCTTGTTGACTATTCAAGCGTTAAGGGGTGTATGATAATTCGCCCTTACGGCTATGCGATATGGGAGAATATTCAGAAAATTCTTGATACCCGTTTCAAGGAAACCGGTCACGAAAATGTTTATATGCCCGTATTTATTCCCGAAAGCCTTTTACAGAAAGAAAAGGATCATGTTGAAGGCTTTGCTCCGGAGGTTGCCTGGGTAACTCACGGCGGTAACGATTTGCTTGAAGAAAGACTTTGTGTCAGACCTACATCCGAAACACTTTTCTGCGAACATTATGCAAAAATAGTGCAGTCATACAGAGATTTACCCAAGCTTTACAACCAGTGGTGTAATGTTGTTCGTTGGGAAAAGACGACCCGTCCTTTCCTGCGCACACGCGAATTCCTGTGGCAGGAGGGTCACACCGTTCACGCGACCGCAGAGGAAGCTGTTGAAGAAACCGAGCGTATGCTCAATGTTTATGCTGATTTCTGTAAAAATTCACTCTGTATGCCCGTTGTAAAGGGCAGAAAAACCGAAAGTGATAAGTTTGCAGGCGCTGTTGCTACATACGCTATTGAGGCACTTATGCACGACGGTAAAGCTTTGCAGGCAGGTACATCTCATTACTTCGGTGACGGGTTTGCAAGAGCATTCAATATGACTTTTCAGGATAAGGATAATAAGCTTCAGTATGTTCATCAGACCTCATGGGGTACTACTACGCGCCTTATCGGTGCCGTTATTATGTCTCACGGCGACAACAACGGCCTTGTGCTTCCGCCTGATATTGCACCCATTCAGGTCGTAATTGTTCCTATTGCACAGCATAAGGATGGTGTGCTTGATAAGGCTTTTGAACTTAAAGACAGACTCTCAAAATCATTCAGAGTAAAAATCGATGCAAGTGAACAATCGGCGGGCTGGAAATTTGCCGAATATGAGATGAAAGGCGTTCCGATTCGTCTGGAAATCGGTCCCAAGGATATTGAAAACAATCAGTGCGTGCTTGTCAGACGCGACAACCGCGAAAAGATTTTTGTTTCGCTCGATAACCTTGAAGATGGTATTCAAAAAGCACTTGATGCTTTTTCAGAAGCAATTTACAATAAGGCGCTTGATAATCTCAACAACAGAACATTTGCGTGCACAAGCCTTGATGAAATTACCGAAAAGCTCAATGCCAACGGCGACGGCTTTGTAAAAGCTATGTGGTGCGGCAGTGAGGAATGTGAGGATAAAATCAAAGAGCTGACCGGTGTAGGTTCACGCTGCATACCTTTTGAGCAGGAAAAGCTTGCCGATACTTGCATTTGCTGCGGCAAACCCGCCGAGTGCATGGTATATTGGGGCAAAGCATACTGATATTAAACATAAAAGAGCGGTTTTCGTTGCTGAAAACCGCTCTTTTGATTATAGATAAATCAATCATTTAAATAATACCGTGATTCTGTAATGCTTTTTTAAGTATATTCATATTATTTTCGTTTAATTCGGTCAAAGGCAGCCTGCATCCGCCGATACCGTAACCCATTAAGTTTAAAGCAGTTTTTACGGGAATCGGGTTCACATCGCAGAATAATGCACTGCACAAATCCAAATATTCCTTTTGTAATTGAGCACTTGCTTTAAAGTCACCTAAAAGGGCTTTTTCAGCTATTTTATGCGTAACTGCGGGAACAACATTGGATAATACCGAAATCACGCCTACGGCGCCTAAGGACATAAAAGAGGTTATTTGATCATCATTACCCGTATAATAGTTCAGCTTATCGCCGCAAAGTGCCGTCGTTTTCGCAAATGCCGCTATATCACCGTTAGCCTCTTTAATTCCGTTGATAAGCGGTAATTCGGAAAGTTCCGCATAAGTTTCGGGTTTAATATTAACGCCGGTTCTCAATGGAACATTGTAGAGAATAATAGGGGTGGACACTCGCTTTTCGATAAAACCGAAAGAATCTATCAATCCTTGCTGTGAACATTTATTATAATACGGTGTAACCATTAAAAGACCGTCAACTCCAAGCGATTCTGCTTCGTTTGAGAGTTTGACGGCCTTTTTAGTATCGTTACTGCCGGTACCCGCAATTACGGGTATTCTTTTAGATGCAGCGCTGACCGCTGCACGAATCAGCTCATTGTTTTCGGCATCAGCAAGGGTGGATTTTTCGCCCGTGGTACCGCAAACTATTATTGCATCTGTTCCGTTGATTATTTGTTCTTCAATTAGCTTTTCAAACAGACGATAATTGATTTTTTCAAGATCCTTGCCGGTGAATGGTGTGACTATTGCACAACCGGCTCCCGTGAAAACAGGCTTTTTCACAGAATGACCTCCAAAAAAATATTTATTATCAGTCCATATAACCTTCAGCGCAAAGAAGCTCTGCAAGAAGTACCGCGCCGCCCGCTGCACCGCGCAGGGTGTTGTGAGCAAGGCATACGAACTTATAATCGAACTGTGTATCTTCACGAAGTCTGCCGATTGAAACCGCCATACCGTTTTCAAGATTTCTGTGCAGCTTTGTCTGCGGGCAGTTATCCTCGGTGAAGTAATGAAGGAACTGCTTGGGAGCACTCGGAAGGTCAAGCTCCTGAGCTCTGCCTTTAAAGTTCTGCCAGCATTCAATCATTTCGTCGGCAGTCGGCTTATTCTCAAATCTTACGAAAACAGCGCCCATGTGACCGTCGGTAACGGGAACGCGAATGCACTGGGCGGTAAAGTGAGGCTCGGCAGCGGGTACAATTTCGTCACCGACTATTTTACCCCAAAGTTTAAGCGGTTCTTTTTCACTCTTTTCTTCCTCACCACCGATAAAGGGGATAACATTATCAACCATTTCGGGCCATCTTTCAAAGGTTTTGCCTGCGCCGGAAATTGCCTGATATGTACAAACAACAACATCTTTGACTTTGAATTTATCGTGAAGCGGGAAAAGTGCAGGAACATATGCCTGCAATGAGCAGTTGGATTTAACGGCAATAAATCCGCGCTTTGTACCGAGGCGTTTTCTCTGCGATTTAATTATTTCAATGTGCTCGGGATTGAGCTCCGGAACTACCATGGGAACATCGGCAGTCATTCTGTGAGCGCTGTTATTTGAAACAACGGGGCACTCTGCTTTGGCGTATTTTTCCTCAAGAGCCTTTGTTTCGGCTTTTGTGAGATTAACCGCACAGAAAACAAAATCAACCTTGGAAACGATTTCTTCAATATCGTTTTCAGCGTCGTAAACCTTCATATCAAGAAATTTTTCGGGTGTAGGTTCGGTCATACACCAACGAGAGCCTAATGCCTCTTTATATGTAAGACCGGCTGAACGGGAACTTGCAGCAAGCACTGTTACATCAAACCAAGGATGGTTTGCGAGAAGCAATGCAAAACGCTGACCTACCATACCGGTTGCACCGATAATACCGACTTTGTATTTTTTCATAACATTCCCTCCGGATGTAAAATTATACTTGTAAAAGCAAGGTAAATGAATTATAATGATACTCGCTTTACTGAATCCTTATGATACCATTTAAATCCAAATTAGTCAATTATTATTTACTACAATTTTAAGAGGCGAAAAATGAACAAATCCGACTTTTTTTACGATTTACCGGAAGAATTGATTGCGCAGCACCCGATCGAACCGCGCGACAGTTCGCGTATGCTTGTTATGCACAAAGCCGGCAATGAGCTTGAGCACCGTCACTTTTATAATATATGCGAGTATCTTCGCCCCGGTGACTGTCTTATTTTAAACAACACCCGCGTGCTGCCCGCAAGGCTATACGGCGTAAAAGAGGGCACCGGTGCCAATGTTGAATTTTTGCTTTTAAATATAGTCGAGAAGGATGTATGGGAAACACTTGCGGGTCCCGGCAAGCGCGCCAAAGAGGGAACAACCTTCATTTTCGGAAACGGATTATTAAAGGGCACGGTCGAAAAGGTGCTTGATACCGGCAACAGAATAGTTCGTTTCACTTATGCAGCAGGCGAGAATTTTTACACAATTCTCGATAAAATCGGGCAGATGCCACTGCCGCATTATATAACAGAAGAATTAAAGGATAACGAGCGTTACCAAACAGTGTATTCCAAAGAACTCGGCTCTGCGGCGGCACCTACGGCGGGCTTACATTTCACCCCGGAGCTGCTGCGAAAAATCAGCGAAATGGGTGTGAATATCGGCTATGTCACGCTTCATGTGGGCTTAGGCACTTTCAGACCCGTAAAAGCAGAGAGAATCGAAGACCACCATATGCACTCCGAACATTATCATCTGCCCGCCGAAACCGCTGAGTTAATAAATATAACAAAGAAAAACGGCGGTAGGGTCATAGCGGTCGGCACCACGAGCTGCCGTACGCTTGAATCTGCGGCAACATTCTGCGGCGAGATACGCGAGGATGACAGATTTACCGATATTTTCATATATCCCGGCTATGAATTCAAATGTATTGACGGTCTTATCACCAATTTTCATTTGCCCGAAAGCACGCTGATAATGCTGGTTTCGGCGTTTTACGGGTACGAGAATACAATGAACGCATATAAGGTTGCTGTTGATGAAAAATACAGATTTTTCTCATTCGGTGATTCTTGTCTCATACTGTAAGGGTGCTTGATTATGTATAAACTTATTAAAACCGAAGGAGCTGCCCGCCGCGGCGAATTCACGACCGTTCACGGCACGGTGCAAACTCCGGCATTTCAAAATGTAGCTACTTGCGGTGCAATAAAAGGCGCGCTGTCAGCTTATGATTTAAAAGACATTGACTGTCAGGTTCAGCTTTGCAATACATATCATCTGCATGTAAGACCCGGCGACGAGCTTATCAAGGATTTAGGCGGCTTGCATAAATTCACGGGGTGGGAAGGTCCTATATTAACCGATAGCGGTGGCTTTCAGGTGTTTTCACTTGCCGGTCTTCGCAAAATAAAAGAAGAAGGCGTTACTTTCAATTCGCATATTGACGGCAAAAAGATTTTCATGGGGCCGGAGGAAAGTATGCGCATTCAGTCAAATCTCGGCTCAACGATAGCAATGGCGTTTGACGAATGTGTAAAAAATCCCGCCGAATATGATTATGCCAAAGCCTCCACCGAAAGAACGACGCGCTGGCTTATACGGTGCAAGGCTGAAATGGAAAGACTTAATTCATTACCCGATACACTGAATAAAAATCAGCTCCTTTTCGGTATAAATCAGGGTGCCACTTATGATGATCTGCGAATTGAGCACATGAAGACAATTGCCGAGCTTGACCTTGACGGTTACGCAATAGGCGGACTTGCAGTAGGGGAACCGAAAGAAGATATGTATCGCATAATATCCGCTGTGGAGCCGTATGCGCCTAAAAATAAAATCCGCTACCTTATGGGCGTAGGCACTCCCGGTAATATTCTTGAAGGTGTCAGCCGAGGGGTTGACCTGTTTGACTGTGTAATGCCGAGCCGCAACGCAAGGCACGGGCATCTGTTCACATGGAACGGTATAATCAATATGAATAACGCTAAATATGAACGAGATGAGTCACCAATAGACCCGTTATGCACTTGTCCCACTTGCCAAAGACATTCGCGGGCATATATCCACCATCTTTTTAAAGCAAAAGAAATGCTTGCCATGAGGCTTTGCGTTACCCATAATCTCTATTTTTACAACAATCTGATGACGCAAATCCGCGCTGAACTCGATAACGGAACATTCACCGAATTCAAGAATAAATACACGGATTTGCTTGATACAAGGATATGATTTTTAAAATTTATAAAAAAACACTTGTATAATTTATGAGTTACAGTTATAATACATTATACGATTTTTTTGGAGGATTAAATTTATGTTCGATTTTGTAAATCTCATTCAACTCACAAGCACAACTTCCACAGGTTCAAAGCAGAATCCCGCTTCTTCACTTATACTTATGGCAGTTCTTTTTGCGGCTATGTATTTTCTTATGATTCGTCCGCAGAAGAAAAAGCAAAAAGAGGAGCAGAATATGCGCGACAGCATCCAGATAGGTGATGAGATAACTACAATAGGCGGTATTATCGGCAGAGTTGTTACAGTTAAGGAAGACAGCATTGTTGTTGAAACCGGCGCCGACAGAGTTAAACTCAAAATGCAGAGATGGGCTATCCAGACCAATGAAACTGCCAACGCCAGAATGGAAGCTGAAAAGAAAGCTGCAGAAGATGCCAAGAAAGCAAAAGATGAACAAGCTGCAATCGATGAAGCAGTAAACGGCAGACACGGAAAACGCAAAGAAAAAGTTAAAAATAAAGGCACTGTCGAAGAATTCAAATCTCAGGAAGATGCAGCAATTGCAGAAGCGGCTGAATCAGCTGAAGAAGCTCCGGCAGAAAATCCCGAAGAATAATTCATAAAACAAACAAGCTCCGCATACCATTAAACAAATGGCGTGCGGAGGTTTTTTATGTTAAAATTTAAAACAAATAAAACAAAAAAAGAATACAATGATAATTTAAAACGCATTTCATTGTACATGATACCCGTTATTGGCGGATTCTCACTTTTTGCATTAATATTCGGAGCACTTGCGCTGTACACTTATAATACAGGCATTATCAATACATTTACCATTATTTCAGGATGGTTGAGTTTTGGTATAGGTGCATTTTTCACCGGGATAGTTGCTCACAAAAATCTCGGAGGCAGGGGATTTGCAACCGGAGCTGTATATGGAATCATTTATTGCGCTGTTTCCCTTGCAGCGATATTACTCATCAGCAAAAGTGATTCTGCCGGTATTTTTATTGCCATACCCATTTCAGTTGTATTTTCAATGCTCGGTGGTATAGCCGATTCCGTAAATAAACACTGATATTATGAAAATCATTATGAAAAAGCCGAAAGTTATAAAAAGAAACAGAACTTTTCAAAAAAACTCTTTAAGCTACACATACATTCTGTTTTCAGCAATCTTTATTTCAGGATTGGTGATCGGGTGCTCTGCTGTTAAACGGGCAGATTCCGGCATCGTAGAGGCGCTGAGCGATTTACTCTGTAAAATTATGCGCACAGATATAAATAACGGATTCTTTAAATGCTTGACATCTTCATTAATCGCGGCAGTTGTATTTCCATTGCTTTCATTACTATCGGGATTATGCGCTTTCGGAGCACCGATATCACTGCTTTTACCGTTTATGATCGGAGGAATTTGCGGTATCACATCAGCATCATTTTATTTTACATACAATATGAAAGGCCTTGGCTTTTGTACACTGATAATGTTTCCGTTTTTTGCAATTGTTTCGGCCACTCTTATCAGATGCTGTATCGAAAGTCTTACAATGTCGATGGAACTGTTCAGCTATTTAACGGTAAACAAAAATAATAGCGGAAAACCTGCACTCAAAGAATTCTGTGCAAAATATGCAATACTGTTAGTGCCACTTGCCGCGGCAGCAATAATAAGAGCAATCGGTTTTCAGCTATTTGCGGAAATGTTTAATTTTATTTAGAAGAAGTGGTATCACCATCTTCTTCGATTATCTGTTCATCAATATGAATATTGGGCCTTTTTGGCGCTTTAATTCCGCTGAGGGGATTGGCTGCGGCGGCATTTTTAAGTTGTTCATCCAAGACATGAGTATAGATTTGCGTGGTGCTCAAGCTTTCATGACCGAGAATCTCCTTGATAGCAAGAACATCAACATCACCATACTGATACATCAGCGTAGCTGCAGTATGCCTTAACTTATGAGTTGACAAATCGCGTTCGGCAAGGCCTGCTTTGGACAAAGTATGCTTAACAATATGCTGAACGGTTTTAGCGCTGAGTCGTTCGCGCTGACGACTGATAAACAGGGCATTTTTATCTTTGGCGGCAACGCCTTCAACAGAACGGTACGGTAAATATGCGTTTATGGCATCAATGCAAGCATCATTAAGATAAATAGTGCGTTCTTTATTACCTTTACCGGTGACCACAAGTGTATTATTGGTGCGTATGTCGGAAATATCGAGTGACACAAGCTCCGACAAACGCAGACCGCAATTAAGGAAAAGGGTAATAATACAGTAATCCCGTTCCTTGAATTTACCGTCAACCGAATTCAATAATTTCTTACTTTCTTCAAGAGTTAAATATTTGGGTAAGGTTTTTTTCAATTTAGGGGAATCAAGTTCTTGGATGGGATTTTCTTTTAAAAGTCTGCGCTGAATAGTCAAATACTTAAAAAAAGCTTTGAGACTCGAAACCTTGCGCGCACGGGTACGCTCATTATTATTGCGTTCGGTCTTGCAATAAACAAGATATCTGTAAGCATCATTTAAAGTAACAGACGAAATCAGTTCAATATCAATATCTTTAATCTGAATGTTTTCAAAATCGGCGTCGTCATCAACAAGACGGCGTTCAATTTTTAAAAACTTGAAAAAAGTAGATAAATCGTTCGCATATTCGCAAACAGTCAGCTCTGAACGGTTTTTAATTACACTGCAATAATTAAGAAACTCACAAGTGAGCGGAGGGAGCAAGTCAAAATCTTCACGCCTCAAGACATAAAACCACCTTATAAAGAACAGTAAAAAATATATCGAGTTAGACAAAATTAAGATTTTATATAAGTAAGGGTAGATAAAAACACTAAAACGGCGCAAAAACGCTTAAATTTTATTTTTCTTTATATTTCTTCATACAAACAAGAATGGCTACGGTAACAACGGTCATGGTTACGAAGTAGCCGAGTTTTGCGGCTGCATTTTTTTCAGGATTTTTCATTATAACAATTCCTTTCAAAAATTATTTTTAATTATTATACAACTAATCAATCGTATTAATTAACACTTTGCATTAATTATTTAGGAATATTTTGAAAATTAAGTTAATGGAAATTTTTGAAATGAAGAATCTATCATTTGAAAAAAATCCATTAAACGAATCATTCTTCAAAAAACGGTATAAAACCGCCAAAATCAGTTAAACGAGGATTTTCAGAGCAAATTATATCAATGTTACGAATATTCAAAAAGTCTTTGATATCGGCGTATTGAGGATGGCTTTTAACATCGCCGTTAAAAAAGAGAACATTTTTATCCACTAAACCGCTGCACCCACCTATGAATCCGCAGTGCTTGTCCGAAAGATAAACACCACCACGATTTAAAAGCAAAACATCAAATTGATATTTTTTTAACAAACAGGCGATACCTACATCTTCGGTAATTGCCGACCTTTCGTTTACTAAGCAAACCGAGCACCTGGAATAACCTTGCTTTGTATTTATTATTTCAATTTTATGATCATTACAATAAGATTTCAACAGCACCGATAACGAAGATTCCCTGCAAAGTAAATACTCATTTAAAAAGCACGCATTTAATGCAATATCACTCGGATAAGGTGACATTATCCCCTCTTGAACAAATACAACGGCGTTGTATTTATTTACAAGCTCTTCAGCTGCAGAATCATTTTGTGAAAGTATAAAATGCCCGTTACCGCAGTATGAACAAAGCATATCGGCGTGATTATTTGTTTCTGCATCAAGAAGCGGGTTTTTCTTCAACTCAATAGACTCAATACCGTTACTGCAAAAATAATTGCTGATACTTTGATTATTTTCGCCCAAAAGAATGCTTTTAACCTTTGATGCAGGAAGATTGGGGTTAACAATAAAACCGCTCATATCACTCAATTACAGCCGCTTCAAAGGCTTCACGAATATTTCTGACACCTATGACCTCAATATCGGCAAAATCGTTTTTTGAAAGACTCTTCATATTTTGACGCGGTATGATGCAGCGCTTGAAACCAAGGCGTTCACATTCGCGAATACGCTGCTCACAGTTATTCACAGTCCTTATTTCACCGGCAAGTCCGACTTCGCCGAATACTATCGTTTCACCGTCAATAACCGAATCCTTGAGACTTGACACAATTGACAGAGCTACTGCCAAATCCCCCGCTGGTTCATCAGCTTTAAGACCGCCGACTATATTAACATAACAGTCCATATTTCCGAAGAAATAACCCGCACGCTTTTCAAGAATCGCTATAAGCATTGCCATACGGTTATAATCAAAACCGGCAGACATTCTGCGAGGATTACCGAAACCCGATGTAGTGGCAAGTCCCTGAACTTCGGCTAAAATCGGTCTGGAGCCTTCAATAAGGCAAGTTACACAAGTACCGGAAACATTTACAGGTCTGCCTGAGATCATGGCAAGTGACGGACTTTCGATTTCAACGAGACCTTTACCGGTCATCTCGAAAACACCTATTTCATTGGTTGAGCCGAAACGATTTTTAATTGAACGCAAAATTCTGTATGAAAGGTTGCGTTCACCCTCAAAATGCAGTACTGTATCCACTATGTGTTCAAGTACCTTAGGACCTGCAATGTTGCCGTCTTTGTTTACATGGCCCACAAGAATAATAGAAACATCATTATTCTTAGCTGTACGCATAAAAAGATTTGTACATTCGCGCACCTGCGTTACACTGCCGGTACCCGAAGAAATATCGCTGATATTCATAGTTTGAATTGAGTCTATCAGAACTATATCGAACTTTTCTGTTTTAATATATTCACAGATACTTTCAGCATCTGTATCACACATAATTGAAAGACAGTCAGAAGTTACACCAAGACGCTTGGCACGCATTTTAATCTGGTAAGCAGATTCCTCACCGGAAACATACAGCACTTTCATTCTGTCAGCTGTGTTGCTGCAAAGCTGCATGAGAATTGTCGATTTACCGATACCGGGATCACCGCAAAGCAGAACAAGCGAGCCTTTAACAAGCCCGCCGCCAAGCACGCGATTGAGTTCTTTTATGCCGGTATCATATCGAAGCTCGCTTGAAGAATCAATGCTTGACAGATGCAGAGCCTTTCCGGCATACGCCGACAATGAATTGCGAGTACTTTTTGCCGAAGACGATTCGGTTATCAGCTGTTCCTCGTTCAAACAATCCCATTCGCCGCATGAAGGGCATTTGCCGTACCATTTAGCGGATTCATACCCGCATTGGCTGCAAATAAAGACAGTTTTCTTTTTATTAGCCATAGTATCTCAATACCTTTACTGTTCGGCAGAGCCGAAATAATTTAAAATCCCGTCGGCAATACATTTTGCCATACGAAGTTGATAATCATCATTCTTTAAATCTGCTGCCTCTTCCGGATTGGAAAGGAATCCGCATTCAACAAGCACCGCGGGTTTAACAGCATTATAAATAATATAAACAGATGTTCCGCATGGCTTTATAAGGCGCGTATTATCCGGCTGCAGTGTTTCAATAACACTGTTCTGAATGCACTGGGCAAGCAGCGAACTGCTTTCCGAAAAATTTTTGGAATAGAATACCTGCATACCTTTGCAGCGCGAATCCTCAAAATAATTCTGATGTATACTGACATATATGCAATTGTCAGTATTTTTCATTACATTCAGACGGTTATGCAAATCAGAGACCTTGCGCGACCTGACCGTTGTTAACCCATCATCTTCAACAGAACAGTCGTCTTCACGAATCATAATAACTTTCACACCGCGGTCTGTAAGTTCGTTTTTCAATTTAAGTGAAATTGAAAGATTGATATCCTTTTCATTAGTTCCGTCTGCGGCAGAAGCGCCGCCGTCAAAACCGCCGTGTCCGGCATCAATGACGACAGTTGGATATGCGGTGATATTCACCGCAACTTGTTGAGCCGAAACCCTTTCACCGAAGTCTAAAGCTATGACAGCAAAAACAATAACCCCGCAGATTATCAAAGCAAGAAATTTTTTTCTGAAAATCAAACAAATCACCCATAAAGAGTATATGTTTGATTATTTAAAATCCGAACAATCTTTTAATAATAATTTTTTTCTGACTATTGTGTGAAGCGTATCCTTCATACCGAGTTTCTCAAGTAAAACCTGTGTAAAAGGTACGGGATTTACAGTAAAATCATTGCCCGCGGGCAAAATACACTTTATTACAACACATCCGTTTTCGCACAACACTTCAAGCTGCTTGATATGTTCGGTCACATTGATAGTTTTAAATTCTTTCTTCTTTGTTTTCTTTTCAATAAATATCGGTTCAGCGCACAATTTCTTTACCGTTTGTGCAACTTCTTCGCAATTTTCACACGGAACGGAAATGACATATAAACCTTCTGCGATCTCCGGTGTTTTGTGAACAGGTTCAGATATTTCAAGAAAATGAATACCGGGCACACTTGCTTTGCGTAAATTTTCAAGTACTCGTTCATTCTCATAATCATCGTCATTTAAACGAATATCAAGAACCTCGCGTTCGCCTTCAACTCCGAGAGGCAACGGCATACCGAATACAAGATGAGGATGCGGATTAAACCCTTCAGTATACCAAAGCGGTATATCAGTGCGTCTGAAAGCGCGAATAAGGCAGCGCGTAAGGTCAAGGTGCGAAATGTATTTTGCAGTGCCTACTTTAGTGAATATCAATCTTACAGAGCGCATCACATTTACCTCCATTCAAAGAATTGGAGCCGCAGCCCGAGCATTTAACGCGACATTGAGCAGTAGTTTCTGAATTTCGCGCTTTTTCGCTTTCTTTAATGAAAAACTCTTTTTTGATGCCGGAATTTATATGATCCCAAGGCAGAATTTCATCATAACTTCGTTTTCTGTTAGCATAAAACTCGGGAGAAACACCGCATTCCGCAAAAGCTTCAAGCCACAAATCCATATTGAATTTATCATCCCAGCTGTCAAACTTACAGCCTTTGCGGAATGCCGATTCAATCACATTACAGATTTTGCGGTCTCCTCTTGCCATAACAGCCTCAAGGAATGTCATATCGGTATTGTGAAAACGGAATGTGATCTTCTTTGAAGTGCAGGTTTCAAGAAGTAATTTCTGCTTCCTTTTAAGTTCATCTCTCGAGTCTTGTGCTTCCCATTGGAAAGGTGTAAAAGGCTTAGGAACAAATGATGAAACACCCGCAGCAACAGTAACGCCTTTCCCCTTCTGTTTATTGGGATTTCTGTAAAATGCATCTACAACTTTCTTTGAAAGTGTGTTTATGCCTTCAACATCACAATCAGTTTCTGTCGGTAAGCCGATCATATAGTAAAGCTTTACGGCACACCAGCCACCGTCGAACGCTTTAAGGCAAGTTGTAAGGATTTCGTCCTCTGTAATATTTTTATTTATAACATCTCGAAGCCTTTGAGTTCCGGCTTCTGCGGCAAATGTAAGACCGGAACGGCGAACAAGCGCAAGCTTTTCTTTAAGCTCGTCCGAAAAATTATCCACACGCAGCGATGGGAGCGCAACATTGATTTTTTGCGGTATTGCCCAACTGAGTAATTCTTCTAAAAGTTCGGTAATTTTGGTATAATCGCTGCTTGAAAGCGAGCAAAGTGAAAGCTCATCATATCCTGTTGAACACGCAAGCTGCTTACTTTGTTTGCTGATTGTATCTACATTTTTTTCACGAATAGGTCTGTACCAAAAACCTGCCTGGCAAAAGCGGCAGCCGCGCGTGCAACCGCGGAAAATCTCATGAACTACACGGTCGTGAACGATTTCTACGAACGGAACAACGAATGAATCAGGGTAAAAGATCGAATCCAGCTCGGAAACGACACGCTTATCGACCTTTGAGGGCGCATCGCTTTTCGGAGTGAAACTTTTAATTGTTCCGTCGGCATTATAGGCAACACTATAAAGTGACGGTACATATATACCCTTAATATGTGCTGCCGCTTCAAGAAATTCATTTCTTGAAGCATTCTTCTTTTTATATTCATTTAAAAGGTCAAGAAAATCAAGCATCATTTCCTCGCCTTCACCTATTTGAAAAACATCAATAAAATCGGCAAGCGGCTCGGGATTGCACGCACAGGGACCGCCTGCTACAATAATCGGCACATCGAGCGTATTGCCCCTATCGGCGCTTCTTAATGGAATTGCGGCAAGGTCAAGCATATTCAATACATTTGTGTACGAAAGCTCATATTGCAGCGTAAAACCGACAGCATCAAAATCAGTAAGGGCATCGCGGCTTTCAAGTCCGTAAAGCGGTATATTGCGTTCACGCATAATGCTTTCCATATCGCTGTCAGGAGCAAAAACGCGTTCGCACCAGAAATTATCGCGACTGTTAATAAGGCTGTAAAGAATGTTCATACCGAGGTGCGACATACGGATTTCGTATGTATCAGGGAAACAGAAAGCAAATCTCAAATCAACATTTTCGATATTTTTAACAACGGAATTCAGTTCACCGCCGGTGTACCTTGCCGGCTTTTGAACAAGCGGTAAAACCGCTTCGATTTTTTCAGATAACATTTTACAAATCTCCTATTTTATTGTTATCATTTTACAATATTATATAAAATTTATCAAGTCATTGACGATATTTTTTATTCATCCGGTTTTAAATATCTCAACATTCCGAAAATCAAATATATATTCATAAAAATCAACATAAAATCAGGTTTTTTGACAACTGTTAACACCATATTCAACGCAGTAAAAAACAAAACCACCGTAATTGATGAAATATGCTTAATATAAAATAGAGTTTTGTTTTTAAGTGAAAATCCTTCAAAAAAGCATAACAATGCATTCCATCCGTCAAAATCATAGTACGGCAATAAATTAAATACCGCAAGCAGAAGATTCTTTTCAACTTCATCCTCATAATCGCCGATTAAAAAAAATGCAAAAACAAACAGAATATTAACAAACGCACCGGAAAGCCACACGAGCGTTTTTGTCAGCCATTCAGCGTCATCGAAGCTTTCACACATTATTCGTGCACCAAAAGCCGTCAAAGATACCGATAGTATTTTATAACCGGAAACCGTCAACGCAACCGCATGACCGAGTTCATGAAAAAATGCAAAATACAGAATTTTAAAATAAGCATCGCTTCTGCCGGTTGTAATCATAATAATTGCTGCCGCAAAAAAGGAAAAGCTTATAAAAACACTGCAGTTGCCCGCTTTAAATCTCATCAACAGCGTTTATATACGCTATATAAGGGTCATAGGAAACACCGTTTATGCGTATTTCAAAATGAAGATGAGGACCCGTTGCAACACCGGTACTGCCGGCGAAGCCGATTACCTGCCCCGCTTCGACTAAATCATTTTCATCGGAATAAAAGGATTGCAGATGGCAGTAAAGTGTTTTTATTGCATTTCCGTGCGAAATCTCAATGTAATTACCGAAAGAATCGTCGTAACCCGCAAATGTCACCTTACCCGTAAAAGCTGCCTTCACCGGAGTTCCCTCGGTAACTCCGATATCAAGACCCGTATGAAATCTTTCGCCACCGTAAACGGGATGTTCCCGAAATCCGAATTCCGATGTTATTTCACCGTCAACCGGCTTTTGCATAGGCATACTGAATACATAGCCGCTCATAGAAGCGTTTACCGGGACATCATTTTTTGACGGTTCGTCGGTTATTTCATTTATTATTTTGTTCGTATCGTTTATTGCTTCTTTCGGCGAATCATCGTCATTTATCACAGTTACGCTTTCTGTTGGTTGCTCCGGCAAATTGTCTTCATCATTTTGAATTTGTTTTTTAAATGTTTCCAAAGCCTCATCAAACAGTAGGTTATCTTCGATTTTCAGCGAAAAACATTCTTTAATCGCATCAAAAATCGAACTTGAATTCTCAGAAAGAAAGAAACAAAGCGAAATAAGCAGTATACAAAAAATGAATTGATACGCAAGTGTTGAAATAAGATAATCCTTTTTATTTTTGTCCATAAAAAATCACCTGCACAATAGTATGCAGATGATTTTATCATTATCACATATTCTGAATATTTTCCCATTCATCGTAAAGAGCGTTCAGGTGTTCCTCCTCAGCGACCAGTAAGTTGGTGATTTCGGTTAATTTTTCAAAATCGCCACTTATTTCTCCGGATGAAAGCAAAGTATTGTATTCATTTATTTTTGCTTCCGATTCTGCAATTTCAGCTTCAAGCTTTGCAATGCGCGTTTTCAGCTTGCGCTCATTACTCTGCTGCTCTTTTTTTAGTTTATAATCATTCACCTTAACCGCTGTCTTTTCCGGTTTTTCGGAAGAATTTTCATTCAAACGATATTCAACATAAGTATCGTAATTGCCGTTTATTTTAACTGCACCATTATGAGTTAAATAAATAATTCTATCTGCCAATCGGTTAATAAAATACCGGTCATGTGATACAACAAGCAGAGTGCCGTTAAACTCGGCAAGAGCATTTTCAAGCACCTCGCGTGATACAATATCAAGGTGGTTTGTCGGTTCGTCAAGTATAATTACATTAGGTTCATTCAGCAGAATTTTCAATAGAGAAAGCTTAGCGCGTTCACCGCCGCTCAATGATGAAACCGTTTTAAAAACATCATCACCGCAAAAAAGAAACATTGCAAGAGCGTTTCTGATTTTTGTCTGGTCAAAAGTACGGTGCTCATCCCACACTTCATCAATAACGGTTTTTTCGGGGTGGAGCTTAACGGTATTTTGATCAAAATAGCCTATTTTAACATTGGCACCGAACCTGAAAGTACCGTAATCTGCAGTTTCTTCGCGGTTAAAAATATTTAAAAGAGTAGATTTGCCGCAGCCGTTTGGACCAAGCAAAAACATTTTTTCTTCGCGAAACAGCGTGAAAGACAAATCCTTGAAAAGCGTTTTTTCACCAAAAGCTTTGCGCAGCTCTTTAACGGTTAGCACCTCATCACCTGTGCGAATATCCGTTTTAAATGAAAAATGAGCACTTTTAAGCACCTTGTCGGGTATTACGAGAGTTTCTTTTAAACGTTCTATCTGCTTTTGCTTACTTGCGATGGTAATATAGTTTCGTTCTTGGTTAAAGCGTTTCTGTTGCTCAATAATGCCTTCTATTCGTTTGATTTCGGTAATCGTTTTTTCATATTCACGTTCTATCGCTTCCTCGCGTTCTGCTTTCAGTTTTTGAAAAACCGAATAATTGCCCGAAGTTTTGACAAGCTTTTTATGAGATATCTCCATAGTGGATGTGGTGATTTTATCAAGGAAAAACCTGTCATGTGAAACAACGATAAACGCGCCTTTGTACTTAAGGAGAAAATCTTCGAGCCAAGTGATTGCATCAATATCAAGATTATTGGTTGGCTCATCAAGCAGTAAAAGGTCAGCATTGCACAAAAGCAGTTTGCAAAGCGAAAGCTTAGAACGCTGACCGCCGCTTAATGCATATACGGGTAAATTAAGTTCATTTTCAGTAAAACCGAGCCCAAGCAATGCGGAACGCGTGACGGATTTATAAAAAAGACCGTTACGACGCTCAATTTCATCTGTAAGCGTCCCCTGCCTTTCTATAAGCTCAATACTGTTATCGTCGAGGAGTTTTTTATTTATTTCGGCAAGCTCCGTTTCCATTTCAATAACATCATTGAAAACCGTAAGCGTTTCATCATACAGCGACTTATTTTCATCGGCACGCAAATGCTGTTCCATATAGCCGATTTTTAAATCTTTAATGCGAACTATGCCGCCTTCATTCGGCGAATATTCGCCGATAATAAGGTTAAACAGAGATGTTTTACCCGTGCCGTTTGCGCCGATAAGACCTATGCGGTCGTTATTTTCAACCTTAAAATCGGCGCCTTTAAACAAGACGCCGTCAAGAAAGCCGAATGTTAAGTTTTGAGCAGTCAGTAATGACATTTCAAATCCCCTTACAATGTACTTACGAGTGTGCTGAAATCGCCGTTAAATTTAATACCGCCGAGATTTGCAGGTAAAAAGATGCTGTCACCTTTTTTGAAATCAACTGTACCGAAATCACTTACAAGTGAACCGCCGCCGTCAAGCACAAGCAACGAAACAAAACTTTCGCCGTCAACATTGAACTTATATTCACCCTTCACATTAAGCTCATACATTGAGAAAAACTCACAAGTACAAAGAGCTTTACCGAATTGCGAATCAGTGCCGCGTTCTGCGGGAGCCGGTTTATCGGTTATTGTAACATCAACAGCTTTGTCGATATGCAATTCACGAGGTTTGCCGTTAACAAGTCTGTTGTAATCATAAACGCGGTATGTTGTATTGCAGTTCTGCTGAACCTCGGCAAGAAGAATACCTCCGCCGATTGCGTGAAGTGTGCCCGATCCGATAAAGAACACATCACCCTTGTGAACTTTAACTTTATTGACTTTTTCAAGAAATGAATTATCGCTGATCGAATTACGGAATTCATCCTTACTGATTTTATCATTAAACCCGTAAATAAGCGAAGCACCTTCATCACAATCCAGAATATACCACGCTTCCGTTTTGCCGAAGCTGTTTTCGTGGATTCGAGCATACTCATCATCGGGGTGGACCTGCACCGATAAATCAGATTTTGCGTCAATGAACTTTATAAGCAGCGGAAATTCTTTATACTTCTCGCCCTTTGAGCCGAGAAATTTTTGGTTCCCGCAGATTACATCAGTAAAAGATTTACCTGCAAACTCGCCATTCATAACGGTATTATCGCCGTCATTTCTTGCACAAAGCATCCAGGCTTCGGCAATATTGTTGAGATCAGCCTTAAATCCGTAATCGGATTTAAGGCGTTCGCCACCCCAAACGATTTCTTTAAAAACAGGACTTAATTTTATAGGATACACTATTATTCCTCCGATTTATTCTCGCCGTCGACATAAGGAACCGCGGTAATATCTTTCTTTTCGATAAACGGTACAGTTGAAGATTTAATATCAATTCTGTCATAATATTCTTTAAAACGAATTGTAAAACGGATTTTTCTGCCGCAATTTTTGCAGTTAAAAACAGCTCTGAATGCCTTATTGAGAATGCGCCAATCCCCTACTCTTTCACACGGCATACCGCAAACATCACAAACACAGCGCATTTTGGATTTATCAATCAGCGGACTGTTTATATCGGTGATGATCTTCGGCTTGAATGTGATTTTTGAATAAAATGCGTTATCACAAACAATAGTGTATGATTTCAGCATTTTGTCGTTATAAATCCTGCGGAACAAATCGGCTGTAAGCAAGCTGTCGTCAAGAGCACGGTGAAGTGAATAATTTTCAAACGATATACCGAGTTTTTCGGCAGCAGCGGAAAGCCCGATTTGGTCTGCCTTAGAAATATTCATAAACGCCTGTGCATATTTTTGAAGATTTATGTAATTATCAAGGAACGGAATAAATGTAATGCCGTTAAAATATCTGAAATTCTCAATAAGAACCCGTATATCGGTATCACCCCAAGTAAGCACAGTGGTCTCGCCGCCGTCACAGCACCATTTTCTGAAAAGCGCCATAGTTTGCGAAAACGGCGTGCCGGAACTGATATCATCATTGGTGATATTGGTCAGCTCTTTAACTCGAGAGTGAAGCTTTTTACCGAGCTGCGCTTTGACGAACATTGAAAAAGTGTCAACCTGATTAAGATTTTGATCAAGTTTAACAGCACCGACTTCAATAATTTCATTCATAAAGCCCTGCTTTTTTTTGCAATAGGTATTATTCCATTCAAGGTCAAGAATTATATAATACATAAAAAACCCCGCAAGCCTTCAAATAAATCTGCTTAAAATATAACACATATTACAGAGATTTACAATATAATATAAACATTTAATAATAATTAAAGGTTATTATTGACTGACCCAATGTAAAAATATATAATGTTTGTAAAAACAGTGAAAGAGGTGCTTTTATGCATAAAGATAACTATAATCTGTTCTATAAAACTTCTGCAAAAAAGTGGCAACAGGCACTGCCGCTCGGCAACGGCTCAATCGGTGCAATGGTTTACGGCAGAACCGATAACGAAATAATATCAATGAACATTGACACTCTTTGGACAGGTTACCCGCGGAAAACCGCTTTAAAAGACGGTGCGCACGAGGCATTTTTAAAAGCCCGTGAAATCGTACTTGAGGGTAAACACGGCGAAGCTCAGGATATTATAGAAGAAAAAGTTCTTTCAAACTGTTCGCAGGCATATATGCCCTGCTGTGATATAAAAATCCAATTTGAAAAAGACGGATTTTTAAAGGATTACAAACGCAATCTTAATTTGCAAAACGGAATACATACGGTAACATACACACGCGGAAAAACCGAATTCAGCCGCGAAACATTTATTTCAAACCCGGATAATGTTTATGTTGACCGTTTTATCGCTAAAAAAGGTAAGATGTCTTTTACCGTAAAGCTTGAAGCAAAATTGAAATACAAAGTATTTACCGAAAACGGTTTTTTGGTTCTTGACGGCCAATGCCCGAATGATTCGCCTGCAAACAGTGAAACCTATGCAGGCAATAAGGGCAATAAATACCCTGAAAATATAGCTGAGCAAGGTATGCTTTACCGCGCTGCGACCAAAATTATAACTGACGGTAAAACCGAATACGGCAGCAATTTCATAAAAATAAAAGATGCGAAAGAAGCTATTTTATATTTCAGCACCGAGGATTCTTTTAACGGATACAACAAACACCCCGTGCTTGATGGCAAAGAGTATAAAAACGCCTGCATCAACACAATCAACGATGCTTGCAACAAGGAATATACCGCCGTAAAAGATGCGCACATTTCTGATTTCAAAGAGTTATTTAACCGTGTTACACTCGATATCGGCTCCGATGGCATGGAGAGTATTCCTTCTGACAAACGCCTCGTAAAGCATCATAACGGCGCAAGCGATATCGGACTTTACACGCTTATGTTCAATTTCGGCAGATATCTTATTATTTCGGGTTCTCGCGCAGGTACTCAAGCCACAAATTTGCAGGGCATCTGGAATAGCAGTGACACACCCCCGTGGAGCTCCAATTATACGGTAAACATCAACACGGAAATGAACTACTGGCCTGTATTGATGTGCAATCTGCCGGAATGCAATCTGCCACTTATCGACTTAATAAAAGAGCTTTCCGTTCGCGGCGAGGTACCGGCTAAACTTATTTATAATGCAAAAGGATTCTGTGCACACCATAATGTTGATATATGGCGTTTTTGTGACCCTGCAAACGGTAGTGCTCAGTGGGGCTTCTGGCCTATGTCGGGCGGTTGGTTTTGCGAGCACCTTTATGACCACTACCTCTACACAAATGACATTGATTTCTTAAAGAATACCGCCTTCCCGATAATGACCAAGGCTTGCGATTTCTTTACCGATTTACTTGTAGAGGACAAACTCGGTAATCTTATCTTTGCGCCGTCGACCTCGCCCGAAAATGAATTCAAATATAAAAATGATACTTCATCGGTTTCGGAAACCACTACTATGACAATGAGTATTATCAAAGAGCTTTTTGAAAACACCCTTAAAGCTTATGAAAAGCTCGGTTTAAGTGATTCGCGCAGCAAAAAAATTGTCGAATGTCTTGAGAAAATCCAACCGTTTAAGATCGGCTCACATGGCGAACTGCTTGAATGGTATGATGAAGAGGAAGAAAATGATATTCACCACCGCCATAAATCACACCTTTACGGTCTGCACCCGGCAAAGCTCATCACGCCCGATGAAACACCCGAACTTGCCGATGCCTGCCGTAAGTCACTCGAACGACGCGGCGATGTCGGCACCGGTTGGAGCCTCGGTTGGAAAATCAATATGTGGGCTCGTCTGTGGGACGGTGACCACGCTTTAAAGCTTATTGAAAAGCAGCTCAATCCCGTACCGGTAGGCAATCGCGTTCATTATGCAGGCGGCGGCGGAACATATCCGAATTTTTTCGATGCGCATCCTCCGTTCCAGATAGACGGCAATTTCGGTTATACAGCCGGTGTTTGCGAGATGCTTATGCAGTCACGCGAGGGTAAGATCTTCTTATTACCTGCACTGCCTTCCTCGTGGAAAAACGGTAAAGTCACCGGTCTGAAAGCCATCGGTAATGTTACAGTTGATATTGAATGGCATAACGGTATACTGAAATCTTACAAAATCAACGGCAACACCGATAATATTGATGTTTTCTGCAACGGAGAAAAATTAAACTGAAAACGGGTGTTACAATGAATAAGCAAAACTTCATAAACGGCATATTGTGCGGCAATGACAAAAGACCGCTCCCGATACTTTCATACCCCGCTTTGCAAATAAACGGATTTAAAATAAACGATGTACTCACCAACTCCGTTTTTCAGGCGAAAACTGCCGATGCCGTTGCAAAACGCTGCAACAGTGCTGCAGCGGTAATGCCGATGGATTTATCCGTAGAAGCAGAAGCGTTCGGTGCTCAAATAACCGAAAACACAGATTCGGTACCGTCCGTAAACGGCGTAATTGCACGCAGTTTCGATGATGTAAAAAAACTCGAAGTTCCGAAAATCCGTACTAAGCGGACGGGTATTTTCATTGATGCCGTATATGAAGCCAAAAGACTGATAACTGACAGACCCGTGCTTGCAGGAACATCTGCGCCGTTTTCGCTTGCAGCAAGGCTTATGGGAATAACCGATATTATGCTGAATTGCTATGATGAGCCTGAAGCCGTTGAGCTGCTTACACGGAAATGTACGGAATTTATTATAAACTTAATCTCAGCATATAAAGAAGCCGGTGCTGACGGCGTAATTCTTGCAGAGCCGGTATCGGGTTTACTTTCCCCTGCACTTGAAGCGGAATTTTCCGCTCCGTATATTAAAAAGATAGTTAGCACGGTATGTGATGATGAATTTTTGATCATTTATCACAACTGCGGTGATGGTGTCGGAAAGATGACAGAATCGATTTTTGCAAACGGCTGCGACGCTTACCACTTCGGTAATGCTGTTGATATGGCTGAAATGCTTGCTCTTGCACCGAATGACAAGCTTATCATGGGCAACCTTGACCCGGTTGAGCTTTTTAAAAACGGAACTGTCGAGGATATGAAAAATGCCGTTATAAACACTCTTGAAAAATGCGGTAAATACAAAAATTTTGTGCTTTCATCAGGCTGCGATGTACCCGCTTCCGCAAAATGGGAAAACATAGATATGTTTTATAAGACCTCGTCTGATTTCTATGAAGGAAACTAAAATGAGTGAATTTGTTATAACCGTTTTCAACAACGGCAAACAACTGAATATAAGTGCTGAACACGGTGATTTACTTATAGATTTGCTTACGGCAAACGGCATAACGGTTCCCGCGAACTGCGGCAGGCTCGGCACCTGCTCAAAATGCACTGTAAAACTGCTTTCGGGCAGATTTGAAAATGCAACTCCCGATAATAAAGGTTTTGTAAAATCCTGCAAAGCAGTTGTGTGCGGCAATGCAGAGATTTCATGTAATTTTGAAGACGGCAACGGACTTACGGCAAACTCATTTACTACCGTTAAATCACTCAAAAACGGAGTTGCGGTCGATATAGGCACCACCACCGTTGCAGCGGCATATTCAAACGAATTCGGCGAAATACACTATGCTTCCTGCCTGAACCCCCAAAGTTCATTCGGCGCAGATGTTATCAGCAGAATAAAAGCTTGTTCCGAAGGTCATTTGAACAATATGACAAATATCATTCGGGATTGTATTCGCAATCTTTTGGCAGAGCTGAAATGCCCCCAAAATATTGAAACGCTTGCAATAAGCGGCAACACGACCATGCTGCATCTGTTTTGCGGTGTTTCCCCCGAAAGTATGGGTCATTCCCCTTTTCTTCCGCAATTCACCGATTACAGAATTGTAAACGGCGCGGAATACGGTTTTAATGTCAAAAGCATTATTATATTACCATCTGTCAGTGCATTTATCGGCGCCGATATTACTGCCGGCGCATACTCATTAAATCTCGATAAAGCAAACGGAAACATTTTGCTTACGGATTTGGGCACCAACGGTGAAATCGTTTTATCAAAGCACGGTGAGCTGTACTGTACCTCAACCGCCGCGGGACCTGCGCTTGAAGGCGCCTGCACGGAATGCGGCTGCGGCGGCATAAACGGTGCAATAAATTCCCTGAAAAATGTTAACGGTTCAATAAAATACACCACTGTCGGCAACACAGAAGCAAAAGGCATCTGCGGCTCCGGCATAATTGATACCGTTGCATATCTTCTTGAAAATGAATTGATTGATGAAACCGGATATTTTGAAGATGAAAAATTGACAATAACTGAAAATGTATATTTCACACAAAAAGATATCCGTCAATTCCAACTTGCAAAGAGTGCAATATATTCGGGAATCGAAATTCTTTGCGAGACTGTCGGACTTAAAATCACCGATATTGACCGTCTTTACATTGCCGGAGGACTCGGATATTATATCGACCCGGAAAGTGCCGTTAAAAGCGGTTTATTACCTAAAATTGATATCAACAAAATGATCCCCGCAGGCAACACA